>NZ_JACVBG010000004.1:0-888983 GCF_014852215.1 Pseudomonas sp. PDM19 | reverse complement strand
ACCTTCTCATCAGCGGGAGGCGCATTCTACAGCGATCAAACTCGCTGTCAACCACCTCGGCGATCTTCTTTTCAGCTCGCTGCCGGAGCAGCTAATGAAGAGCGGCAAGTGAATCACCTGCCTGACCACCACTCTCAACTTCAAATCTCTGTAAGTACTTGATTTTCAAGTTCTTTCAGCGCTTCGTCGCTGGGAGTGGTGCGCATTATAGGGAGTTTAAATCGGCCGTCAACGACTAATTTAAACTTTCTTCAGTTAGCCGCCAGGCGGCCCCGCAGCAGCGGTAGACGCCGGGCCACTGGCGGCATCCGCAAGAGCAGCAGGACCAAGCCTATGGCTGCATAGATCGCCCAGCGCTCCAGATCGGAGCGTACGACCCACAGCATATGCAGTAATCCCAGACCGAGGATGACATATATCAGGCGATGCAGTTTCTTCCAGCCCGCCCCCAGCCTCCGCATGCTGTAGCGGTTGGAAGTGATCGCCAGGGAGAGCAAGCCGAGGAAGGCAACGACCCCGACGATGATATAGGGACGCTTGCGCAGTTCGACGCCCAACTGCGCCCAGTCCAGCCCCAGAATGAAGACGGCATAGGCGCCCAGGTGCAGCACTATATAGGTGAAGCACCACAGCCCCAGTTGTCGACGGACCTGCACCCAGCCTCCCCAGCGGGTGATCTTCTGCAGGGGAGTCATGGTCAGAGTTATGAGCAATAGGATCAGACCGCCCTGCCCCAGCCGGTCTACCAATGCCTTGCCCGGGTCCGGGCCAAGATCGAAGATCCACGCCTGGTACAGCCAATAAAGCGGCGGCAGCATCGCAGCCAGAAACACCCCGGCCCGCCAGAACGGATAGCGCATCAGTAATCCTTCCTCAGGTCCATGCCTGCATAAAGCGAAGCGACCTCATCGGCGTAGCCGTTGAACATGAGGGTAGGACGAACATTGGGGCTGAATAGTCCACTGGGCAGGCGCCGCTCGCGCGCCTGACTCCAGCGAGGATGGTCCACGGTCGGATTGACGTTGGCATAGAAACCGTACTCATCAGCCGCCAGGCTTTGCCAGGTGGTCTTGGGCCGCTCTTCCACGAAGCTGATCCGCACGATGGACTTGGCCCCCTTGAACCCGTACTTCCACGGCACCACCAGGCGAAGCGGTGCTCCGTTCTGGTTCGCCAGCACCCGGCCATACATGCCGACTGCCAATATCGCCAACGGATGCATGGCTTCGTCCATACGCAACCCTTCCACATAGGGCCAGTCGATCAGGGCGAAGTTGGACTGCACACCCGGCATGTCCTTGCGATCCACCAGCGTTTCGAAGCGTACGTATTTCGCCTTGCTGGTCGGCTCCACTCGCTTGATCAGGTCGGATATCGGGAAGCCAATCCAGGGAATGACCATTGACCAGGCTTCGACACAGCGCAGCCGGTAGATTCGCTCCTCCAACTGATAGGGCTTGATGAAGTCTTCGAGCCCATACTTGCCCGGCTTGCCCACCTCCCCATCAATCACCACTGACCACGGCTCGGTGTTCAGCGCGCCGGCATTGGCGGCAGGATCGCCCTTGTCGGGACCGAACTCGTAGAAGTTGTTGTAGGTGGTCGCGTCCTTGAATGGCGTGATGGCTTCATCTTTCACCGTCACGGCATCCCAGCGGGTAGCCGACAGCTTCTCCGCCAACCAGGAAGGAGCAGCCGCTTCAGCCACATCGGCATAGCGACCGCCATCGGCAAGGCTCAGACGAGGCAGTCCGGACAGTGCGGCAGCCGCCATCGCACCACCGAGAAAGTGACGACGGGAAAGATAGAGGGATTCAGGAGTGACTTCCGATTCGTGGCAATCGGAAAGACGGGACGACTTGATCAGCATGACGGGCTCCGCAACGACTGGCTGTATGCGCCAGTAGACTGCGGAGCCCGCTGGAAATTACACGGCAGGCGGCTGCTTGCGACGGCGCAATTGCAACAAGTATTGCACCGGGCCGGAGGTGGCGTAAGCAAGGAACAGCAGGAGCAGGATGCGCGGCGGGTCGGTGAAGACCACGGCGAATGCCAGCACCACCACCAGGATCGCCATGAACGGCACGCGACCACGCAGGTCGAGGTCCTTGAAGCTGTAGTACTTGATGTTGCTGACCATCAGCATGCCGGCGGCAGCGACCATCAGGGCAACCAGCAGGGAAACCTTGGCACCCTGCACGTCGAAGTCGGCGAACGCCCACACCGTACCGGCAACCAGCGCCGCGGCAGCCGGGCTGGCCAGACCGATGAAGTAGCGCTTGTCGGCCTTGCCCACCTGAGTGTTGAAGCGTGCCAGGCGCAGCGCCGCACCCGCGACATAGATGAAGGCAACCATCCAGCCGACCTTGCCCAGGCTGCTCAGCGCCCATTCGAAGGCGACTAGTGCCGGCGCGACACCAAAGGCGACCATGTCGGACAGCGAGTCGTACTCGGCGCCGAAGGCACTCTGGGTATTGGTCAGGCGGGCCACGCGACCGTCGAGGCCGTCAAGGACCATGGCGACGAAGATGGCGATGGCGGCGTTGGAGAAGTCGCCATTCATGGCATTGATGATGGCGTAGAGGCCGGTGAACAGTGCCGCGGTGGTGAACAGGTTGGGCAGCAGGTAGATGCCGCGATGACGAACCTTGCGACCTTCGGCGTCATGCCCCTCTTCGATGTGTTCATCGATGGGCAGCAGACTTTCTTCGGTGTCGGAAGCCTTGTTCGGCTCCTCGTGACCTTCACTCATGGACGATTCCTTGAGAACTCGTTGAGGCTGAGATTCGCCGGGGCACGCTACCGCGCAGACTCACCCGACGCCCCCGCTTTATACCAGATCACCGCCCTTAAACGAAAAAACGCGGCAAGCGCCGCGTTTCTTCGTTCGTCGAATGGACCTTAGTTCTTGGTCTTGTCGACGATCTTGTTGGCAGCGATCCACGGCATCATGGCGCGCAGCTGCTCGCCGATGACTTCGATGCCGTGAGCGGCGTTGTTACGGCGCTTGGCGGTCATCGACGGGTAGTTGGTGGCGCCTTCGGAGATGAACATCTTGGCGTATTCGCCGTCCTGGATGCGCTTCAGAGCGTTGCGCATGGCCTGGCGGGATTCGGCGTTGATGACTTCCGGACCGGTCACGTACTCGCCGTATTCGGCGTTGTTCGAGATCGAGTAGTTCATGTTGGCGATGCCGCCTTCGTACATGAGGTCAACGATCAGCTTCAGTTCGTGCAGGCACTCGAAGTAGGCCATTTCCGGAGCGTAACCGGCTTCGACCAGGGTTTCGAAACCGGCTTTCACCAGCTCGACGCAACCGCCGCACAGAACAGCCTGCTCGCCGAACAGGTCGGTTTCGGTCTCGTCCTTGAAGGTGGTTTCGATGATGCCGGTACGGCCGCCGCCGACGCCGCAGGCGTAGGACAGAGCGACGTTCTTGGCATTGCCCGAAGCGTCCTGGTAGATGGCGATCAGGTCAGGGATGCCGCCGCCCTTGACGAACTCGGAGCGCACGGTGTGGCCCGGGGCTTTCGGCGCGATCATGATCACGTCGAGGTCAGCGCGCGGTACAACCTGGTTGTAGTGGATGGAGAAGCCGTGAGCGAAGGCCAGGGTAGCGCCCTTCTTCAGGTTCGGCTCGATCTCGTCCTTGTACAGGCGGCCCTGGAACTCGTCCGGAGTCAGGATCATGACCAGGTCGGCAGCGGCAACGGCTTCGGCCACTTCGGCGACTTTCAGGCCATGGTTCTGGGCCTTGGCAACGGAGGAAGAACCCGCACGCAGGCCGACGGTGACGTCGACGCCGGAGTCTTTCAGGTTGCAGGCGTGGGCGTGGCCTTGGGATCCGTAACCGATGATGGCAACTTTCTTGCCCTGAACGATGGAGAGGTCACAGTCTTTATCGTAGAAAACGCGCATTTGGGTAATCCCCTGTCAGTTGGCCTCGTGGGCCGTATTTCAAATCAGATGCTGAGAGTCTTGTCGCCACGGGCAATGCCGGTGACGCCACTGCGGACAACTTCGAGGATCGACGCGGTGCCGACGGCCTGGATGAAGCTGTCCAGCTTGTCGCTGGTACCGGCCAGCTGCACGGTGTAGACGCTGCTGGTGACGTCGACGATCTGGCCGCGGAAAATGTCGGTGGTGCGCTTGACCTCGGCGCGCTGGGCGCCGGTGGCCTTCACTTTCACCAACATCAGCTCGCGCTCGATGTGCGCGCTCTCCGAGAGGTTCACCAGTTTTACCACCTCGATGAGCTTGTTGAGGTTTTTGGTGATCTGCTCGATGACCTCATCCTGACCGGCGGTGGTCAGGGTCAGGCGCGACAGCGTCGGGTCCTCGGTCGGGGCGACGGTCAGGCTTTCGATGTTGTAGTTGCGCTGGGAGAACAGGCCAACCACGCGGGAGAGCGCGCCGGGTTCGTTTTCCAGCAGCAGGGAAATGATGTGTCGCATGATCAGGTACGCTCCGTCTTGCTCAGCCACATGTCGCGCATCGCACCACCGCGGATCTGCATCGGGTAGACGTGCTCGCTGGTATCGACCTGGATGTCGAGGAAGACCAGGCGATTCTTCATCGCGAAGGCTTCTTCCATCATCGGTTTCAGGTCCTTCAGGTCGGTGATGCGCATGCCGACGTGGCCATACGCTTCAGCCAGCTTGACGAAGTCCGGCAGCGATTCCATGTAGGAGTGCGAATAACGGCTGTTGTACTGCATGTCCTGCCATTGGCGGACCATGCCCAGCGCACCGTTGTTCAGGTTGACGATCTTCACCGGCAGGTCGTACTGCAGGCAGGTGGACAGCTCCTGGATGTTCATCTGGATGCTGCCCTCACCGGTCACGCAGGCGACGTCGGCTTCGGGGAAGTTCAGCTTCACGCCCATGGCGGCCGGGAAGCCGAAGCCCATGGTGCCCAGGCCACCGGAGTTGATCCAGCGATTGGGTTTGTTGAAGCGGTAGTACTGCGCCGCGAACATCTGGTGCTGGCCCACGTCGGAAGCGACGAAAGCATCACCGTTGGTGACTTCGCAGAGGGTCTCGATCACGGTCTGCGGCTTGATGATGCTGCCGTCGCCCATGTTGTACGGGAACAGGCCGCGGGTGCCGCGCCATTCCTCGATCTGCTTCCACCAGGCAGCCTGGGCTTCCTTGTTCGGGGTCTCGCCGATTTCCTTGAGGATCGCGACCATTTCGGTCAGGACGCTGTCCACCGGGCCGACGATCGGGATGTCGGCCTTGACCGTCTTGGAGATCGAGGCCGGGTCGATGTCGACGTGGATGATCTTGGCGTTCGGGCAGAACTTGGCAGCGGTCTCGCCGTTGATCACGCGGTCGTCGAAGCGTGCGCCGACAGCGAAGATCACGTCAGCGTGGTGCATCGCGAGGTTCGCGGTGTAGCTGCCGTGCATGCCGAGCATGCCGACAAACTGGCGATCGGTACCCGGATAGCCACCCAGACCCATCAGGGTGTTGGTGACCGGCACATTGAGCATGCGCGCGACTTCGGTCAGCGGCTCGGCGGCATTGCCCATGATCACGCCACCACCGGCGTAGATGATCGGGCGCTTGGCAGCCAGCATCATCTCGGCAGCCTTGCGGATCTGGCCGGAGTGGCCACGGACCGCCGGGCTGTAGGAGCGCAGCTTGACCTTCTTCGGGTAGTTGTACTCGAACTTCTGGGTCGGATCGCCCATGTCCTTCGGAATATCGATCACCACCGGGCCGGGACGGCCGGACTGGGCGATGTAGAAGGCCTTCTTGATGACCTCGGGGATTTCCGACGGGTGCTTGATGATGAAGCTGTGCTTCACGATCGGGCGGGAGATACCGACCATGTCGGTTTCCTGGAACGCGTCGGTACCGACCATGTTGCTCGCCACCTGGCCGGAGATCACCACCATCGGGATGGAGTCCATGTAGGCGGTAGCGATGCCGGTGACGGCATTGGTCGCGCCGGGACCGGAGGTCACCAGCACCACGCCCGGCTTGCCGGTGGCGCGCGCATAGCCGTCGGCCATGTGGGTAGCGGCCTGCTCGTGGCGAACCAGGATGTGGGTTACTTCGTTCTCTTTGAAGAGAGCGTCGTAGATATGCAGGAGGGCACCGCCCGGGTACCCGTAGATGTACTTAACGCCTTCGTCACGCAGGGAGCGGACGACCATTTCAGCGCCGGATAAAAGTTCCACGTTGTCACCTCTAGAACGCTATATACGGAAACCCCCAACGTGGGGGACCGACTTGGATGGCTGCCCGGCAGACATGGGCGAATGTAATCGCCGGCTACGTCGACTGCCGATTGAGCAGAACCTGGAGACGCTCCTGTTTGTGTTACGGAGAGCCTCCACCCAGCGCGAGGTAACGCGAAACAGGGTGAAACTTTGCGGCGCGGGTAGCACCTCTTGTCTGCCGAGTAAAACCAGCTTGCGGCCGGCCCACTGCAGCGAACCTTGGATTCTTCTGAAACGAAGCGGCCAAGTCAAGCCATATATGGCTTTGAATGAAGCGGGGATGTGAACTTTCTCAGAGTGAATAAGCGCACGATTTGGTTATAGTTACCGACAGACTCCGCATCCCAAGGATCGACAAAGCATGCGACGGACGATTTTCCTGGGCAGCCTGCTGCTCGCACTGGCCCCGACCGTGATGGCCGCGCAGGTCTACAAGTGGGTCGATGCCCAGGGCATCACCCATTTCGGCGCTCAGCCGCCGGAAGGCACCGATGCCGCCACGGTGAACACCAATACAGCGCCGCCCAAGGCCAGCAGCAATTTCCCGCCGCCTGCCGCCGCCAAGCCGGTGCTGCCGCCCAGCGCAGACGAAAAGCAGAAGGCCGCCGACGAGAAGGTGCGTCAGGAAGTGGCGCAGCAGGAAGCCGAGCGAGTCCAGCAATGCGAGAGGCTGCGCGCCGATGTGGCACAACTGAAGAACAACCCGCGCGTTCGCGTGGACGACGGCAATGGTGACCTGCGCCGGATCACCGAAGAGGAACGTCAGGGACGCATCGCGGCCAGCGAAAAGAGCATTCGCGAGAACTGCAACTGACGCCCGCTCAGGGCGCCGGGCTGATCAGCTGATCGAAGGCGCCGAGCGCATCCAGCAGCGCCGCAACGCGCGCGCCTTCATTGGCATAAGCCATTTCCGCGATGGCGCGGATGCCAGAAGCACTGGGCAGATCCGCGCCGCTCTCGATGATCAGTTTCATCCGCGGCAGGAAAATCCACTGCAGCCACTCCTCCAGCGCCAATGTGTCCACGCAGAAGGGCTCGATGCTGGAAAGCCTGTCCGTCGACGGGCTCTCGGCTCCCCACATCCCGATCGCACGCAGCTCCCGCTCGATCAGCAGCAACTGATCGGCAACGGCCAGCACGCGGGCGTCCATTACAGGGTCACCTTGGCTTTCTGACGCGCTTCGGCAGCGCCGGCAGCGTTGCCCTGCTGGTCACGGCACTTGGCGATCAAATCCCACAGACTGGCCTGCATGGTCGGGCGACCGTTGGCCAGCGACAGGCCACGCAGCGCTACCTGTTCGGCTTGCGCGGCATCGCCCTGGGCCAGGCGAACCTGGGCCAGCTTGTAGAGCACCTGCGGCTCGCGCGGCGCGATGCGCTGGGCACGCTCCAGGCTCGCGGCAGCGCCGTTCAGATCACCACCACCCTGCTGCTGCGAAGCGGAGGTCAGCAGCGCCAGCACCGGACCATCCAGTTGCTCGTCCGCCGACAGGCCGGAGTTGCTCCGCGGAATCCCCGACGGGCCCTGGTAGGTGCTGCCCTGGCTCGACGGCGCGGCCTGCTGGGTCTGGTACGCCGGCTGCTGGTAGGTCTGCGACTGGAAACCACCATTGGAGGTGATACCACCACTGGTGGAAATCGGCTGCTGCGAAGAATAGGTCGAGCCGGCAGCACCCGGAGACGTGGTCATCGGCGCGGTGCTGATCGGCGCGGCGCCGGTCTGTGCCGGGAAGGTCTGGATCGGTGCCATGCCGGCATCCTGCGGGACCATTACGGTAACGCCGGAGTCACCCTGCGGGATGCTCTGGCCGGCTCCGGCACGTACCGGCGCCTGGGTGTTGCCACCGCTGCGACCGACGCGCTCCGAGTTGGAGACGGAGGTACCGGAGTCCTGCACGGGAATTGCGCCGTGCTGCGGGGACGCACAACCGGACAGAAGCGCCAGAGTCGCCGACGCTGCAAACCAAGCTTTTCTCACTTCCAATCCTCTTGCATCAGTTCAACCAGCCGCGCACCCAGTCCATGACTTCGCCGGCCGGCGTCTGGTTTCCGCAACCTGCGCCCAGCGCAGGCTCGCTTCCTCGAATATAAGGCATCTGTACTGCACCGGGGCAGTTGGCGTCAGTGCCCTGCCCGGTATGCGGATCGACCCAGGCCTGCACCACATTGTCCGGCATCGGCATGTCCAGCGGCGCCGGATTGGCCTTGCGCATGAAGCTGGTCCAGATCTGCAACGCACCGGTGGCGCCGGTGAGCGGCGTCTTGCCGTTGTCATCGCGACCGATCCACACCACCGCGAGCAGGTCCTGACCGAAGCCGGAGAACCAGCTATCGCGGGAGTCGTTGGTGGTGCCGGTCTTGCCCGCCAGGGTCAGGGACGCCGGCAGCTGGTTGTAGACGGAGCGGCCGGTGCCCTCGCGCATCACGCGCTGCATGGCGCTCTGCAGCAGGTAGATGGCGCCCGGATCGAAGCGCTGCTGGACCTGGAACGGATAACGCTTGAGCGGCTGCCCGTCGGCCGCCAGCACGCTGCGAATACTGCGCAGCGGCGTGTTGAAGCCGCCGCTGGCGATGGTCTGGTACATGGTCGCCACCTGCATCGGGCTCAGCGCACCGGCGCCCAGCAGCATCGACGGATAGGCCGGCCAGTTCGGCGAAACGCCCAGGCGCTCCAGCGTCTTCAGAACGTTCGGCACGCCCAGGTCAAGACCCAGCCTGGCAGTGGACAGGTTCAGCGAACGAGCCAGCCCCTGGTAGAGGAAGATCGTGCCGTTGGCGGTGCCTTCATAGTTCTTCGGCGTCCAGACCTGACCATCCTTGCCCTTCACCTGGAACGGCTGGTCCTGGATGTAGCTGGTCAGGGTGTACTGGCTCGGCTTTTCCAGCGCGGTCAGATAGACCGCCGGTTTGACCAGCGAACCGATCGGCCGCACCGCATCGACGGCGCGGTTGAAGCCGGCGAAGCGCGGGTCGCGGCTGCCGAGCAACGCCTGGATCTCACCGGTTTCCGGGTTGGTCACGACCATCGCGGTTTCGGTTTCGGCGACGCCCTTGCGGCCTTCGAGACGCTTGAAGGTTTCGCTGACGGCGGACTCGGCCTTCATCTGCAGGATGGGGTCGAAGCTGGTGAAGATGCGCAGACCTTCTTCGGTGAGGTCCTCGTCGCGGTAATCCTCGCGCAGTTGGCGTTTCACCAGGTCAAGGAAGGCCGGGTAGGAACTGTTGGCCATGCTGCCCTGGCGAGTCACGCCGAGCGGCGTCTGCTTGGCGGCAGCGGCTTCGTCGGCAGCGATCACACCCTGCTCGGCGAGCACGTCGAGCACCACGTTGCGGCGCTCCAGCGCACGTTCGGGATTGCGGCGCGGGTTGTAATAGGAGGGCCCTTTCACCATGCCGACCAACAGAGCCACCTGCGGCAGCTTGAGCTCCGACAGCGGCTGGCTGAAGAAGTACTGGCTGGCGAGGCCGAAGCCGTTCACCGAGCGCTGGCCGTCCTGACCGAGGAATACCTCGTTGAGGTAGCCTTCGAGGATTTCACGCTTGTCGTAATGCAACTCAAGCAGCACCGCCATCATGGCTTCGGTGAGCTTGCGCGACAGGCTGCGTTCGTTGGTCAGGAAGAAGTTCTTCACCAACTGCTGAGTCAGCGTACTGCCACCCTGGCGCAACTGGCC
Source organism: Pseudomonas sp. PDM19 (assembly GCF_014852215.1). NCBI lineage: Bacteria > Pseudomonadati > Pseudomonadota > Gammaproteobacteria > Pseudomonadales > Pseudomonadaceae > Pseudomonas > Pseudomonas sp. PDM19. Next base: position 879,080 of record NZ_JACVBG010000004.1, on the reverse strand, counting down.
GGCGCTGGCGTTAACCCAGACGGCGCGGGCGATGGACTTGATCGAAACCCCGTGGTGGGTCCAGAAGTCACGGTCTTCCACGGCGACCAGGGTATCGATCAGGTACGGCGGCACCTGGTCGAGCTTGATCAGGATGCGGTCTTCATTGTGCGCCGGGTACAGGCCGCCGATCAGCAGCGGCTCCATTCGCGCGACAGCAAGGTCGCCACCGTTGGCGCGACTCAGGCCGGCCACATAGTCGCCGGAGAAGCGCACGCGAATGCGCTGCGCCGGCTCGGCACCTTCATAGAACTGGAAGCCGCGTGTGTTCAGGTCGACGGCATTGCCGGCCACCGACACCGCGCCCGGCCCTGCGACCGAAGTCTCGCGCCGATAGCCCAGGGCATCCAGCTCGCGCAGGAAGTCGTCCTTGCCCAGTTTCAGGCCGACGAACAGTTCCAGCGGCCGGGCATAGACCTTGGCGGGAATGGTCCAGCGTTTGCCGGAGAACTTCTCCTGGACAACCGCATCGAGGTACACGGCAAAACCGGCCAGCACCACCACGCCAACCAGACCGAGCTTGAGAGCCCAGCCCAGCCACTTGCGCATGGCAGGCGACCATTTGCCGCTTTTTTTACGAGGTTTGGAAGATCGGGGACGCGTCATGGCGGCGCATTATACGTACTTTATCCACAGGAGACAGACGCCGCTCCAGCGGGCGTCCGGGCTTGATGCGAACTGCCGCGCATCTCGCGATTACGGCAGTCGCCGAGCTATGACCCCACGATGGCCATTTGGTTGCCGGTCGGCCGCAGAGTTTGCAGCTACCGACCCAGCCGCCATAATGCCTGCCTTCAGATATTCGACCGGAAAGGACATCACGTGAGCCAGACCTTACTCGCAGCCCTGCAGAACCCCACCCTCTTCCCTCATCCGGTCGACGGGTTCCGGGTCATCGAAACCCACATTTCCTGGGTGCTGCTCACTGGCTCCTATGTCTACAAGATCAAGAAGCCGGTGAACTTCGGTTTCCTCGACTTCACCGACCTCGCCCAGCGCAAGCACTTCTGCGAGGAGGAGCTGCGCCTGAACCAGCGCCTGACCGAAGGCCTGTACCTCGACGTGATTGCCATCACCGGCAGCGAGACCGCACCGCAGCTGAACGGTGAAGGCCCGGCCATCGAGTACATGCTCCAGTGCCGCGAATTCCCGCAAACCCAACTGCTCAGCGAAGTGCAGGCCCGCGGCGAACTGGGCGCCGAGCACATCGACGGCCTGGCAAGGCAGATCGCCGACTTCCACCTGCGCACCCCCATCGTGCCTACCGAGCACCCGCTGGGTACCCCGGAAGCCTGCATGGCGCCCGTGCGGCAGAACTTCGAGCAGATTCGCCCGATGCTCTCCGACAAGGTCGACCTGCAACAGCTCGACGCCCTGGAAGCCTGGGCAGAATCCAGCTTCGAACGCCTGCACAGCGTGTTCGAGCAGCGCAAGGCGAACGGTTTCATCCGCGAATGCCATGGCGACATTCACCTGGGTAACGCCGCGATCATCGACGGCAAGGCCGTACTGTTCGACTGCATCGAGTTCAACGAGCCGTTCCGTTTCACCGACGTCACTGCCGACTACGCCTTCCTCGCCATGGACCTGGAAGACCGTGGCCTGAAATGCCTGTCGCGGCGCTTCGTCAGCCAGTACCTGGAATACACCGGCGACTACCAGTCCCTGGCCCTGCTGAACTTCTACAAGGCCTACCGCGCCCTGGTCCGCGCCAAGATCGCGCTGTTCAGCCTGGCGCACCAGACCGACGCCGTGCAGAAGGCCGCGACCCTGCGCCAGTACCGCAACTACGCCAACCTGGCGGAAAGCTACAGCGCCATCCCCTCGCGTTTCCTGGCCGTCACCGTCGGCGTTTCCGCGGTCGGCAAGAGCCAGGTTGCCCTGCGCCTGGTGGAAGCGCTGGGCGCCGTTCGCCTGCGCTCGGACGTGGAGCGCAAGCGCCTGTTCGGTGAACAGAAGACCGATCAGCAGGGCCAGCTCAAGAGCGGCATCTATGACGCCGACTCCACCGCCGCGACCTACCAGCGCCTCAACGAACTGGCCGTGGACATTCTCCGCGCCGGCTACCCGGTCGTGCTGGACGCCACCTTCCTCAAGCGCGAGCAGCGCGCCGCCGCGTGGGAAATCGCCGAGGAAACCGGCGTGCCCTTCCTGATCCTCGACTGTCACGCACCGGAGGCCGTGATCGCCGGCTGGTTGGCCCAGCGCCAGAACGACGGCAACGATCCGTCCGACGCCACCCTGGAAGTCGTCCAGGCGCAACTGGCCAGCCGCGACGACCTCAGCGCCGAGGAGCAGCAGCACAGCAAGCGCGTCAACACCCCGGAAGCCGCCAGCCTCGACGCCCTGGTCGCCAGCATCCGCCAGCGCCTGCCCGGCCTCTGATCCACCGCCTGTCGGCCGGAGAACGCCCCGAGTGGCGTTCTCCGGCTAGCGGCGACGCCGCACGACCAGCCTTCGACGACGACAACGCCCTGCCCCGCATTCATGGCGATGTCACAAAGCCACGTTTTTCCCAGTCACCGCTACACTTCCTTCTGAGTGTCCGGCCGCTACGAGCAGTTCTCGGCCCCTTCAAGACCTGACACCCATCGCGCCCATCGCAAGGACAGACGATGAACGACGAACTGCTGCACCTGAAGAACCTAGGCAAGACCTCCGCCCAATGGCTGCATGCCGTGGGCATTCACAGCGCCAGCGACCTGCGCCGTCTGGGGGCGGTCGGCGCCTATCGGGCCGTGCGCGCAAGGGGCTTCCGCGCCTCGAAAGTGCTGCTCTATGCCATCGAGGGCGCCCTGCTGGATGTGCACTGGAATGACCTGCCACCCGCACACAAGGCTGCTCTTCTTGGCGAGCTTGAGACATTTCCCACACGTAACAAGAGCTAGCTCACAAGCTCTGTGTGAAAATGTTTACGCAAGGTACCTGTCCGCTTATGGTTTCAGGGCCCTTCGTGCGCCCTCGACCGTCGCCATATCAAGGAATTACGGCCATGTACCTACTCGGTGAACAACCCGCCTATGCCGATCGACTGATCAATCGGCTGCAGGGCATTCCGGCGCAATTGCTCGCCGGCCTTGAGCCCGCAGGCGAAGCCATTCGCCTGGAGCGCTCCGACGATCTGGAAGGCGAGCTGCCCGGCAAGCATCTGTTCCTCATCGAGAACGGCCTGGTCCATGCCCTGGTGGATGAACGCCCGCTGTTCTACCTGCAGGAAGGCGACCTGGTCGGCCTGCGCCAGGGCATCGAGCTGCCACCCTGCCGCTATGTCAGCGAAGAGCCGCTGTGCCTGATTCCCTATTCGCGCAGCGAAGTGTTCCGCCATATCCACAGCCACGAGCAGCGTCAGGAGCAGTTCCTGCACTACCTGATCGGCCATACCGCGCTGCTGTCGGATGCCCTGGCGCACCTCAAGCAGCCGGAGATTCGCCCAGCCACCGGCTTCCAGCACTTCGCCGCCGGCGCCCAGCTGATCCAGCAGGGTGACGACGCCGAGCACGTGTTCATCATCATCGAGGGCCACGCCGAAGCCTTCGTCGACGGGCAAAAGGTCGGTGATGTGCAGAAAGACGAGATCTTCGGCGCCATGGCCGTGTTCACCCGCGAGAAACGCAGCGCCTCGGTGATCGCCAGCGAGCCGTGCACCGTGATGGTGATCCCCAAGGACCAGTTCCTCAGCCTGATGCAGAGCAACCCGCGCATCGCCCACAGCCTCATCGAAGGCATGGCGCGGCGCATTGACCTGCTGAACAAGGAAGTCACCCAGCTGCGTCTGCAACGCCAGGCCGACTGATCCGCTTCCACCTGAGAAAGCCCGGCCCAGCGCCGGGCTTTTTCGTTGCGCCGGCGGAATTTCGCGGGCGAGAAAAAATCTGCAGAAAAGAGGTTGACTCTCAAATGATAATGATTATTATTGAGTCATCTGGTCGCGAGGCCAGATCGATAACCTCAAGAGACCACGCAGTCGGACTCTTCAGATTATCTCCTCATCAGGCTAATCACGGTTTCGACCCGGCACTTTGCCGGGTCTTTTTTTTGCCTCGATTTTTTCCTTCGCGCGGCGCATTCACGTCCACCAGAAAAACTTCGGATCGGTCGAAGAAAAGGTGTTGACTCTCAAATGATAATGGTTATTATTACAACCACTGGCTGCGAGGCCAGTTGGATAAGCTCGAGAGACCACGCAGTCGGACTCTTCAGATTATCTCCTCATCAGGCTAATCACGGTTTGGACCCGGCACTTTGCCGGGTCTTTTTTTGCCCGCGATTTCTGCCACGACCATCCTTCATCCACTCATGAAAAAGGGCCTTTTCGGCCCCTTCACATATTGCCGCGCATCTGCGCGCAGTAATCCGTCGGCGGCTGTGCCGGTGTGTACCAGGCGAAGTCCGCCTGAGCCGGCTCCACCACCCTGCCAACTTCCGCCAGCATCACCACCTCCAACCCTTGAGCGGCGTCCAGGTCCTGCAGGTGCAGCGGAACGCCCAGATCACGGCGCGCATGGAAACCACCGGCAATCAGCAGGGAAGGTTCGGGCGCCGCCTTGAAACGTTCGGCCAGGCGCCGATCGCGTTGCTGCTGCACCGCCAGCATCGCCGGCAGCTGACTGTCCGGCAGCAGGCCACAGTGGGACTCGCGGATGTCCTGCAGCAGCGCATCGCGCACCGAGGTCGCCGTGGAGGCTGAACCCTGCAATTCGGGCTTGTTCCGGTAGATGGCCATGATCTCGCTGCGATCCAGGTTGGCCGCCAGCAGCGGCGCCGGCTGTTTCACCAGCCAGGTCACCAGCGGGCCATACTGTGACCAGTCCCAGCCCGGTTGCCAGCGCAGCGCACCGATCAGGTCTTCCGGCGTATCGCCCCTCGCTGCCGAGGACTGGGCAGCGCTCACGGCGCTCTGCTGATCGGAGTTGAGCATCTCCAGCAGCACGCTGCCAGTCGGGCGGCGCTCGGCCAGAGCGCGCGCCAGCCAGAGCTCGAGTGCATGGTGATCGGGGTTGTCGTGCTGCTCGCCGACTATCACCCGCGGTGCAGCAGCCAGTCGGTCGAGCAGTTGCGCTGGCGACAGCTCTTCACCGCTACGCAGATCGCGGATTACCCCCAGTTCGGTGCTGTCGCGCCCTTCCGGGCTCTGCCAGACCGGCAGCGGCGGCACGCTCACCTGAGCCTGGCAGGCGGTGAGCATCGCCAGCAGCGGAACGAGCAGGACTTTCTTCATGGCGACTCCCTTCAGCGCGCGATGATCAGCGGATGACCGCGTTCCGGGTGCTCCCGCACCAGCACATCGAGGCCGAAGACAGTGCGCAGCGGCTCGGCCTGCAGCACTTCGCGAGGGGGGCCGAGCAGATGCGCGCGCGCCTCGTGCAGCAACAACAGGCGATCACAGTAACGCGCCGCGAGATTCAGGTCGTGCAGGATCACCAGCACCGCCGCACCGCGCCCGGCGAAATCGCGCACGGCTTGCAGCGTGGTGTGCTGGTGCAGTGGGTCGAGCGCCGAGGTCGGCTCATCCAGCAGCAGCACCTGTTCCGCCCCGCCCGGCCACAACTGCGCCAGCACTCGGGCAAGGTGCACCCGCTGGCGCTCGCCGCCGGAGAGCGCCAGGTAGCTGCGCCCGGCCAGGTGCGAGGCATCGGCAGCGGCCATGGCTTCGCGGATGATCTCCTCGTCGCGCTGCCGGCCACTGTCGTGGGGCAAGCGTCCGAAGCCAACCACCGCCTCGACGGGGAATGCGAAGTTCAGCGAAGACGATTGCGGCAGCACCGCCAACCGGCGTGCGCGCTCGGTACCTTGCCAGGAGTCCAGCGGGCGGCCGTCGAGACTCACTGATCCACCGGCCAGCGGCAGTTCCCCGTTCATGGCGCCAAGCAGGGTGCTCTTGCCCGCACCGTTGGGGCCGAGAACGCCGAGCACTTCGCCCGGCTGCAGCGCCACGCTCACCTCCTGCAGAACGGTCAGGGCGCCGCGCTTCACCAGCAGCTTGTCTGCGCACAGCATCAGGAACGCCCCCGGATCAGCAGATAAAGGAAGAACGGCGCACCGATCAGCGCGGTAACGATGCCGATCGGCAGTTCCGCCGGCGCCAGCGCCAGCCGCGCGATCAGGTCGGCGAGCAGAAGCAGGATCGCACCGCCGAACATTGAGGCGGGCAGCAGCACGCGGTGATCCGGGCCGACGATCAGGCGCAGCAGGTGCGGCACCACCAGGCCGATGAAACCGATCATCCCGGCGGCAGCCACAGCCGCGCCGACGCCCAGCGCGGTGCAGAGGATCAGTTCGAGTTTCAGCCGCTCCACATTGAAGCCCAGGTGACGCGCTTCGGATTCGCCCAGCAGCAGCGCATTCAAGGCATTCACCCGGCGCGGCAGCCAGCAGGCCACCAGCAGGGTGATCAGCAGCAGCGGCCACAGGCGCGGATAGCTCGCGCCGTTGAGGCTGCCGAGGTTCCAGAACGTCAGGGTGCGCAGCGTGGCGTCATCGGCGAGGTAGGTGAACAGGCCGATCAGCGCGCCCGCCAGCGCGGTCAGCGCGATGCCGGCGAGCAGCATGGTCGCCACACTCGTCTGGCCGTTATGGCGCCCCAGCCGGTAGACCAACGCCGTCACCGACAGGCCGCCGGCAAAAGCGCAGGCGGACAGTAGATAAGGACCGAAGGCCTCGGGCAACCCACCGATGGACGCACCAAAAACGATGGCAATGGCCGCCCCCAGCGCAGCACCGCTGGAAACACCGATCAGGCCGGGATCGGCCAGCGGGTTGCGGAACAGCCCCTGCATGGCCACGCCGGCCAGCGCCAGCACGCCGCCGGTCGCAATGCCCAGCAAGGTCCGCGGCAGGCGAATCTGCCCGACGATCAGTTCGGCCTGGCCGAGGCCATCGGCGGACACCGGCAGCCCGACCATGTGCGCCAGCGCGCGCAGGGTATCGCCCAGCGGCAGGCTCACCGGCCCGAGAGCCAGTGAGAGCCAGACGACCAGCAACAGGAGAAAACCGAGGAGCAGGAACAGCGGTCGAGCGGTAACGATCCGGGTCAAGGACGACTTTCCGTGTTCAGGGCCTGCGCGGAAGGATAAAAGGCCTGGGAGAGGCTAGCCAGCCCGTCCGGGATGCGCGGGCCGAGACCGCCCACCAGCAGGGTCTGATCGAGCACCAGAACACGACCTTCACGCAGCGCGCTGGTCGCGGCGAGTCCGGGGTTCTGCTGGGTCAGTGCGGCGCGGGCCTTGTCGCCATCCAGGGAGCGATCGCTGAGCACCACCACCTGCGGATTCAGCGCAGTGAGGGCTTCGGTCGACAGCGTCTTGTAGCCGGTATGGGTCGCCAGGTTGCGGCCACCGGCGTGCTGGATCAGCCAGTCGCCGGAAGTGTCCTGCCCGGCCACCAGCAGGTTGCCGCCAGCGTGCCCGACCAGCAGGACGACACCGGGCGCGGCTTGCGCGGACTGGGCTTTCTTTACCCACGCGTTCTGCGCGGCGAGACGCGCATCGAAGTCCGCCACGGCATGCCTGGCCTTGTCCGGCGCACCAAGCAGTTCGCCCAGACGCTGAATGGTGTCGCGCACGTTCTTCTCGTCAGCCTTGGCCGAGAGCGTCTCGATCCGCACACCAGCGGCACGCAGTTGCTGCAGTACCGGCGGCGGGCCCATCTCTTCGCTGCCCAGCAGGATGTCCGGCTTCAGCGCGAGGATGCCTTCGGCGGCGAGCTGCCGCTGATAGCCGATCTTCGGCAGCGCGTGGAGCGATGCGGGGTGCAGGCTGGTGGTGTCGACGCCCACCAGCTTGGCCTCGCCGCCCAGGGCGACGACCCATTCGCTCAGCGACCCACCGGCGCTCACCCAGCGCTGCGGCAACGCGTCGGCCAACGCGCTGGTGGCAGTCAGGCAAAGCCCGGCGAACAGCGCGCGTGCAGTCATGGAAATCTTCATGTGTCGTCCCTCAGAGTGCCGGGAAGGATTCGGCGAGTTCGCGCCAGCTCTGCAGTTCCGGAACGCCGGGCTTGCGCGCACCGAACACCTGCAGCACCAACTCGCCATGGGCATCGAAGGCTTCCCAGCTGGTGACCACGCCATCGCTGCTGGGCTTGCGCACGCGCCACAGTTCAACCACGCCCGGGGTCTTCAGGTGCAGGTTGAACAGCGGGTCGAGGACGTTGAACCAGTCGTCCATCCACTTGAGATTCTGCACGGTGCCGGTGTGAATCTGGATGCAGTGGGCGTTGCCGACGAAGATCATGATCGGCAACTGGTTGGCCCCGGCCGCTTCCAGCAGGCGCGGCAGTTCGGCGGTGGCCAGCGGCTCGGCCCACTCGCGGCCGGCAAGGCGCAGCGCCTGGGTGCGCTGGACCTTGTGCTTCTTCAGCAGGGCGAAGAAGTGGTGGGTGTCCTTCAATGCCGACCAGCCTTCGCGCAGGGCGGCGACATCGATTTCGCCGTCGGCCAGCGGCGCGGCCTTGGGCTCCAGCGGAGCCAGGTCAAGCGCTGCGCTCTGCTCGGCGGCGGTGAAGCTGCGCACCAGCGGGTCCCAGGCCGCGAGGTCGCTCTGCTCGGTGAGGAAGACCTTGTGCACGGCGGTGCCCTGGCGGTCGAATACCTGGATGCTGCGCTGGGTGCCGTGGGCGGTCTCCTCGCTGATGGCGAAGGCGCTGGCCCAGCCGCCGAGGAACAGGCGCAGGTCGATGTCCGGAGACACCACCAGGCCCATCAGGCCATTGGCGGAGACGGTGACGTCACGGTACGGCCCCTTGCGCTCATGCACGCAATGCTCGTTGCGGGTCAGCGCCATGATCTGGCCCAGCTCCCCCAGCGCCGGCAGCAGCTCGGCCCAATCGCTGCGCAGGCGCACGGCGTCCACACCCAGGCGACTGGCAGTCAGCTCGGCTTCGCTCACGGCCAGGTGTTGCGCGGCATCGCGGGCGCGCAGGCGCGGTTTCTCGGCGCGCAGGGCTTGCCAGGCGCGGTACAGCTCAGAGGCCGGCGCAGTCAGGGTCGTCATCGCAGAATTCCTCGTTCGAAAGGTGGCCTGCCGCGGCGCGGCAGCATGGACGAACCTTGCCACAGGAAAATTAGGAAATCTATTTGATAATTATTTGCATTAAATATCAGAGAGGCTTAAGGTCGGCGCCGCTTTCGCTGGCAAGGCGCCAGCTCAGCCCTTCTTCAGCACACGGAAGTGCACCCTCTTCCGGTATCGCCCTGCGGGCGCGGATAATGCCCGCCTCGTGATGCCGTACCTGGATGGAAGCCCCGGATGATCCTGCTCTGCGCCCCGCATGACCTGGCCGAAGGCCAGAGCCGGGGCTTCAAGGCCGCTGGCCTGAACCTCTTTGCCGTACGCCGCCAGGGCCGCGTCTACGCCTACCGCAACAGCTGCCCGCACCGGGAAATCCCGCTGGGCTACGACGCCGAGCGGTACCTCGATGCCAGTGGCCGCCTGCTGCAGTGCGGCCACCATGGCGCGCTGTTCCTCATCGAAACCGGCGAGTGCATCCAGGGACCATGCCTGGGGGAGGTGCTGGAGGCGCTGCCCTGCCGGGAGGATGAGCAGGGCATCTGGCTGGAAATGTAGGAGCGGGCCAGGCCGGCGATCGCGCCCATGGGGCGCTCCTACAACAACACCTGCAACGGCCGCTCGAGCCGAATCTCCTGCGTATCAATCTGCGCCCCATACGCCAGCACCTCCACGCCGGCGTTGCGCGCCTCCGCCAGCGCCGCGGCGTAGCCCGGGTCGATTTCCACCGCCGGGCGAACCGCCTCGATACCCGACAGGTTCACCGCGTACAGCAGCACCGCACGCATACCCTCGCGCGCCAGCACCGCCAGCTCGCGCAGGTGCTTGGCACCACGCTGGGTAACGGCATCGGGGAAGGCGGCGACCGTGGTGTCGTCGAAGCCCAGGGTTACGCTCTTCACTTCCACGTACACCGGCTTGCCGGCGTACATCAGGCGAAAGTCCGCGCGGCTGTTCTCCTGCCCGTAGGCCACCTCGCGGCGCAGTTCGTCGAAGCCGGCCAGCTCCGTCACCGTACCGGCCAGCAGCGCCTCTTCCACCAGACGGTTGGCCCGCCCGGTGTTCACGCAGGCCAACCGGCCCTGCGGGGTTTCCACCAGCTCCCAGGTCCCCGGCAGCTTGCGCTTGGGGTCATCGGAGCGGCTGAACCAGAGACGGCAACCTTCGCTCATGCAGTTGAGCATCGAACCGGTGTTCGGGCAGTGGATGGTGAGCCGCTCACCACTGGCGGTCTCGATGTCCGCCAGGAAGCGCTTGTAGCGTTTGATCAGGTGCGCCTGTTCCAGCGCCGGTTCGAAGCGCATCAGGGACGCCAGGTCTTCAAGCCGCGCGCGATGCGCTCCACCGCCTGCTGCAAGCGTTCGACGCTCTGGGTGTAGGCGAAACGCACGTGGTGCGAAGCCTGGTAACGCCCGAAGTCGATGCCGGGCGTGAAGGCCACGTGTTCGGTCTCGATGAAGTGCTGGCAGAAGGCGTAGGCGTCGCCACCGAAGGCGCTGATATCTGCATACAGATAAAAGGCACCCTCCGGCTCCACGGCGATACCGAAGCCCAGTTCGCGCAGCGCCGGCAACAGGTAGTCGCGGCGGCGGCGGAATTCTTCGCGGCGCTCTTCGAGGATCGCCAGGGTCGCTGGCTCGAAACAGGCCAACGCCGCGTGCTGAGCCATGCTCGGCGCACTGATGTAGAGGTTCTGCGCGAGCTTCTCCAGTTCGCCGACCGCTTCGGGCGGCGCCACCAGCCAACCCAGGCGCCAGCCGGTCATGCCGAAATATTTGGAGAAACTGTTGAGGACGAAGGCGTCGTCATCCACTTCCAGGACGCTGGGCGCATCCAGGCCGTACGTCAGGCCGTGGTAGATCTCGTCCACCACCAGATGCCCGCCGCGCGCCTTCAGGGCGCCAGACAGCGCGACGAGTTCGTCCTTGTGCAACAGGGTGCCGGTAGGATTCGCCGGCGATGCGGCCAGAGCGCCTACACTGTCCTGATCCCAGTGCCGTTCGATGAGTTCCGGGGTGAGCTGGTAACGGCTCTCCGGCCCCACCGGCACCAGTTGCGCGGCGCCTTCCACCAGGCGCAGGAAGTGGCGGTTGCACGGGTAGCCCGGATCGGCCAGCAGCCAGTGCTTGCCCGGATCCACCAGCAGGCTGCTGGCGAGCAGCAGGGCACCGGAGCCGCCAGGCGTGACGAGAATGCGTTGCGGGTCGATCGACAGCCCGTAGCGCTGGGCGTAGAAGCCGGCGATGGCTTCGCGCAGGGCCGGCAGGCCACGTGCGGCGGTATAGCGCGTGTGACCATTTGCCAGGGCCTTCTGCCCGGCCTCGACGATGGGCGCGGCGGTGGTGAAGTCCGGCTCGCCGATTTCCAGGTGGATGACGTCGTGACCCGCGGCCTGCAGCTCGTTGGCCCGCGCCAGCAGCGCCATGACGTGAAAGGGTTCGATGGCGCGGCTGCGCGCACTGAAGGTGGTGGCCATGGAATATTCCGAACTTTGCGACAGAGCCGGGATTCTAACAGGCCACTGATGAATTCTGGGCGGCCGCGCCTGTGATGTGCGGCTTCCGGGAACTTGCAGGCTTCGTCTGGCGAACGCCGACGATTCTGCTCAGGTTTGCAGAAAAACCCACTGGCGATGACCGGTGGGTCGCCGACCTGGCGATCAGGTCATGTGCGGGCACTGGCAGGCTCGATAACCGGGAGTAGCATCGCGGTTATCGTTCTGGTAAGTTCGCCCGCTGCGAGCGCGGGGCCGGCGGTGCCGGAGAGGGACCATCCGCGAGAGGATTAGCGAGAGTGAGAGGCGGTCATCCATGCCCACCAAAGCAAAGCAACAGAGCAGCCAACTGATTCGTGGCTTCGAGCCCTACCAGGAAACCAAGGGCGAGGAGTACATGAGTGATCGCATGCGCGCGCACTTCACCTCCATCCTCAACAAGTGGAAAGTTGAGCTGATGGAAGAAGTGGACCGCACCGTGCACCACATGCAGGACGAAGCGGCCAACTTCCCCGACCCGGCCGACCGTGCCAGCCAGGAAGAAGAGTTCAGCCTCGAGCTGCGCGCCCGCGACCGCGAGCGCAAGCTGATCAAGAAGATCGACGAGACCCTGCAGCTGATCGAAGACAACGATTACGGCTGGTGCGACTCCTGCGGCGTCGAGATCGGCATTCGCCGTCTGGAAGCCCGCCCCACCGCCACCCTTTGCATCGACTGCAAGACCCTGGCGGAAATCAAGGAAAAGCAGCTGGGCTCCTGAGCCTGGTTGATCCCGGACGGGGCGCTGCGGCGCCCCGTTTCGTTTCTGCGTTTTATAGATGGTCTTCCAGCAGCAGAGAGTTCCCATGCCCGCCTCCCGCTACGTCGGACGCTTTGCCCCCACGCCCAGCGGCTACCTGCACTTCGGTTCGCTGGTGGCGGCAGTGGCCTCCTACCTGGACGCGCGCGCCGTGGGGGGAAAGTGGCTGGTGCGCATGGAGGACCTCGACCCACCGCGCGAAATGCCCGGCGCCCAGACCGCCATCCTGGAGACCCTCGAGCGCTATGGCTTCGAGTGGGACGGCCCGGTCGAGCGCCAGAGCGAGCGCGGCAACGCCTATGCAGCCCAGGTCGAGCAATGGCTGCGCAGCGGCCTGGCCTACGCCTGCACCTGTTCGCGCAAGCAGCTCGAAGGCAGCCACGGCATCTATCCCGGCACCTGCCGCGACGCCCAGCATGACTGGCACGGCGACGTCGCCATCCGCATCCGCGTGCCGGAGCTGGACTACCGCTTCACCGATCGGCTGCAGGGCGAATTCCACCAGCACCTGGGCCGCGAAGTAGGCGACTTTGTCATCCGCCGCCGCGACGGGCTGTTCGCCTATCAACTGGCGGTAGTGCTGGACGATGCCTGGCAGGGTATTACCGACATCGTTCGCGGCGCCGACCTGCTGGACAACACCCCGCGCCAGCTCTACCTGCAGGAACTGCTGGGCATCGCCGCCCCGCGCTACCTGCATGTGCCGCTGATCATCCAGCCCGACGGCCACAAGCTCGGCAAGTCCTACCGATCGCCACCACTGGAAGCCGACCAGGCCGCCCCGCTGCTGGTGCGCGCCTTGAAGGCACTGGGACAGAAGCCGCCCACTGAGCTGCTGCAGGCCACGCCCCACGAGGTGCTCGCCTGGGGCATCGCGCACTGGGATGCCGATGCGATCCCCCACAGCCTGACGCTGGAAGATGCGCGGCTCTAGACTTGTACCCGTCCCCACCGGCGGCCGGCTTGCCGGCGACTGTGCGCACAGGTAGCCTGCCCGCCGAACCAAGAGAGAGACGACATGTACATCTACCGACTGGTGTTGCTCCTGGTCGTGGGCATCTACCTGTTCTCACCGGCCATCATGGACTGGTGGATCGATCCCCACGGCGCCTGGTACCGCCCGTATCTGCTGTGGCTGATCCTGATCGTCGTCACCTTCATCCTGCAGAGCCAGCGCGATGCTGACGAGCTTTAGCCTCACCCAGCTGATCCTGATCAGCGCCTCCTACCTGATGGTCCTCTTCGGTGTCGCCTGGATCACCGAGCGCGGCTTCATTCCGCGCCGGCTGGTGCGCCATCCGCTGATCTACACCCTGTCGCTGGGCGTGTACGCCAGCGCCTGGGCCTTCTATGGCACGGTCGGGCTGGCCTACCAGTACGGCTACGGCTTCCTGGCGATCTACCTGGGCGTCTCCGGCGCCTTCCTGCTCGCGCCGGTGCTGCTCTACCCGATCCTGCGGATCACCCGGGCCTACCAGCTGTCGTCGCTGGCCGACCTGTTCGCCTTCCGCTTCCGTAGCACCTGGGCCGGCGCGCTGACCACACTGTTCATGCTGATCGGCGTGCTGCCGATGCTGGCCTTGCAGATCCAGGCGGTGACCGACTCGATCAGCATCCTCACCCGCGAATCCGAACCCAACCGCGCGGCGCTGGCGTTCTGCGCGCTGATCACGCTGTTCGCCATCCTCTTCGGCGCGCGCCACATTGCGACCCGCGAGCGTCATGAAGGGCTGGTGATGGCCATCGCCTTCGAGTCGCTGGTGAAGCTGGTGGCGCTCTGCTCCATCGGCCTGTTCGCCCTCTATGGCGTGTTCGGCGGGCCGGACGGCCTGGAAGTGTGGCTGCTGCAGAACCAGGAAGCCCTGAGCACCCTGCACACGCCGCTGGCCGAAGGGCCGTGGCGCACGCTGCTGCTGGTGTTCTTCGCCGCGGCCATCGTGATGCCGCACATGTTCCACATGACCTTCACCGAGAACCTCAACCCGCGCTCACTGCTGAGCGCCAGCTGGGGCCTGCCGTTGTTCCTGCTGCCGATGAGCCTCGCAGTACCACCGATCCTCTGGGCCGGCCTGCACCTGGGCGCCTCGACCAACCCGGAATACTTCACCCTCGGCCTGGGCATCTCGGTGGACAGCCCGGCCCTGGCGCTGACCGCGTTCGTCGGCGGCATCTCCGCCGCCAGCGGCCTGATCATCGTGATGACCCTGGCGCTCTCGGGCATGGTGCTCAACCACCTGGTGCTGCCGCTCTACCAGCCGCCGGCCGAAGGCAACATCTACCGCTGGCTGAAATGGACCCGCCGCGCGCTGATCGCCGCGATCATCATGGCCGGCTATGCCTTCTACCTGCTGCTGGGCGCGGAGCAGGACCTGTCCAACCTGGGCATTGTCTCCTTCGTCGCCACCCTGCAGTTCCTCCCCGGCGCGCTGGCCGTGCTCTACTGGCCGACCGCCAACCGCCGCGGCTTCATCGCAGGTCTCGTGGCGGGCATGCTGGTGTGGGGCGCGACCATGCTCACCCCGCTGGTGGCGAACATGCAGAGCATCTATCTGCCGCTGTTCAACTCGCTCTATGTACTCGACGACACCACCTGGCACCTCGCAGCGCTCGCTTCGCTGGCCGCCAACGTGCTGGTGTTCACCCTGGTCTCGCTGTTCACCGAAGCCAGCGATGAAGAGAAAGGCGCCGCCGAAGCCTGCGCCGTGGACAACGTACGCCGCCCGCAGCGCCGCGAGCTGATCGCCGTCTCCCCGCAGGAATTCGCCAGCCAGCTGGCCAAGCCGCTGGGCGCGAAGACTGCCCAGCGCGAGGTGGAACAGGCCCTGCGCGACCTGCACCTGCCCTTCGACGAACGCCGCCCCTATGCCCTGCGCCGCCTGCGCGACCGCATCGAGGCGAACCTCTCCGGCCTGATGGGCCCGAGCGTGGCGCAGGACATGGTGGAGACCTTCCTGCCCTACAAGGCCAGCAGCGAAGCCTACGTCACCGAGGACATCCACTTCATCGAGAGCCGCCTGGAGGACTACCACTCCCGGCTAACTGGCCTGGCCGCCGAACTCGACACCCTGCGCCGCTACCACCGCCAGACCCTGCAGGATCTGCCGATGGGCGTGTGCTCGCTGGCCAAGGACCAGGAAATCCTCATGTGGAACCGCGCCATCGAAGACCTCACCGGGGTCAGCGCGCAGCGCGTGGTCGGCTCGCGCCTGGCCGCCCTGCCCGATCCGTGGCGCGGCCTGCTGGAAGGCTTCATCGACGCCCCCGACGAGCACCTGCACAAGCAGCGCCTGACCATCGAGGGCCAGACCCGCTGGCTGAACCTGCACAAGGCGGCGATCGAGGAACCCCTTGCGCCCGGTAACAGTGGCCTGGTGCTGCTGGTCGAAGACCTCACCGAAACCCAGTCGCTGGAAGACAAGCTGATCCACTCCGAGCGCCTGGCCTCCATCGGCCGCCTCGCCGCCGGCGTGGCCCACGAGATCGGCAACCCGATCACCGGCATCGCCTGCCTGGCGCAGAACCTGCGCGAAGAGCGTGAAGGCGACGGCGAGCTGACCGAGATCAGCGGGCAGATCCTCGAACAGACCAAGCGCGTCTCGCGCATCGTGCAATCGCTGATGAGCTTCGCCCACGCGGGCGGCAAGCAGGTCGCGGCCGAGCCGGTGTGCCTGGCGGACGTCGCCCAGGAAGCCATCGGCCTGCTGTCGCTCAATAAGCGCAGCGTCGACGTGCAGTTCTTCAACCTGTGCGATCCGGAACACTGGGTGGAAGGCGACTCCCAGCGTCTGGCCCAGGTGCTGATCAACCTGCTGTCCAACGCCCGCGACGCCTCCCCGCCCAACGGCGCGATCCGCGTGCGCAGCGAAGCTTCCGAGCAGACCATCGACCTGATCGTCGAGGACGAAGGCAGCGGAATACCCAAGTCGATCATCGACCGCCTGTTCGAGCCCTTCTTCACCACCAAGGACCCTGGTAAAGGGACCGGCCTGGGGCTCGCTCTGGTCTATTCGATCGTGGAAGAGCATTATGGGCAAATCACCATAGACAGCCCGGCTGACCCCGAACGCGAATGCGGAACCCGCATCAGCGTCACCTTGCCGCGGCATCCTGGCCCGACGGCCGAGCAGTAAACGAGCACGTCGAGAGAGCTGAATACATGGCACATATCCTCATCGTCGAAGACGAAACCATCATCCGTTCCGCCCTGCGACGATTGCTCGAGCGCAACCAGTACCAGGTCAGCGAAGCTGGCTCGGTGCAGGAGGCGCAGGAGCGCTACAGCATCCCGTCGTTCGACATGATCGTCAGCGACCTGCGCCTGCCCGGCGCACCCGGCACCGAACTGATAAAGCTGGCCCAGGGCACTCCGGTGCTGATCATGACCAGCTATGCCAGCCTGCGCTCGGCAGTGGATTCGATGAAGATGGGCGCGGTGGACTACATCGCCAAACCATTCGACCACGACGAGATGCTCCAGGCCGTGGCGCGTATCCTCAAGGATCGCCAGGAGAACCGTAACGCTCCCGCCGAAGCCCGCGGTAACGCCAAGGCCGCCGACCGTAGCAGCGGTAACACCGCCCCCGCGGACGGCGAGATCGGCATCATCGGCTCCTGCGCCCCCATGCAGGAGCTCTACACCAAGATCCGCAAGGTGGCGCCCACCGACTCCAATGTGCTGATCCAGGGTGAATCGGGTACCGGTAAGGAACTGGTCGCCCGCGCGCTGCACAACCTGTCCAAGCGCACCAAGGCGCCGCTGATCTCGGTGAACTGCGCCGCGATCCCGGAAACCCTGATCGAATCCGAACTGTTCGGCCATGAGAAAGGTGCGTTCACCGGTGCCAGCGCCGGCCGTGCGGGCCTGGTGGAAGCGGCCGATGGGGGCACCCTGTTCCTCGACGAGATCGGCGAGCTGCCGCTCGAGGCCCAGGCGCGCCTGCTGCGCGTGCTGCAGGAAGGCGAGATCCGCCGCGTCGGCTCGGTACAGTCGCAGAAGGTCGACGTGCGCCTGATCGCCGCCACCCACCGCGACCTGAAGATGCTGGCCAAGACCGGCCAGTTCCGCGAAGACCTCTACTACCGCCTCCACGTCATCTCGCTGAAACTGCCGCCCCTGCGCGAGCGCGGCCCTGACGTGATGGAGATCGCCCGCTCCTTCCTGGCGCGCCAGTGCTCCCAGATGGGGCGTCCGTCGCTGACCTTCTCCCACGAGGCCGAGCAGGCCATTCGTCACTACCCGTGGCCGGGTAACGTGCGCGAGCTGGAGAACGCCATCGAGCGCGCGGTGATCCTCAGCGAAAGCCAGGAAATCCCTGCCGACCTGCTGGGCATCGACATCGAGCTGGATGATCTGGAAGACGACTTCGGCGATGACGGCGACCTGCGCCCGACCAACGGCAGCGCCAGCAACCACGAGCCCACCGAGGACCTGTCGCTGGAGGACTACTTCCAGCACTTCGTCCTCGAGCACCAGGACCACATGACCGAGACCGAGCTGGCCCGCAAGCTGGGTATCAGCCGCAAATGCCTGTGGGAACGCCGCCAGCGCCTGGGTATCCCGCGCCGCAAATCCGGCGCATCGGCTGACTCGTAAGACGTTTCACACTGTTACCGGAGACAAGCTCCGTAACAAAAGCCGGGTTCATCGGTAACGGGAACCCGGCTTTTTTGTGCCTGCCGCCCGGGGGTGAATCCTCGCAAACCCTTGAAAAATAAGGATTCGCAAAAGTTGGCACGGCATCTGCTTTGTTATTGGTACAACAACAATAACAAGCACGACCACTCACAATAAGAACAAGACGAAACGACTCCAGCACAACAAAAACAAGATCGCGGAGGCGCAGCTAACTGATTCTTTTGGAGAAGGGTAGCCGTCGGGACCAGTCCCGCAACCAGTCAAGAAGAATAAAACTGTCTTGAGACAGCACGCAAAACTGGTTGGATCGAAAGATCATTGCTCACTCAGCGACCAAAGCAATCCGTTTGCTATTGAACACCTTCCAAGTGTGGAAGGTTCCCCGAAGCAGGTAGCTTCGAGGGTCGGGTCTACAAACAAAAACAACAAGCCCGGTAATCATAATAAAAACAAAGCACGCACCTATTTGGGGGGGAGCCTCGGCTCCCCCAGTAGCTTTCGCTACACCCTCCCGCTCTCTCCCCGCAAGTCCCTTTCTTCAGTTTTCTTCATCATCCCACCCCACGATGCTAGAATCGCCGCGGCGCAGACGGCATTCGATTTGCTGCCATTTGTTTCAAGGCAGCGGCAGACACCCGCTATCCTCCAGGAAACGCCGTAATCAGGCGGCTTGCCGAGACCTGCGTATGCCATCCATACACCTATTCCCGATAGTGCACACATGCTGAAAAAGCTGATCCAGTCCATCCGATCCCCACTGCGCCGTCCGCGCGCTGTCCGCACTACTCCGGAAGTCGTTGGCAATCATCAGCACTCGCTGCGGCGGGAACAGTTCAGCAGGAACGCGGTGAACGTCGTGGAGCGCCTGACCAAGGCCGGCTACCAGGCGTACATCGTCGGCGGTGGCGTACGTGACCCGCTGCTGGGCATTCCGCCCAAGGACTTCGACGTGGCCACCAGCGCCACCCCCGAGCAGGTGCGCGCCGAATTCCGCAATGCGCGGGTGATCGGTCGCCGCTTCAAGCTGGTCCATGTCCATTTCGGCCGCGAGATCATCGAGGTCGCCACCTTCCGCGCGAACCATCCGGTCAGCGAAGACGACGACAGCAACAACGCCCACGCCTCCCGCAACGAGGCCGGCCGCATCCTGCGTGACAACGTCTACGGCACCCTGGAAGACGACGCCCAGCGCCGCGACTTCACCATCAACGCTCTGTACTTCGACGTCACCGGCGAGCGCATCCTCGACTACGCCCACGGCGTGCGCGACATCCGCAACCGCCTGATCCGCCTGATCGGCGACCCGGAGCAGCGCTACCTCGAAGACCCGGTCCGGATGCTGCGCGCCGTGCGCTTCGCTGCCAAGCTGGACTTCGAGATCGAGAAGCACAGCGCCGCGCCGATTCGCCGACTGGCGCCGCTGCTCAACGAGATTCCTTCGGCGCGCCTGTTCGACGAAATCCTCAAGCTGTTCCTCAGCGGCAAGGCCGAACGCACCTTCGAACTGCTCAACGAGTACGAGTTGTTCGCCCCGCTGTTCCCGGCGAGCGCCAAGGCGCTGAAGGACGACCCGGAGTACGCCGGCAAGCTGATGCGCCAGGCCCTGGCCAACACCGACGAGCGCATCCGCATGGGCAAGCCGGTCACTCCGGCCTTCCTGTTCGCCGCGCTGCTCTGGCCGGCCCTGCCCGCCCGCGTGCTGAAACTGCAGGACCGCGGCATGCCGCCGATCCCCGCGATGCAGGAAGCCGCCCACGAGCTGATCCTCGAGCAGTGCCGCCGCACCGCGGTGCCCAAGCGCTTCACCATCCCGATCCGCGAGATCTGGGACATGCAGGAGCGCCTGCCGCGCCGCCAGGGCAAGAAGGCCGACCTGCTCCTGGAGAACCCGCGCTTCCGCGCCGGCTACGATTTCCTCCTTCTGCGCGAGAGCGCCGGCGAGGAAACCGGTGGCCTCGGCGACTGGTGGACCGACTACCAGGAAGCCAGCGACGGCGAACGCCGCGGCATGATCCGCAACCTGGCCAGCCAGCAGGAAGAAGGCGGCGCCGCCGCACCGCGCAAACGCCGCCGTGGCGGCAGCAATCGTCGTCGTCGCGGCCCGCGCACCGAAGGCGCCAGCAGCGAATGAGCGAGCGCGTGTACATCGGGCTCGGCAGCAATCTCGCCGAGCCGCGCCAGCAGCTGGAAGCCGCGCTGAAGGCGCTGTCGCAGGTCCCCGCCACCAAGGTGGCGGTGGTCTCCCCGCTCTACGCCAGCGATCCGCTGGGCCCGCCGGACCAGCCGCGCTACGTCAACGCCGTGGCCGCCCTGGATACCGACCTGGAGCCGCTCGCGCTGCTCGACGCCCTGCAGACCATCGAGCTGGAACAAGGCCGCGTACGCAAGGACGAGCGCTGGGGACCGCGTACCCTCGACCTCGATATCCTGCTGTTCGGCGAGCGCCTGATCGACGAGCCGCGCCTGACCGTACCGCACTACCACATGCACGCCCGCGCCTTCGTGCTCTACCCGCTGGCGGACCTCGCTCCGCAACTGCGTTTCCCCGACGGGCGCACCCTGGCCGAGCTGCTCGCCGCCTGTCCGTTCAGCGGCCTCGAGCGCCTGTCCTGATGCATGCTGCGCCCCAGGCGTGGGGCGCACTGGCAGTAACGCCGTAACAGTCCGGTAACACCTGCAATTGACTTAGCCTTTTTCGATCCGGACTATAGGGCCCCGTTTGCCCCTGCCCGGCGCAGAACCGAGGACACTTTCATGCCTGATGTCACCCTGACCACCCTGCAAGGTCTCAAGCAAAGCGGCGAAAAGATCGCGATGCTGACCTCCTACGATGCCACTTTCGCCCATACGGCCAGTCTGGCCGGTGCCGAAATGCTGCTGATCGGTGACTCCCTGGGTATGGTGCTGCAAGGTCACGACAGCACGCTGCCGGTGACCGTAGAGGACATGGCCTACCACACCGCTGCCGTGAAACGCGGTAACAAGGGCGCGCTGATCGTCACCGATCTGCCGTTCGAATCCGGCACCTCGCTGGACCAGCTGCTGCGCGACTCGGTGAAGGTCATGCAGGCCGGCGCCCACATGGTCAAGCTCGAAGGCGGCGCCTGGCTCGCCGAGCCGATCATTCGCCTGGCCCAGATGGGCATCCCGGTGTGCGCGCACCTGGGCCTCACCCCGCAGGCCGTCAACCTGTTCGGCGGTTTCAAGGTCCAGGGCCGCCAGGAAAACCAGGCGCGCCAGCTGCGCGCCGACGCCATCGCCCTGGAGCAGGCCGGCGCTGCCGTGCTGCTGCTGGAGTGCGTGCCGTCCGCGCTGGCGAAGGAAATCACCGAAGCCGTGAAGATCCCGGTCATCGGCATCGGCGCTGGCGCCGGCACCGACGGCCAGGTGCTGGTGATGCACGACATGCTCGGCCTGTCGCTGTCCGGCCGTTCGCCGAAGTTCGTGAAGAACTTCCTCGAAGGCCAGCCCGACATCCAGTCCGCCTTCGCCGCCTACGTGAAGGCAGTGAAGGACGGCACCTTCCCCGGCCCGGAGCACGGTTTCGCCTGATGAATACAGTCAAGACAGTCCGCGAGCTGCGCGCCGCCGTGGCGCGCGCCCGTAGCGAAGGCAAGCGCATTGCGCTGGTCCCGACCATGGGCAACCTGCACGCCGGCCACGCCGCGCTGGTGACCAAGGCCAGCCAGCGTGCCGACTTCGTGGTGGCGAGCATCTTCGTCAACCCGCTGCAGTTCGGCCCCAGCGAAGACCTGGACAAGTACCCGCGCACCCTGGCGGCGGACCAGGAGAAACTGCTCGATGCCGGCTGCCACCTGCTGTTCGCACCCACCGTCGAGGAGATGTATCCCGACGGCATGGAAGGCCAGACCAAACTGCATGTCACCGGAGTCTCCGAGGGCCTGTGCGGCGGCAGCCGTCCGGGTCACTTCGATGGCGTCGCCACGGTGGTCTGCAAGCTGTTCAACATGGTCCAGCCCGATATGGCGCTGTTCGGCGAGAAGGATTTCCAGCAGCTGGCGGTCATCCGCAAGCTGGTGCGCGACCTGAACCTGCCGATCCAGATCTTCGGCGAGCCCACTGTGCGCGCCGAGGACGGCCTGGCCCTGTCATCGCGCAACGGTTACCTCACCGAGGAGCAGCGCGCCCTCGCACCGGTTCTGCAGCGCACCCTGAAGCAACTGGCCGAGCGTATCCGCCAGGGCGAGCGTGACTTCCCCGCGTTGCTGTCCGAAGGCCGCCAGCAGATCGAAGCGGCCGGCCTGCGCATCGACTACCTCGAGGCCCGCGAGTCCGCCGGCCTGCGCACGGCCACGGCGCAAGACCATCAGCTGGTGATCCTGGTCGCCGCCTTCCTGGGCACCACCCGGCTGATCGACAACCTCGCCTTCCACATCGACTGATTCCCCGTCCGATACCCGAATTTTCGCCTCGAAGCCGCGCCACTCGCGGCCTTGAGCGACTTCGGGTGCTCGGGCATACTCGCCCCGCTCTCCTCGACCAGAAGAAAAACAGGAGCCACGCCATGCAGAGCATCATGCTCAAAGCCAAACTGCACCGCGCCGAAGTCACCCACGCCGTGCTCGACTATGAAGGCTCCTGCGCCATCGACGGCGAATGGCTCGATCTCGCCGGCATCCGCGAGTACGAACAGATCCAGATCTACAACGTCGACAATGGCGAACGCTTCACCACCTACGCCATCCGTGGCGAGGAAGGTTCGCGGATGATTTCCGTCAACGGCGCCGCCGCCCACAAGGCCAAGGTGGGTGACCGGGTGATCATCTGCGCGTACGCTCAGTTCAGCGACGCCGAGCTGGAAGGCTACCAGCCGCGCATGCTGTACATGGCGCCCGGCAACGAACTCAGCCACACCAGCAACGCCATCCCGGTTCAGCTCGCCTGAGCCACGGAAAGGCCCGGAACCACCGGGCCTTCCCAGGTTCCAAAGCCTCGTTCAAACACGCCCGTCTTACCCGAAGGTACGTCATGGAACACCACCTCAACCCGCTGGATGCCACCAAACTGGCAAGCTGGCAGGCATTGGCCGCACACCGCCAGGATCTGCAGAACTTCACCATGCGCGAGGCGTTCGCCGAGGACCCGGAGCGCTTCAAGCGTTTCTCCCTCGCCGCCTGCGGCCTGTTCCTCGACTTCTCGAAGAACCTGATCCGCCAGGACACCCTCGATCTGCTGGTGAAGCTCGCCGAGGAAGCCAAGCTGGGCGAGGCAATCGGGTCGATGTTCCGTGGCGAGGTGATCAACGCCTCCGAACGCCGCCCGGTGCTGCATACCGCACTGCGCCGCCCCATCGGCGACAAGGTGCTGGTCGACGGCGTCGACGTGATGCCCGAGGTGCACCGCGTACTGCATCAGATGACCGAACTGGTCGCCGCCGTGCACAACGGCCTGTGGCGCGGCTACACCGAGAAGCCGATCACCGACGTGGTGAACATCGGCATCGGTGGTTCCTTCCTTGGCCCGCAGCTGGTCTCCGAAGCGCTGCTGCCTTTCGCCCAGAAAGGCGTGCGTTGCCACTACCTGGCGAACATCGACGGCAGCGAATTCCGCGAGATGACCGCCAAGCTCAACGCCGAAACCACGCTGTTCATCGTCTCGTCGAAGTCCTTCGGCACCCTGGAAACCCTGAAGAACGCTCAGGCCGCCCGCGCCTGGTACCTGGCCCAGGGCGGCAGCGAGGCAGAGCTGTACCGCCACTTCATCGCCGTTTCCAGCAACAAGGAAGCGGCATCGGCCTTCGGCATCCGTCCGGAAAACGTCTTCCCGATGTGGGACTGGGTCGGCGGTCGTTACTCGCTGTGGTCGGCTATCGGCCTGCCGATCGCCATGTCGGTGGGTATCAACAACTTCAAGGAACTGCTGTCCGGCGCCTACAACATGGACCAGCACTTCCTCACTTCGCCGTTCGAGAAGAACATCCCGGTGCTGCTGGGCCTGCTCGGCGTCTGGTACGGCGACTTCTGGGGCGCACGCAGCCACGCGATCCTGCCCTACGACTACTACCTGCGGAACATCACCGACCACTTGCAGCAGCTGGACATGGAGTCCAACGGCAAGAGCGTGCGCCAGGACGGCACCCCGGTGTCCGCCGGCACCGGCCCGGTGATCTGGGGCGGCGTGGGCTGCAACGGCCAGCACGCGTACCACCAGCTGCTGCACCAGGGCACCCACCTGATCCCGGCCGACTTCATCGTCCCGGTGTCCAGCTACAACCCGGTGGCCGATCACCACCAGTGGCTGTACGCCAACTGCCTGTCGCAGAGCCAGGCTCTGATGGTCGGCAAGAGCCGCGCCGAGGCCGAGGCCGAGCTGCGCGCCAAGGGCGTCGACGAAGCTGAAGTGCAGCGCCTGGCGCCGCACAAGGTGATCCCGGGCAACCGCCCGAGCAACACCCTGGTGATGGAGCGCATCAGCGCCCGCCGCCTGGGCGCGCTGATTGCCATGTACGAGCACAAGGTCTACGTGCAGAGCATCCTCTGGGGCATCAACGCCTTCGACCAGTGGGGCGTGGAACTGGGCAAGGAGCTGGGCAAGGCTGTCTACGGCCGCCTGGTCGGCAGCGAGGAAAGCGCCGCCGAGGACGGTTCCACCCAGGGCCTGATCGACTTCTTCCGCGGCCGTCACCGCGGCTGATGGCGAACGGACGGATGCGCGCCTGCGCATCCGTCCCGCTCCTGGCGGCAGAAGCGCTGTCGATACTCCCCTGGCGTCACGCCCAGCGCCTGCACGAAGGCGCGCCGCAAGTTGTACTCGTTGCCAAATCCTGCGTGCTGTGCCACGCGCTTGAGCGACGATTCTCCCGCCTCCAGCAGTTGGCTCGCTTTCTCCAGACGCAACTCCAACAGCAGCTTCGCCGGCGTCATGCCCATCTCCGCCTGGCAATGCCGATGCAGGGTGCGCGCTGACATGGCCATCTGCGTCGCCATTTCCTCGACATCCAGGGCCTCAGCCAGCCGTTCCCGCAGCCACGCCACCAGACGCTCCATCTGCCCGTCCGGCGGCGCCTGCTGCGCCAGCAGCTCGGCGCTGAACTGACGCTGGCCGCCAGGTCGACGCAGGTACATCACCAGCCCGCGAGCAACCCGCAGCGACAGGTCGCGGCCATGGTCCTCCTCCACCAGGCTCAGGCACAGGTCCATCCCGGCCGACACACCGGCGGAGCTGTAGAACTTCGCGTCGCGCACGAACAGGGCATCGTGCATCACCCGCAAGCCAGGAAACAGCCGCTGTAGCAGTTCGGCGTAACGCCAGTGGGTAACGACCGGGCGCCCCTCCAGAAGCCCAGCCTGCGCCAGCAGAAAGGCCCCGGTACAGACCGACCCGCAGCGCGCGGCGTGGGGTTCAGCCTGCGCCACCCAACGCACTACCTCGCCTTTCTGCAGGGCCGCTTGCACCCCATGGCCGCCCGCGACCAGCAAGGTACAGCCGGCCACCTGCTGCGGCTCCGGCAAGGCTCTAGTCGCCAGCTCCAGCCCGGTGCTGGAGCGAACCAGGCCGCCACCGGGCGATATCGCCTCAAGCTGGTAGGCGGGGCGGGCAGCGACCGGCAGGTGCTCGTCCACTGCCGCGAATACATCGGCCGGCCCGCTGGCATCGAGCAACTGGAAATCCGGGAAGACCAGCAACAGAACGCGGTGAGTAGCATTCATCGGGGCGAATCCCTGGCGGCGATTGGCAGATATTCACTCATCGGCGTCAGAAGCGACAGACGAATCCGCGCCAGGATCGAAATCCCCACCCGGAGACGGCCATGCACGCTTTCCTGCTGTTCCTCATCCTGCTGCTCTGCACCCACGCCGCCCAGGCAGACGACGACGCGCTTGCGCCCTATCAACCGCGCTTCGGCCGCGAGCGCCCGGTCATCGCCCTCGTCGCACAGAATCGCATGACCGAACTCGCGGACTACGTCGTCCCGCTCGGCGTGCTGCGCCGCTCGGGCGCAGCGGAAGTGCTCGCGCTTGCGTCGGAGCCTGGACCGGTGCAACTGATGCCAGCCCTGCGACTTCAGCCGCAGGCCACGCTGGAGGAGTTCACGCAACGTTATCCACAGGGCGCCGACTACCTGATCGTGCCCGCCGTGCATGACAGCCAGGACCCCGCCCTGCTGGCTTTCGTCCAGGCTCAGGCGGCGCGGGGCGCGACTGTCGTCGGCGTCTGCGATGGCGTCCTGGTGCTGGGCAACGCGGGGCTGTTGCACGGTCGACGCGCCACCGGCCATTGGTACTCGCGCAAGCAACGCCTGGAGGAGTACCCCGATGCGCACTGGGAGGAGAATCGTCGCTATGTGGCGGATGGCAGGGTGATCACCACCTCCGGTGTTACCGCTGCGCTACCGCTGTCGCTTGCGCTGGTGGAGGCCATCGCCGGAAAGCCCAGAGCCGCCACGCTCGCTCGGGAGTTCGGCGTGCAGGACTGGTCGCCGCGGCACGACAGCCAGCGCTTCCGCCTCGGCGCCAGTGGCTACCTGACCGCCGCCGGCAACTACCTCGCCCTCTGGAACCACGAGGTCTTCAGCGTCCCGCTGAAGCAGGGTTTCGATGAAGTCAGCCTGGCGCTGGCCGTGGACGCCTGGGCGCGGACCTTCAAAACAGAAGTACAGGGCAACGCCGCACACCCCGTCAGCAGTGCCGGCGGCCTGTTGTTCCTGCCGGACTCGCCCGATGACCACCCAGCATTGCCGGGGGCCGGCACCACGGCGATCGCAACACTCGACAACGCACTCGATGCGATAGCCCGGCGCTACGGCGAATCGACCCGGCGCCTGGTCACCGCCCAGCTGGAATACGCCCCGCCTGAACGATCCGACCGCCTGGCGCGTCGAAACAACATGGACAACCCTTGAACCCGCCTGGCCTTGGATGCACCCTTGGGGGCATCTCGGCTCAACAACAACAAGGACTTCCCATGTACGAGATCAGCCTTCACCCCGTGCCGGAGGCCGTACGCAAGCGTGCCTACCTCGACAACGACGCGTACCAGCGCCTCTACAAGCAGTCGGTAGACGACCCGGAAGCCTTCTGGGGCGAGCAGGCCAAGGCCTTCCTCGACTGGTTCAAGCCCTGGCACTCGGTCCACCACGGCGACCTGGCGAAGGGCCAGGCCACCTGGTTCAAGGGCGGCCAGCTCAACGTCACCTACAACTGCATCGACCGCCACCTGGAACAGCGTGCCGAGCAGGTCGCGATTATCTGGGAAGGCGACAACCCCAGCGAATCCGCCAACATCACCTACCGCAAGCTGCACAGCCATGTCTGCCGCCTGGCCAACGTGCTCAAGAGCCGCGGCGTAGGGAAGGGCGACCGGGTCTGCATCTACATGCCGATGATCCCCGAGGCGGCCTACGCCATGCTCGCCTGCGCGCGGATCGGCGCGATCCACTCGGTGGTGTTCGGCGGCTTCTCCCCGGACGCCCTGCGTGACCGCATCAACGATGCCGACTGCCGGACCGTGATCACCGCCGACGAAGGCGTGCGCGGCGGCAAGTACGTCCCGCTGAAGAAGAACGTGGAAAAGGCCCTGGCCGACTGCCCGAACGTCTCCACCGTGGTGGTGGTCGAGCGCACCCAGGGCGAGATCCCATGGGTCGAAGGCCGTGACATCTGGTACCACGAGGCGCTGGGCGAGGTCAGCGAAGACTGCGCCCCCGAGCCGATGGACTCCGAGGACCCGTTGTTCATCCTCTACACCTCCGGCTCCACCGGCAAACCCAAGGGCGTGCTGCACACCACCGGTGGCTACCTGCTGGGCGCGGCAATGACCCACAAGTACGTGTTCGACTACCACGACGGCGACATCTACTGGTGCACCGCGGACGTGGGCTGGGTCACCGGCCACAGCTACATCGTCTACGGCCCGCTGGCCAACGGCGCCACCACCCTGATGTTCGAGGGCGTGCCGAACTACCCCGACGCCTCGCGCTTCTGGCAGGTGATCGACAAGCACCAGGTGAACATCTTCTACACCGCGCCGACCGCGATCCGCGCCCTGATGCGCGAGGGCGAAGCCCCGGTGCAGAAGACCGACCGCAGCAGCCTGCGCCTGCTCGGCTCGGTTGGCGAGCCGATCAACCCGGAAGCCTGGGAGTGGTACTACAACGTGGTAGGCGAAAAGCGCTGCCCCATCGTCGACACCTGGTGGCAGACCGAAACCGGCAGCATCCTGATCACCCCGCTGCCCGGCGCCACCGACCTCAAGCCCGGCTCCGCCACCCGCCCCTTCTTCGGTGTGCAACCGGTGCTGCTGGATGAGCAGGGCAAGGAAATCGACGGCCCCGGCTCAGGCGTCCTGGCGATCAAGGCCAGCTGGCCGAGCCAGATCCGCAGCGTCTACGGCGACCACCAGCGGATGATCGACACCTACTTCAAGCCCTACCCTGGCTACTACTTCACCGGCGACGGCGCGCGCCGCGACGAGGATGGCTACTACTGGATCACCGGCCGCGTGGACGACGTGATCAACGTCTCCGGCCACCGCATTGGCACCGCCGAGGTGGAGAGTGCGCTGGTACTGCACGACTCCGTCGCCGAGGCCGCCGTCGTCGGCTACCCGCACGACCTCAAGGGCCAGGGCATCTACGCCTTCGTCACCACCATGAACGGCATCGAGCCCAGTGATGCGCTCAAGCAGGAACTGCTGGCCCTGGTGAGCAAGGAGATCGGCAGCTTCGCCAAGCCGGAAATGCTGCAGTGGGCACCGGGCCTGCCCAAGACCCGTTCGGGCAAGATCATGCGACGCATCCTGCGCAAGATCGCCTGCAACGAGCTGGAAAACCTCGGCGATACCTCGACCCTGGCCGATCCCAGTGTGGTCCAGGGACTGATCGACAACCGCCTCAACCATTGATGTGCGCTACAGGCCAAGGGTGCAAAGATGCTAGGTTTAGAGAACAGACCTGTCGTCCTTGCCCCGAGGCCTGTCCGCCACAATGGAAACCGTCCGCCGTCATATCGAAAGCCAGGTACTCAGCCTGACCGGCCTCGCCCTGGGCGGGGTCGATTTCGAGTCGCCCAAGGGCGACCCCGGCCTGTTCGGGCCGGACTCCGTGAGCTGGAAAGTCCACGGTGACTTCAGCTCGATGCTGATTGGCGGCATCAGCGCCCTGCTCCTGCAGATGCTGCATCCGGCCGCCCTCGGCGGCGTCTGGGACCACTCCAACTTCCGCGCCGACATGCTCGGTCGCCTGCGCCGCACCGGGCAGTTCATCTCCGCCACCACCTATGGCTCGCGCGGTGACGCCGAGAAGCTGATCGAACGTGTACGGCGCATTCACGACAACGTGCACGGCACGCTGCCGGACGGCACAGCCTATGCGGCCAGCGACCCGGACCTGCTGACCTGGGTGCACGTCGCCGAAGTCAGCTGCTTCCTCGCCTCACACCTGCGCTACCTGAACCCGGACCTTTCCGGCGAAGATCATGACCGTTACTACGACGAGATCGCCCTGATCGCCGAACGACTCGGCGCGCGGGATGTGCCACGCTCACGCGCGGAAGTAGCCACCTACCTGCAACGCATGCGACCGCAGCTTCGCTACGATGAACGCACCCGCGAGGTGGTCAGCGTACTGTTCAACGCCCCCGCCCCGAGCTTCCTCGCCAAGCCCTTCGGCATGCTGATGATGCGCGCCGGCATCGACCTGCTGCCGGACTGGGCCACGGATCAGCTCGGCCTCAGCCTGGGCAGCCTGCAACGGCAACTGATCCGCTCCAGTGTGAGGCGCAGCGTGCCACTGCTGCGCTGGGCGGTACGCAACGGCTCGTTGCACCGCGCACGCCGCCGCATGGGTTTACCACCTCTGCGCTGAAGCGTGACCACCCGGTTCGGAGGGTGGTGAGCCGGCGGCGGGCATGCAACCATGACCGTTCGCTGCGGCCTCGCCGCTTCCGACAGAGGATTCGTGTCATGCAAGAAGTCGTCATCGTCGCTGCCACCCGTACCGCCATCGGCAGCTTCCAGGGTTCGCTTTCCGCACTGCCGGCCCATGAACTGGGCGCCGCAGTCATTCGCAGCCTGCTGCAACAGACCGGCCTGGACCCTGCCCGGGTCGACGAGGTGATCCTCGGCCAGACCCTGACCGCCGGCGCTGGCCAGAACCCGGCACGCCAGGCCTCCATCGCCGCCGGCCTGCCCAACAGCGTACCGGCGATGACGGTGAACAAGGTCTGCGGCTCGGGCCTCAAGGCACTGCATCTGGCGACCCAGGCGATTCGCTGCGGCGACGCCGACATCATCATTGCCGGCGGCCAGGAAAGCATGAGCCTCGCCCCCTACGTCATGCCCGGAGCCCGCACCGGCCTGCGCATGGGCCACGCGAAGCTGATCGACAGCATGATCCAGGATGGTCTTTGGGACGCTTTCAACGACTACCACATGGGCATCACCGCCGAGAACCTGGTGGAGAAGTACGGTATCAGCCGCGAGGAACAGGACGCCTTCGCCGCCGACTCGCAGCGCAAGGCGACCGCGGCCATCGAAGCAGGCCGTTTCAAGGCCGAGATCACCGCCATCGAGATTCCCCAGCGCAAGGGCGAACCGCTGCGCTTCGAAACCGACGAGCAGCCGCGCGCCGGCACCACCGCCGAGTCCCTAGCCAAGCTCAAGCCGGCGTTCAGGAAGGACGGTAGCGTGACCGCCGGCAACGCTTCGACCCTCAATGACGGCGCCGCCGCCGTCCTGCTGATGAGCGCTGCCAAGGCCGCCGAACTGGGCCTGCCGATCCTGGCCCGCATTGCCGCCTACGCCAACGCGGGTGTCGACCCGGCCATCATGGGTATTGGCCCGGTCTCGGCCACCCGCCGCTGCCTGGAGAAGGCCGGCTGGCAACTCGCCGACCTGGACCTCATCGAAGCCAACGAGGCGTTCGCCGCCCAGGCGCTGTCCGTGGGCAAGGAGCTGGGCTGGGATGCTTCGAAGGTGAATGTGAACGGCGGCGCCATCGCCCTTGGCCATCCCATCGGCGCATCGGGCTGCCGCGTGCTGGTCACCCTGTTGCACGAGATGCTCCGCCGCGACGCGAAAAAAGGCCTCGCGACGCTCTGCATCGGGGGCGGGCAAGGCGTGGCGCTGGCTCTAGCGCGCTGATAGCCACTGACTTGCTGTGCAGAATTCACTCTGCGCAGCAAGTCTCCGCGCACGCTGGCAAGAAATCCCCTCTCAACTTGACTCCCCGCATGCTTTCGGTCCTACGCATAGGAATATTCCGTAGGTGCTTGAACAACTGGTCTATCTTCAAGATCAATGCGCGCAAATCATTTGGACTCAGGGAGTTGACTATGAAAAAGCGTGTGGTGCTGATCGAAGATCACCCCGCGATGCGTCTGGCGATCCGCTCATTGCTCGAGCAGGATTCGCAGTTCGAAGTGGTCCGTGAAGCCGCCGATGGCCATGGCGGGCTGGATGCCGTACGCAAGGAGCGCCCCGACCTGGTGATACTCGATCTCAACCTGCCCGGCATGGATGGCCTCGACCTGCTGGCGCGCATCCATATCTTCGACGAGAACATCCGCCTGCTGGTGTTGAGCTCGCAGGATGAACGCCTGTACTCGAGCAAGGTCGAAGCGGCGGGTGCGCATGGATTCGTCAGCAAGAACAAGGACACCAGCGCCATTCTCAACGCCGCGCGCATGCTGGTTTCGGGCTATCGCTGCTTCCCGGAAAAGGCCCTGAGCATCGACAAGAATACCGACCCGGTGGCCAGCCTCACGCCACGGGAACTGGTCGTGTTGCGCAGCCTGGTGAGAGGCATGAGCAACAAGGACATCGCCGAGGAGCTGTTCCTCAGCCAGAAGACCGTCAGTACCTACAAGACGCGCATTCTTGAGAAGCTGAACCTGGAAAGCCTCGTGGACCTGGTCGAATTCGCCCGCACCCATCGCCTGAATGACTGACAGAGATCACTGAAAACCTCGTCCGAAGGCGACTATCGAATCGAAGAATCACAGCCGTGCCATACTCCTGTGGCACGTCACGACGGAAACGACTCTCGCCATGCCCAAAGGATTGAAACGCGCCATCGGCGCGGTAGTGCTGTTAGTCCTCTTCTATTGCCTGCTGGGTTTTCTCATCCTGCCCGGCGTTGGACTGCGGATAGCCAACCAGCAACTGGCTCACTATTCGACCGTTCCGGCACGCCTGGAACGCATCGAGTTCAACCCGTTCAGTCTCGAACTCACCCTCTGGGGCCTGCATCTGGGTGACGACGGGCAGGAACAGGTCCGCTTCCGTCGACTCTATGCCAACCTCGAACTCGACAGCCTGTGGAAACGCAGGCTGCACCTCGCCGACGTTGAACTGGACGCACCGCACACCGAACTGCTGTTCGCCGAGAACGGCACGCTGAACCTGAGCCAACTGTTCAAGGTACCGCCCAGTGAGCCGGCCCCCGCACAGGAAGAACCCAGCGATCCCTTCCCGCTGCGCATCGACCGCATCCGCCTGGCCGAAGGCAGCCTGCACTTCCTCGACCGCCGCCCCAGCGAGCCGGTGGAATTCGTCTTCGACCCGATGGGCTTCGAGCTGCACAACCTCAGCACCCTACCTGAGGATGGCGCCGAAATGACCCTGGTCGCCACCGGCCCCCACGGCGGCAAGCTCGACTGGAAGGGCGACCTGAGCATCGTACCCTTCACCTCCAAGGGCAGCTTCACCCTTGACGGCGTGCCGCTGAAGGCCTGGTGGCCCTATGTGCGTGACAACGCACCGCTGAACCTGAACAACGGCATCCTCAGCGTGGCCTCCGACTACCATCTGGACCTCTCGAAGGGGACGCAACTCCTGCTGGACAAGGCCGCCATCAAGCTCCGCGACCTGGACCTCAGCTCCCCCGAAGGCAAACCACTGGCCAAGCTCGCCACCCTGGATGTCGCCGAAACCACCCTCGACCTCGTCAAGCAGGAAGTGGTGGTCGGCCAGATCCGCAGCCAGGGCCTGGAGGCCTGGGCGGCGCGGGAGAAGGACGGCCAGCTGGACTGGCAGAAACTCTTCGCCAACTTCAAACCCTACAAGCGCCCCGAGGAGCCCACACCGCAAGCGCAGGCCACTTCCGAGCCAGCGCCTGCCACCGAGACGGCAGCTGCAGCCGGCAAGGAGCAGAAGGCCCCGACTGACCAACCGGAAGCCCAGCCCAGCGCCCCCGCCACAACAGCCCAGGCCGAGCCAGCCAAACCGGCCGCTCCGTCCCAGCCGGAAACCAAGCTGGAAGCCAAGCCCGCCGAGGCTGACAAGCCTGCCCAGACGGCCGAGCAGAGCAAACCGGCCGAGCCGCAGAAGCCATGGCATGTAGTTTTGCGCGACACCCAGCTGCGCGGCTACAAGGCGCACCTTGCCGATCGCGCACCGGGAAAACCGGTGGCCCTGGAAATCGGCCCGCTGGACCTGGACCTGCAAAACGTCGACAGCGGCCTGACCTCGCCACTGCAGCTCAAGCTCAAGACCGGCCTCGGCCCGCGCGGGCAGATCGAAGCCAGCGGCCAGGTCATCCCCAGCCCGGTCAGCGCCAAGCTGAAGGTTTCGACCCGCGACATCGACCTGCGCGTCGCCCAGGCCTACATCGATCCGTTCATTCGTCTGGAGCTGCGCAGCGGCCTGCTGTCCAGCGACCTGGACGTCGACCTCAAGGGCACCGATCCGCTGGCCTTCAGCGTCACCGGCAGCGCTCAAGTCACCCAGCTGCACACCCTGGACACCCTCAAGAGCCGCGACTTCGTCAAATGGACCAAGCTGACCCTCGACGGCCTGGCCTACAAGCATGGCGATAGCCTGGTGATCCAGACCGTTTCGCTGGAAGAGCCCTACGCGCGCTTCATCATCAACGAAGACCGCAGCACCAACGTCAGCGAGCTGATCATTGCGCAACCGGAGTCCGCCTCGTCCACGGCGAGCAAGGGCAGCGCCTCG
The DNA here is from genome assembly GCF_014852215.1 of Pseudomonas sp. PDM19. Classification (NCBI taxonomy): domain Bacteria; kingdom Pseudomonadati; phylum Pseudomonadota; class Gammaproteobacteria; order Pseudomonadales; family Pseudomonadaceae; genus Pseudomonas; species Pseudomonas sp. PDM19. The sequence continues at coordinate 845,193 of NZ_JACVBG010000004.1, read as the reverse complement.
GGCAGTAACAGCAAGCCGCTGGGCATCCGTATCGGCGGCGTGAAGATCAACAACGGTTCGGCCAACTTCGCCGACCTGACGCTGCGCCCCGACTTCGCCACGGCCATCCAGCAACTGGGCGGTGAGATCGGCACCATCGACAACCGCAATCCGGCGCCGGCCTCGGTGGACGTCAAGGGCAAGGTCGACAAGTACGCGCCGGTCACCATCAAGGGCAGCCTCAACCCGTTCTCGCCGCTGGAGAAGCTGGACATCGCCACCAGCTTCAAACGCGTCGAGCTGACCACCCTGACGCCCTACTCCGGCAAGTTCGCCGGTTACCGCATCCGCAAGGGCCGGCTGAACCTGGACCTGCACTACCAGATCACCCAGGGCAAGCTCAAAGCCGACAACAAGGTACTGGTGGAACATCTGCAACTGGGCGAGAAGGTCGACAGCCCGGACGCCGTGGACCTGCCGGTGAAACTGGCGATCGCCCTGCTCAAGGACGCCAACGGCAACATCGACATCCAGCTACCGGTGGAAGGCGACCTGAACAACCCGCAGTTCAGCGTCATGCCCATCGTCTGGCAGACCCTGCGCAATCTGGTCGTGCGCGCCGTGCAGGCGCCGTTCAACTTCATCGCCGGCCTGGCCGGTGGCGGTGGTGGGCCTGACCTGAGCAACGTGGTGTTCGCCCCCGGTTCCAGCGAGCTGGACGCCAGCGCCCAGGGCAATCTCGACAAGCTGGCCGAAGCCCTCAAGCAGCGTCCGGCGCTGAAGCTGGAAGTCGAAGGCGTCGCCGCCGCCTCGAGTGACGGCCCGCTGCTGGCCGACAAGCGCCTGAAGCAGGAATACCAGAAGAACTACTACAGCATGTTGCAGCGCCGCGGCGACAAAGTGCCCAGCGACGCGAGCCAGTTGGAAGTGCCGGAAGATCTGCAGCCGGTCCTGCTCGAAGGCGTTTACCGCGCACGCCTGAAGAAGCAGCCGCCAGCGGAATGGCAGGACCTGAGCAAGGACGAGCGTTCGGCGAAGATGCGCCAGGCCGTGCTCGATTCCTGGAGCGACAGCCAGTTGCTGCTGCGCAAGCTCGGTCAGGAGCGCGCAACCCAGATCAAGGACTACCTGGTCGCCAAGGGTGGCCTGGGTGACGACCGCATCTACCTCATCGACGTCAGCTTCGGCGAAGCGGAGAATGGTGGCAGTGTGGCCACCCAGCTTCACCTTGATAGCGAATAAGGAGTCGTTCGATGAAAGCCCTGACCTGGATGTCCTGCGCCCTGCTGCTTTGCGCGGCGGGCGCCCAGGCGGAAAGCATGCGTTGCGGAAGCGCCCTGATCAACGCCGGCGACCGCGCCTGGGAAGTCGAGCAGAAGTGCGGTGCGCCGGATCACCGTGACGAAGTCGGTTACACCCTCGGTGGTTACGATCGCCGCGAGTACCGGGTGGAGGAGTGGGTCTACGGCCCGCGCAATGGCACCAGCTACATCCTCACCTTCGAAGCCAACAAGCTCAAAAGCATCGAGTTCAAACGCAATTGAAGACGCCCCTCGTACTGCGCCTGGCAGCCCTGCTGCTGCCCCTCGCCTTCACGCCCCTTGAGGCACAGGCCGCCAGCCTGCGTTGCAGCAGCAAGCTGATCAGCACCGGCGATGTCACCAGCGACGTACTGAGCCGGTGCGGCGAGCCGGTCAGCCGCTCCTTCCTCGGCTACAAGCAGGTACCCGGTCCGCGTTATGGCGAGTCGATGGAAGTAGCCGTAGAGGAATGGATCTACGGCCCCTGGAGCGGCATGCTGTATTTCGTCCGCTTCGAGGGCAACCGCCTGAGCGACATCCAGAGCAAGCGCAGCGGCAACTGACAGCCGTGCTGGCGGGATGCTAGTCTCGCCGCCACTCAAGCACTTACGCCATTCGGGCCAAGGACCGGTCGCCATGGTAATCGTCCCCGCCGAGCACCCGCTGGACTGGAAGAAACCTCCCGTCATCACGCTGCTGCTGATCGTCATCAACGTCCTGATCTACTTCGGCTACCAGGGCAGTGACAGCACCCGGCGCGAAGAAGCCGTGCGCATCTACCTCGAACAGGACCTGCTCAGCCATGAGCGGCCGTTGTTCAGCGCCTCGCTGGAACGCCGCGACCGACTGGAAGCCGACCAGCAGCGCGTCCTCGAAGCCCTTCCCCGCCAGCGATTGGCCTGGCTGGTACTCTCGGACCTGGAGTTCGGCCACGAACTGCGCGCCCTGCCTGCCTTCCAGCAGGACGCCGCCTGGCAGGCCTCGCGTCTCAGGGCCGAAACAGCGCGCGACCAGACCAGCAGCCTGCGCTTCGGCTTCATCCCCGAGCGCTTCACCGTGCAGGGCCTGTTCGGCTCGATGTTCCTGCATGGCAGCTTCTGGCACCTGGCCGGCAACATGGTGTTCCTGTTCATCTTCGGCTTCGCCCTCGAAGCGGCGCTGGGACGGGCCCTTTATCTGGGCCTCTACCTGTTCAGCGGTCTGTGCTCCGGCCTGCTGTGGTGGGCGCTCGATCCTTCCTGGGTTCCTGGCATCGGCGCCTCCGGCGCGATCTCCGGCTTGATGGGCATGTACATCGGCGTGTACGGCCTGAGGCGCATCCAGTTCTTCTACTGGCTCGGCCCCCTGATGGGCTACCTCAAGGCGCCGGCACTGTGGATCCTGCCGCTGTGGCTGGGCAAGGAGCTCTTCGGGCTGGTACGCGCCGCCGACCACGTGAACTACTACGCACACATTGGCGGTCTGGTGTCGGGTTTTCTCGCCGTCTGGCTACCGCGCAAGCTGGGGCGGATGCCGGTGGACGAGGCTTACCTGAGCAAAGAAGACCCGGACGCCCCCTTCAAGCGCGCCCTGGCGTCGCTGGACGAACAGATCGGCCGCTTTGCCCTCGACCAGGCTGCTGCACGCGGCCCGGAGCTGCTGCGGCAGTTTCCCGGCCAGCCGGTACTGGTCGAACGCCTGTACGGCGTCGCCAAGGGGCGGCAGGACCGCGCCCTGATGAGTGAAACCCTCAAGCAATTGTTCGCCCTGCCACCTTCCGCGGCAGCCGATGCGCTACTGCGCCGCCTCGCCGAGGAAAGTGCCGCCGCCGACGCCGGACTGCTGGCCCACCCGGCGATTCAGTTGCACCTGTTGCGCAAGCTGCTCCAGCGCAATGAGTCCTCACAGGCATTGCAATGCTGGCGTCGCCTGTCACGCTCGGGCCAACTGCCCGAACCGCTACCCGGCCTGACCCTGCAACTAGCCAAGCAGATGGGGCAAAAAGGCGACCTGCAGGCCGTGCGCGAACTCTCGCGCTTCCTCCGCCAGCACTACCCGGAAGCTGATCCAACCCGGCAGCTGACGATCTACCAGCAACACCTCGCCCCCTGATCTGCCCATGAAAAAGCCCCGCCGGCGAACCGGCGGGGCTTGGGTCATCCCTTTGCTGGGTGCTACAGACGGCTGCTGAAGTCGCGAACTTCCTCTTCCGCTTTCTCTTTGGTCCAGCCGTAGCGTTCCTGCAGTTTGCCTACCAGGTACTCGGCGTGTCCGTCTGCCGCTTGTACATCGTCGTCGGTCAGCTTGCCCCACTTTTCCTTCATAGTGCCGGACAACTGCTTCCACTTGCCTTTGATCACGTCAGTGTTCATGGCGATCCTCCTATTCGAGGTTGGATGGGGTGAGAAGCTGTGGTTCTTACTCGACCGATTTCAGGCCATCGGCGGAGACAGCGGTCACGCCCTTGATGCCTTTGGTGGTCTGAATGGCCAGTTCCTTCTCGGCGTCGGTCTTGACGTTACCCGAGAGGGAAACCACGCCCTTGTTGGTTTCGACCTTGATGTTGGTGCCGCTGATGTCCTTGTTGGCGATCAGCGAAGACTTCACTTTGCTGGTGATCCAAGTATCGGAAACCGCCTCTTCGGTTTTCTGAACTGTCTCGTTGGCGGCCAGAGTCGTCGGCTGGGCGAACACCGAGTTGGCGAACGAGAAGCTCAGGGCGGTTGCAGTGGCAGCGGCGAGAGCCAGTTTATTGAAACGTTTCATGGCGGTTTCTCCTGAATTATTGGAAAACTGCGGCCCGTGCCTGGCAGCAGTTGCACAAGTACTATCGCAAGCCCTGTGCCAGTTTTTCCTATTCAGTAAAACCCTTAAAAATCAAAACGTTATACAAAAAACACAAACACCCTTCACTTGCAGTTTGCAAAATCCGCCGCTGCGCTTCATGCAGGTTGCACGATCAGGTTCCGGAGCTTCGCCCCAGCTTCGCGAGCACGGCCTCGAGTTGCACCACCTCGCCCATCTGCTCGAACGCCGGATAGCGCTGGCGAATAAAGGCCAGCAGTTGCTGCGCGGGCTCCACCTGCCCCAGCTGTTCGGAGAACGCCCGCGCCGCCATCAGGTAGGCGCGAGGAATCCCGGGGTACTCCGGGAAACGCTTGTGCAGGTTTCGCAGCAGGCTCAGCCCCTCGCGGGCCTTGTGGCGCTCGATCAGGACCTCGGCAATGCGCTCGCACACGCTCGGGTCTTCCGGCAGGTAATCCGCCTGCAACTGCCGGGCATTGAGGAAGGCACTGGCAGCCAGCTGCGGATTGAGCCGGGTGGCCAGACCCAGATAGTGCGGCAGGTGATTCAGGCACTCGGCGCGCTCGTTCAGGGCGAAGAGCAGCTGGTGATAACGCTCGTTCAGCTTGAGGTCCTGGCGGCCTTCGCGCAGGGCCGCGACCAGTATCTCCAGGGCGGCGCCGGTCTGCCCCTCCTTGACCCGCACCTCCGCCTCGGCCAGCGCCTTGCGGCGGTGCCATTCCGGCGCGGCAAAGCCGGCTGGGGCGTCTTCCCCGGCGGAAACGTAGCCCAGCTCACCCTGATACTGGAACACGGCGTAACCCATCATGGCGCACATCACCACGGCGAAATAACCCGTCAGCCCCGCTACCACCGGGACCATCACCACTCGAGGCAAGCCGTTGGAGAGCAGCCAGCCGACATAGGTGGGGGATTGCCAGAGAATGAACAGGAACACGCAGAGAATCAGGTAACGCCAGCCCATGGCTGCAATGACCTGCCCCACTTCACTAGGGCTGAGCGCGGCGCCCAGGCTCTTGTCCAGGGACAACCGGATGATGCTCGCCGGCAGCACCAGCATGAGGCCGATGTTGGCGGCCCAGTAGACGGCCTCACTGTGGAAGTCGGCCGCCAGCCAGAGCAGGACGAGGGCTATCAGGAACACCGCCAGTTGCTGGAAAAAGGTCCGCAGGCTGTCGGCGCTGAAGGCCTCGATCAAGCCTGGGGCGTCCTGGCCACCAAAGCTCGCCGCCTCGATCACGCTGTGCAGGTACTTGGTTGCCACGCTGAGCAACGCAACCCAGAGCACGATCATCGCCGGCATGAACACGCAGGCCAGTGCCAGCAAGGCGCAGAAGGCCAGCGGCCCGGCCTGGAAGCCGTAGGCGAAGAATTTCGGCAGTCGCTCCCAGAAGGGTTGCGCGGTATTGGCCGCGCCGAGGAAGCGCAGATGGCCACGGCACAAAGGGCACGCCGGCGCGTACTCCGGGGCGTCGGCGTTGAGGGGAATACAGCAGTCGCCGTAATGACGCTCGCAGGGCTGGCAATGCCAGGTCGCGGGCTGGGCACTGTGGTAGTGACAGTAACGCTTGTCCATCTCGGGGCATCCTTGGAGCGAGATCGGCGAATAGCGCATTTTCAAGGCAAAAAAAGAGGGCCCGCAAGGGGCCCTCTTTCATTTCGCCGATTGCTTAAACGCCAGAGGCTTCAGCAGCGGCTACGTCCTTGATGGACAGCTTGATGCGGCCGCGGTTGTCCACGTCGAGAACCAGGACTTTGACTTCCTGGCCTTCCTGCAGAACGTCGGTGACCTTGTCGATGCGCTTGTCGCTGATCTGCGAGATGTGCACCAGACCATCCTTGCCCGGCAGGATGTTGACGAAGGCACCGAAGTCCACGATGCGCTCGACCTTGCCGACGTAGATCTTGCCGATCTCGGCTTCCGCGGTGATACCCAGGACGCGCTGCTTGGCGGCCTCGGCAGCTTCCTTGGTTTCGCCGTAGATCTTCACACTGCCGTCGTCCTCGATGTCGATCGAGGCCTTGGTCTCTTCGCAGATGCTGCGAATGGTGGCGCCGCCCTTGCCGATGACGTCGCGGATCTTGTCGGTGTCGATCTTCATCTGGATCATGGTCGGAGCGTTTTCCGACAGCTCGGCGCGCGGAGCGGCGATGATCTGGTTCATCTGGCCGAGGATGTTCAGGCGAGCTTCCAGGGCCTGGCCCAGGGCGATCTCCATGATCTCTTCGGTGATGCCGTTGATCTTGATGTCCATCTGCAGGGCGGTAACGCCCTTGTCGGTACCGGCGACCTTGAAGTCCATGTCGCCCAGGTGGTCTTCGTCACCCAGGATGTCGGTCAGGATGGCGAACTTGTCACCTTCCTTCACCAGGCCCATGGCGATACCGGCAACCGGCGCCTTGACCGGAACACCGGCGTCCATCAGAGCCAGGGAAGCACCGCAAACGGAAGCCATGGAGCTGGAACCGTTGGATTCGGTGATCTCGGAAACGACGCGGATGGTGTAGGGGAACTCGTCCTGGGTCGGCAGCATGGCAGCGACGCTGCGGCGTGCCAGACGGCCGTGGCCGATTTCACGACGGCCCGCGCTGCCCATACGGCCACACTCGCCTACCGAGAACGGCGGGAAGTTGTAGTGCAGCATGAAGGGGTCTTTGCGCTCGCCTTCGAGGGTGTCGAGCAGCTGCGCGTCACGGGCGGTACCGAGGGTGGCAACGACCAGGGCCTGGGTTTCGCCACGGGTGAACAGCGCCGAGCCGTGGGTCTTGCCCAGTACGCCGACTTCGATACGCAGCGGGCGAACGGTGCGGGTGTCGCGGCCGTCGATACGCGGTTTGCCGTTGACGATGTTTTCGCGAACGGTGCGGTATTCCAGCAGGCCGAAGACTTCTTTGACTTCACCTGCGGAGAACTGGCCTTCGCCTTCGCCGGCGAACTTGGCGACGATCTGCTCGCGCAGGGCGTCCAGGGCCGCGTAACGGTCCTGCTTGACGGTAACGGTGTAAGCCTCGGAGATGGCGGCACCGAACTCGGCCTTGATGGTGTTGACCAGGGTAGTGTTCTCGACCGGAGCGGACCAGTTCCAGGTCGGCTTGCCAGCTTCGGTTGCCAGTTCGGCAACGGCGCGGATGACCGCCTGGAATTCTTCGTGGGCGAACAGAACGGCGCCCAGCATCTGGTCTTCGGTCAGCTCGTCGGCTTCGGACTCAACCATCAGCACGGCGTCGGAGGTACCGGCCACGACCATGTCGAGGCTGGAGCTCTGCTGCTGCTCATAGGTCGGGTTGAGGATGTAGCCGATTTCCGGGTGGAAGCCAACACGGGCAGCGCCGATCGGGCCGGCGAACGGAATGCCGGAGATCGCCAGGGCGGCGGAGGTGCCGATCATGGCAGCGATGTCCGGATCGGACTTCTTGTTGGTGGAAACGACGGTGCAGACAACCTGCACTTCGTTCATGAAACCTTCCGGGAACAGCGGACGGATCGGACGGTCGATCAGGCGCGAGGTCAGGGTTTCCTTCTCGGAAGGACGGCCTTCACGCTTGAAGAAACCACCGGGGATACGGCCGGCTGCGTAGGTCTTCTCCTGGTAGTGCACGGAGAGCGGGAAGAAGCTCTTGCTCGGGTCGGCCTGCTTGGCGCCGACAACGGTGCAGAGCACGGTGACGTCGTCCATGGTGACCAGGACGGCACCGGTGGCCTGGCGGGCGATGCGGCCAGTCTCGAGGGTTACGGTCGACTGACCGAACTGGAATTTCTTGGTTACCGGGTTCACGGTTTTTCTACCTTCGCTTTAGTTGCCTTGGGGGAAATTGTGGAAATGCCGGGAGTCGGACCCGATTTCATTCCCTGTAAAAGCGAGAAAGCCGGGAGCCAGAGCCGATGGGCGGTTTACACCGCCCATCGACCCCGGACTCCCAGCTTCCCACTTCAGGCTTGCCGTCTTAGCGACGCAGGCCCAGGCGACCGATCAGGGCGCTGTAACGAGAGGTGTCCTTGCTCTTCAGGTAGTCCAGCAGCTTACGACGCTGGTTAACCATACGGATCAGGCCACGACGGGAGTGGTGGTCTTTGCCGTTGGCCTTGAAGTGGTCCTGCAGCTTGTTGATGTTGGCGGACAGCAGTGCAACCTGCACTTCCGGGGAACCGGTGTCGCCTTCAGCTTGCTTGTACTCGTTAACGATCTGGGCTTTTTCTTGGACGCTCAGTGCCATGATGGGGCTTCCTCTGAGGTAACAGGCCAGGGACTTATCCCTGTGTTCATAGTAAGAGGAGTGACCGTGCCTGCTGACAGCCACCCTCGGTTTCGGTCTTAAGACCGAATCAGTCGACGCGGCGCCAGGCGCCCGTCTTCGACCACTTCACCGATACCGATGAAGCGGCCTTCATGATCCTGCACCCGCAGCATGCCGAACTTCGGCATATCGGGGGCGCGTACCGGCTGACCATGCAGCCAGTAATAGGCGCTGTGCTCCGACAACTGCAGCAGCGGCCAGTGTTCCAGGCCGGCATCCACCGGCAGCAGGAAGCGGTCGAGGGCTTCGTTGCCACCCTCGGCATGGACTTTCTCGAGCTCCTCCAGCGTCACCGACTGGTTCAGCTGAAACGGACCTGCCTGTGTCCGGCGCAGAGCGGCGACGTGTGCGCCACAACCAAGTTCGCGGCCGAGGTCTTCGACCAGGGTGCGAATGTAGGTGCCCTTGCTGCAGGAAACCGCCAGGGTCGCACAGGGCGACTCGAACGCGAGCATTTCCAGGCGCGCAATAGTAACAGAACGCGCCTCGCGCTCCACTACCTCTCCGGCACGGGCCAGCTTGTACAACGGCTGGCCGTCCTTCTTCAGCGCCGAGTACATCGGCGGCACCTGCTCTATGTCGCCACGGAAGCGTGGCAGCAAGGCCTCGATGGCTTCCCGACCAGCGGTCACTTCGCGCTGCTCGACCACCTCACCCTCGGCATCGGCGGTGGTGGTAGTGACGCCGAGCTTGGCAATCGTCTCGTAGGCCTTGTCGGCGTCGAGCAGGTACTGGGAGAACTTGGTCGCCTCGCCGAAACACAGCGGCAGCACGCCAGTGGCCAGCGGATCGAGGCTGCCGGTGTGCCCGGCCTTCTCGGCATTGAGCAGCCAGCGCACCTTCTGCAGCGCCTGGTTGGAGCTCATGCCCAGCGGCTTGTCGAGAATCAGCACACCGTTGACCGCACGGCGAATGCGTTTCACCTGGGCCACGCGTTACTCCTCGGAATCGCCGCCGCGACGATCGGCGGCCACCGCGCGCTCGATCAACGCCGACAGTTCGGCACCGCGACGGATGCTGGCGTCGTAGCTGAAGTGCAGTTGCGGCACGGTGCGCAGCTTCATCGCCTTGCCCAGCTGCATGCGCAGGAAGCCTGCGGCATCGTTGAGGATGCTGGTGTTCTGTTTCACCACTTCGGCGTTGTCATCCTGCCCCATCACGGTGACGTACACCTTGGCATGGGACAGGTCACGGGCCACGTCGACGCCGGTGATGGTCACCAGGCCGAGACGCGGGTCCTTGATTTCACGCTGGATCAGCAGCGCCAGTTCGCGCTGCATCTGGTCGCCGATACGCTGGGTACGGCTGTACTCTTTAGCCATTTTTCTAACCTGCTTACCCGAGCCGCGAGGCTCCGGGTCTGAAAGCGGCAAACGCCCGGGGCAGCAATTCAGCTGGCCCGGGCGCTGCGTTCACGCTCGAATACCCTTACAGAGTACGAGCGACTTCGACCTTCTCGAACACTTCGATCTTGTCGCCGACGCGGACGTCGTTGTAGCTCTTCACGCCAATGCCGCATTCCATGCCGGCACGGACTTCGGAGACGTCATCCTTGAAGCGACGCAGGGATTCCAGCTCGCCTTCGAAGATGACCACGTCGTCGCGCAGTACGCGGATCGGACGGTTGCGGTGCACCAGACCCTCGGTGACCATGCAGCCGGCGACCGCGCCGAACTTCGGCGAACGGAACACGTCACGCACTTCGGCGATACCCAGGATGTTCTCGCGAACATCGCTGCCGAGCATGCCGGTCAGGGCTTTCTTGACATCTTCGATGATGTCGTAGATCACGTTGTAGTAACGCATGTCGAGGCCTTCGGACTCGACGATCTTGCGCGCACCGGCGTCGGCACGGACGTTGAAGCCGAACAGCACCGCGTTGGAGGCCAGCGCCAGGTTGGCATCGGATTCGGTGATACCACCGACGCCGCCACCGACCACGCGAACCTGCACTTCGTCGTTGCCCAGGCCACTGAGCGAGCCCTGCAGGGCTTCCAGCGAACCACGGACATCGGACTTGAGCACGATGTTGAGGGTCTTCTTCTCTTCCTGGCCCATGTTCTCGAAGATGTTTTCCAGCTTGCCGGCATGGGCACGAGCCAGTTTCACTTCGCGGAACTTGCCCTGGCGGAACAGAGCAACTTCGCGGGCCTTCTTCTCGTCGGCAACCACGGTCATCTCGTCGCCGGCGTCCGGGGTACCATCGAGGCCGAGGATCTCGACCGGAATGGACGGGCCCGCTTCCTTGATCGGCTTGCCGTTCTCGTCGAGCATCGCACGGACGCGGCCGTAGTTGACGCCGACCAGGACCATGTCGCCCTGACGCAGGGTACCGTCCTGGACCAGCACGGTGGCTACCGGGCCACGGCCCTTGTCCAGACGGGACTCGACCACCACGCCACGGCCCGGGGCCGACGGAGTGGCTTTGAGTTCGAGTACTTCAGCCTGCAGCAGCACGGCTTCGAGCAGCTCGTCGACACCGGTACCCAGCTTGGCGGAAACGTGAACGTACGGAGCATCGCCGCCCCACTCTTCCGGGATCACGTCCAGAGCGGCCAGGCCATTCTTGATGTTGTCCGGGTTGGCGTCGGGCTTGTCGATCTTGTTCACCGCGACCACGATCGGCACGCCAGCCGCTTTCGCGTGCTGTACGGCTTCCTGGGTCTGCGGCATCACGCCGTCATCCGCTGCCACCACCAGGATGACGATGTCGGTCGCCTGGGCACCACGGGCACGCATCGCGGTGAACGCGGCGTGGCCAGGGGTGTCGAGGAAGGTGACCATGCCGCGGTCGGTTTCCACGTGGTAGGCACCGATGTGCTGGGTGATGCCGCCGGCTTCGCCAGCTGCAACCTTCGCACGACGGATGTAGTCGAGCAGCGAGGTCTTGCCGTGGTCGACGTGGCCCATGACGGTCACGACCGGCGCGCGGGAAACCGCTTCACCTTCGAACTTCAGGGATTCGGCCAGTTGCTCTTCCAGGGCGTTCTCGCTGACCAGCTTGACCTTGTGGCCGAGTTCTTCGGCGATCAGCTGGGCGGTTTCCTGGTCGAGGACCTGGTTGATGGTCACCGGGGTGCCCATCTTGAACATGAACTTGACGACCTCGGCACCCTTCACCGACATCTGGGCAGCGAGATCGCCCACGGTGATGGTCTCGCCGATATTCACTTCACGCACAATCGGTCCTGTCGGGCTCTGGAACCCGTGCTGGTTACGCTTCTTCAGCTTGCCTTTGCCACGGCCACCGCCGCGACGGCCAAAGCTGTCGTCGTCGTCGCCACCACCGCTGCGTACAACGCGCGGGGCAGTGGTCTTTTCCTTTTCCTTGATCGACGGGCGATGCTGGGCATGCTTGCGATCACGGCGCTCGTCCTCTTCGTCGCGCTTGGGCGCGCGGCGCACTTCGTCCTTCTTGCGGTCGTCCGCAGCAGGAGCGGCAGCGGCCGGGGCAGCAGGAGCGACAGCAGGAGCTGCGGCGCGCGGCGCCTCGGCAGCGGCCGGAGCGGTGGCAGCAGGAGCGACATCAGCGGTCTGCCGAGCGGCGTCCGCCTGACGGCGAGCCTCTTCCGCAGCGGCGCGCTGGCGAGCCTCTTCCTCGGCCTTCACACGTACGGCTTCTTCAGCGGCACGCTGCTCTTCCAGCTCGCGCTGGCGCTCGGCCTCAAGCTCTTCAGGATCGCGCTTGACGTAGGTCTTCTTCTTGCGAACCTCGACGCTGACGGTCTTGCTGCCAGCGACCCGAATGGTCGAGGTGGTCTTGCGTTGCAGGGTGATCTTGCGCGGCTCATCCGCGCGATCACCATGGCTGCCTTTCAAGTGGGCCAGCAGCGCCTGTTTCTCGCTGTCGGTCACCACCTGCTCGGCGTTGTTATGCGGCAGACCCGCTTCGCGCATCTGCTGCAGCAGGCGCTCTACCGGCGTATCGACCGTCTTGGCCAGTTCTTTCACCGTGACTTGCGTCATGCACTTCTCTCCTCAGGCCGCGAATGCTTACTCGAACCAATGGGCCCGGGCGGCCATGATCAACTTGCCGGCACGCTCTTCGTCCATGCCGTCGATGTCGAGCAGGTCGTCAATAGACTGCTCGGCAAGATCTTCACGGGTGGTTACGCCACGCAGCGCCAGGTCCACGGCCAGCTCTTTGGTCATACCATCGAGGCTGAGCAGGTCTTCGGCAGGTTGTGCGTCGGCGAGTTTCTCTTCAGTGGCGATGGCTTTGGTCAGCAGGCGGTCCTTGGCACGCGAGCGCAGCTCGTTGACGATGTCTTCGTCGAAGCCGTCGATGCTGAGCATCTCTTCCATCGGTACGTAGGCAATCTCTTCCAGGGTGGTGAAACCTTCTTCAACCAGAACCTGGGCGAGTTCTTCATCGACATCCAGCTCGTCGACGAAGCGCTGCAGGATGTCGCCAGTTTCAGCCTGCTGTTTGGCCTGGATATCGGCCTCGGTCATCACGTTCAGGGTCCAGCCGGTGAGCTGGCTGGCCAGACGGACGTTCTGGCCACTGCGGCCGATGGCCTGTGCCAGGTTGTCCTCGGCGACGGCGATATCCATGGTGTGGGTATCTTCGTCGACGATGATCGCTGCCACTTCGGCCGGGGCCATGGCGTTGATCACGAACTGCGCAGGATTGTCGTCCCAGAGGACGATGTCCACACGCTCGCCGCCCAGTTCGCCGGAGACGGCCTGGACGCGGGAACCACGCATACCGATGCAGGCGCCCTGCGGGTCGATACGCTTGTCCTTGGAGCGAACGGCGATCTTGGCGCGCGAACCCGGGTCACGGGCAGCGGCCATCACGTCGATCAGTTGCTCGGCGATTTCCGGTACTTCGATGCGGAACAGTTCGATCAGCATTTCCGGCGCGGTACGCGACAGGATCAGCTGAGGGCCACGGTTCTCGCTGCGGATTTCCTTCAGCAGGGCACGCACGCGGGTGCCGACGCGGAAGGTTTCACGCGGGATGATCTGGTCGCGGGCCAGCAGCGCTTCGGCGTTGTTGCCCAGATCGACGATGACGTTGTCGCGGGTGACCTTCTTGACGGTGCCGGAGATGATCTCGTTGACCTTCTCGCGGTAGGCGTCGACCACCTGGGCGCGCTCGGCTTCGCGAACCTTCTGCACGATGACCTGCTTGGCGGTCTGTGCGGCGATACGGCCGAACTCGATGGACTCGATCTTCTCTTCAATGACCTCGCCGGCTTTCATGCCGGGGTGCTCTTCCTGCACGTCTTCGACGGTCAGTTCCGATGCCGGATTGGAGTAGTCCTCGTCTTCGACGATGGTCCAGCGACGGAAGGTTTCGTAGTTGCCGTTGGCGCGGTTGATTTCCACGCGCAGGTCAACCTCGTCCTCGAAACGCTTTTTGGTCGCGGTCGCCAGAGCGAGCTCCAGCGCTTCGAAAATCACGCCAGGCGGTACACCCTTCTCGTTGGATACCGACTCAACAACCAGCAGTACTTCTTTGCTCATCGTACGCCTCGCCTTTCAATCCATTGGAATCCGCGCTCTGGCGGCTCACTCAAATCGGGGAATGATGTTGGCCTTGTCGATCGAGTCGACCGGCAGCAGGTATTCATGGTCATCCACCAGGACCACCACATCCTGCTCCTCCACACCACGGAGAATGCCCTGGAAATTGCGACGCCTTTCGAAAGGCGTGCGCAGCTTGATCTTCACCTGCTCGCCGACGTAACGGGCGAACTGTTCGAGTGTGAAGAGCGGCCGATCCATACCGGGCGAAGACACCTCCAGGGTGTACTCGCCACTGATCGGGTCTTCCACGTCGAGGATGCCACTGATCTGACGACTGACAATTTCGCAGTCATCGACCAGGATGCCTTCGGCACGATCGATATAAACCCGGAGCAGGGAATGGCGACCTTGGGAAATGTACTCCAGGCCCCAGCACTCATAGCCGAGCGCTTCTACTACAGGGGCCAACAAGGCCTGCAACTGTTCTAGCTTGCTCGACACCTGATCGCCTCGCGTATGCTGTAGAAACAAAAAATGGGCGAAACGCCCATCCCTTAAGGACCGCCCTGATCTGGCGGCGCGGACTGTCCAGCTAGCAAAAAGCCCCTGAAAAGGGGCTCTGCCAAACTGGTTGCGGGAGCAGGATTTGAACCTACGACCTTCGGGTTATGAGCCCGACGAGCTACCAGACTGCTCCATCCCGCGTCAAAGCTGGTGCGAAATTATACGGTCGAGCCCCTTGAAGGTCAACCGAAACTCCGGAACGACAAGGCCCGCACTGCGGGCCTTTTCGTAATATGGTACCGAGGAGGGGACTCGAACCCCTACAGCCTATGGCCACTACCACCTCAAGGTAGCGTGTCTACCAATTCCACCACCTCGGCAAAAACTCTTGCCTGCTTACTTCTGCTCAGGAGCCGCCGGAACGTCGCCGTTACCGCCTGCAGGGGCTTGAGGTTGCCCTTGCGCGCCCGGCACATCGCTAGCTGCCGGAGCTTGTTCCTGCTTCTGCTCCATCACTGCCGGATCAGGAAGCCCAGCGTGACGAATCATATCAGCTTTTTCTTTAGCAAAATACGCTAAACCCAAGCTGGTAATAAAAAAAACTGCGGCCAGCACAGCAGTGAAGCGACTCAGGAAGGTAGCAGAACCCTGGCTACCGAAAACAGTACCCGAAGCGCCAGCACCAAACGACGCACCTGCGTCGGCACCCTTGCCTTGCTGAAGCAGGACCAGCACAACCAGACCCAGCGCCATCAGCAGGTGAATCACGATTACAACTGTTTCCAGCATCTTCAGTTTCCTGCGGCGCGACAGATCGCACCGAACTCATCTGCATTCAGGGAAGCTCCACCAATGAGCCCCCCATCGATATCCGGCATGCCGAAAAGCTCGACAGCGTTGGCGGCCTTGACACTACCGCCGTACAGGAGACGAAGGCCGCGAGCCACCTCTGCGTTCTCCGCCGAGATCTGCGCGCGAATCGCCGCATGTACTTCCTGGGCTTGCTCGGGAGAAGCGGTCAGCCCCGTCCCAATTGCCCACACCGGCTCGTAAGCCACAACGGCGCGGGAGAAAGCCCCGACACCGAGATCTTCGATCACCGAGCCCAACTGGCGCCCGACAACCTCAAGAGTCTTGCCCGCCTCACGCTGCTCGCGGGTCTCACCCACGCACAGGATCGGAATCAGGCCACACGACTGAACCGCCGCAAACTTGCGACTGATCACGCCATCGCTCTCACCCAGGATCAGGCGACGCTCGGAGTGACCGACCAGCACCAGCGAGCAACTCGCATCCGCCAACTGGCTGGCTGCGATCTCGCCCGTCAAGGCGCCCTGCATCGGCTCAACCGCGCAATTCTGCGCACCGACGGCAACCGCCTTTCCATCCAGGCCTTGTACGACCTGATTGATGTACAGACAGGGCGGAAACACCGCCACATCGACACCCGTGGGAAGAGCCAGTTGACGCAGGCCTTTGATCAGCTCCGTTACGCTGGAGCGGGTACCGTGCATTTTCCAATTACCGGCCACCAAGGGTCGACGCATGCTGTACCTCGCTGAGCAAAGTGGGCGCAGATATTACTCGACGGTTTGGGAACTGACAAGAGAAATCAAGCACATACCTCTGTAACGACTTTTGCCAGCTGCTCGGCATAGCCGCGAACGCGAGCCTCTTCGTCACCCTCGACCATCACCCGAACCAGCGGCTCGGTACCGGACTTGCGCAGCAGAACGCGGCCGCGCCCGGCCATTTCCTCGGTCACCTTGGCGCAAGCTTCCTTGACCGCCGGATGTTCCAGAGGATCGACGCCACCGCCAGCGAAACGCACGTTGATCAGCACCTGCGGGCACTTGCGAATGCCCATGCGCGCCTCGGCCAGGTTCTGCCCGCGGGTCTTGAGCGCCATCAGCACCTGCAGCGCCGCAATGATCGCATCGCCCGTGGTGGTGTGCTGGTAGCACACGACATGGCCGGAATTCTCGCCACCCAGTTGCCAGTTGCGCGACTGCAGCTCGGACATCACGTAACGGTCGCCCACCTTGGCGCGGGCGAAGGGAATATGCAGTTCCTGCAGAGCCAATTCGAGCCCCAGGTTGCTCATCAGGGTCCCGACCACGCCGCCATGCAGCTTGCCGCGATCGAGCATGTCACGGGCGATCAGGTAGAGAATCTCGTCGCCGTCGACGATGGTGCCGGTATGGTCGACCATCATCACCCGGTCGCCGTCGCCGTCGAAGGCGATACCGATATCCGCATGATTAGCCAGAACAGCTTCCTGCAGCGCCCCCATGTGGGTGGAACCGCAATTGTGGTTGATGTTCAGGCCGTTGGGCTCGGCGCCGATGACAAATACCTCGGCACCCAGCTCACGGAATACGTTGGGTGCGATCTTGTAGGTCGCGCCATGGGCGCAATCCAGCGCGATGCGCAGGCCGGCAAAACTGGTGTTCGAAGGCACGCTGCTCTTGCAGAACTCGATGTAGCGGCCGGCCGCGTCATTGATGCGCGAGACCTTGCCCAGACGGGCAGACTCGACCACGGTCATCGGCGCGTCGAGGAGCTCCTCGATGATCAGCTCGACCTCGTCGGGCAGCTTGGTGCCCTGGCCGGAGAAGAACTTGATGCCGTTGTCGTCATGGGGATTGTGCGAGGCACTGATGACGATGCCGGCTTCAGCATGGAAAGTGCGGGTCAGATAGGCGATGCCGGGCGTCGGCATAGGGCCCAGCAGCATCACGTCGGCGCCGGCGGCAGACAAGCCAGCCTCCAGCGCGGATTCGAACATGTAGCCGGAAATCCGCGTGTCCTTGCCGACGAGCACGCGGCATTTACCCTGCTGACGGAAGGCCATGCCCACCGCCCAGCCCAATTTGAGCACGAAGTCCGGCGTGATCGGCGGAGTGCCTACGCGCCCGCGAATTCCATCGGTGCCAAAATACTTCCTGCTCATGCGGGCATCCCCTCTTCCGTTGCACTTTCCACTGCGTGAATCATTCGAACCACATCCACGGTCTCGGCGACATCGTGGACGCGGATAATGCTGGCTCCCCTGGTGACTGCAAGGGCGGCCAGCGCCAGGCTGCCATAGAGACGCTCGCCCACCTCAAGGCCAA
The DNA here is from genome assembly GCF_014852215.1 of Pseudomonas sp. PDM19. Classification (NCBI taxonomy): domain Bacteria; kingdom Pseudomonadati; phylum Pseudomonadota; class Gammaproteobacteria; order Pseudomonadales; family Pseudomonadaceae; genus Pseudomonas; species Pseudomonas sp. PDM19. The sequence goes on along the minus strand of NZ_JACVBG010000004.1, from coordinate 827,735 downwards.
GCGCGCGCCCGACCATGCTCTTGCGCGAGACACCGACCAGCATCGGGCACCCCATGTCCATCAACCTGTCCATCTGTCGGAACAGATTCAGGTTGTGGCTCTGGGTCTTGGCGAAACCGAAGCCAGGATCGATGACGATCCGCTCGCGAGCAATGCCCACGGCTTCGCACAGCGCGATGCGTTCCTCAAGGAAGCCACGGACTTCCTGAAGGATATCCGGGTAACGCGGGTCATCCTGCATGTTTCCCGGCTCACCGCGCATGTGCATCAGGCACACCGGGAGCCCGGTATCGACGGCAGCATCCAGGGCGCCGTCGCGCTGCAGTGAGCGCACGTCGTTGATCAGCCCGGCACCAAGGCGCGCGGTCTCGCGCATGACGGCCGGAGTGGAGGTATCCACCGAAATCACCACATCCAGCTCGCGGGCAATGGCCTCGACCACCGGAGCGACACGTTCCAGCTCCTCGGTGGGCGAAACCACGCGAGCGCCCGGACGCGTCGACTCGCCGCCGATATCGATCAGCGTGGCGCCGGCCGCGACCATCTCCGCTGCGTGGCGCAAGGCAGCATCGTGCTGGTTGAAGCGCCCGCCGTCGGAGAAGGAATCAGGGGTGACGTTGAGTATGCCCATGACGTGCGGGCGGCTTAAATCAAGAACCCGGTTGCCGCAAGGCAACCGGGTCGGGTGGTACAACGAACTCATTCAGTGCTCTCAGTGTTCGCCGGCGGGCCCGCCAATCGGGTTTTCCTGGCGACCTTCGTCGCGCGGCGAGGCAGCATTGCCGGAGGAACCGGAGTTGCCACCCTGCCAGTCACGCGGTTCGCGCGGAGTACGACCAGCCATGATGTCGTCGATCTGATCGGCATCGATGGTTTCGTACTTCATCAGCGCGTCGGCCATCATGTCGAGCTTGTCGCGGTTCTCTTCCAGCAGGCGCTTGGCGATGCCGTAGCAGTCGTCGATGATGCGACGCACTTCCTGGTCGATCAGCTTGGCGGTCTCACCCGAGATATTCGAGTGCTGGCCACCAGCGCTGCGGCCGAGGAAGACCTCGCCCTCCTCTTCCGCGTACATCAGCGGACCGAGCTTCTCCGACAGGCCCCACTTGGTCACCATGTTCCGCGCCAGCTGGGTGGCACGCATGATGTCGTTGGAAGCGCCGGTGGTCACACCTTCGAAGCCCAGGGTCATCTCCTCGGCGATACGGCCACCGAACAGCGAGCAGATCTGGCTTTCCAGGGCGCGCTTGGACAGGCTGTAGCGGTCCTCTTCCGGCAGGAACATGGTCACGCCCAGGGCGCGACCGCGCGGAATGATGGAAACCTTGTAGACCGGGTCGTGTTCCGGCACCAGGCGACCAACGATGGCGTGGCCGGCTTCGTGGAACGCGGTGTTCTTCTTCTCCTTCTCGGACATGACCATGGTCTTGCGCTCAGCGCCCATCATGATCTTGTCCTTGGCCAGCTCGAACTCACGCATGTCGACGATGCGCTTGTTGGAGCGGGCGGCGAACAGCGAAGCCTCGTTGACCAGGTTGGCCAGGTCGGCACCGGAGAAGCCGGGGGTACCGCGCGCGATCACGGCGGGGTCGACGTTGTCGCCCAGCGGGACCTTGCGCATGTGCACTTTCAGAATCTGCTCGCGACCACGGATGTCCGGCAAGCCGACCACCACCTGGCGGTCGAAGCGGCCCGGACGCAGCAGCGCGGGGTCGAGCACGTCCGGACGGTTGGTCGCGGCGATGACGATGATGCCGTCATTCATCTCGAAGCCATCCATCTCCACCAGCAACTGGTTGAGGGTCTGTTCGCGCTCGTCGTGACCGCCACCCAGGCCGGCGCCACGATGGCGACCGACGGCGTCGATCTCGTCGATGAAGATGATGCAGGGTGCGTGCTTCTTGGCCTGGTCGAACATGTCGCGAACGCGCGAGGCGCCTACGCCGACGAACATTTCCACGAAGTCCGAACCGGAAATGGTGAAGAACGGCACCTTGGCTTCGCCGGCGATCGCCTTGGCGAGCAGGGTCTTACCGGTACCGGGCGGGCCGACCATCAGCACGCCGCGCGGGATGCGACCGCCCAGGCGCTGGAACTTGCCGGGATCGCGGAGGAACTCCACCAGCTCGCTGACCTCTTCCTTGGCCTCGTCGCAACCGGCGACGTCGGCAAAGGTGGTCTTCACCTGGTCTTCCGACAACAGGCGGGCCTTGCTCTTGCCGAAGCTCATCGGGCCGCCGCGTCCACCGCCGCCGCCCTGCATCTGGCGCATGAAGAACATGAAGACCGCGATGATCACCAGGATCGGGAAGCTCGCGACCAGCAACTGAGTCCAGATGCTCTGCTGCTCGGGCTGCTTGCCCTCAACAACGACATTGTTGTTGACCAGGTCGCCGATCAGGCCATTGTCCTGGATCGCCGGGCGGATGGTCTTGAAGGTGTCACCATCCTGGCGCTTGCCGGTGATGACATAGCCGTCGACGGTCACTCGCTCGACCTTGCCGTCCTTCACCTGCTGGATGAAGTCGGAATAGTTGAGCGTCTGCGGCTCGCTCGGGCTGGAGAAGTTGTTCATCACGGTGACGAGTACCGCCGCAATGATCAGCCACAGAATCAGGTTCTTTGCCATGTCGTTCAATTGACTACCCTCTGAAGCCGGCTCCGCCCTGGAAACCGCTTCTCACGACGGCCAGACTCCTTCCGGCCAAAATTACTACACAACGCCCGCCGCCAGGCAGGCGCCGTCTGTAACCCTTTATGAACCCCGGCTTTCACCGGTACAAGCAAAACCTGCAAGGCATAGACCAGAAGCCTGCCCAATCATTCCAGTCTAGGCGCCGCGAAAGCCCCGTGCGAGCAGATACTGCTCCCGCGAACGGTCGCGGGACGACAGCGGTTTGCGCATCTGCACCTTCTCGAAGTTCTCGCGAACCATCTTGTGGTAAGCGTCGAAACCCTCACCCTGGAAAATCTTGATCAGGAAATCACCGCCCGGACGCAGTACACGGGTGCACAGGTCCAGGGCCAGCTCGCAGAGGAACATCGCACGAGGCATGTCCACGGCGGGCAGTCCACTCATATTGGGGGCCATATCGGAAATCACAAGGTCTACCGGATTTTCTCCGATGGCCTCGAGCAACTGGGCAAAGACCTCGTCCTCGGTGAAGTCACCCTGGATGAAGGTGACGTCCGGGATACTGTCCATCGGCAGGATGTCCGACGCGATCAGGGTGCCCTTGTCGCCAATCACCCGGCTGGTGACCTGCGACCAGCCGCCCGGCGCCGCGCCGAGGTCGACCACGGTCATGCCGGGGCGCAGGATGCGATCCTTCTCCTGGATTTCCAGCAGTTTGTAGCTGGCACGCGAGCGATAGCCGTCGCGCTGTGCCATCTTCACGTAAGGATCGTCGAAATGTTCTTTCAGCCAGCGATGGCTAGTCTTGGAACGGGCCACGTATTACCTCGTCTGAGCGGCATCCCGGTATAACCGAAACTCGGGTAGAATATCCGCCTTTTTTCCCAGGGGTCAGATTATGGCGCTCTCTCAGGAGCAGAAAAAGCAGTTCAAATCTATCGGGCATCACCTGAAACCCGTATTGACCGTTGCTGAAAACGGTCTTTCGGAAGGTGTGATGGCCGAGCTTGAGCGTGCGCTCAACGATCATGAACTGATCAAGGTGCAGTTCCGCATCACCGAACGCGACGATCGTCGTGCGCTGATCGACGAACTCTGCCAGAACGGCAGCTGCGAACTGGTTCAGTCCATCGGCAAGATGGCGCTGATCTATCGTCGCAATCCCAAGCCGAACAAGAACCTGTCGAACATCAGCCGCTTCAGCGGCCTCTGACAGTCAAGACCGGCAACGCGGAGCCGGCAAGGCTCCGCCGCGTCAGTTCCGCTCGTCCCGCCCGGGCGCCGGCTGCAACACCAGCAGCAAGCCACACAGCGCCACCACCAGGTAGTTGAACAGCAGCCAGCGCTGAGCATCCGGCGCTACCTGGCGCACCACGAAATAAGCCGCCGCCATCACCAGCACGGTCAGCAGCAACTGCCCCCGCGCTTCACGGGTGAAGGCAGCGAACCCGCGCGCCTGCCAGAGCACCAGAGCCTGGAGCAGCACGCAGAAACCGGCGAAGCCCAGCAGCAATGGCTTCAGCGCGTCGGCGACGGCTTCCACCAGCAGTGGCGCCAGGCCGATCTTGTCCAGTGCCGGCAACACCACGAACTGAAGCAGCCATAGGCCGCCGACCCAGAATGTCTGGGCCAGCAGCCAACTGATGGTGCCTGCGCTCAGGGATTGCCGATCAGGCGTGGCGGACTTCAACGATCTCGTACTCGACGTCGCCGCCCGGAGTCTTGACCAGAACAGCGTCGCCTTCAGTCTTGCCGATCAGCGCACGGGCGATCGGCGAGTTGACCGAGATCTTGCTGTTCTTGATGTCCGCCTCGTCGTCGCCGACGATCTGGTAGGTCACCGTCTCGTCGGTCTCGACGTTGGCGATATCGACGGTGGTGCCGAAGATCACCTTGCCGCTGTGCGGAATGGTGGTCACGTCGATGATCTGCGCGTTGGACAGCTTGGCCTCGATGTCGCGGATGCGAGCTTCGGACATGCCCTGCTGTTCACGGGCCGCATGGTATTCGGCGTTTTCCTTGAGGTCGCCCAGTTCACGCGCTTCGGCGATGGCCTGGGTGATCTGCGGGCGCAGAACGGTCTTCAGGTACTTCAGTTCTTCTTCCAGGGCGCGAGAGCCCTGGACGGTCATTGGAAATTTGCTCATGCGTTGATTCCTGCATGGAGATCCTGCAGACGGCGAACGGTCTTCTCGGGACCGAACTTGAGCGCCTCACAGATCGCTTGCCCCGCCGCAATGGTGGTGGTGCAGTAGATCTTGTGCTGCAGGGCGTTACGACGGATGGAATAGGAGTCAGCGATGGACTGGCGGCCTTCGGTGGTGTTGATGATCAGGGTGACCTCGTCATTCTTGATCATGTCGACCACGTGAGGACGGCCCTCGGTCACCTTGTTCACGCGACGTACCGGCAGACCGGCAGCCTCGATCACCTTGGCGGTGCCAGCAGTGGCAACCACCTCGAAGCCCAGTGCGACCAGGTCGCGGGCGACCTGAACGGCTTGCGGCTTGTCGTCCTCGCGGACGCTGATGAAGGCGCAACCGGCATTCGGCAGGATTTCACTGGCGCCCAACTGGGCCTTGGCGAATGCCTCACCGAAGCTGTCGCCGACACCCATCACCTCGCCAGTGGATTTCATCTCTGGGCCGAGGATCGGGTCGACGCCGGGGAACTTGGCGAACGGGAACACCGCTTCCTTGACGCTATAGTACGGCGGGATCACCTCCTGGGTGAAGCCGACTTCGGCCAGGGACTTGCCAGCCATGACGCGGGCCGCAACCTTGGCCAGCGATTCGCCGATGCACTTGGAGACGAACGGCACGGTACGCGATGCGCGCGGGTTCACCTCGATCACATAGATGTCTTCGCCCTGCACGGCCATCTGCACGTTCATCAGGCCGACCACGCCGAGCTCCAGGGCCATCTTCTTGACCTGCTCGCGGATCTCGTCCTGGATGTGCTGCGGCAGCGAGTACGGCGGCAGCGAGCAGGCGGAGTCACCGGAGTGCACGCCGGCCTGTTCGATGTGCTGCATGATCGCGCCGATCACCACGGTCTCGCCGTCGCACACCGCATCGATGTCGACCTCGATGGCGCAGTTGAGGAAGCGGTCCAGCAGCACCGGGCTGTCGTTGGAAACCTTCACGGCCTCGCGCATGTAGCGCTTGAGCTCTTCTTCCTGGTAGACGATTTCCATCGCGCGGCCGCCCAGTACGTAGGACGGGCGCACCACCATCGGGTAGCCGATGTTCTTCGACAGCTCCAGGGCCTGGTCTTCGCTGCGCGCGGTGGCGTTGGCCGGCTGGCGCAGGTTCAGGCGCTGCACCATGTGCTGGAAGCGCTCGCGGTCTTCGGCGCGGTCGATGGCGTCCGGGCTGGTGCCGATGATCGGCACGCCGGCTTCTTCCAGGGCGCGGCAGAGTTTCAGCGGGGTCTGGCCGCCGTACTGTACGATCACGCCCTTGGGTTGCTCGACGCGGACGATTTCCAGCACGTCTTCCAGGGTCACCGGCTCGAAGTACAGGCGATCGGACGTGTCGTAGTCGGTGGAGACGGTCTCCGGGTTGCAGTTGACCATGATGGTCTCGTAACCGTCTTCACGCATGGCCAGCGCGGCATGTACGCAGCAGTAGTCGAACTCGATGCCCTGGCCGATACGGTTCGGACCGCCGCCCAGGATCATGATCTTGTCGCGAGTCGACGGATTGGCTTCGCACTCTTCCTCGTAGGTCGAGTACATGTAGGCGGTGTCGGTGGCGAATTCGGCGGCGCAGGTGTCCACGCGCTTGTACACCGGCAGCACCTTCAGCTTGTGGCGATGGTTGCGCAGGTTCTTCTCGGTCACACCCAGCAGGGTGGCCAGGCGGGCGTCAGAGAAGCCCTTGCGCTTGAGCTTGTACATCAGCTCGCGGTCGATGGCGGACAGACCCAGGGTCTTGACGCGCTCTTCATCCTTGACCAGGTCTTCGATCTGCACCAGGAACCACTCGTCGATGCGGGTCAGGTCGAAGACTTCGGCGATGCTCTTGCCAGCACGGAAGGCGTCGGCGACGTACCAGATGCGGTCGGCATTGGGCACGGTCAGCTCGCGCTTGAGGATGCTCTCGGCTTCCGGGTTGCTCAGGTCGAGCTTCGGATCGAAACCGGTGGCGCCGACTTCCAGGCCGCGCAGGGCTTTCTGCACGGACTCCTGGAAGGTACGACCGATGGCCATGACTTCACCCACGGACTTCATCTGGGTGGTCAGGCGGGCGTCGGCTTTCGGGAATTTCTCGAAGGCGAAACGCGGGATCTTGGTGACGACGTAGTCGATCGCCGGCTCGAAGGACGCCGGGGTGCGGCCGCCGGTGATGTCGTTCTGCAGTTCGTCGAGGGTGTAGCCGACCGCCAGCTTGGCGGCGATCTTGGCGATCGGGAAGCCGGTGGCCTTGGAGGCCAGCGCCGAGGAACGCGATACACGCGGGTTCATCTCGATCACGACCATGCGGCCGGTGTTCGGGCAGATGCCGAACTGCACGTTCGAACCGCCGGTTTCCACGCCGATCTCACGCAGCACCGCCAGGGAGGCGTTGCGCATGATCTGGTATTCCTTGTCGGTCAGGGTCTGTGCCGGCGCCACGGTGATCGAGTCACCGGTGTGCACGCCCATCGGGTCGAAGTTCTCGATGGCGCAGACGATGATGCAGTTGTCCTTCTTGTCGCGGACAACCTCCATCTCGTATTCCTTCCAGCCAATCAGCGATTCGTCGATCAGCAGCTCGTTGGTCGGCGACAGGTCCAGACCACGGGTGCAGATTTCCTCGAATTCTTCGCGGTTGTAGGCGATGCCGCCGCCGGTGCCGCCCATGGTGAAGGACGGACGGATGATGCACGGGAAGTTGACCTTCTCCAGCACGCCGTAGGCTTCTTCCATGGTGTGGGCGATGCCCGAGCGCGGGCAGGCCAGGCCGATGTCGCGCATGGCCTTGTCGAAGCGCGAACGGTCTTCGGCCTTGTCGATGGTGTCGGCGTTGGCGCCGATCATTTCCACGCCGAACTGCTCGAGCACACCGTGGCGCTCCAGGTCCAGGGCGCAGTTCAGAGCGGTCTGGCCGCCCATGGTCGGCAGCAGCGCGTCAGGGCGCTCCTTCTCGATGATCTTGGCGACGGTCTGCCACTTGATCGGCTCGATGTAGGTGGCGTCGGCCATGGCCGGGTCGGTCATGATGGTGGCCGGGTTGGAGTTCACCAGGATGACACGGAAGCCTTCTTCCTTCAGGGCCTTGCAGGCCTGTGCGCCGGAGTAGTCGAACTCGCAGGCCTGGCCGATGACGATCGGGCCGGCGCCGAGGATCAGGATGCTCTTGATGTCTGTACGCTTGGGCATGGGACTCTCGTTGCAATATTCAGGAAAGGGTTGCGCTGGCCAGCTTCACGCCAAAGCCGACGAACAGGGCGCCGACGCCACTCGAGGCGCCGGCAGCCAGCCGTTGCCGCCGACGGAACCAGGCCGCCAGACGCACACCGGAGAAAATCAGGAAACTCAGGTACAGGGCGCTGATGATCTCGAGGATCGTACCCAGCACCAGGAACGACAGGCCGGGGTAGGCGTAACCCGGGTCGACGAACTGGATGAAGAAGGAAATGAAGAAGAGGATCGCCTTGGGGTTGGACAGGCTCAGCAGCAGCGCCTTGCGGAACGGCTGGTTGACGTCCACTTCCTTCGCCGGCGCGGCGGCTGCCTCCAGCGGGTGGCGCAGCTTCTGCCAACCACCGCGGAGCATGCCGATCCCCAGATAGAACAGGTACGCGGCGCCGACGTACTTCAGGCCCAGGAACAGCATCGGCTCAGCCTTGAGGACCGAGGCAATACCCAGCGCCGACAGGAACATCAGGATCGCATCACCGAGGAACACCGCACTCGCCGCCCGGTAGCCCGACGCCACGCCGCGCTGGGCGGCGGTGGCGAGGACGAACAGCGAGTTCGGCCCCGGCAGCAGGACAATGAACAACGTACCCAGGACGTAGGTCCAGAGATCGGTGATTCCCAGGGTCGGCATCATCTTCTTCTACCTCTTCGAGCTCGTACTCAGCGGCGCTCGGCCATCGCCGCGATGAAGCGGTCGAACAGCGGAGCCACGTCGTGCGGGCCTGGGCTGGCTTCCGGGTGACCCTGGAAGCTGAAGGCCACCTTGTCGGTGCGCTCGATGCCCTGCAGGGTACCGTCGAACAGCGACTTGTGGGTGGCGCGCAGGTTGGCCGGCATGCTGCCTTCATCGACCGCGAAACCGTGGTTCTGGCTGGTGATCATGACCACGCCCGAGTCCAGATCCTGCACCGGGTGGTTGGCACCGTGGTGGCCGTGGCCCATCTTCAGGGTCTTGGCGCCGGAGGCCAGGGCCAGCAGCTGGTGGCCGAGGCAGATGCCGAAGACCGGGATCTCGGTATCAAGGAACTCGCGGATGGCCTGGATGGCGTAGTCGCACGGCTCGGGGTCGCCAGGGCCGTTGGAGAGGAAGATGCCGTCCGGGTTCAGGGCGAGCACTTCGCTGGCCGGAGTCTGTGCCGGTACCACGGTCAGGCGGCAGCCACGGGCAACCAGCATGCGCAGGATGTTCAGCTTGACGCCGAAATCGTAGGCCACCACGTGGTAAGACAGGTCGGCAGCGGCGATTTCCGGATGACTGTCGGTTTCCAGGTTCCACACGCTGGAGCGCCACTCGTAGCGCTCGGTGGAGGACACGACCTTGGCCAGGTCCATGCCTTTCAGGCCCGGGAAGCCGCGCGCCAGTTCGAGGGCTTTTTCCTCGGTGGCGTCGTCGCCAGCCAGGATGCAGCCGTTCTGCGAACCTTTCTCGCGCAGGATACGGGTCAGACGGCGGGTATCGATGCCGGCGATGGCAACGGTGCCGTTCTCTTTCAGGTAGTCCGGCAGGGACTGCTTGTCGCGCCAGCTGCTGGAGAGCAGCGGCAGGTCACGAATGATCAGGCCGGCGGCCCAGACCTTGTTCGACTCGGCGTCTTCAGGCGTAGTGCCGGTGTTGCCGATGTGCGGGTAGGTCAGGGTGACGATCTGTTGGGCGTAGGAAGGATCGGTGAGGATTTCCTGGTAGCCGGTCATGGCGGTGTTGAACACCACCTCTCCGACGGTCTGGCCGTCGGCGCCGATGGCTTCACCGCGAAAAACGCTGCCGTCGGCAAGTGCAAGTATGGCTGGCTTAGTCAAGAAGACCTCCCGTAGTTCAAGCCTGGCTGGGCGTGCGCAGATTGTAAAAAAGCGGGATGACATCAGAAGAAGTCATCCCGCTTTTTATGTGATCATGCTGCGCTACTTTTAGTGGACACACTAAAGCTGTAGTTTACAGAAATGCGACATCATGGTCCACCTTTTGCACGACGTACGGCCATGCCACTCAGCGCAGGCCGAGAACATCCTGCATGTCGTACAGGCCGTTGGCCTGCCCATCCAGCCACTGCGCAGCACGCACGGCACCACGAGCGAAGGTCATGCGGCTCGAAGCCTTGTGGGTGATTTCCACGCGCTCGCCGTCGGCAGCGAACAGCACGGTGTGATCGCCCACCACGTCGCCGGCACGCACGGTGGCGAAGCCGATGGTCTCGCGCGGACGCGCACCGGTCTGGCCTTCGCGACCATACACGGCCACTTTCTCCAGATCACGACCCAGCGCATTGGCAACTACTTCGCCCATGCGCAGCGCGGTACCGGACGGCGCGTCGACCTTGTGGCGGTGGTGCGCTTCGAGGATCTCGATATCCACGTCATCACCCAGAACACGGGCGGCCGTGTCGAGCAGCTTCAGGCAGAGGTTCACGCCGACGCTGTAGTTGGCCGCAAAGACGATCGGGATGTCCTTCGCCGCCTCGCTCAGCAGCTCCTTCTCCGCCGCTGAGAAACCGGTGGTGCCGATGACCATGGCCTTGCCGGCCTTGCGGCAGACTTCCAGGTTCTTCAGGGTCACGGTCGGATGGGTGAAGTCGATCAGCACGTCGAACTCGTCGACCACCTTGGCCAGGTCGCCCGACAGCGGCACACCGATGCGGCCCAGGCCGGCCAGCTCACCCGCATCGGCGCCCACCAGGGTGCTGTCCGGACGGTCGACCGCCGCAGTCAGGCCGGCACTGCCATTGGTCTGCTGGACCGCTTCGATCAGGGTCTTGCCCATGCGCCCGGCGGCGCCCATTACGGCTATACGTCGCATAAAAACAGCTCCAGGCTGTAGGCCGCAGGCGACAGGCGGGAAGCTCATGGAGCCTGCAGCCTGCGGCCTGCCGCTGAGGTTATAGATCGTCGAAGAAGCGCTTCATGCCTTCGAACCAGCCACTGGCCTTCGGCGAGTGGGAAGAGTTGCCCTGCAGGGTATTGCGGAACTCTTCGAGCAGCTCGCGCTGGCGCTTGTCCAGATTGACCGGAGTCTCGACCACGACGCGGCACATCAGGTCGCCAGCACCACCACCGCGCACCGGGGCAACGCCCTTGCCGCGCAGGCGGAACAGCTTGCCGGTCTGGGTGCCCTCGGGGATCTTCAGCTTCACACGGCCATCCAGGGTCGGCACTTCCAGCTCGCCACCCAGGGCCGCGTCGGCGAAGCTGATCGGCACTTCGCAGTACAGGTGCTTGCCGTCGCGCTGGAAGATGTCGTGCTCGCGCACGTTCACCACCACATACAGGTCGCCCGCCGGGCCACCATGGGCGCCGGCTTCGCCTTCGCCAGTCAGGCGGATGCGGTCACCGGTATCGACGCCCGCCGGCACTTTCACCGACAGGGTCTTGTGCTCTTCCACACGCCCCTGACCGTGGCACGAGCCACAGGGGTCGGTGATCATCTTGCCGCTGCCATGGCAACGCGGACAGGTCTGCTGCACCGAGAAGAAGCCCTGCTGCATGCGCACCTGACCGATACCGCCGCAGGTGGTACAGGTGACCGGCGTGGTGCCGGGCTTGGCGCCGCTGCCGCTGCAGGTCTTGCAACCGACCAGGGTGGGAACGCGGATGGTCACGGTGGTACCGCGAACCGCGTCTTCCAGGTCCAGGTCGAGGGTGTAGCGCAGGTCGGCGCCACGCGCCGGGCCGCCACGGGAGCCGCCACGGCCGCCGCTGCCACCGAAGAAGTCGCTGAAGACATCACCGAAGATGTCCGAGAAGCTCGCGCCACCGAAGCCCGCACCGCCGCCACCCATCTGCGGGTCGACGCCGGCATGGCCGTACTGATCGTAAGCCGCGCGCTTGCTGGCGTCGGACAGGACCTCGTAAGCCTCGTTGGCCTCCTTGAATTTGTCCTCGGCTTCCTTGTCGCCGGGATTGCGGTCCGGGTGGAACTTCATGGCGAGCCGGCGATAGGCCTTCTTCAGGTCCGCTTCGCTGGCGCCGCGCTCGACACCCAGTACCTCGTAAAAATCACGTTTGGCCATAAATTCTTTGCACCTTGAAAACCTTTCCCCCAGACACGCCAACGCGGGAGCAAGCCCCCGCGTGACGTTTCATGCGCACCGACACGCTGGTCGGTGCGCCGGGGCGGAAGTAAGCACGCGGCTTACTTGTTCTCCTTGACCTCTTCGAACTCGGCGTCGACGACATCGTCGCCAGCCTTGTCGTCAGCGGTTTCGCCCTGAGCGGCAGCACCCGGCTGCGGCTGTTCGGCGTACATCTTCTGCGCCAGCGGAGTGGATGCCTGGGACAGCGCATTCATCTTCGCTTCGATCTCGGCCTTGTCGTCGCCCTTCACGGCAACTTCCAGCTCGCCCAGCGCCTTGTCGATGGCAGCCTTCTCTTCGGCAGTGGCCTTGTCGCCAGCCTCGGTGACCATCTTGCGAGTCGCGTGGACCAGCGCATCACCCTGGTTGCGGGCAGCGGCCAGTTCCTCGAACTTGCGGTCTTCCTCGGCATTCGCCTCGGCGTCGCGGACCATCTGCTGGATCTCGTCTTCGGACAGACCCGAAGAAGCCTTGATCACGATGGACTGCTGCTTGCCGGTGGCCTTGTCTTTCGCACCAACGTGCAGGATGCCGTTGGCGTCAATGTCGAAGGTCACTTCGATCTGCGGCACACCGCGCGGAGCCGGCGGGATGTCGGCCAGGTCGAATTTGCCCAGCGACTTGTTCTGGCCGGCTTGCTTGCGCTCGCCTTGCAGCACATGGATGGTCACAGCGCCCTGGTTGTCATCGGCAGTGGAGAACACCTGCGACTTCTTGGTCGGGATGGTGGTGTTCTTGTCGATCAGTGCGGTCATCACGCCACCGAGGGTTTCGATACCCAGGGTCAGCGGGGTGACGTCGAGCAGCAGCACGTCCTTCACGTCACCGGCCAGAACGGCGCCCTGGATCGCAGCACCCATGGCAACGGCTTCGTCCGGGTTGACGTCCTTGCGCGCTTCCTTGCCGAAGAACTCGGCAACGGTCTTCTGCACCAGCGGCATGCGGGTCTGGCCGCCGACCAGGATCACTTCGTCGATCTTCGACACGTCCAGGCCTGCGTCCTTCAGCGCAACGCGGCACGGCTCGATGGTACGGGTGACCAGGTCCTCCACCAGGGACTCCAGCTTGGCGCGGGAAACCTTGACGTTCAGGTGTTTCGGGCCGGAAGCGTCAGCGGTGACGTACGGCAGGTTGACGTCGGTCTGCTGGGTCGAGGACAGCTCGATCTTGGCCTTCTCGGCAGCTTCCTTCAGGCGCTGCATGGCCAGCGGGTCGCCCTTGAGGTCCATGCCGGATTCTTTCTTGAATTCTTCGACGAGGTAGTCGATCAGGCGCAGGTCGAAGTCTTCACCACCCAGGAAGGTGTCACCGTTGGTGGCCAGCACTTCGAACTGGTGCTCGCCATCGACTTCGGCGATTTCGATCACGGAAACGTCGAAGGTGCCGCCGCCCAGGTCGTAGACGATGATGGTGTGGTCGCCCTTGGCCTTGTCCAGGCCATAGGCCAGCGCAGCTGCGGTCGGCTCGTTGATGATGCGCTTGACGTCCAGACCGGCGATGCGACCGGCGTCCTTGGTGGCCTGACGCTGGCTGTCGTTGAAGTAGGCCGGAACGGTGATGACCGCTTCGGTGACCGGCTCGCCCAGGTAGTCCTCGGCGGTCTTCTTCATCTTCTTCAGGACTTCGGCGGAGACCTGCGGCGGAGCCATCTTCTGGCCCTTGGCCTCGACCCACGCATCGCCGTTGTCAGCCTTGACGATCTTGTAAGGCACCATCTTGATGTCTTTCTGCACGACGTCTTCTTCGAAGCGACGGCCGATCAGGCGCTTTACGGCGTACAGGGTGTTGGTCGGGTTGGTCACGGCCTGGCGCTTCGCCGGCTGACCTACCAGGATTTCGCCGTCGTTGGCGTAGCCGATGATCGACGGGGTGGTACGAGCGCCTTCGGCGTTCTCGATGACCTTGACGTTACCGTTCTCCAGGATGGACACACAGGAGTTGGTGGTCCCCAGGTCGATACCAATGATTTTGCCCATATTTCACTCTCCAGAAATTAGATTCCGCGCTGACCCTGTTGCGGGTCTTTGGCTCGGTTGATTACCCAGATGGGGACCGGGTGGTGGATTTCAAGCCTTCTCGTCGATCGAAGGCGGAGTTTGTTCCGGTGCCTTGCTGACCACGACCATGGCCGGACGCAGCAGGCGACCGTTGAGCAGGTAGCCCTTCTGGAACACCTTGACCACGCTGCCCGGCTCGAGACGAATGCTCTCTTCCATGGCCATGGCCTGGTGGTGTTCGGGGTTGAACGGCTCGCCGTGCGGGTCGACCGGCTCGAGGTTGTAGCGCTTCAGCGTGTCGTGGAACATCTTCAGCGTCAGTTCGATGCCTTCACGCATCGGCTTGATCACTTCGTCTTCCGGGTTCGACATCTCCAGCGCGCGCTCGAGGGTATCGACGATCGGCAGCAGGTCGCCGGCGAATTTCTCCAGGGCGAACTTGTGCGCCTTCTCCACGTCCTGCTCGGCACGGCGGCGGACGTTCTGCAGTTCGGCGACGGCGCGCAGGCTCTGGTCCTTCGCCGCGGCTACCTGTTCTTCCAGTTCCAGCACGCGGGCGTTCAGATCCCCGGTAGCGCCGGTGTCCGGCTGCTCGTTGAACTGGGAATCCTGAGTCTGTTGTTCGTCAGACATGCCACTCTCCTAAAAAAGAAAATAAGCCTTTGAAAACAAGGCGAACCCTATGGTCCGCGGCTCTGCCGTGTATATGGGGCGGAAATCCCCGAGTTCAAGGGCACCCACTTCAGGAGCTCCTCCGGGTGACGAGAGAAAATTGCCAGCGCCTGAAAATACTGTATAAATAACCAGACCTTTCTGCGGAGCCGCCGCCATGCTGGTTCATCTGTCCGTGCACAACTACGCCATCGTCGAGCACCTCGATCTCGAGCTCGCCGCCGGCATGACCGTGATCACCGGCGAAACCGGCGCCGGCAAGTCGATCATGCTCGACGCCCTCGGCCTGGCCCTGGGCGACCGCGCCGACAGCGGCGTAGTCCGCCCAGGCTCGGACAAGGCCGACATTCTCGCCAGCTTCGATGTCAGCGCGATTGCCGAAGCCCGTGACTGGCTCGCCGAGCGCGATCTGGAGCAGGACGGCCCGTGCATCCTGCGCCGGGTGATCACCGCCGAAGGCCGCTCCCGCGCCTACATCAATGGCACGCCCTGCCCGCTGGGCGACCTCAAGCACCTGGGCGAGCTGCTGATCGACATCCACAGCCAGCACGAGCACCAGTCACTGCTAAAGGCCGACACCCACCGCCGCCTGCTCGACGAATTCGCCGGCAGCCAGGACCTGGCGCGCCAGGTGCACCTCGCCGCCCAGCGCTGGAAGCAGACCCGCCAGGAGCTGGACCGCCTGTCGCGTAATGGCGACGAGCAACGCGCCCGCCACCAGTTGCTCAGCTACCAGCTGGAAGAGCTGGAAAACCTCGGCCTGGGTGACAACGAACTGGAGTCGCTGGAAGCCGAACACAAGACCCAGAGCAACGCCGGCAGCCTGATCGCCGCCTGCCGCCAGGTCGTCGAGTTGTGCAGCGAAAGCGATGCCGGCAACGTGCTGTCGGCGCTGACCTCCAGCCTCAACCGCCTCACCGCTTTCCCGAGCCAGCCGACCGCACTGGGCGAAGCG
Source organism: Pseudomonas sp. PDM19 (assembly GCF_014852215.1). NCBI lineage: Bacteria > Pseudomonadati > Pseudomonadota > Gammaproteobacteria > Pseudomonadales > Pseudomonadaceae > Pseudomonas > Pseudomonas sp. PDM19. The sequence goes on along the minus strand of NZ_JACVBG010000004.1, from coordinate 812,005 downwards.
GTGAACCTGCTGTCCAGCGCGCAGATCCAGGTGGAAGAAGCCATCGGCGAGCTGAACCGCTTCGTCGACCACTTCGACGCCGACCCGATGCGCCTGCAGCAACTCGAAGAACGCATGGACGCCATCTATAGCCTCGCGCGCAAACACCGCGTGCAGCCCCACGAGCTGCAGGACCTGCAGCAGCGCCTGCTGGACGAACTGGAAGCGCTGAACGCCGACGACGAAGCCGTGGAGCGCCTGGGCGACGAACTGGCCGCCTACGCCCGCCACTATCAGGACAAAGCCGACGAACTCAGCCGCATCCGCCAGGATGCCGCACCGAAGCTGGCCAAGGCCGTGGAAGTGGAGATGCAGCGCCTGGGCATGCCTGGCGGGCGCTTCGCCATCGAACTGCGCCAGTCCAGCTCGGATGAGCCGCAGGCCAGCGGCCTGGAGCAGTTGGAGTTCCTGGTCAGCGCCAACCCCGGCCAGCCGATGAAGGGCTTGGCCAAGGTCGCTTCGGGCGGCGAATTGTCACGCATCAGCCTGGCGATCCAGGTGATCACCGCGCAGACCTCGCGCATTCCCACGCTGGTCTTCGACGAAGTGGACGTCGGCATCGGCGGCCCCACCGCCGAAGTGGTCGGCCAGTTGCTGCGCCGCCTCGGCGATCGCGGCCAGGTGCTGACCGTCACCCACCTGCCGCAGGTTGCTGCCCAGGGTCACCAGCACCTGTTCGTGCACAAGGACCGCGACACCAGCGAAACCCGCACCGCCGTGGCCAACCTGAAGAAGGCCGAGCGCATCGAGGAAATCGCCCGCATGCTCGGTGGTGTCGATCTGACCAAGGAATCCCTGGCCCACGCCCGCAAGATGGTGGATTCGGCCGTACAAGGCTGACGCATGCCCCCTTGAAAGCCGCACAAACGAAAACGGCGACCCGAGGGTCGCCGTTTCTGCATCCACGTACGCTTACTTCTTCTTGCGTACGTAGAGCACCAGGTTGTGATCGACGAGCTCGAAGCCGCGCTCCTTGACGATCTCCTTCTGGCGTTTCTCGATTTCCGAGTCCATGAACTCGATGACTTCGCCGGTATCGACGCAGACCATGTGGTCATGGTGACCGCTGTCGGCCAGTTCGAAGACGGCATGGCCGCCATCGAAGTTGTGGCGCACCACCAGGCCGGCGGCTTCGAACTGGGTCAGGACGCGGTAGACGGTGGCCAGACCGACGTCTTCACCCGCCTCCATCAGCGCTTTGTAAACATCCTCTGCGCTCATGTGGCGCTGCTCGGCGGAATCGAGCATCTGGAGGATCTTGACGCGCGGCAGTGTGACCTTAAGTCCGGCTTTGCGCAGTTCGCTATTTTCAACCATGTGTGCTTTCTCGGCGCGGAATGCTTCGCAGCATCTCTCAATACAGGTATGATCGGGATTTCGTCGCTCAGCCAAGATAGTGGAAGTCACCCCTTGATGCAAAACGCCAAGCTCATGCTGACCAGTCTCGCTTTCGGGCTGGGACTCGCCGCACTCGCCGGTTGCTCGTTCCCGGGGGTCTACAAGATCGACATCCAGCAGGGCAACGTTGTAACGCAGGATATGATAGACCAGTTGAAGCCCGGAATGACCCGGCGCCAAGTGCGGTTTATCATGGGCAACCCCCTGATCGTGGACACCTTCCACCCCAATCGCTGGGACTACCTCTACAGCATCCAGCCCGGCGGCGGTCAGCGCCAGCAGGAGCGCATGAGCCTGTACTTCGGCGAGAACGACCAGCTGGTCGGTCTGAATGGCGACTTCATGCCCGGCGTCAGCCGCGACGAGTCGATCCTCGGCAAGGAAGGCACCCCGGCAACTTCGCCGTCGCAGCCGACCCAGCAGCAGCCCGAACAGCCCAAGGAAGAACCGGCCAAGCCCGGCTCCGTGGAAGAGCAGATCCAGAAGGAAGTCGACCAGGTGGAAACCGTGCCGGTCCCGACTCCGGAACCGCTGGACAAGAATCCGCAGTAAAGGATTCGCGCCAACGAAAAAGCCCGGCCAATGCCGGGCTTTTTGTTGCCTGCGATTTCAGCACACAAGAATCAGCAGCGCAGAAGATTCAGCCGCGCGCTGCCTTGGCCCGCGCAGCCCGCTGCTTGCGTACTTCCTTGGGATCGACGATCAGCGGGCGGTAGATTTCCACTCGCTCGCCCTCCTCCAGCACACGCTCCTCGGGCCGGGCCACCGCCTTGCCGAAGATACCCAGCGGGCAATCCTGTACATCCAGGCCAGGAAATTGCGCAGCGATGCCCGACAACAACACCGCTTCGCGCATCCGCGTGCCGCGCGGAACACTCAGGCGCAGCAGCGCCTGCTTCTCCGGCAACGCGTAGACGACCTCGATGGCGATGCTCGCGGATTCAGCCATGCAGCTGCTTGGCGCGCTGGCAGAAGGCGTCGACCATGGTGTTCGCCGCCTGGGTGAACAGCGGGCCGAGGGTGGCTTTCACCAGGGCGCCGGCGTAGTCGAAGGTCAGGTCGAGGGAAATCTTGCAGGCCTTGTCGCCCAGCGCCTTGAAGGTCCACACGCCGTGCAGCTGGGAAAACGGGCCTTCCTCGAGATTCATCTCGATGCTCTGCCCCGGCACCAGCGCATTACGCGTGGTGAAGCGCTGGGTGATGCTGCCCTTGGCCACGGTCAGCTCAGCGCGCATGGCCGTATCGCTGGCCTCCAGCACGGTGGAGGCGGAACACCAGGGCAGGAACTCCGGGTAGCGCGCCACATCGTTGACCAGGTCGTACAGCGCCTTCGCCGGATAGGGCAGCAGCGCCGAACGCTGGATATGCGTGCTCATAGACGTCTCGCTTGGTTGTGGGGCGTTTCATACGCCCGCTGCTCAAAAAAACAGCGCGCATTGTCCGAGATTAGCCACACACCCTCAAGCTTGCATGCCGTCGCACGTTGTCCCGATAGCGGCGCGGCGAGCGACTCCCTATAATGCGCGGCCTATGGCTAAACAGAAGAAACACCCTTCGGGGACCATCGCGCAGAACAAGAAGGCTCTGCACGACTACTTCATCGAGCAGCGCTTCGAGGCAGGCGTCGCCCTGGCCGGCTGGGAAGTGAAAAGCCTGCGCGCCGGCAAGGCGCAGCTGGTGGACAGCTACGTGCTGCTCAAGGATGGCGAAGCCTGGCTGCTGGGCAGCCACATCACGCCGCTGACCACTGCCAGCACCCACGTCATCGCCGACCCGGTGCGCACGCGCAAGCTGCTGCTGCACAAGCGCGAGCTGGGCAAGCTGTTCGGTGCCGTGCAGCAGAAAGGCTACGCCTGCGTCGCGCTGTCGATGTACTGGAAGAAGCACTTGATCAAGTGCGAGATCGCACTGGCCAAGGGCAAGAAAGAGTACGACAAGCGCGGCACCGAGAAGGAGCGCGACTCCGACCGGGAAATCCAGCGCGCCATTCGTCACGGCAAGGACGACTGAGCCCGTTCGCGCCCTCCTGCGAGGGCGCGTTGCCGGTCAGGCGTCCACCGCGCCCTGGCGTCGCTGTGCCCGTTGCAGGCGCAATTCCTTCGCCTGCACCTCGGCCAGCACTTCCTGCACGTAGTCGATATGCCGCTGGGAAATCTCCCGCGCCGCTTCCGCGTGCCCGCCGATAATCGCCTCGTACAACTCGCGGTGCTGACGCATCAGCTGCTCGCGGGTCTCGTCACGCTGCGCGTACATCCCGCCAATGTTGGTCACCACGTTGCGCTTGAGCAGGTCGAACAGGCCGCGAATGGTGTGCAGCAACACGGCATTGTGGCTGGCCTCGGCGATGGCCAGGTGGAAGGCCGCATCCGCCGCGCCCTCTTCCGCACGACTGACCTTCCCCACCCGCTGATAGCAATCCTGCAGCGCATCGAACGCCTGTTTCAGGCGCTGGTGATCCACCTCGGTCGCGCGTTGCGCCGCGTAGAAGGCGCAGGAGCCTTCCAGGGTATGGCGAAATTCCAGCAGGTCGCGCTGGGCCTCCGGGTTGCTCTCCAGCAGGTGCAGTAGCGGATCGCTGAACATCGAGCCCAACCCCTCGCTGACGTAGTTGCCACCGCCCTGACGACTGACCAGCAGACCCTTGGCGCCGAGCTTCTGGATCGCCTCGCGCAGTGACGGCCGCGAGACGCCGAACTGTTCGGCCAGCACGCGCTCGGCAGGCAGTCGCTCGCCAGCCTTGAGAGTGCCCTCGAGGATCATCGCCTCCAGCCGCTCGACGATATCGTCCGACAGACGGCGCTGCTTGACCTGACCAAAACTCATGCGGGTGAACTCCTTCGCTCTCTCACTCTGGGCCGCGACCTGCGCGGCGCGCGGCAGCCTAACCAGTGCCGCCGCCGGCAACAAGGCCAGCGCAACTTTCCGACCACGCGCGACAAAAGTCGCAGGGCAGCAAATTGACACGCCGCCAGCAGGGCTTTTACCCTGAGCGCTCGGCTTTGTAAATTGGTCATACCAATTTACCGAAAGTCGGATTGCACGACAACACATGCACGAAAAACAACAAGCCGCGATCAGTCGACCGTCTGCCCAACGCGCCACAAGCGCATCGGAATCGCCCGACCGGCAACCAGGCCCTCCACCCAAAAACAATTAGGGAGCCAACCAGATGCAAACCTGGCAGCAGATCTACACCCCGCTCGGCAGCCTCGGCCTGTCCGCGCTGGTCGCCGTCATTCCGATCGTGTTCTTCTTCCTCGCCCTCGCCGTGTTCCGCCTCAAGGGCCACGTCGCCGGCAGCATTACCCTCGCCCTCTCGATCATCATCGCCATCGCCGCCTTCGGCATGCCCGCCGACATGGCCATCGCCGCCGCCGGTTATGGCTTCGCCTACGGCCTGTGGCCAATCGCCTGGATCATCGTCGCGGCGGTGTTCCTCTACAAACTCACGGTCAAGAGCGGCCAGTTCGAGGTGATCCGCAGCTCGGTGCTGTCGATCACCGGCGACCAGCGCCTGCAGGTGCTTCTGATCGGCTTCTCCTTCGGCGCCTTCCTCGAAGGTGCGGCGGGCTTCGGCGCGCCGGTGGCCATCACCGCCGCCCTGCTGGTCGGCCTGGGCTTCAATCCGCTGTATGCCGCGGGCCTGTGCCTGATCGCCAACACCGCGCCGGTCGCCTTCGGCGCCCTGGGCATCCCGATCATCGTGGCGGGCCAGGTCACCGGCATCGACGCGTTCAAGATCGGCGCAATGACCGGCCGCCAGCTGCCGTTCCTGTCGATCCTCGTGCCGTTCTGGCTGGTGTTCATGATGGACGGCCTCAAGGGCGTGAAGGAAACCTGGCCGGCCGCCCTGGTCGCTGGCGGCAGCTTCGCCATCACCCAGTACTTCACCTCCAACTTCATCGGCCCGGAACTGCCGGACATCACCTCCGCCCTGGTCAGCCTGATTTCCCTGACCCTGTTCCTGAAAGTCTGGCAACCCGCCAGCGAGCGCGAAGTGGTCGCCACCGCCGGCGGCGCCGCCGTCATGGGCGGCAACGGCCCGCGCAGCGCCGAGCCCACCCCCTACAGCTTCGGCGAAATCCTCAAGGCCTGGTCGCCCTTCCTGGTGCTGACCGTCCTGGTCACCATCTGGACCCTGAAGCCGTTCAAGGCGCTCTTCGCTCCGGGCGGCGCGCTGTACAACCTGGTGTTCAACTTCGCCATCCCGCACCTCGACCAGCTGGTGGTGAAGACCGCGCCCATCGTCGCCAACCCGACGCCGATCGCCGCCGTGTTCAAACTGGACCCGGTCTCGGCCACCGGCACCGCGATCTTCCTCTCCGCCGTGATCTCGATGTTCGTCCTGCGCATCAGCGCGAAAACTGGTCTGACCACCTTCAAGGAGACCCTGGTCGAGCTGAAGTGGCCGATCCTCTCCATCGGCATGGTCCTGGCCTTCGCCTTCGTCACCAACTACTCGGGCATGTCCACCACCCTGGCGCTGGTCCTGGCCGGCACCGGTGCGGCGTTCCCGTTCTTCTCGCCGTTCCTCGGCTGGCTGGGCGTGTTCCTGACCGGTTCGGATACCTCCTCCAACGCCCTGTTCAGCTCGCTGCAGTCCACCACCGCACACCAGATCGGGGTCAATGACACCCTGCTGGTGGCCGCCAACACCAGCGGCGGCGTGACCGGCAAGATGATCTCGCCGCAATCCATCGCCGTGGCCTGCGCCGCCACCGGCATGGTCGGCAAGGAATCCGATCTGTTCCGCTTCACCCTCAAGCACAGCCTGATGTTCGCCGCCATTGTGGGTCTGATCACCCTGGCCCAGGCCTACATCTTCACTGGCATGCTGGTTCACTAAGGCAAGACCCGACTCCGCGCCTGCGCGCGGAGATCCGTCCAAAGCAGCTAAGGTCTTTCGAGGTCACCCGCGCCAGCGCGGTGGCCTCGACAAGCCCCACAACGATGAGACGCCCATGATCATCTCTGCCTCTACCGACTACCGCGCAGCGGCCCAACGCAAGCTGCCGCCGTTCCTCTTCCACTACGCCGACGGCGGTGCCTACGCCGAGCGCACCTTGCGCAACAACGTCGACGACCTGGCCAACATCGCCCTGCGCCAGCGCGTGCTGAAGAACATGTCCGAGCTGAGCCTTGAGGCGAAGCTGTTCGACGAGACGTTGAGCATGCCCATCGCCCTGGCCCCCGTCGGCCTGACCGGCATGTATGCCCGGCGCGGAGAAGTACAGGCAGCCCGCGCGGCCGCCGCGAAGGGCATCCCCTTCACGATGTCCACGGTCTCGGTCTGCCCCATCGAGGAAGTCGCCCCGGCCATCGACCGGCCCATGTGGTTCCAGCTCTATGTGCTCAAGGATCGCGGCTTCATGCGCAACGCCCTGGAGCGTGCCAAGGCCGCCGGCGTGAAGACCCTGGTGTTCACCGTCGACATGCCGGTGCCCGGCGCCCGCTACCGAGACGCCCACTCCGGCATGAGCGGCCCGAACGCACCGCTGCGCCGCGTCTGGCAGGCCATGACCCACCCGTCCTGGGCCCTCGACGTCGGCCTGCTGGGCAAGCCCCACGACCTGGGCAACATCTCCAAGTACCGCGGCAACCCGACCGGCCTTGCCGATTACATCGGCTGGCTGGGCGCCAACTTCGACCCGTCGATCTCCTGGAAGGACCTGGAGTGGATCCGCGAGTTCTGGGATGGCCCGATGATCATCAAGGGCATCCTCGACCCGGAAGACGCAAAGGATGCAGTGAAATTCGGTGCCGACGGCATCGTCGTCTCCAACCACGGCGGCCGCCAGCTCGACGGCGTGCTCTCCAGCGCCCGCGCCCTGCCGGCCATCGCCGATGCGGTGAAAGGCGACCTGAAGATCCTCGCCGACTCCGGCATCCGCAACGGCCTGGACGTCGTGCGCATGATCGCCCTGGGCGCGGACACCGTGCTCATCGGCCGCGCCTTCCTCTACGCCCTGGCGACCCACGGCGAAGCCGGCGTGAAGAACCTGCTGGACCTGTTCGAGAAGGAAATGCGCGTGGCCATGGTGCTCACCGGCGCCAAGACCATCGGCGAGATCACTCGCGATTCGCTGGTGCGCGAACTGGGCGCGTGATCCATACGCCCACACGAAATACAGCCTGATTGACCGGGGTACGTGGCGCGCCAGACGCCACGGCCCCGCGAGGAGATTGCATGAGCCTGCCCGCCGCGTTCCTCGACACGGTAGAACACCTGATCCCCCGCGAGCGCCGCTTCGACGACGCGCTCTCGACCCTGGCCTTCGGCACCGACGCCAGCTTCTACCGGCTGATCCCCAAGCTGGTGATCCGCGTCGAGAGCGAAGACGAAGTCGCCAGCCTGCTCAAGTCCGCCCACACCAACAAGGTCGCGGTGACCTTCCGCGCCGCCGGTACCAGCCTCTCCGGCCAGGCCGTGAGCGACTCGGTGCTGCTGGTGCTGGGTGACAACTGGAACGGCCGCGACATCCGCGACGGCGGCACGCAGATTCGCCTGCAGCCTGGCGTCATCGGCGCCCAGGCCAACGCCTGGCTGGCTCCGTTCGGCCGCAAGATCGGCCCGGACCCGGCGTCGATCAACGCCTGCAAGATCGGCGGCATCGTCGCCAACAACGCCAGCGGCATGTGCTGCGGCACCGCGCAGAACAGCTACCACACCCTGGCCGGCATGCGCCTGCTGCTGGCCGACGGTACGCTGCTGGACAGCGAGTTGCCCGACAGCCTCGCGGCCTTCCGCGAAAGCCACGGCACACTGCTCGACCAGCTCGCCGAGCTGGGCCGGCAGACCCGTGCCAACACCGAGCTGGCCGCGAAGATTCGCCACAAGTACCGCCTGAAGAACACCACCGGCCTGTCGCTGAATGCGCTGGTCGACTACGACGAGCCGCTGGATATCCTCACCCACCTGATGGTCGGCTCCGAAGGCACCCTGGGCTTCATCAGCGCGGTCACCTACGACACCGTGCCCGACCACCCGAACAAGGCCAGCGCGCTGATCGTCTTCCCCGACGTGGAGACCTGCTGCAAGGCCGTGACCGTGCTCAAGCAGCAACCGGTCTCCGCCGTGGAACTGCTGGACCGCCGCAGCCTGCGCTCGGTGGAGAACATGCAGGGCATGCCGACGTGGGTGAAGAGCCTCTCCGAAGGCGCCTGCGCGCTGCTCATCGAATCCCGCGCAGCGACCCAGTCGCTGCTGCATGAACAACTCGCGCAGATCAGCGCCTCCATCGCCGGTTACCCGGTGGAGAAACAGGTCGACTTCAGCGAAGACCCGGCGGTCTACAACCAGCTCTGGCGCATCCGCAAGGACACCTTCCCGGCCGTCGGCGCAGTGCGCGAGACTGGCACCACAGTGATCATCGAGGACGTCACCTTCCCCGTCGAACAGCTGGCCGAGGGCGTGAACCGCCTGATCGAGCTGTTCGACAAGCACGGCTACGACGAAGCCATCCTGTTCGGCCACGCGCTGGAAGGGAACCTGCACTTCGTCTTCACCCAGGGTTTCGAATCGCCTGAGCAGATCGCGCGCTACTCGGCCTTCATGGACGACGTCGCGCACCTGGTCGCCGTGGAATACGGCGGCTCGCTCAAGGCCGAGCACGGCACCGGGCGCAACATGGCGCCCTTCGTCGAGCTGGAATGGGGCCACGACGCCTACCAACTGATGTGGCAGCTGAAGCGCCTGCTCGACCCCACCGGCATCCTCAGCCCCGGCGTGGTGCTGACCGACGACCCGCAGCTGCACCTGAAGAACCTCAAACCGCTGCCGGCCGCCGACGAGATCGTCGACAAGTGCATCGAGTGCGGCTTCTGCGAGCCGGTCTGCCCGTCCAAGGGGCTGACCCTCAGCCCGCGCCAGCGCATCGTCATGTGGCGCGACATCCAGGCCAAGCGCCGCGCCGGCGTCGACACCACCGAGCTTGAGCGCGACTACCAGTACCAGGGCATCGATACCTGCGCCGCCACCGGCCTGTGCGCCCAACGCTGCCCGGTGAACATCAACACCGGCGAGCTGGTCCGCAAGCTGCGCGGTGAAGAAGCGCACCACGCCGGCACCGCCACCTGGCTGGCACGCAACTTCGCCACCGCACTCAAGGGTGCGAAGTTCATGCTGCACGCTGCCAACGGTGCGCGCATGGTGCTCGGCGCGCCGCGCCTGGCCCGCCTCAGCGCTTCCATCAGTCACGCCAGCAAGGGCCGCGTGCCGCAGTGGACGCCGTCCATGCCGCAGCCCGTGCGCCTGGCTGCCGCTTCGCAGCCTGTGGATAACGGCAAGCCGCGCGTCGTCTACCTCACCGCCTGCGTGTCCCGCGCCATGGGCCCGGCGGCGGCGGACGAAGAACAGATGCCACTGATCGACAAGACCCGCCAGTTGCTGGAGAAGGCCGGCTACCAGGTGGTCTTCCCGGACAACGCCGACAACCTCTGCTGCGGCCAGCCGTTCGCCTCCAAGGGCTACAAGAGCCAAGCCGACGCCAAGCGCGACGAACTGCTCGCCGAATTGCTGCGCGCTAGCCGTGGCGGTCTCGACCCAATCTACTGCGACACCAGCCCCTGCACCCTGCGCCTGGTGCAGGAACTGGCGGACGACCGGCTGAAAATCTACGACCCGGTGAAGTTCATCCGCACCCATCTGGTCGAGCGTCTGGACTTCCAGCCGCAGGACAAGCCGGTGGCCGTGCACGTCACCTGCAGCACCCAGCACCTGGGCGAAAGCCAGGCACTGATCGACCTGGTCAAGCGCTGCACCCGCGAAGTGGTGATCCCCGAGGGCATCCACTGCTGTGGTTTCGCCGGCGACAAGGGCTTCACCACGCCCGAGCTGAACGCGCATTCGCTGCGCACGCTCAAGGACGCGGTGCAGTATTGCGAGGAAGGCGTCTCCACCAGCCGCACCTGCGAGATCGGTCTGTCCGCCCATGGCGGTATCGACTATCGCGGCGTGGTCTATCTGGTGGATCGCGTGACTCGCGCGCGTTCGTCCACTGTCCAGGCGTAGGGCGCACAACGTCTCCAGCGTTATCCGCCGTCCCCACGGGCGGCGGATAATCGGTCCGGATTCTTCGCCCTGCTTTCTCCGTCAACGGCGCAGAAAGCCTTAACACCTCGTTAAGCGAGCGCTGTCACCCTCTGCCCTAACCGGATCACGCCAGCTATCCTGCTGCACAGGCCGGTAGAGGGGACCAAGATGAGAATCCTGTTGGCAGAAGACGACCAGCTGCTGGGCGATGGCATTCGCGCGGGGCTCGGTCTGGAAGGCGACACCGTGGACTGGGTGAGCGATGGCGTGGCCGCCGACCAGGCGCTGGCCACCGATGAGTTCGACCTGCTGGTCCTCGATCTCGGGCTGCCGCGCAAGGACGGCCTGGAAGTGCTGCGCGGCCTGCGCCGCCGCGGTGACCTGACGCCCGTGCTGATCCTCACCGCCCGCGACAAGGTGGCCGACCGCGTCGCCGGCCTGGACGCAGGCGCCGACGACTACCTGACCAAACCCTTCGACCTCGACGAACTGCTCGCCCGCGTCCGCGCCCTGACCCGCCGCCACACCGGCCGCGCCGCGCCGCTGCTGCAACACGGCGAACTGGCACTGGACCCGGCCACCCACAAGGTCAGCCTCAGCGGCGAACCGGTTGACCTGGCACCGCGCGAATACGCCCTGCTGCGCCTGCTACTGGAACAGCGCGGCAAGGTGCTGTCCCGCGCCCGACTGGTGGAAGCCCTCTACGGTTGGGACGGGGACCTGGAAAGCAACGCCATCGAAGTACACATCCACCACCTGCGGCGCAAGCTGGGCAATAGCCTGATCCGCACCGTGCGCGGCATCGGCTACGGCATCGACCGCCCCGACGGCGCCGCGCGAGCTTGAGCGGTACGCCACGCCGCGCAGGCTCCATCAGTCGCCGCCTGCTGCTGACCCTGATCGGCGGCGTCTCCCTGCTCTGGCTGGTCGCCGGTCTGTTCACCTACCACCTGACCCGCCAACAGGTGAACCACCTCTACGACCAGGACATGATCGATTTCGGCCAGGCGGCCCTGAGCCTGGTTGACATCGCCGACTCCATCGATGCCGACCCTACGCCGCCGGGGGAAATCCTCTCGCGCAGCCGCAAGGCCATCGAAGGCCTGCCGCTGATCCACCGCGAAGCGACCCTGGGTTATTCAATCTGGTACCTGGGCGAACCGCTGCTGACTACCGAACGCCCGCCCGCGGGCCTGGACGACCAGCCTCTGGGCTTCTCCGACCTGCAACAGGGCGGCGTGAACTACCGGGTGCTGCAGATCGAATCCTCCGGCGCCGACCAGATCCGCATCTGGGTCTACGAGGACCTGCACTTCCGCTCCAAAACCCTGCGCCTGCTGCTGTTCAGCGCGCTCTTCCCCCTGCTGCTGGCGCTGCCGCTGTTCGCCGTGCTGGTCTGGTTCGGCGTACGCCAGGGCCTCGCGCCGCTGCGCAGCCTGATCGAGCAGGTGCACCACCGCAGCGCCCACAGCCTGCATCCGCTGGCGTTGAACCGGGCCCCCGTGGAAGTGCACAGCCTGGTGAGCGAACTGAACCTGCTGCTGGAGCGCCTGAATACCGCGATGGAGGCCGAGCGCCGCCTGACCAGCGACGCCGCCCATGAAATCCGCACGCCGCTGGCCAGCCTGCGCACCCATGCCCAGGTCGCGCTGCGCTCCTCCGACCCGGCCGCCCATGCCCATGGACTGCAGCAGGTCAGCCGCAGTGTCGAGCGCATCAGTGCACTGATGGAGCAGATCCTGCTGCTGGCGCGCCTGGATGCCGAGGAGCTGCACGAAATATTCCGCCCGGTGAACCTCGGCCTGCTGGCCGAAGACACCATCGCCGAGCTGGCGCCGCAGGCCATCGACAAGGGCATCGACCTGACCTTCGATAGCCAGGGAGGGAGCCTGCAGGGCGTCGCGCCCTGGCTGGAGCTGATGCTGACCAACCTGGTCGGCAACGCCCTGCGCTACACCCCCGAAGGCGGCCGCGTGGCCGTCAGCCTGGAAAGCGCGAGCGACCGACTGATCCTCTGGGTGCGCGACAACGGTCCCGGCGTGGCGGCGGCCGAACAGGCAGCGATCTTCACCCGCTTCTACCGCAGCCCAAGCGTCGCCAGCAGCCACGGCAGCGGGCTGGGCCTGCCCATCGTCAAGCGCATCGTGGAAATCCACCACGGGCGCATTTCCCTGCACGAAGGGCTGGACGGCGCCGGCCTGGGCGTCTGCGTCGAACTCCCGACAACCGCCGGGCCGATTCTCTGAACCCCGCGTGAATCGTGGCAGTCCACCCTGTACGGCCCGCTCGTTCGGTCCGCGACAACGGTCAAGTTGACAGGAGTACTGCCATGAAACGTGCCGCCCTGCTCATTACAGCCGCCCTGCTGGCGTCGCCGGCTTTTGCCGCCGACCTGTGCAGCGACAATCTGCAGAAAGTCGATGACGCGGTGAAAACCGTCACCAACAACACCCAGGCCCAGGAACAGGCCATGCGCCTGCAGGAAAAGGCCGCCCAGGCCCAGGCCGCGGGTGACACCAAGGCCTGCATTGCGCAGACCGAAAAAGCCCTGCAGCTGCTGAAGAAGAACGCCGGCGACGGCGGAGCCAACGGGTGATTCCGCACGCGGTGGCCGGCTCCAGGCCGGTCACCGCTCATAAGGCCCACTAAGCCTGCGCCATTCGCGACGCCGTACTTGATTCCCCACCCTCCTCACCCGCCTAAGATGGTGCGATTGCCGACCACAAGAACCACAACCGGAATCGCCATGCCCGTCACCCGCCTGCTCATCGCCAACCGTGGCGAGATCGCCATCCGCATTGCCCGCGCCGCCGCCGAGCTGGGTATCCAGACGCTGGCGATCTTCGCCGAGGACGACGCCGCCTCGCTGCACACTCGCCAGGCCGACCAGGCCACGGCCCTGAAAGGGCGTGGCGCCAGCGCCTACCTCGACCAGCAGCAGATCATCGACATCGCCCTGGCCCAGGGCTGCGACGCGGTGCATCCGGGCTATGGCTTCCTTTCCGAGAACGCCGGCTTCGCCCGCCGCTGCGAAAGCGCCGGGCTCACCTTCGTCGGCCCCTCAGCGGAGGTGCTCGACGTCTTCGGTGACAAGGCCCGCGCCCGCGACCTCGCCCGCGATCACGGCGTGGCGCTGGCCGCCGGCAGCAACCGCGCGACCTCACTGGAAGACGCCGAACGCTTCTTCCGCGAACTGCCCGCCGGAGCCGGCATGATGATCAAGGCCCTCGCTGGCGGCGGTGGGCGCGGCATGCGCGCGGTGCGCAGCGTCGAGGAGATCGCCGACGCCTACGCCCGCTGCCAGGCAGAGGCCCGCGCGGCCTTCGGCGATGACCGGCTCTACGTCGAACGCCTGATCCAGCGCGCCCGCCACATCGAAGTGCAGGTGATCGGCGACGGCCGCGTCGTCAGCCACCTTGGGGAGCGCGACTGCACCCTGCAGCGGCGCAACCAGAAGCTGCTGGAGATCGCCCCGAGCCCCAACCTGCATCCTCGGCTGCGTGGTGCCATTCTCGCCGCCGCCGTAAGGCTGGCCGAAGCCGTGAACTATCGCGGCCTGGGCACCTTCGAGTTCCTGCTCGACGAGGACAGCGGCGATTTCGTGTTCATGGAAGCCAACCCGCGCCTGCAGGTGGAACACACCATCACCGAAGCAGTGACCGGCGTCGACCTCGTCCAGGCGCAACTGCGCATTGCCGCCGGCGCCAGCCTCGCCGAGCTGAACCTGACCCAGGCGGAGATCCCCGCGCCACGCGGCCACGCCCTGCAACTGCGGATCAACCTGGAAACACTTTCCAGCGACGGCACGCCCCACCTCGCCTGCGGCACCCTCAGCGCCTACGAGCCGCCCAGCGGCCCCGGCCTGCGCGTGGATGGCTACGGCTACGCCGGTTACCGCAACAGTGCCGGCTACGACTCGCTGCTGGCCAAGCTGATCGTCCACGGCATCGGCAGTTATCCACAGCTGGTGCAGCGCGCCTATCGCGCGCTCTGCGAATTCCGTCTCGAAGGCGTGGCGAGCAACATTCCGCTGCTGCTCAATCTGCTGCGCCAGAGCGCGGTGGCGGACAACCAGGTCACCACCCGCTACATCGAAGAACACCTGCCCACGCTGCTGGGCGCACAGGATCACGCGCACCCGCATCGCTTCTTCAGCCATGCCGGTGCCACCGCACAAGCCCAGCGCAGCAGCGAAGTGCCGGCCGGCTGCCTCCCTCTCGCCACGCCCAGCGCGGGTGTGCTGGTCAGCCTGAACGTGGCCGCAGGCGATGCCGTTGCCCAGGGCCAGACCATCGCCGTGGTCGAGGCGATGAAGATGGAATTCGAGGTAAAAGCCAGCGCCAGTGGCATCGTCCACAGTCTCGCCGCCACCCCCGGCGACAGCCTCGGCGAGGGCGACGCATTGCTGTTCGTCGAGCCGGCGGACATCGAAGCGCAGCACCATGAAAGCAGCGCCGCCATCGATCTCGACGCCATCCGCGCCGACCTCGCCGAAGTGCTCGAACGCCACGCCATCGGCTTCGACGAGCGCCGCCCGGACGCCGTCGCCAAGCGCCACAGGATCGGCAAGCGCACCACCCGCGAGAACCTCGCCGATCTGCTCGATGACGGTAGCTTCATCGAGTACGGCGCACTGGCCATCGCGGCCCAGCGCCGTCGCCGCAGCGTCGAGGAACTGATCGCCAGCAGCCCTGCCGACGGCCTGGTCAGCGGGCTGGGCAGCATCAACGCTGCGCAGTTCGGCGACGAGAAGGCACGCTGCCTGGTGCTGGCCTACGACTACACGGTGTTCGCCGGCACCCAGGGCGTGATGAACCACAAGAAGACCGACCGCATGCTGCACCTCGCCGAGCAGTGGCGCATCCCGCTGGTGCTCTACGCGGAAGGCGGCGGCGGGCGGCCGGGCGACACCGATTTCGTCGGCGTGGCCGGGCTGGACAACATGAGCTTTGTCGGCCTCGCGCGGCTCTCCGGGTTGGTGCCGCTGGTGGGCGTGGTCTCCGGCCGCTGCTTCGCCGGAAACGCCGCGCTGCTGGGTTGCTGCGACGTGATTATCGCCACCCGCGATACCAGCCTGGGGATGGCCGGCCCGGCAATGATCGAGGGCGGCGGCCTGGGCAGATTCGCCCCCGAGGAAGTCGGCCCCAGCGACGTGCAGAGCGCCAATGGCGTGATCGACGTACTGGTGGAAGACGAGGCCGAAGCCACCCGCATCGCCCGCCAGTACCTCGCCTACTTCCAGGGCGACAGCACCGACTGGCAGTGCGCCGACCAGCGCCTGTTGCGCCACGCGGTGCCGGAGAATCGCCTTCGGGTCTACGACATCCGCCAGGTCATCGAGCAACTGGCCGACAGCGGCTCGGTGCTGGAACTGCGCCGGCACTTCGCCGCCGGGATGGTCACCGCGCTGGTGCGCATCGAAGGCAAGCCGTTCGGCCTGATCGCCAACAACCCCATGCACCTGGGCGGCGCCATCGACGCCGAGGCCGGCGACAAGGCCGCGCGCTTCATGCAGCTGTGCGACGCCTTCGACCTGCCGATCATTTCGCTGTGCGACACCCCCGGCTTCATGGTCGGCCCGGAAGCGGAGAAGACCGGCACCGTGCGCCACGTCTCGCGCATGTTCGTCACCGCCGCCAGCCTCAGCGTGCCGTTCTTCACCGTGGTCCTGCGCAAGGGTTATGGACTCGGCGCGCAGGCCATGGCCGCCGGCAGCTTCCACGCCGCGCTGTTCACGGTCGCATGGCCCAGCGGCGAGTTCGGCGCGATGGGGCTGGAGGGAGCGATCCGCCTCGGCTACGCCAAGGAGCTTGCCGCGATTGAAGACCCGCAGGAGCGGCAGAAGCTGTTCGACAAACTGGTCGCCGCCGCTTACCGCAACGGCAAGGGGCTGAACATGGCGAGCTACCTGGAAATCGACGACGTCATCGACCCGGCCGATACCCGTCGCTGGTTGTTGCGCGGCCTGGCATCGACGCCGAAGCCCGTACCGCGCCAGGGGAAAAAGCGTCCACTGATCGATACCTGGTAACCCATGGGTTGAGCTGCTCGCCCGATCCGCTAGAATGCGCGGCGTCATTGGGGAGTAGCCGACCGTTCGACGAACGGGGGCGACGTCAACACACTTGGCCCGCAGGCCATGGCGTCGTCAGCAGTTTTGCCTGGCAAGACCTTTGACCACGTGATCTCCGCAACGGCCGGGGAGATGCGTGGTCATGGGTACTTACACCGGCCGGGAGCTTCACCGTGATGCACCACCCCACCCTTCGCTCCATCCCTCTGGAGCTGCGCGCATGCTGACCTTCATCCTCGAACTGCTCGGCATGCTGCTGGTGATCCTGATCGCCGCCGAACTCTTCACCAACGCGCTGGAACATTTCGGCGAGCGCCTGGGCATCTCCGAAGGTGTCACCGGTTCGCTCTTCGCCGCCATCGGCACCGCCCTGCCGGAAACCCTGATCCCGCTACTGGCGCTGTTTGCCGGTACCAGCAACGTCAACCTCAACGAGGAAGTCGGCGTCGGCGCGATCCTCGGCGCACCGCTGATGCTCTCCACCTTGTCCACCTGCCTGATGGCGCTCGCCGCCTGGCGCGCTCGTGGACTGTTCGGACGCATCCGCCCCGAGCGCACGGGCATGCAGCGCGACCTGAACTTCTTCCTGGCCGCCTTCAGCTTCGCCACCATCGCCATGTTCGTCCCGGCTGAACTGCACTCCGTGCGCGTCGCCCTCAGCGTACTGCTGGTGCTCACCTACATCGGCTACATCACGCTGACCATCCGCGCCTCGCAAAGCCTGGTGGAAGACGGCCACGGCACCGAGGCCGACCACCGCATGTACCTGTCGCGCATCGGCCTGCCGACCAACCTCGCCACCATCCTGCTGCAACTGCTGCTGGGCCTGGCGCTGCTGGTGCTGGGCGCCAAGGGCTTCATCCATGGTGTGGAAGGCCTGTCGCACATCCTGGGTATTTCCGCGCTGCTGCTGTCGCTGCTGATCATCCCCATCGCCACCGAACTGCCGGAGAAGATCAACAGCATCCTCTGGGTACGCCGCGGCAAGGATACCCTGGCCTTCGGCAACATCAGCGGCGCCATGGTCTTCCAGGGCACCCTGCTGCCCGCGATCGGCATCCTGCTCACGCCCTGGCAGCCGCGTATCGAAGTGCTCACCGGCGTGCTGGTGACCCTCGGCGCAGCGCTCTGGCTACGAATCAACGCCCAGCGCGGCGGCGGCCTGCCGATCTGGGTACTGATGCTCAACGGCGTGCTGTACGCCGCCTATCTGGCTATCACCCTGTCGCGCTGACGCAGACGGCTCATTGCCTACACTGACAGTCCGGGCTGCCGTTTCGGCGGCAGCCGCACGACTAGCGATACGCCGAAGGAGTGAGCATGAAAATCCTGGTAGTCCTGACCTCCCACGACCAGCTCGGCAGCACCGGCAAGAAAACCGGCTTCTGGCTCGAGGAGTTCGCCGCGCCCTACTACGTGTTCAAGGATGCCGGCGCCAGCCTGACCCTGGCCTCGCCCAAGGGCGGCCAGCCGCCGCTCGACCCCAAGAGCGACGAGGAAGGCGCCCAGACCCCGGCCACCCTGCGCTTCCGCCAGGACAGCGACGCCCAGGCCGCGCTGGCCAGCACCGTGAAGCTCAGCGAAGTGAAGGCCGACGACTACGACGCCGTGTTCTACCCTGGCGGCCACGGCCCGCTCTGGGACCTGGCCGAGGACCGCACCTCCGTGGCGCTGATCGAAGCCTTCCACTCCAGCGGCAAGACCGTCTCCGCGGTCTGCCACGCCCCGGCCGTGTTCCGTCACCCGCGCGGACTCGACGGCCGGCCGCTGGTACAGGGTCGGCACGTCACCGGCTTCTCCAACAGCGAAGAGGACGCTGTCGGCCTCACCGACGTGGTGCCCTTCCTCGTCCAGGACATGCTCAAGGCCAACGGCGCCCGCTACAGCAAGGGCCCGGACTGGCAGAGCCACGTCGAGGTGGACCGCGGCCTGATCACCGGGCAGAACCCCGCGTCCTCCGAGGCCGTGGCCGAAGCCGTGCTGAAATTCCTGAGCTGACAACACCTTGCGCCGCCCCGGGTGGCTATCGGGGCGGCTTTCCCGTACAATCGCCAACGACCTTTCAAGGTTTTGGGGCCGATTAGGATTCGACGCCGGTAACAAAACTCGAGGGGCATGCCGAGTAGGTGACAGTTCTCGTAAATCAGCTGCCACAACTTTATAGTTGCCAACGACGACAACTACGCCCTAGCAGCCTAAGTGCCGCTAGCAGACCCTAGGGGATGCCTGTAAACCCGAAGATTAGGTCTGTCATATAGAACAGGATCGCCGCCAAGTTCGCTGTAGACGTAACGGCTAAAACTCATACAGCTCGCTCCAAGCGCCCTGCCACTCGGGCCGCAAGGAGTTAACCTAATAGAGATGGCTAAGCATGTAGAACCGACAGCGGAGAACTGGCGGACGGGGGTTCAAATCCCCCCGGCTCCACCAAACACAAACGATAAGCCCCTGATTTTCCTAGCGAATTTCAGGGGCTTTTTCGTTTCTGCTGCAAACTGTCGAAGAAGTGTCGAAAATGCCTCAATTGCACCTCTAAGCAGCCACAAACCCTGCTCGGCGGACGATGAATGACTGAACGCAGCCTAAAGGATTAGCCATCTATGAGCGTCAGAGTTTTCTTGAGCCACAATCACCATGACAAACCTTTTGTCCGGAAGCTCGCGGCAGATCTAGAAGCGCACAATGTTACATGCTGGCTGGACGAGGCAGAGATGAAGATCGGAGACTCCCTGATCCAAAAAATTAGAGAGGGGATCGATAACTCTGATTACTTTGCAGTTGTCGTTTCGCCACACTCAGTCATCGCTCCTTGGGTTCAAAATGAGCTTGACGTAGCAATGAGCTTCCAGATAGGCGGAAAGAAAATTAAGGTTCTTCCACTAGTGGTCGCAGAATGCGAATTACCTGGATTACTCCCAGGAAAACTCTATGGCGATTTTAAGGACGAGAACCAATACGAAGCGTCTTTCAAAAAGCTTTTAGCTTCAATGGAAATCGTATACAACGCGAACATCTTAAATCCGAAGAAAACCAAAGATAGCTTGGCCACAGCTACCGATAAGGCTAGTGCTTATAGCCTACGCGTAATGAGTCGACCGTTCCATCGCCCCTTTCAATACATGGGACTAACTATTGAGCGTGCGGAGATAGCCACCGGCGCATCAGTCAACGAATTCGGCAACATTGTAGTTGAAAATGAAGACTGCAAAATGACTCTTCAGACAGAGGGAAATTTTGTTAGCTTCATCGAGGTAGACTTTGTAAGAACAGCACCTCATTCCGAAAATCAGGAATTTGACTCAGAAGCCCTGCTTGGAGCGCTGAGCATCAGCTTATCCGAGCTGGAGTTAATCAGAAAGAAAATTAACTTTCACACGTATTACGACCACAAGAGAAAAATCAAACTAACCGCGAGCTGTCTTTATGATGGAGCGCCACTTTCCATAGCTTTCAGTTCAAAATACTACAACATGTAAGACTCACAGAATTTCGAGCCATACTATCTCTTGAAGATGATCTAGCGAGCGGTGCGGCACATGATTATTATCAGACCAGGAGCTGATTAATGGAACGTCCAAATTACACCGGAAAGCCGACTGTTTATCTAGATCATAACATTCTTGATTTTTTTATAAAATTCCCAAATAACGCACTTGAAAATGAAATTCTAGACAAATACCAAGTCGTTTACTCAGATGAAACCTTGCGAGAAGTAAAGCGAACAGGAGAGCGCGGGCAGCAATTCCTTGATCTTTTGAGAAAACTTTCTGCGATGCACATAAGCATCGAAATCAGCCCATCCTTCGACTCGACAGGCAAAGCGATTGTAAAAGAAATAGATCCAAATACAGCATATCAATCTTACATAGAAAACTTAGAAAGTGTTTATGAGTCTATAATCCACAGCACATCGCAATCACTTCTCAAGTTCTATGGAGGCCGAAAAGAATCAACCTTGGAGCAGATAAGTAATGAGCAATTAGACTCATTCTTTTCACTAATGGATCACATACTGGAACAGGCGACTGAAATACAGGACAGCCACCCATCAATTCACCAAGCAATAATCTCTCAGGTCGAAAACTTCAAGCGCCAATACACAGGAGCACAACGTGAATCACTCAGAGTAATGCAAGAGCACGAAACTGAAGACGGAGCGCCAACTATCCAGACGCTAAGAGACTGCACCGGCTTAGGACCAAAGCAGCTAAACAACATCACCGCACCAAACGTAATTGAGAAAATTTGGAGCCTGCACCAAGTTGCCCCAGGCTACCGAGAATACAACTTTAGCATTGAGCAATTCCTAGGAATATCAAGGACAGACTTTCAGCATCGCGACATGCATTTACACGAAAAAATCACAGCATGCTACAACGTGTTAAATGTCGTCGGCTTTCATCAAGACAGCAACCTTAAAAGTGAGAAGCGATTTACTGCGGCAACGAGTGATGCCGGACATGCAGCGATAGCATCTTTTGCAAACCATGTATTTTCTAACGACAGTGCTTTCATAAAAAAAACGCAAGCAGTGTACGACTATCTAGGCGTAACTACCAAAGTAACAGAAGTCATTATCAACCGAGCACCCAGCTAGAGTTAGCCATTGGACCAAACCTAATTGCGTCCTGAAGATGATCAGGTGATAGATGCGCATATCGCATTGTCATGGTCAGAGTAGAGTGACCAAGGATTTTCTGTAGGGTGAGGATATTGCCGCCATTCATCATGAAGTGACTGGCAAAAGTATGCCGGAGCGCGTGGCTAGCCTGCCCTTGCGGTAGTTGAATCGTGGTGCGCTCCAAAGCACGGCGAAAAGATGTGATGCAGGACGTGAAGGGCCCATGCATGCGCCAATGCACCCTTACCCGGTCAGCCAGCGCTGTTGGAATTGGCACGTGGCGTACTCTGCCGGACTTAGTTTCTGCATAGGTCACGACGTTGCCCTGTAGTCGCTGCGCGGGGAGCTTTTCAGCCTCTGACCATCGAGCACCGGTAGTCAGGCAGAGCAATGTCACCAACTCGGTGTGTGGGTTGTCGCAACGGTTGCGGATGGAGTCGAGAAGCTCGCCGATCTGCTCAGTCGTCAGCCAAGACAATTCCCGTTCTTGTAGCCTCAGCAACTTCACTCCAGCCAGTGGATTGGCGTAATCAATCTCCCCCAAGGCTTTCAACTCGTTGAACACCGCCCTCACGTATCCCAACTCATTGTTGAGCGTCTTCCCCGAGATACCACCCTCCAAGCGTTTCCTACGAAGCTGCGCGTATGACGTCGCATCAAAGGTGGTCGCAATTGGATCGCCCAGCCGAACGGCCATTTGCTGGAGCTTCGAATAACGCCGCTCACCATCTCGCAGAGCGTGCCCGTGAAGGTCGTACCAAAGAGTCACCAGCTCCAGGAGACGACGACGGTCCTTTGGCTTAGCGCTCCATGTTGGGTTATCAATGCACTTCTGCCGCACCGTGGCTTCGAATCGCTGGGCCTCACCCTTGGTGTTGAACCGCTTTCGAAAACGCTTTCCCTTGATCGGTTCGACATCGACTAGCCAACGCCCGTCTTCCAGCTTGGTAATGGACATTAGATCGCGTACCCCCGCCTGATGTACCTATCGGCGATGAGCTTCGAAACGTGCCGCTCGAACTCATGCAAGGTCCAGCCCTTGGCGATGTAGTGGTCTTCCACGACGTGCCAGAATTCGAGCTTACGGGCGGACTGGAGGGCCTTTTTTGGGGGGATTCGCTCACGTGCAATCAGACTCACGAACTGCCCGAGAAACATCTCGCAGTTGCGCCCGGAGAAGCCTTTCGCAGTCTTGTAGTAACGGCGGTATTCGGTGCGTTCAATGAGTGGGTCTGCCTCTACTTGCACCCGCGCGTCCTGAGAAATCAGCGTCCAGAAGGGATCGAATACACCCTCTCGGGACATCACCCGGAAACTCTCACAAGCGTACTGCCAGAGCCCTTGCAGGTGAGGACAAAGACCTTCATAGGTACGGCAGCCGATCACCTCGCCAGAGGACATCTTGGAGCCTTCGGAGAACTGCTGGATAACCGAGTGATGGAAGCGGAATTCGATGCGCCACACCGTTTCCAACGGGTTGTAGGCGGGGTCGCCATCGCCGAAGGGATCGCCGTTGAGCGAGGCCCACACGTTTTCCCAATAGTCGAGCTTGTCCACGCTCCGAGCCTGGAGCGTCTTGTTATAGATCGCCATCTGTAGGCCAGAGGCAGAGCCGAAAAGGTACGACTGCCCCCGCCCGTACACGGTCGCTTCACCATCAAACTCTATACGATCAATGCCACTGATCTGGCGGACACGCCGGGACCGGCAATGCATGCGATCCATCAGGTCAGCAGGAGGCGTCCAGCCCTGCACATCGAGCGCGATATGTACCGCACATTGGTTTACCTCGCAGAGCGATAGCACGCCCGCCGCAAGGTCATCGAGAACGCCCTGAAGCACACTCGGATCGGCTCCATCCAGCGCATGCGGAGATACCTCAATCTTGAGGTGCGGCCCGATGCTTTCGAGCTTCACGTTGTGATTCTTGATCAGCAGGATCAGCCCCATATCGGCGTTCTGTAGGCGGTACTGATAGCCAGAGTCACGGCCGATGCGCCCCTTGACCCACTGGTAGCCGGCGAACTCAACGTGGTCATCCTTTTCCGAGAAAAGCGCCATGACTTCAGGACGGATCATGCCGCTGTAAAGCTGACGGACCGTATCCACGCCGCAACGCAGCAGGCGGACGCCGGAGAGGTCAGTGAACTCGACCGTCTTAGGATCAACAAACAAACGCCCTTCGGGCGACTCGAAAAACTGACCGTCCGGCTGGAGTACTGCGCGGAGCTGGTGGATTGCTTTGCTCTTCATCTGGTCTTCCTAATCTATCCAACGCTAACCAATTGGAAGGGGTGTTATCCGACGTGCTACAGGGTCGTCGGCCGCGCCTTCGGCCTACCGCTCGTGCCTGGCGCTCCCGGCCGGCGGCGCGGCTCGCCGACTCAAAACGGAAACGCCGACACCGGCTGCATCACCTGCAATGCCGTGAGAAAGCCGAGCGCATACGCGAGCGCGAGCAGCCCAAGGGCGTTGATGAGGCCGTGCAAGGTCATTGGGTCCTCCAGGGGCGTGCGGGGTATTCGGAATCGGGGACGATGGTCAGCGTTGGCCCTGGGGGCACTGCTGGGGCGGCTACGAGTTCTACGGGCGTTGCTGCGGGTGGTTGTGCTTGTCTGGGGAAGGCTCCGGCGCACACGATGGTTTCGTGGTACTCGCCGTAGGACAGCTCGGCCACGCATTCCGAGCGGGCCTTCACGCCGTAGCCGGATTCGCCCATCTGCCAGGAATTGAGCATCAGCCGGCGTCCTTCGGAGTCGGTGATGACGAACATGTACATCTCGCGCTGCATGCCCTTCACCAGCCCTTTCACGCGGGCCGCCACGGCGATCTGCCGGCCCGCGAAGGGATGCTCAGCTAGTGGAAGAGTCGGAACACCTGATTGGCCAAAAACAGCACCAGCAGGAAGAGTGCTACGCGCAGCAGCAGGCGCTTGAGCAGGTAGAGCAGCCCCTTGAGGATGAGGCTCGCTAGCTGGCTGAGAATGGGCAGGATTAGGGTTTTGCTGAGCGCCACCGCCGACGACCTTGAGAGGTCCCATATAGCTGACAAAGCCAATAGTGCCGGCCAGCAGTGCCAGTAGAAGAACCAACTTAGGCGACCGGAGCAGGCTTTTCCCTGCCTTGGTGTCCTGGGTTTTGCCGGTGGCGGTGGACTGGTAGAGGCGGAAGGTCTGCTTTTTGATTCGCTTGTATTCGACGATGGTGCCGTCAGCGGGTGGTCGATTGAGCTGGGCGTCATGCTGGGCCTCCTTGTACCGGCCGGGGATGCCGATCACTGCGAGGTTGGAATGCTTGTAGGCCATCTCGCAGGTCATGCGGATGTCGTCGCGGATGTAGCTGATGTTGGGCGTGGTCAGGACGATGTCCCAGTTGAAGTGCCGGTGCCGGGTCCAGGCATCGAGCCAGCCCATGGGCCGGTCAGCTTCATGCGCCGCCTCAGGACCGCCGGGGAAGTCAAACTTCTCCAGATCGCGTTCGCGCCAGGACTTGGGGAACAGCAGCTGGGTTTCGTCGAAGATCAGGAACGCGCCCCGCGGTGCCCACTGAAACCACGTGCGCATCTTTTCGAGGTCGGCCAGCGATTCGAGATCGAGGTTGATGATCTGCGCCGTGTTGGGCAGATCGGGGAAGACGGTGTAGGCCCGCTCGAGGGTGAAGCCCCGGACGTTGGTGATGATGACGCGGCCTTCCTTCAGCGCGGGTACGGCATCGTCTTGAATCGCGCCGGAGGTTTTGTAGGAGCCGTTGGGGCCGTGGTGAATCTTGATCGACACGACTCACCTCCCTATGAACGGCACGAAGCGCATGCAGAAGCGCGTGGCCAGGGCGGAGAACATGATGTTGAGGGCCTGCGGTACGCCGAGAAATTGCAGCGCCGCAGCCAGCGGGCCGGGCAGCGTGGCGTACATGGAGCGGACCATATTGGACACGCCGAGGCTGTCGATCAGCTCGCGTGCCACGGTGTAGCTGACGTCGAGCAGGAACAGGAACGACTGGAGCGCGCTGTACATGGCCCACTGGGTGGCGACCACAAAGCCGTCCTTGATGAAGTCGTAGATACCCTGGGTGAGGAAGTCCCAGATCCACTGAAGGAACAGGACGATCTGGTCAAAGAAGCTGGATAGCCATTCCATGTGATCACTCCTTCAGGATGACGAACGCCGCCAGCACCGATGCCATGAACATCAGCGCGTAGCGCAGGTAGGAGAGTTTTTCTTCGTAGGGGGTGAAGCAGAGGCTGACGGTCTTTTTCCACACCACGAAGGTGTCGCAGGGAAGCTTCCCGCCGCCCTCGCCCAGGTTCAGATCGAACACCCCTTTCAGCTGGTCGGCGTTCTCTTTGATCTTCTCGGAGAACTCTTTCTTGGCTTCTGCGACCTTGGCTTCCCAGGTACTGAGCGCGTCATCCCAGTTACCTTGCTTGGGCTGCGCCAGGGACTCTTTGGGGCCGTCGCCGCCATTGGTGCCGCCATCCCCACCGCCCGTGCCACCACCCGTGGAGCCGCTGCCGTCACCGTTACCCGTGCCGGGGTTACTGCCGCCGTCGCCATTGTTTCCGCCATCGCCGCCACCGGTATTGCCGCCAGGGTTGTCCGGGTTTTCGTTGCCACCACCCGTGGTGGGGAAACAGGCGCTGCCCGACCACGAATAGCCATCGGGGCATTTGTCGTCGGGGTCGATATCAGGAGGGGTGGTTTGCGCCCCGGTGCAGCCGACCGTGCCATTGGCGGTTTTGGTGCACTCGAACTTCTTCGCCAGTTCGTCGAGGTAGTCCTGCAACTGCTGATCCGGGTTTTCGGGGTTATCCGACATGTCGTTGTTACCGACCGGGGTCATATCGACGGTGCAGACGTTGTCGTTGCAGTTCTCCGGCGAGCCCGGCTCGTACACGCAGCCGTCTTTGATTTCTGGATCGAGGTCGAGCACCGCGCCGCCATCGGTGAAGACGAACTGCACGGCCTTGGTGTATTTGTCGCGGGTCTTGCACTCGGCGTCAGAAGGGGGCGTGCAGATACCGGTGTTGGTGTCGTAGCTGCCGGAGCAGGTATCACCACCCCGAGATAGCGGCAGGCGACCATAGTTTTCGCCAAGCTGGTTGTAGAAGTGGCAGCGGAAGGAAATCTTGGTATCCATCGGCAGCACGTAGGCTTCGGCCACCGCGTTACGAAGTCCGGCAGTGGGATAGCCCTTGGCGACATACCCATCGCACGCCGCCTGCGGAGAGGGATATCGATCCCCGTTCACCATGTACCAGTAGTACTCTTCGGCGAAGGCGGACGACGAGAAGCCGGCCAGCAGCGCGAGCAGTAGAAGTGCCTGCCTCATGTGAACTCCAAGCAACAAAAAAGCCCCTGCGGACGAACCGGAGGGGCTTCCGCTTTGGATCAGCGCGTTAGAAGAATTCGCCGCAGCGGTACCCGGTGATGAAGGCGCCGGCGAAGAACGCCCCCAACCACACCGACCAGAGCACTTACGCCTTGCGCAACATGCTGTAGATCAGGCCGGCGACCGCGAGGATGACCAGGGCACCGACGATGTAGCCGCCGATGTTGGACATGTCGGACTTACCGTCGGTGATGGCCTGTTCCACCGCGCTGGTGTCGATGACGCTGGCGGCCCACACCGGCATCGAGGACGCGGCGGTGACGGTGCCAGCGATGCACAGATTGCGGAACGAGCGGACCGGGTTGAACTTGGCGATCTGTTGTTTCATGGCGTTCATGGTGTTTCCTCTCTACTTGGCTTTACGAAGAAGTGACGCGACCCAGCCAGTTAAAAGCCCCGTCACGAATGCCCCGAGAACGCCCGCAGCACCGATGCTGAAGGCCTCCAGGGAGAACCCGCCGTTGACCAGAATTTCAATTGCTCCAGCGGCCTCGGGCGGAATCAGATAGGCCTGTTGCCATTCGATGCGCTGGCACTGCATGAGGCCGTCCGCTGTGGACGCCCAGCTGGTGCAGACCTGAATGGCAACAACGCCTGACATGTCAGCGAGCCTCCTTGCGGGGGCGGTCGCACCAGCTCCAGAAGGAGCGCAGGACGAACCACCACAGGGCGAAGAAGGCGAGCGCAGCCGCGACAACAGCGATCACGGAATCCAGCGGGTAGGGTTCGAGGAATTCGCGCACCGCGCGCACGGCAGGCGATACGGCGCAGAGAATGGCCACGTACAGAACCCAGCCGAAGGCGAAACGGAGCGGCGCTTTCATCTACCTACCCTCCCGTCAGGACTTGCTGCTGTCGGAGGGTTTCTCAGCGGCGGGCTGAGTCGGGCGCTGAGCCTGCGGAGCAGCCGGGCGGGCAGGAACCGGCGCGGCGGCGTCTTTGCCAGTGGCGAGCAGTTCGGTCAGCACCTGGGTGTTCTTGGTGTTGCCGAAGCGGTCTTTGGTCGGGCGCACCACGGTGGCGAACTTGCAGAGCACTGGAGAGCCTTCGAAGACGACGCCATCGAGCAGAGTTGGCTCAATGTCGTACTGGGTGATTTCGAAGCCACGAGCATTGCCGCGAGCGCCGTCCGGGATCGGCGAAATGGCCTGGACGCTGGCGTAGATTTCGCCGGAGGTTTTCGAGGTGAAGGTGTCGGTCTGGATGACCCACAGCTCAACGACTCCGCCAGTGGTTGCAAACATGTTCATCTGAAGCTCCTTTGCCTTTTTCGGGCATGAGTTGGCCCGCTGCTGCAAATTGGGCGCGTTGGTGGCCGTCTTTCAGCGGGTGTGGTGGTGCCTGGGTTTTGCGGTGGTGCATGCGGTGGGAGGTAAGAACACCAAGGGCTCTGCCCTTGTCATCCCGCTCTCGCCGCCGAGGGCTCAGGAGCGCGGGGCGGTGGTGCTGCCCCTCACTCCCGAGCGGAGGCTATTCAGGGAGGGGGACGGTCAAGGGTGCGCTTCGCCCGGCGCTCCGTTTGTCCGAACGGGAAAGCGGGTTCGGACAAGCCGGTGCGGCGGCCCTGGACCGACTTGACCTGGGTGCGGCTGTTGCGGTTAGCCCACTTCGAAATTTCGTGGGCCACGCACATCAGGGGAAAGCCAACACAGGTGAGAAGAGCGAACAGCAAACTTACGCAGAAGGTGGCGTCAGTGGGCATGGCTCAGCCCTCCAGCTCGAAGGGCTCGCGTACGGGGACGAAGGGTGTCGGCCTGCCGCTGTCGTAGATAACGTGCCAGTACTGCGGGGGGCGGCGTCCGGGCTGGTGCTTCTCGCAAGTAAATCCCCGCTCCACACGATAGGTACTGGAGACCTGCCTCCAGGCACCGGATACCAGATTCATGGTCCCAACGACCGTGAACACTCGTGTAGGGCGGCACTCGGTGCAATGTGTGTACCGGCTGGAGACGACCGGAGGTTCCACCGGTAGAGCGTGGGCCACGCATACAGAGCAGGTACACGACTCGGGGTGGAGTTGATGCAGGTACTTCGACAGAACCGACATGGGCTACCCCCAGCTTGCGAGCGGACATCAGATGCTCTCCGACTCAAGCAGGCGCTTATTCAGGAGCGCCACATTGACCATGACGCGGGT
Source organism: Pseudomonas sp. PDM19 (assembly GCF_014852215.1). Classification (NCBI taxonomy): domain Bacteria; kingdom Pseudomonadati; phylum Pseudomonadota; class Gammaproteobacteria; order Pseudomonadales; family Pseudomonadaceae; genus Pseudomonas; species Pseudomonas sp. PDM19. The sequence goes on along the minus strand of NZ_JACVBG010000004.1, from coordinate 783,319 downwards.
GCCAATCTTGATGCGGGGGATATAGCCCTGGCGTATCCAGTTTTGAACGATCCACTCTTTCGTGCCGATCCAAGACGCGAAATCCTTCCACGGCATCAGTATCGGAGCACCTTTGACTGCCTCAATAGAAAGCTTGCTTCCTTCAAGTTCCATGACCCTACCTGCGGTATGATTCAGAGTTAATTGGATAGCGCTGCTAGCAATACAAGGAAGTTATTTCCCTAAGGAAATTATTTCCCCATCGCAGACTGAAAGCAATAGTTTCCTTTTGGCTGGGCAGAATTTTTATCTATATGGAACGGTCGGCAGATAGAACGAGACTATTGATCAAGAAGATCGGGCCCAAGAAATTGAGCACGATGAGCGAGATCGACCACGCAAGATGGCTAAGCGTCAGCAAAGGTGCAGTGCGCGTCAGTAGCGAAGAGATTGACGTAGTGGTGAATATCTTTCCCCAATACGCCCTCTGGATCGCGAGCGGAAAAATCGCACCAGAATCAGGACAGACAAGCCCTGACTACGACGAGGCGGAAGCTCACTTAAGAGACACCCACGCGGGATAGAGCTGACAAGGAAAGCAGCCCTGCGATGGTTCAGAAAAAAGGGATAACGCCTACCTGGCGTGTTGCTGCGTGCACATCATCAAACTCGTATGGGTCAGTAGTGACCTCTCGCCAGAGGCAGCAATCGGCCCCCAGGCTGTGTGAAAACTCTCGCTCAACTTTGAGGTTCGCGTTGCTACGTGAAATCTGCGGAAATTTTCTCTGTTTGTTCGGCAGGATTTCGCGAGAAACCGCTAAATTTGTTCATTTCCTGAGCAGAGCTCATTCTCGAAAACGTTTTCACACAGCCTCGGCCAGAAACGGACATCGATTTGGTTTGGTTCCACTCTCTGGTCTTGGTCCAGCTACCAGCAAGTCGAGCTCATTTAGAGCAAGACACGTAAGAAGCCGCTCTAACGCCGAATAACGCCGATCAGAATCAGCCCTCCCCCTGAGCCCCTTCCCATCCCTCTGCATGCGATCAATCGCAACCTCCCCGATAACGCATCCTCTTCTTCCGTTTGTTGCTCCCATGTTGACCGTACATTACCTACATATTGCAGCGTGTTTACGCACTTAGGTTGTTCAGTTGGGAATCAAGGGATATAAATTACTCAAACTGAACAAAGAAGCATCCAGATACTGAACTTCTAAGAATCCGGCCATGTGCCGGATTTTTTACGCGCAAAAAAATGCCAATCAACTTATTACACATGAGAAAACCATGAACGCCAATTCTCAAAATAAACACACTTATCAATTAAAACTCGGACACACTTATAAAAAACCAATCAAAAGAATCATCCCCTATGCGGTATTAGCGCTATTTTCAGGGAACTCACTCGCAGAAGATTATGCTTGGTTCTATCCCTTTGACCCAAATGCACGAATTCCAGATATGGAATCCGCTTGCATTGCCGCCACTCAGAAATTCTCTACCTTGAATGGTTATACATGGGTTAGCGGTGCGGTCTATGGATACTATCAGTCATATTACCCAACTCCAGTACAGTGCATTTCAACCTGGGTTAACAAGTCCGGGCAAATTGTTACCAGCCATGGATATAACGCATTTATAATCTATCGCACCGGAACAGGATGCTCAGAAGGAAAAACATTCAATCCCTCAACTGGCGCTTGCGGATTCGACGAGCAAAAAGGGGCTCCCTCGCCTATGTCATGCGCAGGAAATCCAGTTAATTTGACAATTGGAAATAAGTACGAGAGGGTCCAAGATTATTCCTCGACCGGTCAGGATCTTGGATTTTCGCGCGTATATAATAGCCTAGATGGATACTGGCGGCACAATTTCTCTACACACTTGAGAATTGTTGGCGAAAAATCCATATCGCTAATTCACGCCGACGGCAAAGAAGAGCACTTCACTTTTATCAACAACATCATCACCCCTGGATTGAACTCTCTCGGCAGCCTCATTAAAACCACATCGGGCTGGGAGTATACTTCCATTGATAATGAGCGACTTAAATTCGACCAATCAGGCAAGCTTTCGGAGCAAACCAGCACAAAGGGATATACATCCCACATCATCTATACCGCTGAAAAAATTACTGTCACTGACAATATTGGCAACTCCCTCAACTTTACGGAGGATTCCCGGAACCAGCCGTTAACAATGAGCTCTCAGGGCTTTTCGATTACCTATGGGTATGACTCAGAAAACCGGCTTCTTACCGTTAGCAGAATTTCGGGTACCACCATCGAACATACCACCATGGTCTATGAAGATTCTCGTGATAGTAAATTATTGACCGGAATAACGGACACGAACGGGGTTCGCATTGCCACTTGGGAATATGACGCTCAGGGTAGAGCTACATCGAGCGCTCACGTCAACGGCACGGACAAGGTCAGCTTGGTATACAACACGGATGGGTCTACTGCTGTAACCAACGAATATGGCAAGAAAACTATTTATAAATTCCAAATCATCCAAGGGATCAAGCGAATTACGGCCATCGAAGGGGAACCCACCCCTAACTGCCCTAGCAGCAACTCGAAGTTCACCTATGACACTCGGGGCCTGCTGAAAACCAAGGCCGACGCCAAGGGCAATCTAACCACCTACGAGTACAACGACCGCGCCTTGGAAACCAGCCGCACCGAAGCATCCGGCAGCGCGCAGGCACGCACCATTACCACCGAATGGCACCCAACACTGTTCCTAAAAACCAAGGTCACCGAACCTAACCGCATCATCACCTATCAGTACGACACCCAGGGCCGCCAGACTGGCCAAACTATCACCCCCCGCTAATACCAAGGAGTCATCAGTAGGTACATCCCATGACAGGCTGGGTGCACTAGTCTCGCCAGCGCCCTCGCTTTCCTCGTGACAACGGTTGCGCGCAGCTCAACCTATAGCCATCAAGACTTTTTGGCGAAACGATGATGTTGAAGTGCATTGCGATCAATTTTCTATTAAATCTTGGGGCCTTCAGCCCAGGAATTGAATAAATGGAATTAAAACTTGCTAATTACACGGGAAACGACATGACTAGAACCAGAAAAACCAATCACAACCACGCAGCCCGCGCGAGTTCAAGTAAAAAAACAACGCTCAAAGAAATTATGCTCTACGTATCCTTATCTATAATTTCCGCGCCTGCCGTTGCTGATGATTATTACTGGCAATACCCATTTGATCAAAGCACTAAATTTCCCGACATGGAATCTGCCTGTTTGGCAGCCACCAAATACTACTCCAGCGCAAACGGCTACACGTGGCTAAGCGGAGGCGTCTACGGATACGTCTATTACCCAGTACAAGCTCAATGTACTTCCACCGTTGTTAATCAGTCGGGCCAGGTGGTTATCAAATATCTACTTAACGCTCTTAAGATCAACCGCTATGGTAACGAATGTGCAACGGGGAAAACTTACGACCCTACAACAGGCACTTGTAGCTTTGGCGAACAAAAAGGCAAGCCTGTACTAAAAACCTGCTCCAGCAGTCAAGTTACGCCATCAATTGGCAATAGATTTTATGAGGTTGCGGAGTATGCTCAAAAAAACTCCAGCATTGACTTCACACATAGCTACAATAGCGTGGACGGCTACTGGCGGCACACTTACTCGTCGCATCTACGCATTCTTAATGGGCAATTAATTACTGTCATTCTCGCAGATGGAAGTGAAGCGTACTTCACTCTTTTCAACAACGTTATAACTCCTATTTCTAGCTCGCGAGGGAGTCTAATAAAAACTTCCGTCGGATGGGAATTCTCAACCCCCAATAACGAATATTTTACATTTAATGAAAATGGAAACCTCCTAGAGCAAAAGAACAGTCTAGGCAAGGTAGTTCATATCACCTACAGCAATGGCCAATTCACAGCAACAGACGAATCTGGCAATAGTCTAATTTTCACTGAGGACAGCAAGCATCAACCATTGACACTGAGAGCACCGGGCCTTTCTGTAACTTACAATTACGACAGCATCAACCGCCTATTGGCGATTAAAAGCACCTCTGGCGAAATTTCTCAGCAGCAACAGATGCTTTATGAGAACTCTAATAACGAGAGACTATTGACGGGCGTTCTGGATCAGAGTGGTAATCGAATAGATAGCTGGACCTATGATGACCAAGGCCGCGCGACTTCAAGCGAAGGAGCCAGTGGATCGAAAAAAATTAGCTATACCTACAACGCTGACGGCTCCACTACTGTCATCAACGAATATGGCAAAGGTAGCACTTACCGATTCCAATTGATCAAGGGAATTCAAAAGGTATCTTCAATTGAAGGCGAGCCGACGCCCAATTGTCCATACAGCAAAACCAGCTTTACATACAATTCCAGTGGCCTACTCCAAACTGATAAGGATGCCAAAGGCAACCTCACCACCTACGACTACAACGACCGCGGCCTCGAAACCAGCCGCACCGAAGCCTCCGGCACCCCGCAGGCACGCACCATCACCACCGAGTGGCACCCAACGCTGTTCCTGAAAACCAAAGTCACCGAACCGGACCGCATCACCACCTACCAGTACGACGCCCAAGGCCGCCAGACCGGTCAGATCGTCACCCCCCGCTAAATATCAAGGAAGTCATCATGCAGGTACATCCCATGTACAGGCTGGGCGCGCTCGCCCTTGCCTGCGGCCTCGCTATGTCCGCGACAGCGGCAGAGCGTAGCTGGAACTACACCTACACCGCCCAAGGACTGATCGAAACAGCCGACGGCCCACGCACCGACGTGCAGGACGTCACCCATTACACCTACGACGCCAAGGGCAACCTCACCAAGGTCACCAATGCTCTGGGTCAGGAAACCCTGCTGGGCAATTACGATGATCGTGGCAACCCCGGCACCATCACCGATGCCAACGGTGTGGTCAGCACCCTGACCTACAACGGCGTCGATCCCAAACTTGCGAGTATCACCACCGCCGGCAGCACCACCAGCTTCGAGCACGATGCCGTCGGGCAACTGACCAAGATCACCCGTGCTGACGGTAGTTGGCTGCAGTACACCTACGACCCGGCGCGTCGACTGACCGCGATCACCAACAACCTTGGCGAGCGAGTGGAATACGACGTCGACGTGGCCGGCAAGCGCACTGCGCAGCGCCTGAAAGACGCCACCGGCACACTGAAGCAGCAACAGAGCTGGGTCTACGACGAACTGGGCCGCCTGCTGCGTTCGGTCGGCGCCGGCGCGCAAACCGATCGCTACCAGTACGACCTGAACGACAACCCCACTGGCCATACCAACCCACGCCAGTTCAGCAACTCCAGCAGCTTCGACGCCCTGGATCGACTGGTTAGCCAGACCGATGCCCTGAATGGCGTCACCCAACTGGGCTATGACGCTCAGGACAACCTGACCAAGGTGCAGGATCCGCGCGGCGTCACCACGCGCTACGAATATGACGGCCTGGGTAACCTGACCAAGCTGATCAGCCCGGACAGCGGTACCAGCACCTTCGAGTACGATGCCGCCGGCAACATCACCAAACAGACAGATGCTCGTGGTGTAGTCGTGACCTTCAGCTACGACGCGCTGAACCGACTGACAGCCCGTCACTATCCGGCCACACCGGCACTGGATGCCACCTACAGCTACGACGCCACAGCGGGTGGCAACGTTGGTATCGGCCGCTTGACCGCGATCCAGGACGGTAGCGGCACCCTCGCCTACCGCTATGACGCTCGCGGCAACCTGATTGAGCAGGCACGTAGCCTGAGCATCAACGGTCAGACGCTGGCAGACACCGTGACCTTCCAGTACGACGCCGCTGACCAACTGGTGGGCATCGGGTATCCAGGCGCTGTGCAAGTGGGTTATCCACGCAACGCGGGCGGACAGGTCGCCAGCGTGACCCTTACCCTCGATGGCGGCAGCACCACCAATGTGGCCAGCGGCATCAGCTACCTGCCCTTCGGCCCGCTACAGCAACTGACCTGGGCCAATGGCATCCAGCTCAACCGCCAGTACGACCAGGACTACCAACTCGCCCGCCAGGACGTCGGCATTTGGCGTAACGACTACCAGCGTGATGCCAACGGCAACATCACTGAAATGGCCACCAACATCTGGGGCACGCTGAGCTACGGCTACGACGCGCTAGATCGCCTGACCAGTGAGAACGCTGCCAGCAAGCAAGGCAGCTACAGCTACGATGGCGTAGGGAACCGCACACAGCGCCAAGTCACCGAGAACGGCGCAACAGCGACCACGGCCTATCAGTACGCCAGCGACAGCAACCGCTTGACCGCCATCGATGGTCAGCCCATCAGCACCGATGCCGCCGGCAACCTGACCCAGGACCGCTCTAGCCGGCTACTGGGTTACGACGCACAGAACCGTCTGGCTACCGTGAAGATCAACGGACAGCAGGTGGCGGAGTATCGTTACAACAGCCTCGGCCAGCGTGTGGCCAAGCTCACCGGGCAGGGCTTCACCACCTACCTGTACGGACCGGACGGTCAACTACTAGCTGAAAACGACCACAGCAGCACCGGAGCCCAACAGCGTAGCCAGGGCTATCTATGGCTGGACACTATGCCGCTGGCCAAGGTTGAAAAACAGGGTAGCGCCGCAGCACGCGTGATTTATCTGCACAGCGACCATCTAGATACCCCGCGACTGGCAACCTCAGAGACTCGGGATCTCGTTTGGCAGTGGCAGTCGGATGTCTTCGGCAACGGCGCACCGAATCAGGATCCGCTGGGGAGTGGGCAGCAAACGGTGTTAAATCTCCGCTTTGCCGGTCAGTACTACGACACCGAGAGCGGACTGCACTACAACTACTTCCGAGACTACGATCCGGAAACCGGCCGGTATGTGCAGAGCGATCCCATTGGCCTTGATGGCGGCCCAAATACCTACGGGTATGTGGAAGGAAATCCAATCAACCGTTTTGACCTACGAGGCCTCAGCTCTCTTATCGCCTGTGCAAACCCCGCGAACGCTGCGGCGTGTGCGACAGCTGGAATCATTCCAGAAGGCTCGGTGGGTGCTTCCGGCCCGGTGAACGCGGTGGGAGTCGCCATTGGAGCGAGTGTTAACCCTCCGGCTGAGATGGCGAAAGGCGGTAAGGAGTCAGGGATAAATTGGGCTACGGAGAACGCCAAGATTGAAGCTCAAGCCCGAAAGGTTGATCCTTGCGATGTGCTGAAGGAGTGGTTAGAGGAAGCGAGGGCGAATCGAGATCGGAAGCAGATCAGAGACATTGAGAAGGCAGAAAAGTACCTCGACTGCCGCAACAAGGCCAAACGTAAAGAAAAATATAGGTGCAAATGATGACCTGGTATGCCGCACATATCGTTATGCAGATAGCCGTGAATGGACGCAAAGACGTCGTTGCTTGGGAGAACATTGTCCTTGTTCAAGCTTCGACAGTTGAGGAGGCCTATGACAAAGCAGACGAAATCGGCCGCGAGGGAGAAGGCGACTCCAATGGGACTCTAGAGCTGGAAGGCGACCCAGCTCGAATGATTTATCGCGGAACTCGACGCCTGGTAACTCTTTCAAGCCCAACAGATAACGAAAACAATCCAACCGACGGGTGCGAAATCACGTACCTTCAAATTAAGCTCGACAGCCAGGATGCGCTTCGGGACTACCTTGAAGGTGACGGGGACGCCAGATTGGTCGAATAGCCCATCTGCTCCCGTCCCTCAAAACGCAAATTTGTGCCAGCACTATTTCCTAGGTTTACCTAGGTCAACTAGGGCTCAATGCACGCGAGGGAGCCACTGATCAGGGGCACAGCTCCCGTGATGGGCGGAGCGAGAACGGACGCCGTAGGCGGACATCCTTTAATCTACTCGTTTTATTTGAACGTGCTGGTGTCCGCTATAGGTCGGCAGCTGCCTCTCACCTGGGGCAGCAATCGGCCAGAAGCGGACGTTCCATTGTGATCGAGTGAGTGAGCTATCGAAACTGCCGACGAGAAGCCCAAATCAACTTCCGCGACAGATGAGTGAAAGCCAGCGCCAAGAGCAGCAAATTCTGCGTCGCCAAAGCCATCTGCGCCCCATAGGCAGTGTCGAAAAAGTGTCGAAATCTCTCACAGACACTCACTAGCGCTAACCACTCCCACACCGCCGGAAGGCCCGAAATCACTGGGGCTCACAAACGCTCACAAGCCGTGACCAATACTTTTAATGGGTTCAAATCCCCCCGGCTCCACCAAACGCAGAAGATAAGCCCCTGATTTTCTCAAAGAATTTCAGGGGCTTTTTCGTTATGGCGCGAAAGATGTCGAGCAGCGAGGACTTCGCGATCGCTGTCGCTCCTGTATTTGCCACATTGACCGGGGCGCGAAGAAAAAACTGCCGGGCCGCGCATGCCCGAGCCAACGCCTAGGCTGGACTACCGCCAACAACCCTACTTGCTCGTCGTCGACCCCACCCGCTTGCGCTCACACGTCGGCCGATGAGCGAGGGATGCGGTTCAAGCCGACGATCATCAAGCTGCTGAGCAAAACCCCCGCCACTTGCAAGCTTTCAGTGAGCGCCCCAATCATCAAGGGGACAGTGCAGAGTGTCAGCGCGAATACCTTCGCTGCGGCGTTCATAGCGATACCTGGCGGCTAATTAATAGCCAAATGATATCAGCCCTACATTTTGGTTCCCTTAAGGCGCCTCTAATCCTGCCCAAGGTGCCGCCTCCATTTACGCTTCGCAGCCGGAGTATCTTGAGTCAGAAGCTTGGGCATGACAGGTTGCCGCGCCCCCGCTGTATCCTCAAAGAAAAAGGCGCGGAGCCTCAAGCCCAGCGCCTTTTTCTTGCCCGCGATTTGCCTAGAGCGTCAGGAATCCCAGCCGCGGCATTAGAGGTTCGGCCTGCTCATTCACCACCCTTTCCACACAAGGTTTGCGCAGGCGCAGGCGTTCGGCGTTGCACAGCAGCGGGCCGTCCTCGTCTGCAACGCCAAAGGGATCGTCGATCAGTACGCCCTTGATCAGCCCTTGGCGGAACAGTTCGCGGATGGCGAAGAGATTGGCTTCGCGGGGGCCGGCAAGATCGCCGATGGATTTGAAGTCGGTTTCCGTGAGCTGGCTGAGCACGGCGCTCAACTGGGCCTGGGAGGGTTTGCGACTCATGGGGTACTCCGGGGTAGAGCGGGGGCAAGCATGACTATCGGGGACAAATGTTAACGCTGTATTAGCAAGCGAGCAGGCCGACCTTGGTCGGCCTGTCGTAGGAATCTTCCGCCTCAGTCTCGGGAGATGCCCATTTCCAGTAGCGCGAGGCGCTCTTCGAGGGCCGCAATACGGCCTTCCAGTTCGACCAGACGGCCCTCGTCATGACCACCGCCGTCGCTGCGCTCGCTGGAGGTGCGGCTGCCGCTGGCGGCGATGGCGGCCTCGCGGTCTTCCTCGGTGCCCAGCAGGTGCATGTAGCGGTCTTCACGCTGGCCGCTCAGGCGCTCCAGCTGAAGGGCCATGCCACGGCCAGCGAGGCGCTCGAGCTGATGGCGGACTTCCTCGGTATCGTCGAAGTCGTGCATCCGCTGGCTGCGGGTGAGCAGTTCGTTGAGCGTCTGCGGGCCGCGCAGGAACAGCAGGCCGAGCAGGATGACCTGCGGCTTGACCAGTTCCAGCGCCTTGTCCAGCCGCTGCTCCCAGCGGTCGGCACGGCTGCCCATGACCAGGCGGGTCATTTCGCGCCCTTCCAGGTGCCGCAGGGACTGGCCGACCTGGCCAGGAGTGAGGTTCATCACCGGGTCGCGGCTGGTCTTCTGGTTGCACGCAGTGACCAGCGCATTGAGGGTCAGCGGGTAGGCTTCGGGGGTGGTGAGCTGCTTTTCGATCAGGCACCCGAGAACGCGGGCATCCGTTGCACTCAGGGGTTCGAAGTCGGAGAGGGTGTCGAGCGACTGGCTCATGGCGGTATCCGTCGATGAGGGAACCGCCCTAGCCTAGCCGTTTACGCAGCGTTTGGCAGCCTCAGGCGGCGCCGGCGAGACGGCGGTTCAGCGGTCGCTCGATGACCGCCCAGTGCGAGAAGGACGCCGCCAGCTCCTGCTCGCGCCCCTGCGCATCACGTCCCAGCGTACGCCGGGCGAGGTCGCCGGTGAACCAGTTGGCGGTATTGGCTGCGACAACTCGCCCCTCGCCATTCACCACCAGGGCTTCGTGGCCCATCTGCATCAGGCTGCCCAGCAGCACGCCCTCGAACTCGTGCAGGGCGATGTCGGCGGCGGCGACGCCGATGAAGCGCCCGTCCACCTGGATCGGCACGGAGAAGGCAAGGATGTACAGGTCGGTGCCGTAAAGGTCGACGAAGGGCCCGACCACCGAGGGCTGGCCGCTGGCGCGCGGGCGGGAGAACCACGGCATGTTGAGGTAGTTGTAGAAGCTCTCGCTGCGCCGGTTGAAGTTCAGGCTCATGGGCACGACCTTGTCGCCGCGGCCGTGATACCACCACTCCAGGTACATCTCCTGGTCGGCCAGCTCGCCCGGCTCGATCACCACGCCGGTGCCGTGCAGGCGCGTGCCGTCATCGGTGAGGTCATGCTGGATGCGCGGGCGCAGCGCACCGAGGTCCTTCGAGGACGGGCGCTTGCCCTCCTCCGCCAGCGTGCGCCAGATTGCCACGACCTCGCCGGCCAGCTCGTCGAGACGCTGGAAAACGTTACGGATGGAAGCGTCGATGCGCTGGGCGCAGCGCTGGAGTTCATCCGAGGGTTGTTCGCTGGACATGACCGGGGCCTCGCTGTTCTTGTTATCGCGCAGGCCAGAGAGGTCTGCGGTGAGTCGTTGCCTGCGCCCTTCCGGACGCGTCGGGAAAGCAGCAAGCGCTGTGCCAGTCAGCCGTCTTCGGCCAGCAGGCTCAGGCGCAGGTTGATCAGGCGCTTGATGCCACGGGTGACGTGGGCCTCGGCCAGCGCACCGGCCAGGTTCGAATCACCGGCACTGATCGCTTCAAGGATCGCGCGGTGCTCCTGCTCGATGGCTGCGGCGCCCGGGAAGCCGTCTACCGGCAGCCACAGCCATTCGCCGATCTCCGCCTGCAGGCGCGTCTCCGCGTGGGTCAGGCGCACGGACTGGGCGGCGACGGCGATCTCGATATGGAAGCGCGCATCGGCGCGGCGCTGTTCCTGCCGGGTGGTGGCGCTCGCCAGCGCATCGAGGTACTGGGCGATGCGCGCCTGCTCATCGGACGTGGAGCGCTGCGCGGCGAGGCGCGCGGCCGCGCCGGCGATGGCGACGTGTTCGTCGCCCAGATCGCGCAGTTCCAGTGCACTCATCTGGCGCAGTTGCCCCAGCAGAGCGTCCTCGGAGGCGTGCTGCGGCGAGCAGACGAAACTGCCACCGTTGCGCCCGCGCCGGGTCTCGATCACGCCGCGTTCGCGCAGCTCCGCCAGCGCATCGCGCAGGGTCACGGTGGCAACGCCGAACTGCATCGCCAGCTCGCTTTCGCTGGGCAGCTGCTCGCCTTCGGCGTAGAGGCCGAGGTCGACCATTTCCATCAGCCGGCGCGCAACCTCCTCGGTGCGCCCTTCCTGGCGCAGGCGCATGAAACTGGCGGGGCGGACTTTCCTGAATTCGTTCATAGGCAGCAGCGCGATGGGCGCGGAATATTCCTGTTCTGGCGTTCTGTTCTGGCGTCGAGGGAGAAGTCTACCGGTAAGCCCGGCTGCGGCTCCGCGCAAAACTATGTCTCCATATTTTTAAATCGCTTTCCGGACTTTCAGCAAGGTCTTTTGCCACAAAAACCCCTTTCAAGTGCTCATTTTTCGACCTGTATTGGCAACCGACAAAACATAAGATATGGTTTCAAATGTATTTGCCAGCGACGGTCCGCAGGCCGTCTCCGCCAACAACAGCAAGAACGAGGAGCGATACGCATGAGCCAGCCAACCCGCGCCGAATGGGAAGCCCGCGCCAAGGCCCTGAAGATCGAGGGCCGCGCCTTCATCCAGGGCGAGTACCTTGCCGCCGCCTCCGGCGAAACCTTCGATTGCATCAGCCCGGTGGACGGCCGCCTGCTGGCCAAGGTCGCCAGCTGCGACGCCGCCGATGCCGAGCGCGCCGTGCAGAGCGCCCGCAACACCTTCGACTCCGGCGTCTGGTCGCGTGAAGCGCCGGCCACCCGCAAGGCTGTGATGATCCGCTTCGCCGCCCTGCTGGAAGAGCACGCCGAGGAGCTGGCGCTGCTGGAAACCCTGGACATGGGCAAGCCCATCGGCGATTCGCTGAACGTCGACCTGCCGGACGCCGCCGACTCCCTGCGCTGGAGCGGCGAGGCCATCGACAAGGTCTACGACGAAGTGGCCGCCACCTCCCACGATCAGCTCGGCCTGGTCACCCGCGAGCCGGTGGGCGTGGTCGCCGCCATCGTGCCGTGGAACTTCCCGCTGATGATGGCCGCCTGGAAACTCGGCCCCGCACTGGCCACCGGCAACTCGGTGATACTCAAGCCCTCCGAGCGCTCGCCGCTGACCGCCATCCGCATCGCCCAGCTGGCCATCGAAGCGGGCATTCCCGCCGGCGTGCTGAACGTGCTGCCGGGCTACGGCCACACCGTCGGCAAGGCCCTGGCGCTGCACATGGACGTGGACACCGCGGTGTTCACAGGCTCTACAAAAATTGCCAAGCAACTGATGGTCTACGCCGGCGAATCGAACATGAAGCGTGTCTGGCTGGAGGCCGGCGGCAAGAGCCCGAACATCGTCTTCGAGGACGCACCGGACCTGCAGGCCGCCGCTGAGTCCGCCGCCGCCGCCATCGCCTTCAACCAGGGCGAAGTGTGCACCGCCGGCTCGCGCCTGCTGGTGCAGAAATCGATCAAGGCGAAGTTCCTGCCGCTGGTGGTCGAGGCCCTCAAGGGCTGGAAAGCCGGCCACCCGCTGGACCCGGAAACCAACGTCGGCGCACTGGTCGACGGCCGCCAGCTGGAGCAGGTACTGGGCTATATCCAGGCCGGCCAGGACGAAGGCGCGAAGATCCTCGCCGGCGGCAAGCGCGTACTGGAGGAAACCGGCGGCACCTATGTCGAGCCGACCCTGTTCGACGGCGTGAGCAACGCGATGAAGATCGCCCGCGAGGAAATCTTCGGCCCGGTGCTCTCGGTCATCGAGTTCGAAGACGCCGAGGAAGCCATCCGCATCGCCAACGACACCCCCTACGGGCTGGCGGCGGCGGTCTGGACCCGCGACATCTCCAAGGCCCACCTCACTGCCCGCGCCCTGCGCGCCGGCAGCGTGTGGGTGAACATGTACGACGGCGGCGACATGACCGCGCCCTTCGGCGGCTTCAAGCAGTCGGGCAACGGCCGTGACAAGTCGCTGCACGCCTTCGACAAGTACACCGAGCTGAAGGCGACCTGGATCAAGCTGTAACGCGATCCGGAAAACGAGAGGTTTGGAGCAAGACGGCGCGTGGCTCAAGCCGCGCGCCGAACAATAACAACAACGCTTTCCGTTGCACCCGATTGGCTGCCGACGCGAAAACCTCAGACAGGACACCCACGATGAACAGCTCGATCCAGCCAGGCGCCGCCCTGGACCGCGACGCGGAGCAACTCCGCGCGCTGGGCTACACCTCCAATTTCGAACGCAGCATGACCCTCTGGCAGAACTTCGCCCTGGGCTTCACCTACCTCTCGCCGGTGGTCGGCGTGTACACCCTGTTCGGCCTGTGCCTGGCCGCCGGCGGCCCGCCGATGTTCTGGTCCTACCTGCTGGTGGGCATCGGGCAGATGCTGGTGTGCCTGATCTTCTGCGAGGTCGTCTCGCAGTTCCCCATTTCCGGCGGCGTCTATCCCTGGGCCCGGCGCCTGGTCGGCAAGCGCTGGGCCTGGATGGTCGGCTGGATCTACTCGGTGTCGCTGTGCGTGACCATCGCCGCCGTCGCCCTGGGCGCCGGCCCGTACATCGCCACCCTGCTCGGCTTCGAGTCGACACCGGTGACCAACACCTTCGTCGCCCTCGCGCTGACGGTGATCGCCACCCTGCTCAACCTGTCCGGCACCAAGTTGCTGGCGCGCGTGGCGATGTTCGGTTTCATCTGCGAGCTGCTCGGCGCGCTGGTAATCGGCACCTACCTGCTGATCTTCGAACGCCACCAGCCGTTCTCGGTGCTGTTCAATACCTTCGACATCCGCATCGACGGCAGCTACTGGCCGGCGTTCCTCACCGCCTCGCTGGCCGGCATGTTCCTCTACTACGGCTTCGAGGCCTGCGGCGACGTCGCCGAGGAAACCCCGAACCCCAGCCGCCGCATTCCTAAGGCCATGCGCATGACCATCTGGATCGGCGGCGGCGCGGCCATCTTCGCTGCCCTGGCGCTGATCCTCGCGGTACCGGACATGGCCGCGGTGATCTCCGGCGCCGACAAGGACCCGATGACCACCATCCTCGACAACGCCTTCGGCGTGACCGGCGCGCGCCTGGTGATGGCGGTGATCATCGTCTCGTTTGTCTCCTGCGTGCTCAGCCTGCAGGCCGCCGCCAGCCGCCTGCTGTACTCCTACGCCCGCGACGAGATGGTGATGGGCAGCGGCCTGCTCAAGCGCCTGTCGCCCAACACCCACGTGCCGGTGGCCGCGCTGATCGCCTGCGGGGTGATCCCGTCCGTGATCGTCTGCGCCGGCTTCTACCTGCAGAACGCCATCGCCATGGTGGTGAGCTTCGCCGCCATCGGTATCTACCTGTCGTTCCAGATGATCGTCGGCGGCGCCCTGTTCGCCCGTCTGCGCGGCTGGAAACCGAGCGGCGCCTTCACCCTGGGCAACTGGGGCTGGATCGTGAACATCCTGGCACTGACCTACGGCGTACTGGCGATCATCAACATGTCCTGGCCGCGCACGCCGGACGCGCCCTGGTACCTGAACTACGGGATCATCCTGGTAGGTGGCATCGTGATCCTGTTGGGCCTGGCCTACATGACCCTGTTCCGCCCGTACGACAAGGGCACCGCTCCCCACGGGGATGCGTGGAAGCTGCGTCAGCAGTAGTCGGCAGTGCGAAACGAAAACGCCCGGCAAGGATGCCGGGCGTTTTTTTCGTAGGGACCGATGGGCGGGGCCCGGAATCTGGCGTGAATGGCCTGTCGGGGTCGACTTGGCCGCTCAACGAACCGGCACGCGCCCGGACAACCTACAGAGGCTGTCCGGGCTCACGTCATCTTGCCTGTGAATTACACGACGGCTTCACTTAAATGCTCACGAATTTCCGTCGAGGAGATACCGCTGGTACGCGCCAAATAAACGACCTCGCAATGAGGCTTTAGAAAATCAAAGTGTCCCTTCCAATCATCGCCAATGACGAAAACATCTACCGAGTATTTGCTGACATCATGAACTTTTTGCTCCCAGTCCGCCTCTTCCACGACCAGATCAACATAGCGAATCGACTCCAGCACAGCTTTACGGTTGCTATAATCCAGCAATGCGCTTTTGTGCTTGCCTGCATTAAACTCGTCATTGGATAACGCTACGATCAGGCGGTCGCCCAGCGCCCGAGCGCGTTGCAGCAATCGAATATGTCCAGCATGAAGGACATCGAAAGTTCCGTAGGTAATAACAGTTTTCATACGCTCCCCCTCTCCATTTCTCTTGCAACATGCTCGAGCACACGCTGAGTATTGCCATCATCAACATGGTCAAAGAAAATCTTGCGTTTAAACTCGTACGAAATTTTGCTTTCAAGTTGCTGCCCGGCCAAAATTTCATCCAGCGACTGCAGCAATGCACGGAAGTCATGGCAAACCGGACCAGGGAAAACATCCGTCAATTCGTAGAATAATCCCCGCTCTGAGCCTGCGTAGGACTCGTAATCATAGGCAAAGCAAATCTCCGGCTTGCCCGTCAGCATGAAGTCAATAAAACAACTTGAGTAGTCGGTGATCAGCAGATCTGACTCTCGATAAAGAAGTTCGATATCCGCAAAGTAACGCCGATCAAGACTGATGACAGGCATGTCGACGCCACTCAACGCCTGCGAATAGCTATTAGCCTTGTCCGCCATATGCTCACGAACGCCCAATACCGCATTGTGCTTGCGCAGGCATTCGGCCAGTGCCTGACGCTCTGATTCGCTGAACACGTAATAGCCTTCGGCCTGCGCATTGCGGAAAGTGGGTGCGAACAGTACCAGTCGGCGACCACCCAACGTCTGGCGAAGGCGCACCAATTGCTCCTGAAAGTCGACAGGCAGCAATGTTTCTTCACGCAAAATGACGTCATTGCGCGGCAAACCGGTCAACCAGATATTGTGGAAGTTCAGTGGATAGAACGCTGATGCCATGGCCATTCGATCGATTTTCGAAGAAGCGATGACCGAATGACAGCGAGCATGCTCCGCGGAAATGGACTGCAGTTTGTCCTGCAGATCGAGCGATGCGTAACCGATACGTTTTAATGGAATGCCGTGCCAGAGGTTAATGAATCGATGCTGCTTGGCATCCAACGGGAATATCGTATTGATACGTGGCGCGTGCTTCACGAATATGTAGCGTGATTGCATCAGTAGACGCTGGCCGGCCAAACTCTTAAGCGGAACGATATCGACATTAACGCCTTCCGCCTGTACGCACTTGCTGCGAGTCAAAATTACCTTGCGTATATTCGGGTCATTTTTCACTGACTCGAACACCATTCGATCGTTACCACCCAGCAAGTGATCATAGGCACACACGGGGAATGCCCAGCAGCGATCATCCTTGACCGTTACAGCATCTTCCTTGACAAACTGCGAGTCGCTCAACAAGGGTTCGGGCCACTGCCTGCCATCTGCCGGAATATTCAGGCTGCGGTAGAGTTTGTCGGCATTCCCGATACGCAACAAGTTTCTTTCTGCCGCACGCAGGTCGGCGCCGGGCAAAACTTCATTGACCCATTGTTTCCAGCGCCACAGTTCTGGCACATAGTAGTGATTCTCGGTAAGGAAGAACCGCTTGAACAGTGGGAAGCCTTCAGCAATCAGATCGTAGTGATACTTCGTATAGATCGGATGGAACGGGTACAGATGGTCGATAAAGGTTGCGGGCTTGTGACCAGCCAACAGCAACCTTCGAGTCATGCCAATTTCATAGCGCAGGACAATGTTCTTCTTACTCCGCTCCTTTCGAACGCTATCCAGCAACTGCTGCAAAACACCATTCTCTTCCAGTACAGGCGCACGGAAAGCGAGGAAGTACGAACCGATATGGAAGTCGTAGCATTCGTCCTTTTCGTAACTTGGCACGAGGCGACGAAGCACGGTCTCCATGGCAATCTTTTCATCAAAACGGTTGCTCGCTACATCCCGGGTAGCGGTTAGCCCCTTGGTTGCCTGAAGCCCCCACCAGTCGCAACTCTTCGCATCCATCTTGTCGAAGACTGGCTTAAGGCTGCTGAGTAGGTAGCTACTGTCATTAACCAGAAGCATTTCGTCGTAAGTCCGAATCACCTCCCAGCCGACCAGGTCCCGGGCCAAACGAGAGTATGAGCCGAAGTCATATTCACCATGACGGAAAGCCCAGGCACCTTTGGTTATTGGCGCCAGCTTCTGCAACTCGCCGGGCTGCAAATCGCCATCCGCAAGGTAATAAACGTCGGCGTACTTCTGCAGCTCTTCGATGAAGTCCAGAACATACTGGTCAATCAAACCATCGGGGTCGTAACCCGCGAACAGGCATACACGCCTGGCTTTGCGCTCTGTCGGCAGTCGATGCCCGGACGACATATCCAGCATCTTTCGCGCAGGGCGACGCAGCAGACTCTGGCGCTGTTGGCATATTGCATAGTGCACCAACGGGTTGATCGGGCTGCGCCACTGCTCAAGGTACTCGGAGGCGTACCAGATGGCATCGAAGCCGCTGCCGAGTGCAGGCTGCCGCAGTTCCCGCCAACCGAACTGGCTGTAATGCCTCAGCGGCTCAATCTTGGCCCGCGCGACATCAGGATTGGCCTGCAGATAGGCCTTACCATCGAAATGACCTGTCGCGCTGACCAGGGCCATGAGCGCCGTGATGTTTTCAGCGGCAGGGAAACAGCTACGCCCCTCCTTGACACCGTGTTGCAGATAGTGAATCAAGGGGTTGCAACGGTTATTCAACGTGTCCTTATTTTCGTCCCAGTACCATGCCGAATCAAAATTCGGGTTAGGGTTGCAACGCTCATACACCCCATATCGCAGGTAATGGACAACGGCATCCATAGCCAGCGTACGCACGTGCGGATAGGCATCCAGATAAAACTGCTGGCTGAACTCAGCGCGCTCCCGAAGAAACTCGACGTTTTTCTTCAGGTTGATATAGCCGGCTAGAGATGCACCAACAGAGTAAGGGCTGCCGCTTTCGAGAGAGCTTTTGTGCACCAGCATGACTCGGGTCGTCTCCCCCGTATCGTCCGCACTGTAAACGAGTGCAGTGTGCTGGCCATTCAGCGAAGGGAGCAGGCCCATCACTCGCTCCAGAGCATGCCAGGCAGAACTGATACTCCCGGTCTGCTCCTTGGTTGCAACGACCTGTTGTTCGAGCGCCGGAATCAGGTCAACCAGCCCCTTGAGCAACGCCGGTCGGGACCAGAATATGCTGCCAGCAAAAAAGCCCCAGCGCTGTCCCGGATCTGCCGACGGCTGCAGCAGTTGAACGAAGCGGGAAACCTCCACTTCGTTGCCATACATCAGATGGCGTACAGATTTGTAGAAATCGGCCGATCCCAACATCCCCAAGTCCGGCTGGGTGGCGAAGGCATGTAACACCTGACGAACAGCTTCCTCACTGCCCATGAGAGGATTGAGCAGCAAGTCCAACCAGGCATTGCCCGCTTCCGGATACAGTTTTTCGAGATTGGCCAGTCCCTTCTTCGTGTGCAGCTTGCACACCAAGTCATACTTGCCTTCGATAACGCGAGGCAGCATCTTGATGAAGGGCAGTATGTCGTAGCCGCCATTATCGACCTGTACGATCTCAACGCTGCGCCGATCAAGAGACGATTCAGCCATCCACGCGCGGAGGGCCTCGTGCTTGTCAGGCGCCACAGTCATGAACACATCGTGCTCGACCTTGATGTTATCCAGGCGTCCAAGCAACTCAGGTAGAACATCCAGATGGAACACGTGAATGACGACCGCGATGCGCATCTGGGCGTCGGCCTGCGTGAACAGCTCGCTGGCCACCTGGACTTCCGGCGAAATCGACTGGGCAAGGAAAGCACGCCGTTCCAAAGGCAGGTTGGCTGCCCGCTGGGCAGGCTTGAGCGCTACACCGCTGAGTTTATGAGTGGCAAGAACCGACTGATCGGAGGCGTGGCGACGTAATCGCGAGCGGATGCCGCTCCAACCTTCCCGCCGGTAAACTTCCAGAGCCTTGCGCACGCTCTGCTTCAACCCACCACCGCGGGTAAACAGAGAGGTGATCGTGGCCTTCAGCAAACGGGCGCGCCGGGTCAGCACACCAAATTTGCGAACAGGTCGGGTGAGCCTCCAACTGGTGGACTCCTGGAATTCCTTGCGCAACGCTGAATACTTTCGCTCGCGAGCAGCGATCTGCTGACGCAGTCGAATGACTTCATCATCTACCTGCTTTTTCTGCAGGCGCATCTTCTCGCGCTCAGCCTTGATACTCTCCTCGGATTCGAGCACCTGGGCTTCCAGCAGAGCATTTTCCTTCCTCCGCTCTGCAAGTTCGTCGTGCAGCAGCATATTCAGGCTGACTATCGGGTCGCTGTCGGCCACGGCATCTCGGTTCCGTAATACAGCGAGGCCATTTAGCTCCGACGGCCTGACTTGCTTTTTCCTTGCACTCTTTTTCATGCTGGTCTAACTCAACCTGAAATTACAAAATATGTAGCGCTCAGCCAGATAATCGATCCTGCAAGCCGGGCATTCAGACAGCTCCGCGCGCCCTGCGTGTATCAAATGGCTCTTACTTGAACGAGGCGTCCTCTCCGCCCCCGCCACAAACTGGCGGAAACACGCCCCCGTCCAAAAGCGAAAATCGTTAAATGATGCGCACTGCCTTCTTGGTAGAGCAGATGATCGCCCCATGTTTCACAGGCATCTGCAGCGAAACTCCGTATGTACCTTTTGCCAACCCACTCAGGTCTATGTTGGCCTTGAAGCCGGACTTGAGAAGCGTTGGCTGATTGAAGTACTTGACGACATCCGGGCGATCCAAGCGGCCGGATACCTTGTAGGAGGTGCGGACGTTGCTGTTCAAATCAGTGATCAGAATATCCAGCGCCGCAGGGACAGTACTGCTATTACTGTCCGCCGCCCATCCGCTGAAGCTGATAACACCCGGTTTCATCCAGACGACGTCTCGTTTTTCACCCGCAATAACATCGACCGCGCACTTACTGCTAATCAACACAGCAGCCTTGCGATCAACGTCCTGACCACACCCCGCGAGGATCGTCAAAACAAACAAAGAAATCAGAAAACCTACCCTCTTGCCGAACATCCAACTGCTCCTTGACTATTGCATTTGCATCATCTGGTCGTATTTCTTCAATGTTTCGTCGACCGAGGCACATTCAATCAACGTCCCTTGATGCAAGATCACACAACGGTCACAGAGATTGGCTACCTGGGTTCTGGAGTGAGAGACCAAAACCACGGTCTGGCCAGCTGCGATCTTCTGCATCATGGTTCGCTCAGCCTTCTTCTTGAAATGTGCGTCACCAACACTAAGGACCTCATCCACCAGCAGCACTTCAGGGCTTATGATGGTGCTGATTGCAAATCCCAGTCTTGACGCCATACCACTGGAGTACTTTCGCAATGGCTCATCGAAAAAGTCCCCCAACTCCGAATAGGCCTTGACCTCCTCGAGGCGGGTCAGTACTTCCTGCCGCTTGTAACCCAGCAACATGCCGCCGAACAGCGCGTTGTCACGTCCACTCAGGTTCAGGTCGAAACCAGCCTGCAATGCGAGCAGCGAAACCGTGGCACCATGGTTAATCACTTCTCCTCGATCAGGACGAAGAGCTCCCGACATCACCTTGAGCAAGGTCGACTTGCCGGCACCATTCCCGCCCAATATGCCCAGTGTCTCTCCGCGGTAAACATCCAGCGTTATGTCTTTCAATGGCTCGACAAAACCATTTCGATTAATTTTCCCACTGAGCGCAAAACGCACACCGACGTTACGTAACGAAAGAAATCTGTTAGCCATCAGCGCATGCACCGACGCACGAACGTCCGCCGATGATGGCGATACAGCACATAATCAAAAACCATCACGATCAACGCTACAAACCCCACATAAATCAAACCAGTCCACTCCGGGGGCCGACCTTCCAGCACCACTTCGCGATAACAGGCGATCAGCACAGCCATGGGGTTGTACTCGAGTATCTTGGCGACGCCCCCAGGTATATGCCGGTAATCGTAAATAACCCCAGACAAGAACATCAGCAGCGTCAGGCCTGTTGCGACCAGATTGGCCAAGTCCCGTAAAAACGGGATAATCGCCGCCAGCAACAATCCCAAGGCAAGAGTCAGAAGAAACTGAACAAGTAAAATTCCGGGCAGCCACAGAATATTCAGGCTCAGACTTTTTTCATCAACAACAAGCCCCAACGCCAGGAGGAAGAGCAACGCCGGCAATTGTTTCATTGTCGCTTGTACTATCGCGACCAGCGGAAAGAACGAGGGCATGATTCCGGTATTCAACATCAGACCCTGGCCGGAAATGATGCTGTTCGCACTCATGGAAATGGCCTTAGAGAACCACATCCAGGGCACCAGGCCACACAGTAAAAACAGCCCGTAGTTGTCACCACCGCTGTTGAGAACCTGAGAGAACAACAGGTAATAGATGATCAGGTGCAGCAGTGGCTCAATGATTACCCATGCATAGTTCAGATGATTTCGTGATGACTCGGACTTCAGGTTGAGCAGCGCTTTGATCAGGACAAGCTGAATGAAGTGCTCTCCACCCTGCGACGTCTGGCTCTTGCGTTCCATCGTCTGCACGGTCGCGGGAGAGCTCACGCTATCGACACCGTACAGAGCGGCCAGGCGATATTTCTTCGCCTCCGCCAGTTTTCCCTGCTGCTTGCAGGCATTCGAAAGCTGCGTATAACCACGCGAGTATTCAGGTTTGGCCTCTACGACCCGGCGCCAGCGAGATTCGGCCTGCTCCCAGTCTTCAGAGTGTTCTGCAATTTCTGCATGCTGCAACAAGGGCTCGATTCGACCCTGGGCATGCTCGCGAGCCCGACTATTGAAGTTCTCGGCCTCTCGAGTGTTGCCGGTACGCAGTTCAAGATCAGCAGATTTGCCGAGCAGCTCCCAGTGTTCAGGACATTGCTCGCAACCTTGCGCCAGCAGCTCCCGCTCCAGAGTCGGATTCTTCTGCAGGCGGGCGCATTCCGCACTGCTCAGCCAGGTACTGGAATGCTTGGGGAAATGCTCGCGCGCGAACGCCAGCAAGTCGCCAGCGGCGCCGATGTCGCCTTGGCGCATCAGGCTGATCGCACCTTGTATCCAGGGCGCCGGATGTCCTCGGTACTGTTCGCGGAATACTTTCCAGAGAGCAGAGGCGTCAGCCCAGCGCTTTTCTCGCATGGGCTTGAGCGCCAGCTCGAAGGCATCAGCGGCGGCAAGGGGCTCGATGCCGGATAAAGTGCTGGTGGTCATTTGAAAACTTCGGCATGTGCCAGACTGGCACCGGCACTGTCCTTAACCGACAACTGCGGCTCCCCCTCTAACGGCCACTCGATACCAATCTGCGGGTCGTTCCAGGCAATGCAGCGCTCATGCGCGGGGGCGTAGTAGTCGGTGGTCTTGTAAAGGAACTCCGCGGTCTCGGAGAGAACAACGAATCCATGGGCGAAACCTTCCGGCACCCACAGCTGATGCTTGTTCTCGGCAGACAGGTGCACACCGACCCACTGGCCGAAAGTCGGCGAGCCGCGGCGGATATCCACGGCCACGTCGAATACCTCGCCCAGGACCACTCGTACCAGCTTGCCCTGGGACTGCTGCACCTGATAATGGAGGCCGCGGAGCACGCCTTTGATCGACCGCGAGTGATTGTCCTGAACGAAAGTCACAGGGCGTCCGACCACCTCGTCGAAGACCTTCTGGTTGAAGCTCTCGAAGAAGAAGCCGCGCTCGTCGCCAAACACCCGGGGCTCGAACAGCACCACGTCCGGGATGGCCATCTTGCTCGCTTTCATCCGTAGATCGTCTCTTGGAGCAGGCGCTTGAGGTACTGGCCGTAACCGTTCTTCAGCATCGGCGCGGCAAGCTCTTCCAGTTGCTGGGACGTGATCCACTGCTGACGGAAGGCCACTTCCTCGGGGCAGGCCACTTTCAGGCCCTGGCGGTGCTCGATAGTCGCGATGTAGTGGCTTGCTTCGAGCAGCGAGTCATGGGTACCGGTGTCCAGCCAGGCATAACCGCGCCCCATGATTTCCACCGACAGGTTCCCCTGCTCCAGGTAGATCCGGTTGACGTCAGTGATCTCCAGCTCGCCGCGGGCGGAGGGCTTGATGCTCTTGGCGATGTCCACAACCTGCTGGTCGTAGAAGTACAAGCCGGTAACGGCGTAATTGGACTTTGGCTGCAGCGGCTTTTCTTCCAGGCTGATGGCCTTGCCCTGAGCATCGAACTCAACCACGCCGTAACGCTCGGGATCGTTCACGTGGTAGGCGAACACGGAGGCGCCCTGCTCACGCTCGGATGCGCTGTCGAGCAGCTCGCTGAACTGGTGGCCGTAGAAGATGTTGTCGCCGAGCACCAGTGCCGAGAGGTCGTTGCCGATGAACTGCTCGCCAATCAGAAACGCCTGGGCCAGGCCGTCCGGCGAGGCCTGCACTGCGTAGGAGATGTTCACCCCCCAGCGGTGGCCATCGCCCAGAAGCTGTTCGAAGCGCGGAGTGTCCTGCGGCGTGGAAATGATCAGGATGTCGCGGATACCCGCCAGCATCAGGGTGGTGAGCGGGTAGTAGATCATCGGTTTGTCGTACACCGGCAGCAGCTGCTTGGAGATCGACAGCGTTGCCGGATGAAGTCGAGTGCCTGACCCGCCGGCCAGGATGATTCCTTTACGTTTGCTCATCATTACTTCTCGATAATTTCCGTCAGCATCCGTGCTACCCCATGTTGCCAATGGGGGAGATTCAGCAGGAAGGCCTTCTGCAGCTTTTCGGTATTCAGGCGGGAATTCGCAGGGCGCTTGGCGGGCAACGGGTAGGCATCCGTCGTCAGCGCTCCGATGGCCTGGGCCGACACGCTCAACTCGACGCCGGCCGCGGTGGCCTGCTCAAGGACAAAACGGGCATACCCACACCAACTGATTTCGCCGCCAGCTGCCAGGTGGTAGAGGCCGCACAGCTCGGGCGAACGCACGGCCGCCGTGATGGCGTGAGCGGTGACATCGGCGATCAGGTCCGCACCGGTGGGTGCTCCGAACTGATCATCGATCACGCCCAGACTGTCGCGCTCTCGCGCCAGGCGCAGCATGGTCCTGGCGAAATTGTTGCCGCGCGCGGCATAAACCCAGCAGGTGCGAAAGATCAGGTGCCGACAGCCAGAGGCCTGGATCGCCTGCTCGCCGGCCAACTTGCTCTGGCCGTAGACGTTCAGGGGGCCGACATCGTCGACCTCACGCCAGGGCGTCTGGCCGTGGCCGGGGAACACGTAGTCGGTCGAGTAATACACCAGCAGCGCACCGTGGCGTGCCGCGGCCTCGGCCATCACGCCCAGCGCCTGGGCATTCACTCGCCGTGCCTGTTCCGGCTCCGACTCGGCCTTGTCCACCGCGGTGTACGCCGCGGCATTGACGATCACGTCCGGCGCAAAGCGCTCCAGCGTCGCGGCCAGCCCGTCGAGGTCAGCCAGATCGCCACAATAGTCGGTACTGCGGGAATCCAGCGCCAGCAACTCGCCCAGGGGGGCCAGGCTGCGCTGCAGCTCCCAACCCACCTGGCCGTTCCTACCCAGCAGGAGAATCTTCACGAACTGCGCCCCGCGTAGTTCCTCTCCAGCCATTCGCGGTAGTTGCCGGACTGTACGCTTTCGACCCAGCCCTGGTTCGCCAGATACCACTCGACCGTCTTGCGAATACCGGTTTCAAAGGTTTCGGCCGGTTTCCAGCCCAGTTCGCGCTCAAGCTTGCGAGCGTCGATTGCGTAGCGACGGTCATGGCCGGGGCGGTCGGCGACATAGCTGATCTGCTCGCCATAGCCCTTGCCATCGGCTCGCGGGCGCAGCTCATCGAGCAGGGCGCAGACGCGGTTGACGATCTCCAGGTTGGGCTTTTCATTCCAGCCGCCAACGTTGTAGACCTCGCCCAGAGTGCCCGCCTCGAGCACTCGGCGGATGGCGCTGCAATGGTCCTTCACGTACAGCCAGTCACGAATCTGCTGACCATCGCCATACACCGGCAGTGCCTTGCCTGCCAGGGCATTGACGATCATCAGCGGGATGAGTTTTTCCGGGAAGTGATAGGGGCCGTAGTTGTTCGAGCAATTGGTGGTGAGCACCGGCAGGCCGTACGTGTGGTGATAGGCCCGGACCAGATGATCGCTCGCTGCCTTGCTCGCCGAGTACGGGCTGTTCGGCTCGTACTGGTGTTCTTCAGTGAAGGCCGGGGCGTCGCTGGTCAACGATCCGTACACTTCATCGGTCGAAACATGCAGGAAGCGGAACTTTTCCTTCTCACTGCCTTCCAATCCATTCCAATAGGCACGTATCGCCTCGAGCAGGCGGAATGTCCCAACAATATTGGTCTGGATGAAATCTTCCGGGCCATGGATGGAACGATCGACATGCGACTCAGCCGCGAAATTGACGACCGCCCGCGGACGATACTTGCCCAGCAATGCCTGCAGCAGCTCGCCGTCGGCAATGTCGCCGCGCACGAAAACGTGCCTGTCATCACCGTCCAGGCTGGCAAGGTTTTCCAGATTGCCGGCGTAAGTCAGCTTGTCCAGATTGATGACGGTTTCATCCGACTGGGCAACCCAGTCGAGCACGAAGTTGGCGCCGATGAAACCGGCGCCACCAGTTACCAGAATTGTCATGTGATCAGATCTTTTTCAGTAGTGTCGCGAGAGCCAGTCCAAGATTCCCTAAGAGGGTCTGCCGGTGCAGTCCAGCCTTGAGGATGCAAGCAACCCGGCCGGGCAGTCGTCGCTTGCGTGCCGCCTTGAAAAGCTTGAGGGTCTTGTGATGGTCCGTGCTCAAGCGATGACTCAGCGACTCGAGAGCACGAATGTTCTGGGCACTCCACTCGTAGAAGCGCCCCTGGAGAACAACGGCCAGACGCCGGAGGCGAGCGCACCAATCGGAGTTGGCACCTATCACGCTCCCATCGCGCTGGCGGTAGAACACGTGCGGTTGCGGATCGTAATGAACGACCCCTCCCGCACCGGTGATCAGCTGGTAGCACCACCAGTCGTGGGACGGCACCTTCAACTCGGCACCGGCCTGCGCAATCAGCGCCCACGCAGCCCGGTTGAACACCATGGCGTTGCCACCCCCGATGCTCTGCACCAGGGGATTCTTGAAATGCGGCGGCAACGAGAAATTCGCCGACACCCCCAGAGGGGTTTCCGCTTCACCGATGATCTGGGTGCGCCCGCAGTAAACCGCAGGGACTTCGGCAGGAATGCCGCGTAGCCAGTCGACGGCGACCTGCAGCTTTTCGGCGCTCCAGATATCGTCCTGATCGGACCAGGTGAAGTAGTCGGCCTCGATATCGGCTCGACACGTCAGCGATAGGAAGTTACGGGCCAAGCCTGCCCGCGGACCGCCAACCACTCTCAGCCTGCGCGCGCCCCACCGCTCGGCATAAGCCTGGAGCACCTCGTGCGTGCCGTCTTCCGAACAATCGTCGGAAACATGCAGCGACCAGTGCCGGTAGACCAGCTGTTCGAATGAATCGAATTGCCGGGCGAAGAATTCAGCACCGTTATGGGCGCACATGAGGATGGCAACAAAGGGAGCACCCGGGAGACTGAAGTCTCGGGAAAACGCCTGGTTGCACAGCATGTCGACGCCAGGAGGCTGGAGAAGCAACGCCACTGAATCTTCGTCCCTGAATAACCCTCGCCACTGCGAGGCGGCCTTAAAGATGCACCATCAAAAAGCCATTACAAAAAACGTGGGTAGGGTATCACGGCTCCAGAAAATTCTTAAGAATTCGTTAAGGAATCGTGAAAACAGAAAATTAATCCTCTCTAGCCCTGAGCGCGAGCACTCAAATTTTCCATTGAAAATCGTCGATAATTACAAAAAAATCACTAAAATCTGCCATTTACAAATAACATCAAAAACTAGACCGCCTATAATCACCCATCCGATTTTCCCGGAACGATGCTTAGCGGTCATATCCTGTGACAATGCATCCGAGCGCTACCCCACCCCTGGGCACGTAATTGAAGGCCTATGGCCATCAGCACGTACCGCGCTCAAACCGAACGTGGGCAGAAACTGAATCGCCAAAACGCCCATAAGATCGGCCAGCGCGGCAGAGACAGAGCTTCCCGACGAGGTCAAGCCGACGAGCTCGATCTACGCCGGGTTCTGTGGCATCAATTCGTCGCGCCCTGCTGCGCGCACTAACGCACCGGCCTGCCCCGGAGAGGTGCGGAATGAAGCCGGAACGGGTAGCCGATTCGAAGGCGGGGTAACGGGCGGCGGATACTCTCTGTGCGGGAACTCACCCGGCATACACG
This sequence comes from Pseudomonas sp. PDM19, assembly GCF_014852215.1. NCBI lineage: Bacteria > Pseudomonadati > Pseudomonadota > Gammaproteobacteria > Pseudomonadales > Pseudomonadaceae > Pseudomonas > Pseudomonas sp. PDM19. The sequence goes on along the minus strand of NZ_JACVBG010000004.1, from coordinate 755,673 downwards.
ACCAGCAGAACAGGGTCCGCACTCAGCCGGCTATTGTGCCCTGAGCCCTGCTGGCAGAGTCAGGCCAACTCCTCTGCTCCACCCCAGAGGCGCCCCCCTGCGCCGGGCGTTTCCATCCACTGCTTCAACGACCGCGTCGGCAGGTCGAAGTACTCCCTCGTGCGTGCATAACCATGTCCGCCCATGCGCCCAATGGCGTCGAGGCCGAGCTGGTCGATGTAGAGCGTCGCCGGGTCGATCAGGTCGTCCCGCACGTGGGCCATCAGCACTTCGCCGAGGATGATTTCCCGTGACTGGCCGATGGACAGCGCCATCATCCGCCGACACTCCAGCGCCACCGGCGCCTCGCCGATGCGCGGGCAGCCGACACGGGTGCCGGGGATGGCGGTGAGTCCGGCGGCGACCAACTCGTCGAAGCCCGGCTCGAAGGGCACGGCGCAGACGTTCATGGCTTCCACCAGCGCGTCGGAGACGATGTTCACGGTGAACTCCTGGTTCTGCCGGATGTTCAGCGTGGTGTCCTTGGGACTCAGATCGCTGTAGTTCTCCACGCCCAGGGCGAGGATCGGCGGGTCGGCAGAGAGGGCGTTGAAGAAGCTGAAGGGCGCCGCGTTCACGCGCCCCTCGGCGTCGATGGTGGTGACCAGGGCGATGGGCCGGGGTACCACACTGCCAATGAGGATCTTGTATTTCTCGCGGGCGGAGAGCTGCTGGAAGTCGAAGCTGAGCATGGGGTGATCCTTCACGGGGCCGTTGGTGCGTGCGCGTCGAGTAGCGGTGCGGCGGCGCTGTACGAGTCGGCAAAGGGAATCGCGGAACGGAACAGCGTGCGCCATGGCGGGTTGTCGAAAGCGCGGTCGGCGTGGTGCTGCATCTGCTTCTGGAACAGCGCGTCGGCGCGGCGTTGCAGGTCGGCGTAATCGACACCGATCACCTGGCCGCCCTGCATCACGCTGCGACCGTCGATGAAGCTGGCGATGCAGTCATCGCCGCGGCCGGCGGTGAACAGGTTCTTCAGCGGATCGAAGAACGGGCCCTGATGGAAGTCGCCAAGGCGGAACACCGTGATGTCTGCCCGGGCGCCGACGGCAAGACGGCCGAGGTCGTCGCGGCCCAGCGCCTGGGCGCCGCCGAGGGTGGCGGCGTTATAGAGATCGAGCATGCGCGTGTGTTCGGCGTCGCCCTCCTTCACCCGCGCGATGTTCAGGCCCTGGCGCAGGTTGTCGAGCATATCCGCCGGGAAGGTGTCGGTGCCCATGGCGAGGTTGATACCGCGTGCGCGGTAAGCGCCGAAGGAATCCAGCGCGTCGCCTTCGCGGGCGAACACCACCGGGCAATGCACCAGGCTCGCGCCGGTATCCGCGAGGCGCTGCAAATCATGCTCGCCGCTGTGCAGGATACCGTGGGGCAGAACGCTGCGCGGGTTGAGCAGGCCGTAGCCGTCGAGCCACTGCAGCGAGGACGTGTCGCGCAGGCGACGCACCAGCTCCACCTCGTAGCGCGACTGGCAGCAGTGCAGGCGCAGCGGCGCGCTCAGTTCGCGCTGTACAGCGGCGGTGCGCTCCAGCAGCACAGGCGTACAGGTTTCGATGCGGTCCGGCAGCAGCGCACCGCGCACCAGGCCGTGGTGGGCGCCGTCGAAGTCATGGAAGAAGCGCTCGGCTTCCTTCAGTCCGGCGAGGCCGGCAGCTTCGTCCCAGTGCTGCGCAGGGCTGCCGTCGGCGCGGGCATAGGTCATGCCGCTCATGTAGCAGGGGCCGAGGTAAGTGCGCAGGCCGAGCTCGCCGGACAGCGCGGCGATCCCGGCGAATTCGTCGTAGTGCTCGGCCCAGCGCCGGTAGTACATCGAGGTGATCGGCATGGCGGTGGTGATGCCGTTGCGGATCAGCTGGGTGAAGGCGTAGCGGTACTTGAACAGTTCCTCGTCCGGGCTGTAGCACTCGCTCGGCCCGGCACGCAGGTAGTCTTCGGACCACACGCGGCCCATGTTCCACTCGGCGCCGTTGTCCAGGGTGAGCACGGTGGAGTCGAGGTCGCCGAGGGCATCGAGGTCGATGAAGCCGGGTCCGATCAGCGCGTGACCGTAGTCGATCCACTGGCTGACGTCGCCGGGAAAGCCACGGCCAACGAAGACGATCCTGCCGCTCTCGAACACTACTTCGCCGTGGCGCCACAGCACGTGCTGCGCGCCGTCGAAGCCGACCACGAAGCTGGCTTTCAGGCCGATGCGTGGCGTGCTCACAGACGCGACTCCACCAGGCGACCGTGCTCGGCGATCAGCTTGCCGGCCTTGAATACCCGGCGCTGCGCCGGGCGCGCGACCACGGCTTCGCCGAGGGTTTCCACCGGCAGCAGGAGGAAGTCCGCCGGCGCACCGACTTCAAGGCGCGCTGGCTCGCGCCCCAGTGCACGAGCGCCGTTGTCGGTAGCGGCGGCGAAGGCGGCGGCGAGATCGTCGTCCTTGCACAGGTCAAAGCGGAAGGCGAGGAACATGGCGCGTTCGAGCATGTCGCCGTTGCCCATGGGCGACCAGGCATCGCGGATGCCGTCGCTGCCCAGGCACAGGTTCACGCCGGCCTCGCGCAGGGCGAGGAACGGCGGTACCGGGGTGTCGGCCGGCGCGGAGCTCATCAGGGAAATGCCCAGTTCGGAGAGTCGCTCGGCCAGCGGCTCGACCTGCTCCCAGGGCGCCATGCCCAGGCAGTAGGCGTGGCTGATCATCACCTTGCCCTGCAGGCCGTGGCGCTCGGTGTAGTCGGCGATGCGGGCGATCTGCCAGAGGCCCAGTTCGCCCTTGTCGTGCAGGTGGATATCCACGCCACGGCCAAATTCCACGGCCAGGCCGAAGACGATATCGAGCTGGGCAATGGGGTCGTCGTCGATACCGCAGGGGTCGAGGCCGCCGACATTTTCCACACCCAGCGCCAGCGCTTCGCGCATCAGTTCGGCGGTGCCGGGACGACTGACGAGGCCGGTCTGCGGGAAGACCACGAACTCCATGTCGACCAGGTCCGCATAGCGCTCGCGCAGCGCCTGCATCGCTACCACGTGGCGCAGGCCCAGTTCGGGGTCGATATCCACGTGGCAGCGGAAGGTCAGTGAGCCACGGGCGATGCACTGCTCCAGCAGCGCGCCGGCGCGTGCGGCGATGGGCGCCTCGATCTCACGCAGTACGCGGCGTTCGTTGGCGATGTAGTCCTTGAGCGTGGGCCCGGCGCTGTTGGGGCGCCAGGGTTGACCCCAGAGGGTCTTGTCCAGGTGGCAGTGGCTTTCCACCAGCGGCGGCAGCAGGAGCTGGCCGCCGCCGTCGATGTCGCCGGCCTGCGGCGCGGTGTTGCCGGCCGGACGGCGTTCGGCGATGCGGCCGTCACGGATGAGGAAGTCTTCCGCTGCATTGCCCAGCGGACGGATGTTGCGCAGCCAGTAGCTGTCGGTCATGGGGACCTCGAATCCAGAGAAGAACGTAGGGCGAATAACTGCTTGCAGTTATCCGCCGATGAACTCGGCGGCGGACGAGGCGTTCCGCCTCATGCGCCCTACGGGTTTACGGAGAACGGCGCGTCAGCCCTTGAGCTTGGACCAGATGCGATCCTGCAGCTCGCGGGACTTGTTGCTGCACTCCTTTTCCAGGCGCAGGCGCTGCGCGTATTCCTCGGGCATGTTGATGGCGTCCATGACCTTCCACTTGGCGTCCAGCAGGTGGTCGGTCTGGATGCCGTTGGAATAGGCAATGGCGTTGGTCACCGCGGCGGCGTTCTCCGGCTTCATCATCCAGTTGATGAAGACCTTGGCGTTCTCCGGGTGCGGCGCGCTTTTCGGCACGGCGAAGTTGTCCTGGAAAGAGGCCACACCTTCGCGCGGGTAGACGTACTTGATGGTGCTCTTCTGCAGCGTGGCGCGGGCGGTGGAGCCGTTCCAGTTCTGCATCAGCACGACTTCGCCGGAGGCCATGCGGTCCACGGTGTTGTCGGAGCTGTACATCTTCAGGAAGGGCTTCTGCTTCTGCAGCAACTCGAGAATCTTCTTGGCGTCCTGCGGGTTCTCGGTGCACTCGTCGACGTTGAGGTAGTGCGCGGCGGCGTTGATCAGGCTGCTCGGGGTATCCAGCGCAGCGACCTGGCCCTGCAGTTCCGGACGCGGCTCGAAGAATTCCTTCCAGGAGTCATCCAGCTTGCCGCCCGGCACCCGTGCGCTGTCGTAGGAGAAACCGGTGGTGCCCCACAGGTAGGGCGCCGAGTACTTGCGGCCAGGGTCGAAGCCCGGGTCGCGGAACGCTGGCTTGACGAACTGGAAGTTGGCCAGCTTGGGCGTGTCGATTTCCAGCAGCAGGTCCTGGTTGATCAGCGTCTGCATGATCGAGTGCGACGGCACGATCACGTCGTATGCCGCGCCGCCGGCCTGCAGCTTGGCCAGCAGGGTCTCGTTGCTGTCGTAGCCGTCCATGGTGACCTTGATGCCGGTCTCCTTCTCGAACTTGGCCAGCAGTTCCACCGGGTAGTAGTCGGTCCAGTTGTAGAAGAAAAGCTGCTTGGGCTCCTCGGCCTGGGCGACGCCCGCAGCCAGCAGGGCGAGGGACAAACCGGCAAGGCCGTGACGCAGGGCATTCAACTTCATGTTGCTCTCCGAAACGTAAGGTCAGAAAACGAAAGGTTGGCAGTCTTGATCAGGCGTCCGGTTTGCCGCGCTGGCCGAGCCAGTACGACAGCACCACGAGGACGATGGAAATCACCAGCATGAGGGTCGAGATTGCGTTGATCTCGGGGGTCACCCCGGCCTTGATGGCCGAGAAGATGTAGACCGGCAGCGTCGTCGAGCCGGGGCCGGCGACGAAGAAGGTCATGATGAAGTCGTCGAGGCTGACCACGAACGCCAGTACCGCGCCGGACAGCACCGCCGGCCACAGCAGCGGCAAAGTCACCCGGCGGAACACCTGGTAGGGGCTGGCGTAGAGGTCGCCGGCGGCTTCCAGCAGGCTCTTGTCCAGGTCGTTCAGGCGTGCACGGATCGGCAGGTAGGCGAAGGGAATGCAGAAGCCGACGTGGGCGACTATCACCGTCATCAGGCCCAGCTTGATGCCCAGCGACATGAACAGCAGCAGCGTGGCCACCGCAATGACGATCTCCGGCAGGATCAGCGGCAGGTTGATGCCGCCCTCCACCAACCGCCGTCCGTAGAACGGCCGCGAGGTCGCCAGCGCCGCCGCCAGGGCGATCGCCGTGGACAGCACGGTGGCAAAGCCGGCGACCACCAGCGAGTTGAACGCCGCCGCCTGAATCGAGGGGTTGGCGACTATCTTGCCGTACCAGGCGAAGGAGAATTCGGTCCACACCGTGGCCGAGCGGTTGGCGTTGAAGCTGTAGCCGATCAGCACGAAGATCGGCAGGTACAGGTAGGCCAGGACCAGCAGGCTGGTTTCGCGGGTGCCGGGCAGTTTCTTCAGGTGCTGGGCGATCATGCGTTGGCTCCTCCCAGGTGGACGGCCTTGGCGGCGCGGCGGCTATACAGGGCGAACGCGATCAGGGCGAGCAGCATGATCGCCAGCAGCAGGAACGACAGCGAACCGCCCAGCGGCCAGTTGCGCGCGGTACCGAACTGCTGCTGGATCAGGTTGCCGATCATCAGGGTCTTGCCGCCGCCGAGGATCGCCGGAGTGATGAAGGCGCCCAGGCTCGGGACGAACACCAGCAGGGAGCCGGCGATCACACCGGGCATGGACAGCGGCAGGATTACCCGCTGCAACGCCTTCCAGCGGTTCGCACCCAGGTCATAGGCGGCCTCGACCAGGCGCCAGTCGAGCTTCTCCAGGGTCGAGTAGATCGGCAGGATCATGAACGGCAGGAAGCTGTAGACCAGGCCGACGCAGACCGCAAAGTCGTTGTACAGCAGGGTGATGCCGCCGGCCTGGGGGAACAGCGCGTTGACCGACTGAGCGACCCAGCCGTGCTCGCGCAGGATGATCAGCCAGGCGTAGTTGCGGATCAGCAGGTTGGTCCAGAACGGGATGGTGATCAGCAGCACCATCAGGTTGCGCGAGCGCTCGCTGAGGCTGGTCATCCACAGCGCCACCGGGAAGCCGAATAGGAAGCACAACAGCGTGGTGCCGCCGGCCTGGAACAGCGAGCGCAGCAGCGCCTGGGCATAGACCCAGTTCAGCTCGAGGTTGCCGTCGAAGTCTTCCTGGAAGAACAGCTGCACGTAGCTCTGGATCTGCCAGTCGGCGTGCCAGTCGACGCCGCCGTAGAGGTTGCGCGGCAGCAGGCTGATGTAACCCATGATCGCCAGCGGGATGGCGATCAGCCCGAGCAGCGTCAGCGCCACCGGGCTGAGCAGCAACAGGCGGCGAGTGGTGGGCGACTCGTTCATTTCAGGCCTCCATCAGCAGGCAGGCCTGGGGCGGCAGGTGCACCGCCACGGCCTCGCCGACGTCGCGGGCGCGACCGCCCTCGTTGCTCTCGCGCAGGGTGATCTGCGAAGCATCCGGCAAGCGGCAGCGGTACAGCGTGGCGGTGCCGACGTACATCACCGTCTCGATCACCGCGCGCAGGTGGTGCGGCTGCGACGGGTCGACCAGCTTCGAGCGCTCCGGGCGAAAGGCCAGTTGGACACTGGCGCTGCTCAGGCCCGCCGGCAGTTCGCAGGGGATTTCCGCGGCCATGGCGTTGGGGTGGAACCCGCCCTGGCGCATCTGCCCGGGAAGGAAGTTGATGTCGCCGATGAACTGCGCGACGAAACGGTGCGTCGGGCGCTCGTAGATTTCGTTGGGTGTGCCGATCTGCATGATGTTGCCGTGGGACATCACGGCGATGCGGTCGGACAGGGTCAACGCTTCTTCCTGGTCGTGGGTGACGAAGATGAAGGTGATGCCCGCCTCTTCCTGCACGCGCTTGAGCTCGACCTGCATCTCCTTGCGCAGCTTCAGGTCCAGCGCGGACAGCGGTTCATCGAGCAGCAGTACCGAAGGCTTGGGCGCCAGCGCGCGGGCCAGGGCCACGCGCTGCTGCTGGCCACCGGAGAGCTCGGCCGGCTTGCGGCGCGCCAGGTGTTCCATCTGCACCAGCGCCAGCATTTCCTTCACCCGGCCGGGAATTTCGCCGCGCGCCAGGCCCTGCATCTCCAGGCCGAAGGCGATGTTCTCGCTCACCGACATGTGCGGGAACAGGGCGTAGCTCTGGAACACGGTATTGATGCGGCGACGGTACGGCGGCAGGTCGTTGACCCGCTCGCCGCCGACGAGGATGTCGCCGGAGGTGACGTTCTCGAAACCGGCGATGCTGCGCAGCAGCGTGGTCTTGCCGCAGCCGGAAGGCCCCAGCAAGGTGAAGAACTCATTATGGGCAATGTCGACCGACACTTCGTTGAGGGCGGGAGCGACGTTGGGATCATCGGTGTAGCGCTTGCTGACCCGACGCACCTCGACTGACGACGAGTGATTCATTTTGGTGCATTCCTCTTGTTTTTGTATGCAATATTTGAATGCAATCTAGAAATAGCTGATGTATTTTTCTTCTGCAACTGGTTTTGCACGGACGGTTTTGCGGCATCCTTTGAAGGGTCAAGCAAGAGGCGGAGTCGCTCATGGCGGAGAATCACCCCGAGTCCACGGTGGAACGCGTCTACCAAGGGGTTTACGAGGCAATCAGCAAGCGCACCCTGCGCCCCGGCATGAAGCTGGGCGAGGCGGCATTGGCGGAATTGTTCAAGGTCAGCCGCACTTCGGTACGCGCGGCGCTGAAACATCTGGAAGCGGATGGACTGGTTTCCAGCGCGCTCAACAAGGGGGCGTGGGTGTCTTTACCCAGCGACGAGGAGATCCGCTCGCTGTTCGAAACGCGGCGGTTGATCGAGATCGGCATCGTCAGTGAACTCTGTCGCCGCGCGGACAGCGCGATCATCCAGGACCTGCGCGACCACGTGGCGCTGGAAGAGGCGACCCACGACCACGACCACGCGCGGTTCGTCCACCTGCTGGGCGAGTTCCACCTGAAGCTGGCAGCGGCGCTGAACAACCCGGTGCTGCTGGACTTCTTCCGCAAGCTGATCGAGCGCGCCTCGCTCTACGCCACCACCCTGGACGACGACCAGCACGAGACCTGCCGCGGCAACGAGCACCAGCGACTGATCGAGTACATCGAGTCGGGCAACCAGGCGGCGGCCATCGAGCTGACCTGCATGCACCTCAATGCGATCGAGCAGGCGATCCTCAAGGCGGCGGGGAACCTGAAGGCGGATTATCATCCGCTCAAGCATCTGATCGGTGGCTGAGCCGCTGCCAACCAACGTGGAACGTAGGGCGCATAACCTGGAACAGGTTATCCGCCAGCACGCCTGCGGCGGATAACGCTGACGCGTTATGCGCCCTACGCAAGCGTGCAGAGAAAAACGCCCGGCACGGCCGGGCGTTTTTCATTCAGGCGGTCGGGCCGCCCGTGATGCGATCGAAGCCACGACGAATCTCTTCTTCGGGCAGGTTGTCGCCGATGAAGACGATCACGCTCTCGCGCTGCTCGTTGCCCTTCCACGGCGTATCCCAGTCGAAGCCATACAACCGCAGCACGCCCTGGAACACCAGGCGACGCTCCTCGCCGGCGATGTTCAGCACGCCCTTGTAGCGCAGCAGCGAGTTGCCGTGCCACTGCAGCAGGTCGTCCATGAATTCGCTGAGGCGCTCGATATCCAGCGGGTTGTCGCTGCGCAGCACCAGGGTGGTGATGCGGTCGGTCGTATCCGCCGCCGGGCGCACGGGGCGCAGCAGCGGGCGTAGGCCGAGGTCGGCGTTGAGGTTGAAGCCGCGTACGTCGAGCAGGCGCTCCAGCTCGATGGCGCCGTGCTCCACGGCATGGATCTCGGCGCGGCGGTTGATGCGCTGCAGGCGCTCGACCAGGGCCTCGTACTGCGCAGGAGAAACGAGGTCACTCTTGCTCACCAGGATGCGGTCGCCAAAGCCGACCTGGGCCTGGGCGATGGCTTCCTGCAGGTGGCGCTCGGCGTTGGCGGCGTCCACCAGGGTGATGATGCCGTCGAGCAGGTAGCGCTCGCGCAGGGTTTCGTCGACGAAGAAGGTCTGCGCGACCGGGGCCGGGTCGGCCAGGCCGGTGCACTCGATCACCACGCGGTCGAAGTCCAGCTCGCCGTTGTCGCGGCGCTCCAGCAGGACGTAGAGCGCGCGCTCCAGGTCGCTATTGATGGTGCAGCAGACGCAGCCGTTGGAGAGCGTCGTCACCTGAACCGCGTCGTCGCCGAGCAACTGAGCGTCAATCGGCGTCTCGCTGAATTCGTTCTCGATCACGGCGATCTTCAGGCCGTGCTCTGCCTTGAGGATGTGCTTGAGCAGGGTGGTCTTGCCGGCCCCGAGGAAGCCGGTGAGGACGGTCACCGGAATCTGCGGCGCGCTTGCGGAATCGGTCATGGAAACTTCCAGGCAATCAGAATGAAAAACGGGCGGAAATGAAAACGGGCCGCGATCGCTCGCGGCCCGTCCGTTATACACCCATCCGCGGACTCAACAGCAGCGGATCGGCCTTCCCTTGCCGCCACCGTAGCGCGCCTCCTGGCGCTCGCGGAAGAACTCCTCGTACGTCATCGGAGTCTTGTCCGGGTGCTTGTTCTGCATGTGCTGAACGTAGGTGTCGTAATCGGGCATGCCGACCAGCATGCGTGCGGCCTGCCCGAGATACTTACCCATGCGGCTGAGGTCGTTGAACATGATGCTCCTCCGTCAGGCGTCCGGAATCGGCTGGAACGGAGCTTCCTTGTCGGTGCGCTCCTTCTTGGTCCAGGCGCTGGCGCCTACCTTGATCGCGTACACCAGCACGCTGAACACCACCAGCAGGAACAGCACGGTGAGGCCGGCGTTGATGTAAGCGTTCATCATCACATGCTGCATCTGGCCGATGTCCTTGGCCGGAGCGATGATCTGACCGGCGTCCAGGCCGGCGGAGTATTTCTTGCCCAGGGCAATGAAGCCCACGGCCGGGTTGCTGTCGAACAGCTTGATCAGGCCGGCGGTGGTGGTGCAGATCAGCAGCCAGGCGGCCGGCAGGGCGGTCACCCAGACGTACTGCTGGCGCTTCATCTTGATCAGTACGACGGTGGAGAGCATCAGCGCGATGCCGGCGAGCATCTGGTTGGAGATGCCGAACAGCGGCCACAGCGTGTTGATGCCACCCAGCGGATCGACCACGCCCTGGTACAGCAGCCAGCCCCACAGCGCGACGCAGCCGCCGGTGCCGATGATGTTGGCGGTCCAGGATTCGGTCTTCTTCAGCGCCGGGACGAAGTTGCCCAGCAGGTCCTGCAGCATGAAGCGCCCGGCACGGGTGCCGGCGTCCACCGCGGTGAGGATGAACAGCGCCTCGAAGAGAATCGCGAAGTGGTACCAGAAGGCCATGGTGTTCTCACCCGGCAGCACCTGGTGAAGGATGTGCGCGATGCCCACGGCGAGGGTCGGCGCACCACCGGCACGGGCCAGGATGGTGGTCTCGCCGATGTCCTTGGCGGTCTGGGTCAGAATTTCCGGGGTGATGGTGAAGCCCCAGCTGCTGACGGTCGCGGCCACCGCGGTAACGTCGGTGCCGACCACGGCCGGCGGGCTGTTCATGGCGAAGTAGATGCCCGGTTCGATGACCGAGGCGGCGACCATCGCCATGATGGCCACGAAGGACTCCATCAGCATGCCGCCGTAGCCGATGTAGCGGGCGTCGGGCTCGCGGTTGAGCAGCTTGGGCGTGGTGCCCGAGGAGATCAGCGCGTGGAAGCCGGAGACGGCGCCACAGGCGATGGTGATGAACAGGAACGGGAACAGGCCGCCCTTCCACACCGGGCCGGTGCCGTCGGTGAACTGGGTCAGGGCCGGCATCTTCAGCTCCGGCGAAACGATCACGATGCCGATGGCCAGGGCGATGATGGTGCCGATCTTGAGGAAGGTCGACAGGTAGTCACGCGGCGCCAGCAGCAGCCACACTGGCAGGACCGAGGCGATCGCGCCGTAGGCGATCAGCATCCAGACGATCTGCACGCCATGGAAGGTGAACACCGGGGCCCACTCGGGGCTGGCGGCGATCTGGCCACCGAGCCAGATGCTGCCCAGCAGCAGGATGATGCCGACCACGGAAATCTCGCCGATGCGGCCCGGGCGGATGTAGCGCATGTACACGCCCATGAACAGCGCGATCGGGATCGTCGCCAGCACGGTGAACATGCCCCAAGGGCTTTCGGCCAGGGCCTTCACCACGATGAGCGCGAGCACCGCGAGGATGATGATCATGATCAGGAACGCGCCGAACAGAGCGATGGTCCCCGCCACCTGCCCCATTTCCTCGCGTACCAGTTCACCCAGCGAACGCCCGTTGCGGCGGCTGGAGATGAACAGGACCATGAAGTCCTGCACGGCACCGGCCAGCACCACGCCGGCGATCAGCCAGAGCGTGCCGGGCAGGTAACCCATCTGCGCGGCCAGTACGGGACCGACCAGCGGGCCGGCGCCGGCGATGGCAGCGAAGTGGTGACCGAAGAGGATGTGCTTGTTGGTCGGGACGTAGTCCAGACCGTCGTTGTTGAGGACCGCAGGGGTCGCTCGGTTGGGGTCCAGTTGCATCACCCTGGTGGCGATGAACAGGCTGTAGTAGCGGTAGGCGACCAGGTAGATGGCAACCGCCGCGACGACGATCCACAGTGCGTTGATGGCTTCGCCGCGACGTAGTGCCACGACTCCCAAGGCAAATGCACCGACTATCGCCACCGCCAGCCAGGCGAGGTGACGTAGCAGGCTGTTGTTATTGTTCATAGCGAGGCTTCCGACAGTTTGAAGGCGAGAATTCGCAGAAAAATTCTAGTCTTTTCCGGCGACCCATTCATACGACCTTAGTCTAGGGCGGTTACGCGCTTATTGCCGGAGGTCAACGCGCTCGACCGCAGGGTCAGGAAATGAAAAGGCCCGCCTGGGGCGGGCCTTTTGCGGCGTAGCGGTCGTCAGGCCGGCTGCTTGGCGTACTGCGCCAGGGTCTGGTCACGGCTCATCACCGCCAGGGTGTTGTTGAGCACCTGCTCGCCGGTGGCGTCCTTGGACGTGAAGATCTCACCGAAGTGCTGCTGGGTGACCTGGGCGAAGTGCGCGCGGTCCTGGGTCGGGATGCCGAGCAGGACGGCGTAGGCGTCCAGCGCTTCGCCGTGGCCCTGGGCCATGTTCTCGGCGATGTTGTCGAGCATGCCGTTCATGGCGAAGATCGAGCGGCCGCCGTAGGAAATGCGCTGGCTGGCGTCACAGCCATTGGTGCCGGAGGTCAGGCCGAAGGTGGCGTTGCCCGAGGTGCCGTTGGTGGTGGTGGCCAGCAGGTGCGGGAACAGGCCGCGCTGACCGTCGAAGACCATGTTGCCCCAACCGCAGCCCTTGCCGCTCTGCCCGGCTTCATCTGCGTGCGCCGCCAGACTGGCAACGCTGATAACCCCAAAAATCAGACCCTTGATCACTTTATTGTCCATGCTCTGCACTCCGCAGTTGTAGTGGTTAAACGCACATGGAGCTTTGGCGAGGGTCTGCAGGCTGTCAAACCCGCGCGGGCTGTGTCTGACGGACGAAACATCAGCAATCGGTGTACGACGCGTCGGCAATGGCTTGCGTCTATAGTGAGGCGAAGCAGAAACGGCCGGAGAGCCACGACATGACTGACGATCACGACGAGCGCCGGCGCTTCCAGCGCATCGCCTTCGACGCCGGCACCGAGATCAGCCAGGGCGACCAGCGCTGGAAGGTGACGCTGCTCGACCTGTCCCTGCAGGGCCTGCTGGTGCAGCGGCCGGAACACTGGAGCATCGTCGCGCAGGAACCGGTGCAGGTGCGCATCTACCTGGGCTTCGACGTCAACGTCTATATGGAGGCCGACCTCGCCTGGGAGCGCGAAGGCCTGCTGGGCTTCAACTGCCGGCACATCGACCTGGATTCCATCAGCCACCTGCGGCGCCTGGTGGAGCTGAACCTGGGTGACGAGTCACTGCTGGAGCGGGAGCTGACGCTGCTCAGCGAGCATTGAGATCACGTCTCGACGCGGGCCAATCGCGGACGGAGTCCGCTCCTACGCCCAGGTTGGCATTTTCGTAGGAGCGGACTCCGTCCGCGATCGCTCACCCGCAACGCTGAAATCAACCTATTCGAACAACGCATCCAGCGCCTGCTCCAGGCGCGTCACGGCGATCACCTGCAGGCCGGGCGGCGACTCCTTCGGCGCATTGCCCTTGGGCACGATGGCGCGTTTGAAGCCGTGCTTGGCCGCTTCCTTCAGACGTTCCTGGCCGCTGGGCACCGGCCGCACCTCGCCGGACAGGCCGACTTCGCCGAACACCAGCAACTGGTGATCCAGCGGGCGGTTGCGCAGGCTGGACATCACCGCCGCCATCAGCGCCAGGTCCGACGCCGTCTCCAGAACCTTCACACCGCCGACCACGTTGAGGAACACATCCTGGTCGTAGGTCGGGATGCCGCCGTGGCGGTGCAGCACCGCCAGCAGCATGGCCAGGCGGTTCTGGTCCAGGCCCAGGGTCACGCGGCGCGGGTTGGCCAGGTGGCTGGTGTCCACCAGCGCCTGCACCTCCACCAGCATCGGCCGCGAGCCTTCCCAGGTGGCCATGACCACACTGCCCGGCACTGATTCCTGGGCGCGGGTGAGGAAGATGGCCGACGGGTTGGAAACCTCCTTCAGACCACGGTCGGTCATGGCGAACACGCCCAGCTCGTTCACCGCGCCGAAGCGGTTTTTCACCGCCCGCAGCAGGCGCAGGCGGCCGTCGGATTCACCCTCGAAATACAGCACGGTGTCGACCATGTGCTCCAGCACACGCGGGCCGGCCAGGGAGCCTTCCTTGGTGACGTGGCCGACCAGGAAGATTGCCGTGCCGCTCTGCTTGGCGAAACGCACCAGCAGCGCCGCACTCTCGCGCACCTGAGCGACGCCGCCGGGTGCGGATTGCAGCTGTTCGGTGAAGATGGTCTGGATCGAGTCGATCACCATTACCTTGGGCTGCTCCTGGCGCGCCGTGGCGATGATGGTCTCGATGCAGGTCTCGGTCATGACCTTGAGCTTGTCCTCCGGCAGGCCCAGGCGGCGGGCGCGCATGGCGACCTGCTGCTGGGATTCCTCACCCGTGACATAGAGCGCCGGCAGGCGCGTCGCGATGTTGCAGAGGGTCTGCAGGAGGATGGTGGACTTGCCGATGCCGGGGTCGCCGCCGATCAGCACCACCGAGCCGTCGACCAGGCCGCCGCCCAGGGCGCGGTCCAGCTCCGCCGAGGCGGTGGAGAAGCGCGGCATTTCCTCGACGCTGACTTCGGCGAGGGTCTTGATGTTGGCCTGCTGGCCGGCCCAGCCGCCACGGCCGGAGGAGCTGCTGGCCGAGCCGCCGGTGGGGGTGGTGTCGATGACGGTTTCGACGAGAGTGTTCCAGGCGCCGCAATCAGGGCATTGACCGGCCCATTTCGGGTAGGTGGCGCCGCACTCGGTGCAGCCGTACATGCGCTTGGCCTTGGCCATGGGGGACTTCCGTCGAATGCAAAGTCCCCATCATAAGCCAATCGGGTGGAGCGGTTCAGAACCTATTTACGGTCTCGCGAGCTAGAGCAGACGTGCGCTGAAATCGGTTGAGGGAGCGGAGTTTACACGCAGTAAATGAGCCCCCGAGGCCGATTTCAGCGCGGTTCTGCCGACGCGCAGCAGACCGTAGACAGGTTCTTAGCTCGCCAGGCGGCGATACTGACTTTCCATATCGTGCTTGAGGCTTTCGCGGCGCATCAGCAGCGAGGCCAGAGTGCAGTCGGGGCGTTCGATGCCCTCTTCCACACGACCGATGCGCTGGTCCAGCAGCTCGTACTGCAGCTTCAGGCGGACCAGGCGCTCCTGGGCGCGCAGGGCTTCGGCGTTGCGTTTGGGGAGCTTGGTGACGGACTTGCCAGAGGACGAAAGGGCTTTACGCATGGCGGTGGCACCGGTTGGAAAGAGATGACGGGAGCCTACGCCTCGCGCAGGCGGCCACCCTTGACTCTGGTCAAGCTCAACCGGATCGCTTGAGCAGGTCGGAAATCTCGTCCTTCAGCGCCACGCGCTGCAGCTTGAGGGAGTTGAGGGCGAGGTCGTCCATCGCCTGGCGGCCGTCCTCGATGTCGTAGATCTTCTTGTCCAGCTCCTCGTAGCTGGCGGCCATGCGGGTGAAGTTCGCGTCCTTCCCGTGCAAGCGGGTCATCAGGGCCTTCTGGTCGGGGAATTCGCGGGACAGGGGATGATGCTCGAGCGGCATGGCGGGCCTCCTTGTTGGATGCGTTGGAGTGGATGGCTTGCCCGATAAGCCTAGACCACGGCGCGATGCCGCCCACCGCCGCCGGTCATACCGTTGGAATTGACCGCGCACGGGGTGTTCAGACGGCGACGGGCCGCTAAACTGCGCCTGTCCCCTCTTTTTGCGTAACAAGGAGTCTGTGCATGAGTCTGCTCAACGAATTCAAGGCCTTCGCGGTCAAGGGCAACGTGGTCGACATGGCCGTCGGTATCATCATCGGCGCGGCGTTCGGCAAGATCGTCTCGTCCTTCGTCGGTGACGTGATCATGCCGCCCATTGGCCTGCTGATCGGTGGCATGGACTTCTCCGACCTGGCGATCACGCTCAAGGCCGCCGAGGGCCAGACGCCGGCGGTGATGCTGGCCTACGGCAAATTCATTCAGACCTGCCTGGACTTCATCATCGTGGCCTTCGCCATCTTCATGGGCGTGAAGGCCATCAACAAACTCAAGCGTGAAGAGGCCGTGGAGCCCAGCGCCCCGCCGGTGCCGAGCGCTGAAGAAACCCTGCTGACCGAGATCCGCGACCTGCTCAAGCAGCAGAACAACCGCGCTCCTTGAGCAGATCGCTGACCGGGCCGGGGGCGGCCCCTGACGTCAGTCCGGCGGCGTCAGCAGCACGCGGCCAATGCGCCGCTCGCTGACGTCCGTCACTTCCAGGCGCCAGCCGCCCAGCTCCAGCGTGTCACCCTTGGCCGGCAAGCGGCCAAGGTGCTTGAGCGCCAGCCCGCCGAGGGTCTGGTACTCCGCCGTCGGGCGGGCGTGGAAGCCGACCCGCTCGGCCAGCGCCGACAGCGTTACGGCACCGTCCACCCGATAAGCGCCCTCCTCCGCCTCGATGTCCGTACCGGACACCTCGCTGGCGTCCGGCAGTTCACCGGCAATCGCCTCCAGCACGTCGGTCATGCTCAGCATGCCCTCGAAGCCACCGAACTCGTTGACCACGAAGGCCAGGTGGGTCGAGGCCTCGCGCATCAGCTCCAGCGCGCCCAGCACCGTACTGCTGTCCGGCAGGCTCAGCGGCTCGCGCAGCAGCGGCAGGATGTCCAGCTCACGGCCCTGCAGCAGGGCAGAGAACAGCTCCTTCTTGTGCACATAGCCCAGCGGCTCGTCGATGTTGCCTTCGCGGATCACCAGCAGGCGCGAGTAAGGCGACTCCAGCAGCGCGCGGCGGATGTTCTCCGGGCTGTCGGCTACGTCCACGCGGTGTACGCGCTGGCGGTCGATCATCACGGCCTTGACCGGACGCTCGGCCAGGCCCAGCACACCGCTGATCATCACCCGCTCACGGCGGTGGAACGGCGCGTCGCCGCCATCGTCCGGGCCCACCAGGTCGGCGATGTCTTCGCCCACTTCGTCGGCATCAACCTTGCCGCCCATCAGACGCAGCACGGCGTGGGCGGTCCGCTGGCGCAGGCCACGCTGGCCGCGCTGGCTCTTCTGGCGCTTCCAGCGCACCAGTTGGTTGGCCATCTCGATCAGCAGGCTGAAGCCGATGGCGGCATACAGGTAGCCTTTCGGAATGTGGAAGCCCAGGCCTTCGGCCGTCAGGCTGAAACCGATCATCAACAGGAAGCCCAGGCACAGCATGATCACCGTCGGGTGTTCGTTGACGAAGCGGGTCAGCGGCTTGCTGGCCACCATCATCAGGCCGATGGAGAAGATGACCGCGATCATCATCACTTCCAACTGCTCGACCATGCCCACGGCGGTGATCACCGCGTCGAGGGAGAACACCGCGTCCAGCACCACGATCTGCGCGACCACCGGCCAGAAGGCGGCGTAGACACGCTTGCCGTTGGAGGTGTGCACGCGGCCTTCGAGGCGTTCATGCAGCTCCAGCGTCGCCTTGAACAACAGGAACAGACCACCGAACAGCATGATCAGGTCGCGGCCGGAGAAGGACTTGCCAAACACCTCGATCAGCGGCTCGGTGAGCGTGACCAGCCAGGAAATGCTCGCCAGCAGGCCCAGGCGCATCAGCAGCGCCAGCGACAGGCCGATCAGCCGCGCGCGGTCGCGCAGGTGCGGCGGCAGCTTGTCCGCGAGGATCGCGATGAAGACCAGGTTATCGATGCCGAGCACCAGCTCGAGCAGGATCAGGGTGAGCAGGCCGAGCCAGGCCGTGGGGTCCATCAACCATTCCATGTCGAACGACCTCGCTGGGCGCGCGCCATGGCAGGCTGGGAAGGCTTATCCGCGAACGCGGGTGCCGGGGGAGGTTCGCCGAACGCCGGCTCTACAGGGGTAGCGACCGGGGCCGGCGTTGTACTTTGACTGTCCATAAGGTCCGAAAAAAGGGAAACGGACGCTTATCCTAAGGGCAAAGCCCTGCGGCCCTAAGGGGACAATCTTTTCAAAATCTATCGGGCCGAACTTACCAATAGTTTTCCACGGCGATCTGGCCGGGCTTGCGCGTCAGCGCCAGGCTCATGCCACGTGCCTTCAGCACGGCACGGGTGTCCTCGATCATCTGCGGGTTGCCGCAGAGCATCACCCGCGAATGTTCCGGGGTGAGCTCCAGACCGGCGGCGCGCTCCAGCTCGCCGTTCTCGATCAGCGTGGTGATCCGCGCGTTCAGGCAACCGGGCACCTGTTCGCGGGTGACCACCGGGATGAACTGCAGCTTGTGGATATGTTCGGCCAGATGCTCCATCGCGCCGAAGCTGGCAATCAGCTCGCGGTAGGCCAGTTCCTTTTCCTCGCGGGCGCTGTAGACCAGCTTGATGGTCTCGAAGCGCTCCCACACCTCGAAGTCCTGCAGGATCGACAGGAACGGCGCCAGGCCGGTGCCGGTGGAGAGCAGCCAGAGGTCGCGGCCATCGGGGAAACGGTCGAGGGTGAGGAAGCCGAAGGCCTGGCGATCCACCAGCAACTGGTCGCCGACGCGCAGGCGGCTGAGCTCGCTGGTGAATTCACCGCCGGGAACGACGATGGAGAAGAACTCGAGGAAGTCGTCGTGGGGCGCCGAAACCATCGAGTAGGCGCGCCAGACGATGCTGCCGCTGGGCTTGTACACGCCCAGGCGGGCGAACTGCCCGGCGCGGAAGCGGTAGCCGCTGTCGCGGGTGGTGCGCAGGGTGAACAGGCTCGGGGTGAGCGTCTGCACCTCCACCAGGGTCTGGCGGGTGAACTTCTCTTCGCTGGCGGTCATCGTCCGCTCCTTTGCAGGCAACGACCCATTTTCCCGTATTCCCGGCGCGAGAAACACCCGCAAGGCTTGTGGCTATCCGGTGAGATCGCCACAAGCCTGCTCTGGATCAGTCCCTGTGGATCAATGCTTGCGGTTCACCACCTGGGCGGCGCGCAGCACGTCGGAGCCGATCTCACCCTCGAACTGCTTCCACAGCGGCTGCATGGCGGTGCGCCAGGCTTCGCGCTCGGCCGGGGTCAGGGCGACGATGCGCGCCTTGCCGTTGGCGACGACGTGCTCGCGCTCCTTCTGGTTCAGCGCTTCGGCGTCCTTGTTCACCTCGACGGTGACTTCTTCGATGATGCTTTCCAGCTGGGTGCGCACCGGGTAGGGCATGCTGTTCCAGAACTTCTGGTTGCTGATCACCATGTAGCTGAGCACACCGTGGTTGGTCTCGGTGATGAACGGCTGGGCGCTGTCGAGCTTCTGGCTGCCGATGTTCGACCAGGTGTTCTCGGTGCCCTGCACCTTGCCGTCCTGCAGCGCCTTGAGGGTCTCGGCGAAGGGCATCTTCACCGCCGTGGCATCGAGCAGGCCGAACTGGGCGTTGATCACCGAAGACGGCTGGATGCGGAAGGCCAGGCCCTTGGCATCGGCCGGCGCGCGCAGTTCGCGGTTGGCCGAGAGCTGCTTCATGCCATTGTTCCAGTAGGCCAGGCCGTAGATGCCCGAGCGCGCCATGGAGTGCAGCAGTTCGCGGCTCTTGTCGCGCTTCTGGAAGCGCTTCACCGCTTCCAGGTCGTCGAACAGGAACGGCAGGTCGAAGACTTCCAGCTGCTTGGTGTAGCCCTCGAACTTCGACAGCGACGGCGCCAGCATCTGCACCTTGCCGTCCTGCAGCGCCTGCAGTTCGTCGGCATCGCCGAACAGCGTGGAGTTGGGGAACACCTCGACCTTCACCTGGCCGGCCAGGCGCTCTTCCACCAGTTTCTTGAACAGCAGCGCGCCACGGCCCTTGGGCGTTTCATCGGCGACGACGTGGGAGAACTTGATGACGATGGGCTCTTCGGCGAAGGCCGGTTGAGCCACGAGGAAAAGGGCGGACAAGGCCACCCCGAGCAACGACTGGTACATCGATATCCTTATGCAATGGCAATAGCCCGGCGCGCGAACGACTGTCGCGGGTCGAGGATTCGTGAAGACTTGGAAGAGTGGCCGTCGGTCGGCGGAGCGCAGCTCCGGGATCGGGCCCTACCGGGTCGCATGGACCGCCCGGTTATTATTGGGAAGCCGCCGCGCAGACGAAGGCGGGGCGGATAGGTCATAATTTTTCGGTATAACGCTGGCCCGCACAAGCCATTGCGAGTCAACCACGTCTCAATTTAATGACAAAATCGTTGCAATAGGCCACTACTCATTGCCAACGAAGCAGCACCTCTATCTCAGCCATTTCCGTCGTTTCGAGAGTCCCATGCCCGTCCTCGCCAGCCCCTTCGCCCAGCTCGACCTGGTCCGCCACCCCGAACAGCGCGAAGACCCGCTGCAAGCCTTCGATGCGGCCGACGAGTACCTGCTCGCGCATCTCCACGAGCAAGGCGTCGGCGCGGACAGCCGCGTGCTGGTGCTCAACGACAGCTTCGGCGCCCTCGCCGCCAGCCTCGTGCACCATGTGCGCCTGACCAGCAGCGGCGACTCGCACCTGGGCTTTATCGCCCTCGAGCGCAACCTCGAACGCAACGGCCTCACCGACGCGCCGCTGAGCTTCGTGCCCGCCAGCGAGACGCCGCAAGGCCCGTTCGATCACGTACTGATCCGCGTGCCCAAGACCCTCGCCCTGCTGGAGGAACAGCTGATCCGTCTGCACGACCAGCTCGCGCCGGGCGCCAAAGTCGTCGCCGCCGGCATGATCAAGCACCTGCCGCGTGCCGCCGGCGACCTGCTGGAAAAGTACATCGGCCCGATGCAGGCTTCGCTCGCCGTGAAGAAAGCCCGTCTGCTGGTGGCGACCGCCGAAGCGCGCCCCACGCCCTCCTCGCCCTACCCGAGTCGCTACCGCCTGGACAAACCGGCGCTGACGCTGCTGAACCACGCCAACGTGTTCTGCCGTGAAGGCCTGGACATCGGCACCCGCGCCTTCCTCCCGCACCTGCCGCAAGTGCACCACGCCGTGCGCGCGGCAGACCTGGGCTGCGGCAACGGCGTGCTGGGCATCGCCTTCGCGCTGCTCAATCCGCAGGCCGAACTGACGCTGGTGGACGAGTCGTATATGGCCGTGCAGTCCGCGCGGGAGAACTGGCAGGCCGCCCTGGGCGACCGCTCGGTGGACATCCACCCCGACGATGGCCTCGCCAGCCAGGCCGCCGACTCTCTGGACCTGATCCTGTGCAACCCGCCCTTCCACCAGCAGCAGGTGGTCGGCGACTTCCTCGCCTGGCGCATGTTCCAGCAGGCCCGCGCCGCGCTGGTCACCGGCGGCGAGCTGTGGATCGTCGGCAACCGCCACCTGGGCTACCACGCCAAGCTCAAGCGCCTGTTCCGCGGCGTCGAGCAGGTGGCGGAAAATCCGAAATTCGTGGTGCTGAAAGCGACCAAATAAGCGCTTGGGATTGCTCCGGCCGTCGTGCCGGAGCAGCATGGTTCGCCCCCACCCGGATGCGCGCCATGACCGCACAAGAAGCCGCCCTCCCTGAATTGATCCGTACCGCCGACGGCGTCGATCTCGCCCTGCGCCGCGTAGGCCCGGCGGACGGCGTACCGGTGGTGCTGACCCACGGCACCTTCTCCAACCACCGCAGCTGCCTGGGGCTCGCCAATTACCTGGGCAGCCAGGGCTTCGCCTGCTGGCTGTTCGACTGGCGCGGCCATGGCGATAGCGGGCGCAATGACTTCCTGCACAGCTTCGACGACGTGGCCGAGCAGGACGTGCCGGCAATTCTCGATGCCGTGAGCCAGTGCACCGGGCAAACCGCGCTGCACTGGGTCGGCCACTCCGGCGGCGGGCTGATCGTCTCGATGTGGGCGGCACACCATCCTGAGCTGGCGCAGCGCCGCCTGCGCTCACTGGTGCTGATCGGTTCCCAGGCCACGGCGGCCGGCGCCAGCCCGCGGCATTGGCTGGCGCTCCAGGCTTTCGACTGGATGCTGCGCTGGCGGCGCATCGCACCCAGCCGGGCGAAGAGCGTCGGCCCCGAAGCGGAGAGCGCCCGTTTGATGCGCCAGTGGTGCCAGTGGAATTTCCGGCGGCGCTTCGACTCGCTGGAAGGCTTCGACTATCTGGCCGGGCTGGGCGCTGTCGAGCTACCGGTGCTGGGCGTGGCGGGCAGCGGCGATACCTTTATCGCGCCGGTCGCCGGGTGCGAGGCGCTGGTTAAGGCCTTTGGTGGAGCGCAGGCGAAGCTGGAGCTGTTCGGGCTGGCGACGGGGGCGCGAGAGGACTACAACCACAACCGCCTGTTGCTGTCACGCAATGCCAGCCTGGAAGTCTGGCCGCGCATTGTTCAGTGGCTGGCGCAGCATTGATCCTTGTAGGGCGCATAACCTGGAACAGGTTATCCGCCGTTGGCCTATGCGGCGGATAACGCTGCGTGTTATTCGCCCTGCGCGGCTGAATCCTTGCGCCTTGGTGCCGCCGAGGTTCGCGAGCAATGACGATGGCGTCCCCCTCGCTGCTACAAGGGGAGCGCCGACGCTTGGCTGTAAACCCGATCAGGAACGGAGGGCGGCGGGGGTATCGACGTCGCGCAGCACGCCGGCATCGGCGACCTCCAGGGTGATACAGCGATCACGGTGCGCCTGCACCACCGTGCGGGCGCCTTCGTCGCCGGTGAGCTGTGTCAGCGCCGGCCAGAACTTGCGGCCGAACAGCACGGGGTGGCCACGCTGGCCTTCGTGAAGCGGGAAGAGAATGGTCGAGGCGCTCGCCGCGTCGGATAACGCCCGCAACGTTTGCGCGGCAATCCACGGCATGTCGCCGAGCAGGATGGCCACGGCCTCAGCCTGAGAGTCGCTCAGCGATGCCGCCCCAGCCGCCAGACTGTGCCCCATGCCGAGCGCCGCTTCCGGGCTGTGGATAACCCGGCAGCCGGCGGGCAGGCCGAAATCCTCCGCCCGCTCGCCGTCACGCAGCACCACCCGTACTTCATCGAACACCACCTGCGCGCGTTCGACGCTATGCGCCAGCAGGCTGCGCCCGTCGGGCAAGGTCGCGCGGCGCTTGTCCGCGCCGAAGCGCGAGCCCTGGCCGGCGGCCAGGACCAGCGCCACGAGCGTCACAGCGCCTCGCGGGCGATGCCGCTGCGGGTGCGCAGGATGTCGGCGAGCACGGCCAGGGCGATTTCCGCCGGGGTCTTGCTGCCGAGGTTGAGGCCGATGGGGGCATGCACGCGCGCCAGGTCAGCGTCGTTCAGGCCACCGATGCGGTGCAGGCGCTCGCGGCGCTTGTCGGACGTGGTGCGCGAGCCCATTACGCCGATGTAGAAGGCCTCGGTGCGCACGGCTTCGAGCATCGCCAGATCGTCGATCTTCGGGTCATGGGTCAGGGCGACCACCGCGGTGTCCGCGTGGCAGCCGCCGTTGGCGATGAAGATCGACGGCAGCTCGCGGCGGATTTCGATGCCGTCCAGCACCACGCCATCCAGCGCCTCTTCGCGGGGATCACAGAGAATCACCTCGAAGCCCAGGCCCTTGCCGAATTCCGCGCAGAAGTGCGCGACGCTGGAGTAACCCGCCAGCAGCAAGCGCTGCGCAGCACCGACGCGCAGACGCACGCGGGCTTCGTCGCGTTCGACCCGCGGGCCGTGCTCGTGGTCGTCGCTCAGGCGGCGACTGCCGTCCTGCAGGTTCACTTCGCGCAGCAGGCGGCGCTGGCCGAGCAGCGCCGATTCCAGTTCGCGCAGGTGGGCCTGCACGTCGCAATCGGGCGCGAGGTTCTCCACCAGTACGTCGAGAATGCCGCCGCAGGGCAGGCGGATGTTCGTGCGGGTATCGGTGCCGTCGCCGTAGCGCACGACGACTACCGGCTCGCTGAACTCGCCCTCGGCGACGCGTTCGAGGAAGTCATCCTCGACGCAGCCCCCGGAGAGCGAACCCACCCACTGGCCGCTGGCGTTGACCGCCAGCAGCGAGCCCGGGGCGCGGGGCGCCGAGCCGTAGGTGAAGAGCACGCTGCACAGCCACACGCGCTGCCCGGCGTTGGACCACTGGAGCGCCTGCCGGACTACTTGCAGATCGAGATGCTGCACGACTCACTCCGCCTTGAGTTGAGCGACCTGTTGTACGCCCATGTCACCCGGCAAGCCACCCCAGGCCTGACGCAGGTAGTTGATCAGGTCGGTGAGCTGCTCGTCATTGAGCTTGTCAGCGAAGCCCGGCATTGGTTGCATGCGCTCGAAGCCGGTGAACTGCTGCTCGCGGATGCCCTCGACAATGACCTTGGCCAGGTTGCGCGAATCGGCCAGGCGCAGGGTGGTGTTGCCCTGCATGGCCACGGCGATGTGCGGCTTGCCCTCGCCGTCGTTGCCGTGACAGCCGGCGCAGACGTTGAGGTACTGCTGGCGGCCGCGCTTGGCGCTGTCGCTGAGCTTGTCCTCGGTCACGGCCTGGACCACCTTGGCCTGCGGCGGCTGTTCGCCGAGCAGGTAGGTGGACATGGCAGCGAGGTCCTCGTCAGCCAGGTGCTGGGTGCTCAGGTGCATCACCGGGAACATCTCGTTGAACATGCTGCCCTGCGGGCTCATGCCGTGCTTGAGGAAGCCGGTGAGGTCGGCACTGGTCCAGCCGCGCTCGGCCAGGTCCTGGGCCAGCAGGCTCGGGGCGCTGTAGCCGTTGAGCAGGCCGCCGGTGAGGCGCTTGTCCTGCTGCAGGGCGCCGATCTGGTTACGCGGGGTGTGGCACTCGCCACAGTGGCCGAGCACTTCCACCAGGTATTGCCCGCGCTGGTACGCCGCGCTCTTGCCCTCGGCATTCTCCAGCTGGACGCTCTTGCCGTAGAGCATGTTCCAGCCCAACAGCCCCATGCGCACGTTGAACGGGAAGCTCAGGCTGGTTTCGGGCGCGGCGCGGTGCACTGGCGTCTGGCTCATCAGGTAGGCATAGAGGGCATCGCTGTCCTCGCGCTTGATGAGGTGGTACGAGGTGTAGGGCATGGCCGGGTAGAGATTGGCCCCATCCTTGCGCTTGCCTTGGGTGACGGCGGCGAAGAAGTCGTCGGCGCTGTAGTTGCCGATGCCGAACTCCTTGTCCGGGGTGATGTTGCTGCCGTAGATGGTGCCGAACGGTGAGTGGATCGGCAGGCCGCCGGCGAACGGCGCGCCGCCCTCGGCGGTGTGGCAGGCCATGCAGTCGGCGGCGCGGGAGACGTACTCGCCGCGCTTGATCAGGTCCTGGTCGGCCGCCTGGGCAGCGACCGCAAGACCGAGGCCGGCAGCCAGCGTGAGGCCGGAAAGAATGCGCTGCATGCTTAGCCCTCCTTGACCAGGCCGAGATCGGTCAGCACTTCACGGGTAGCGTCGTAGTAACGCACGTACCCGGTGCAGCGACAGATGTGGTGGCCGAGGCTCGCCTCGATGGTCGATTCCAGTTCGCTCTTCTTCAGCGGCTGGCGCTGGGCCTTTTCCACCAGCACGGTGGCGGCGTTGACGAAGCCCGGTGCGCAGTAGCTGCACTGGAAGGCGAAGCGGTCGACGAACTTCTGCTGGATCGGGTTCAGTTCCTTCACCGAACCGTCTTCCTCACGCTTGGCGTGGCCCTCGATGGTGCGCACCTTCTTGCCTTCGAAGTAGTGCGCGCCGGTGATGCAGGTGCGCACTTCCTCGCTGGTGCCGTCGGGGTTGTCGACGATCACCACGCAGGCATGGCAGATGCCCTGGCCGCAGCCCAGGCGCGAACCGGTGAGGTTCTGGTATTCGTGCAGGTAGTCGATCATCGGCAGGTCCTCGGGAACCTCGACCGGGCCGACGGTTTGACCATTCAAGGTCAGGTTGAGCGGACGGTTAGCCATGGAGGGCCTCCTTGATGCGAGCGGGGGTGATGGGCAGGTCGCGGACACGCTTGCCGATGGCGTGGGCCACGGCGTTGCTGATGGCGCCGACCACCGGGATCATCACCACTTCGGCGATGCCCTTGGACGGGTCGCTGGGCGAGAGCGGCGGAAGGATTTCCGAGCTCTGCTGCCAGACGGCCACGTCCTTCGCCTTCGGGAGACGGTAGCGGTTGAAGTTCCAGTCGCCCTCGCCCGGGCCACCTTCGTACAGCGGCATGTCTTCGAGCAGCGCATGGCCGATGCCCATGGCGGTGCCGCCTTCGATCTGCCCTTTCACCAGTTCCGGCACCAGCACGCGGCCGCACTCGATCCAGCTGTGGTGGTTGAGCACGCTGACTTCGCCGTTGCCCTTATTCACCTTCAGTTCGACGATGGTCGCCACCGGGCTGTAGTAGGTCACCGCGGCGTTGTTCAACTGCACCGGCGGATAGGCCACGTTCTGGCGGTCCAGCAGGTGGAAGCCGGCGCTGTTCATCTGCGCCTTCTTCACGCCGGGAGCGCCGTCGCCGTATTTCACGGCCAGGGCGTCCAGCGGCAGGCGGTCGCGCACGCCGTCGATGACATAGTCGCACTCTGCCCAGCTCCAGCGGTTGAAGCCGTGGACGGTGGCACCGGTGACCAGGCCCTTGTCGTGGGCCACCTGGGCCAGTTCGGCGAACGACAGCGGCTGCAGGCCGTTGGCGGTGAGCTTGCCGTCGACCCAGTGGGCGTCTTCGCGGCGCACCACCAGCGGGTTGGCCGCGCCGTTGAACGGGCCGCGACGCCAGATTTCCAGGGCCGCCGGCCACAGGCCGTGGTTGAACAGCACGCGCGCCGCTTCACGGGTGGCGTGGCTGAAGTAGTAGGCCGAGTTGGTCGCCGACGACGCCGAAGCGTACTTGCCGACCCAGCGCGGGTTGCGCAGCTTCTCGTCCTGGGTGGGCTGGCTCATGGTGTAGGGATCTTCGCCGCTGAGCAGCTGAAGTTCCGGCCACTCGGTCTCGGCGGTCTTCATCTCGTCCGCCGGTTTGCCGAGGAAGTCGGCCACCACCAGCGCCTGGGAGGTGGACATGCCGGTGCCGATCTCGATGCCGATATGGCGCATGTGCACCTTGCCCTCGGCATCGAACTCGATGCTCGCCATGGGCGCTTCGGAACCGGTGCCGAAGTCCTTCTGGCAGATGGCGAAGCCAACGCCGTACCAGTGATCCGGGTCTTTGGCGTCCATCTCTTTCTTGCGCGCGTCGCGAGTCTTCCACCACTCGTGGGCGGCAGCCTTGTCGAGGATCTCGTGCAGGCGCAGGGCGCCGGCAGGAATCGCGCCCTGGGTGTTCTTCATGCCGGACTTGAGCGCGTTGACGCGGCGCAGCTCGATGGCGTCTACGCCCAGGCGACCGGCGATCTCGTCCACCATCATCTCGGTGGCGGCCATGCTCTGCAGGGTGCCGTAGCCACGCATGGAACCGGCCTCGACGGCGCGGGAATGGTAGGCGGTCACCTGCAGGTCGTTCTGCGGCATGTAGTAGATCGACTGCGCAGCGGTGGCGCCTACGGCGGCCACGGACGGGCTGTAGTTGGTGCGGCCGCCGCCGTCCACGCTCATCTCGGTGCGGAAGATCTTGAAGGTCATGTCCTTCTTGTCCACCGCCAGCTGGTAGCGAATGTCGAACGGGTGACGCTTGATGCCGCTCTGGAACTGCTCGTAGCGGTCATTGGCCAGGCGCACCGGTACACCGTTGCCGTACAGCGCAGCCAGGGCCGCGTAGTAGACGAAGATGTTGTGGTCCTTGGAACCGTAACCCACGGTGTAGCCGGGGTGCATGTTCAGCTTGGCCAGGCCGAAGCGCGACGGGGCGATCATGTGCGCCGTCTCGAAGGCGGCTTCGAACGGGCACTGGGTGGCGACCACGAAGTGCAGCGTTTTGCTCGCCGGGTCGTACCAGCCGTTGCCGTTGTCCGGCTCCATGGCGGCCGGCTCGATGGAGGGGGTCTTGTAGCGTTCGTCGAAGACCAGCCAGTTCTCCGGCGGGTTGTCGATCTGCTCCTTGATCTTCTGCGCGTAGAACAGGCCCTGCTCGGTGAGATCACCGTGCTGGTTGGGCTGCTGGTTCCACACCGGTTTGCGCTCGCGGATCATCGGGAAGAGGATCGAGTCCTTGAGGCTGGAGAACTCGTCCGGATCGGCCGAGGTTGCGCCGCCGACGCGCACATAGCGGAAGCTGCCGTAGGGATCGCCCTGGTACAGCGGGGCCTGCGCGCCGTAGCGGATCGCCTTGTCGTTGAACTTCATCTTCAGCTTGGCCTGACGGAAGCGCTCGAAGTCATTCCAGATCAGGATGGCCACCGGGTGGCCGATGAACATCGGCACCTTGCCGCGCGGCAGCAGCGGGTCCGGGGCGTGGGCTTCGGGGAAGACGATGCCGTCCTTGTCCAGGTCCTCGGCGGTGACGATGCGGTCGGGCTGCAGCTCGGCGCCCAGCCAGGCAAGGTCAATGCCGTCGAAGATGCGGTCGGCCTTGATGGTCTTGAGCAGCATGGCGTGGCCCTGCTGCTGCGGCCAGCCGGGCATGTCCTTGGAACGGATGTCGCGGGCGAACACCTTGTTTCCGCAGACCTTGGACAGCGCGTCGTTACGGAAACGCGCCTTGCCGTCGTGGCCCATCCACTGCTGGGGGGAGACGGTGACGGAGTTTTCCATCAGGGCAGCGAAAGCCCGGCTGCCGAGCGGCGCCATGGTCACGCTGACACCGGCAATCAGCCCGCCTTGGAGGAAGGCGCGCCGGGAAATATCACGGTTGGACATGGTTCATCCTCTGGACGGTGAAGGCCCGCCCATGTCGTTTTTTCTGTGCTGGAGAGAGTTCGGAGGGCGCGGAATCGCGGGCGCCTCGGGGATGGCGCCGAAGGAAAGATCCTGCAGGAAAACCTGACTCTTCTGTCAACTTTAACGCACCTCAATAGTGCGAAGCAAAGTCAATCGGGCGGCTTGTCGCGGCGATGAAAATTTTAGTCGACCGGTCGAGACTATTCGCCAATTGCGGGTTTCGCCGACGACAGGCGCAAAAGTGTTACAGCGTGCTACGCTGCGCAGCCCTTGCTTAGCCCCCTAACGAAAGCACTTTCCATGACCGCCGAAGCCACGTCCCTGCTGCGTCACCGCCCCTTCCTCGCCTTCTGGCTCGCGCGCGTCTGCACCGCCAGCGCCTTCCAGATGATCACCGTGGCCATCGGCTGGCACATCTACGAGCTGACCCACAACGTGCTTGACCTGGGCCTGGTGGGCTTGGTGGAGTTCACCCCGCGCGTGCTGTTCATGCTGCACACCGGCCACGTCGCCGACCGCTACGACCGCCGGCGCATCGCCTCGCTGTGCCAGATCGGCCAGGGCCTGATCGCTGTCGCGCTGGTGATTGGCGCCAGCACCGACAACGTGACCCGCGAGATGATCTTCGTGATGGCCTTCCTGCTGGGCACCGCACGGGCCTTCGAGATGCCGACCACCCAGGCGCTGCTGCCGAACATCGTGCCCACTGCGCTGTTCCCCCGCGCCGTGGCGGCGTCCGCCTCGGCGATGCAGGCGGCGACCATTGCGGCGCCGGCCTTCGGCGGTTTCCTTTATGCCTTCGGCGCCTTCTGGGTCTACACGCCCACCGCGGTGCTGTACTTCATCGCCTGCGCCCTGGTGCTCACCCTGCCCAAGCGCCAGGCGCCGGCAGCGCAGGGCAAGGCGACCCTGGAATCGCTGCTGGCCGGCATTCGCTTCATCCGCAGCCGCCCGGACATCTTTGGTGCCATCTCCCTGGACCTGTTCGCCGTGCTGCTGGGCGGCGCCACCGCGCTGCTACCGGTGTTTGCCAAGGACATCCTGCTCACCGGTCCCTGGGGCCTGGGCCTGTTGCGTTCGGCCCCGGCGGTGGGCGCGCTGCTGATGTCGTTCTGGCTGGCGCGCTTCCCCATCGAGCGCAATGTCGGGCGGATCATGTTCCTCGCCGTCGGTATCTTCGGCGTCGCCACCATCGCCTTCGGCCTGTCGACCTCCTTCTGGTTCTCCCTGGCGGTGCTGGTAGTGCTGGGTGCGGCGGACATGATCAGCATGGTCATCCGGGGCGCCTTCGTGCAGCTGGAAACCCCGGACGAGATGCGCGGTCGGGTCAGCGCGGTAAACGGCCTGTTCATCGGTGCCTCGAACCAACTGGGCGAGTTCGAGTCCGGCCTCACCGCCCACTGGCTCGGCACCGTGCCGGCGGTGGTGCTCGGCGGCGTCGGCACGCTGGTCGTCACTGGCGCATGGATGAAACTGTTCCCCACCCTGGCCAAGCGCGACAAATTGCACTGAAAAAAATCCCCCGCTGGAAGCACCAGCGAGGGATGTGGGAACGGGCGCTGCGAGCAGCGCCCGGATGGGATCGATTGCGCGAACTAGTGCGGTGTGCCCAGCCCCGCCGCGCTCATGAACAGGCGCATCAGCCAGGCCGCGATACCCAGGCCGGTGACGCTCAGCGCCCAGATCAGCACCAGCCAGCCCAGCCGCTTGCGCAGCGGCGCCTTCTGCTGTTCCTCGTGAGTCATGCTGCGCACCTCTAGTGGTAGCCGTCGCCGTGCTTCACCTTGCCGCGGAACACGTAGTAGCTCCACGCGGTGTAGACGAGGATGAAGGGGATGATGAACAACGCGCCCACCAGCATGAAGCCCAGGCTCTGCGGCGGCGCCGCGGCGTCCCAGATCGACATCGACGGCGGGATGATGTTCGGCCACAGGCTGATGCCCAGCCCGCTGTAGCCGAGGAAGATCAGCGCCAGGGTGAGCAGGAACGGCTTCACGTGGTCATTGCGCGCCACCGAGCGCAGCAGGCCGTAGAAGGTCAGCAGCACCAGCAGCGGCACCGGCAGGAACCAGAACAGGTTCGGCAGGCTGAACCAGCGATGGGCGATGTCCTCGTGGGCCAGCGGGGTCCACAGGCTGACGATGCCGATCACTGCCAGCAGCACCAGCGCCAGTGGCCTGGCCAGGTCATGCATGCGTTCCTGCAGGCGGCCTTCGGTCTTCATGATCAGCCAGGTGCAGCCCAGCAGGCTGTAGGCGACCACCAGGCCGAGGCCACAGAACAGCGGGAACGGCGCCAGCCAGTCCAGCGAGCCGCCGGCGAAGGCACGGTTTTCCACCGGGATACCTTCGATGAAAGCACCCAGCGCCACGCCCTGGAAGAAGGTCGCCACCAGCGAGCCGATGATGAACGACTTGTCCCACAGGTGACGCTTGTTCGCCCGCGCCTTGAAGCGGAACTCGAAGGCCACGCCGCGGAAGATCAGCCCGACGAGCATCAGGATCAGCGGCAGGTACAGCGCCGAGAGCACGGCCGAATAGGCCACCGGGAAGGCGCCGAACAACGCCGCGCCGCCCAGCACCAGCCAGGTCTCGTTGCCGTCCCAGACCGGCGCGACGGTGTTCATCATCACGTCGCGGTCGCCTTCGTCCTTGAAGAACGGGTAGAGCATGCCTATCCCCAGGTCGAACCCGTCCATCACCACGTACATCATCACGCCGAAGATGATGATGATCGCCCAGATCAGCGGAAGATCGATTCCCATGGCTCAGTTCCTCCCCGCGTCAGTGCTGTCATCGTCGTCAAACCCCTCTTCGGTGGCCGACAGCGGCCGCGCAGCGGTACGTTTCTGGCCGGCGCCGCCATGGCTGGTCTCGCGGCCTTCGTGGGTGACCGGGCCCTTGCGCACCAGGCGCATCATGTAGCCGATGCCCACGCCGAACAGGCTGAAGTACACCAGCACGAACATCACCAGGGTCAGGCTCATCTGCGCGACGCTGTGGTTGGACACCGCGTCCGAGGTGCGCATCAGCCCGTAGACGACCCAAGGCTGACGACCAATCTCGGTGGTGAACCAGCCGGCGAGGATCGCGATCAGGCCGGACGGTCCCATCCACAACACCAGATGGAGGAACGCGCGGTTCTCGAACAGCCGCTTGCGCCAGCGCAGCCAGACGCTCCACAGGCCCACCAGGATCATCAGCAGCCCCAGGCCGACCATGATGCGGAACGACCAGAAGATGATGGTGGAGTTGGGCCGGTCGGCTTTCGGGAAGTCCTTCAGCGCCGGGATCGGCTCGGTCAGGCTGTGGTTCAGGATCAGGCTGCCGAGGACCGGGATTTCGATCTTGAAGCGGGTTTCCTCGCGCTCCATGTCCGGCCAGCCGACCAGTATCAGCGGCGTCGGGCCGCCTTCGCTGTTGTCCCAGTGGCCTTCGATGGCGGCGATCTTCGCCGGCTGGTGCTTGAGGGTGTTCAGACCGTGGGCGTCACCCACCATGGCCTGGATCGGCGCGACGATCAGCGCCATCCACATAGCCATCGAAAGCATCTTGCGGATCGCCGGGTTGTCGCGGCCGCGCAGCAGGTGCCAGGCCGCCGAGGCGCCGACGAAGAAGGCGGTGGCGACGAACGAGGCGATCGCCATGTGCAGCAGGCGATAGGGGAACGACGGGTTGAAGATGATCGCCAGCCAGTCCACCGGCACCACGATGCCGTTGACGATCTCGTGGCCCTGCGGGGTCTGCATCCAGCTGTTGGAGGCGAGAATCCAGAAGGTGGAGATCAGCGTGCCGATCGCCACCATCACCGTGGCGAAGAAGTGCAGGCCCGGGCCGACGCGGTGCCAGCCGAAGAGCATGACGCCGAGGAAGCCGGCTTCGAGGAAGAACGCCGTGAGCACCTCATAGGTCAGCAGCGGGCCGGTGACGCTCCCGGCGAAGGCCGAGAAGGCGCTCCAGTTGGTGCCGAACTGGTAGGCCATGACGAGGCCGGAGACCACGCCCATGCCGAAATTGACGGCGAAGATCTTCGACCAGAAGTGATAGAGGTCGCGGTAGACCTCCTCGTTGGTCTTCAGCCACAGGCCCTCGAGCACCGCCAGGTAGCTGGCGAGGCCGATGGTGATGGCGGGGAAGATGATGTGGAAGGACACGGTAAAGGCGAACTGGATCCGGGCCAGGTCGAGCGCCTCTAATCCGAACATGACGATTCCTCTTCAGGCTGACGCCAACCCCACGGAAGGGTCGGGCACCGTACCTTGCGCATGCGCAGGGCGTTCTTGCGTGATGTCTGTGTTTCCAATGACTCAGTTTCGAGCCACCGATCTGGCGTCGGTTCGGGTTCTTTTTGCCGCTCAATCAGAATGGACCACCATCTGCATTGACGCCGCTCAAGAAACTGCATCGATCTTACGCGCCCGGCGGACGGTGGCTGGAGTGGTGGGTTGCCGCGCGACGGGGTGTCGCGCGACAGCTTGTCTCAGGCCTCACCCGCACAAGCCGTATGAACAAAATCGAATATGAAAATGAAAAATTAATATTTTATTGGAATAACAAGACCGGGTAACTTTCGCTGCAACCGCTGCCGAGTGAGCCGCGGAAAAAGAATCCACCGCCCGTACGAAGGCCCCATCCCGGCCGGCCCGGACGCCAGCGGTCATCTGCCCCACAAGGACATCGCAATGAAAAAGCTGCTGCTTCTGACCGCCCTCGCCGCTGCCTTCAGCACCACTGCCTTCGCCAACGAAAAGCTGGTTGTCGCTGCAACGCCGATCCCCCACGCCGAGATCCTCGAGCTGATCAAGCCGACCCTGGCCAAGGAAGGCGTGGACCTGGAGATCAAGGTCTTCACCGACTACGTACAGCCCAACGTGCAGGTTGCCGAGAAGCGCCTGGACGCCAACTACTTCCAGACCAAGCCGTACCTGGACAACTTCAACTCCGGCAAGGGCACCAACCTGGTCACCGTGACCGGCGTGCACGTCGAGCCCTTCGGCGGCTACTCGAAGAAGTACAAGTCCATCGACCAGCTGCCTGACGGCGCGACCGTCGCCATCCCCAACGAAGGCAGCAACAGCGGCCGCGCCCTGCTCCTGCTGCAGAAGGCCGGCGTGATCAAGCTCAAGGACCCGAGCAACGCCCTGGCCACCCCGAAAGACATCGCCGAGAACCCCAAGCACCTGAAGTTCAAGGAACTGGAATCGGCCCTGCTGCCGCGCGTGCTGGACCAGGTCGACCTGGACCTGATCAACACCAACTACGCGCTGGAAGCCAAGCTCAACCCGGTGAAGGACGCGCTGATCCTCGAAGACCGCAACTCGCCCTACGTGAACTACCTGGTGGCGCGCCCGGACAACAAGGACAGCGATGCCCTGAAGAAACTCTCCGCCGCCCTGACCAGCCCGGAAGTCAAAGCCTTCATCGAGAAGAAGTACAACGGCGCCGTGGTGCCGGCCTTCTGATCCGTCGCCCGGCCGCTGGCCGGGCGCAACGACTCCCACGCTGGGCGCGCCTTGAGCGCACCCGCTTCGACGCCGGTGGGCAGGTTCCACCGGCGTTTTTCTTATCCCAGGACTTGCCATGAGCGACCACGCCAAAGGCCCCTCCACCCGCGCCGTGCATGCCGGCCACGATGCCGACCGGCGCATGGTCACCCGCGCCAAGAGCCAGCCGATCTACCAGAGCTCGGTGTTCGTCTACGACTCGCTGGAACAGGTCGACGACTTCCTCGCCGGCAACCCCGACAACTACATGTACACGCGCATCGGCAACCCCAACCACAGCGCCGTGGAAGAGCTGCTGCGCGAACTGGAAGGCGGCGAGGACGCGCTGTTCTCCGCTTCCGGCATGGCGGCCATCTCCGCCGCGCTGCTGGGCGTGCTCGGCGCCGGCGATCACCTGATCGCCAGCCGCGAGCTGTACGGCACCACCCAGAGCCTGATCGAGAAGGAGCTGACGCGCTTCGGCATCGCCTCCAGCCTGCTCGACCTCAATGACCTGGCGGCAGTGGAAGCGGCGATCACCCCGACCACGAAGCTGATCTACACCGAAACCGCCTCCAACCCGCTGGTACGCGTCAGCAACATCCCGGCGCTGGCCGAGCTTGCCCACCGCCACGGTCTCAAGCTGCTGGTGGACAACACCTTCCTCTCGCCAGTGCTCTACCAGCCGCTGCGCGATGGCGCCGACCTGGTGATCCACAGCACCACCAAGTACCTCAATGGCCACAGCGACGCCATGGGCGGCGCACTGGTCGGCGATGCGCAGTGGATCGCCGCCGCGCGACGCTTCCAGATCAACGCCGGCGGCAGCGCCAGCCCCTTCGAGAGCTGGCTGAATTTCCGCGGTGCCAAGACCCTGGCCCTGCGCATGAAGGCCCACTCGCAGAACGCCCAGGCGCTGGCCGAAGCCCTCGAAGCGCACCCGCAGGTGGCCCGCGTGTTCTATCCCGGCCTGCCCTCGCATCCGGACTTCGAGCTGGCGCAGAGGCTGTTCCACAAGGGCCACTCGGGCATGTTGAGCTTCACCCTGAAGGGCGGTCTCGACCAGGTCGACACATTGATCGGCGAGCTGCGCCTGGCCGCTTTCGCGCCGTCGCTGGCCGGCGTCGCCAGCAGCATCACCCACCCCGGCAAGACCTCGCACCGCGCGCTGTCCGCCGAGGCCCTGACCGCGCTGGACATCCACGACGGCACCATCCGTGTGTCGGTCGGCATCGAGGACAGCGAGGACATCGTCCGTGACTTCCTGCAGGCGCTGGACGCGCTGTAAGAGCAGAAGGAGATACCCCATGAATGCACCCCACGCGCCGCTGCCGCTGCTGACCTTCCCCGACGCCGACAAGAGCCCGCTGAGCATCCGCGCCAAGGCGCTGGTGTTCTTCGACCCGCGCTCCCATGAAGTGCGCGACGAGGTGGAGCGCCTGGCGCCGTTGCCGCAACCGGTGCTGATCCACGGCGAGACCGGCACCGGCAAGGAGCTGCTGGCCCGCCACATCCACCGCGCCAGCGAACGGCCCGGGCTGTTCGTCGCGGTAAGTTGCAGCGCGCTGAGCCGCAACTACGCCGACGCCGAGCTGTTCGGCTACGCGCCGGGCGCGCACAACGGTCCGGTGGGCAGCCGCGCCGGCTGGTTCGGCTCGGCCAACGGCGGCACGCTGTACCTGGACGAGATCGCCGACCTGCCGCTGTCGCTGCAACAGAAACTGCTGCGCGTGCTGCAGGAGCGCGAAGTGCTGCGCGTCGGCGCGCGCGAGCCGGTGCCAGTGGACGTGCGCCTGGTCGCCGCCACCAGCATCGACCTGGGGCAGGCGGTGAAAGCGGGGAAATTCCTCGAAGGGCTGCAGCAGTACCTGCACGACGGCAACCTCACGCTGCCGCCGTTGCGCGAACGCATCGGCGATATCCAGCCGCTGGCCGAGTACTTCCTCGGCGTGCATGCGCAACGTCTGGAACTGCCGGTGCCGCAGATCGCCACGGATACGCAGCGGGCACTGGAAGGTTATTCGTGGCCGGGGAATATCCGCGAACTGGAGAACGTCATCCACTTCGCCCTGCTGGTCAGCCCGGACGAGGAGATACGCCCGGAGCACCTGAACTTTTCAGGCGGCGTGGCGGGGTCAGGCGGCGTAGCAGGGTCAGGCGGCGCGGCCGGAACTGGCGGGGAAACGCAGGTAAGCGAAGAGGCGCTGGGGCGTCTGCTGCGCCAGCCCGGCGTCGAAGCGCAGCTGCGTGCGCTATTGCAACGCCTGGAGCACGAGCGCGGCTGAGTCACCGCGCTGTAGTCGCCAGCGCGACCCGAAGGGCCGCGCACGGGCGACTGCATGCAACTGGGGTGTTACTTGGTAGCGGTGTTCGAGTGAGCGACCACCGGGGTGCACGACGGGTTGGTCAGCTTGGCCGGATCGGTCAGCAGGCCCGGCATCATGCGCGAGGTGCAGTTGAACACGCGGCCTTTGGTGGTGGTGGCGACGTAGGAGAGTTCCTGGCCACCCAGAGCGTCCGGCTGACCGGCTTTGACGTCGCTGACAACCAGCTCGTCGGAGGAAGCCAGACCGATCATCTGGGCGGTAGCGGCTTGCAGCGGAACGATGGCCTGGTTGGTGGTCATGGTCTGGCAACCGGCCAGCGAAGCGAAGAGTGCAGTGGCAATGGCGATGCGTTTGAAGTCCATCTCGAGATGCTCCCTGTTGGTGGTTTTTTGTCCTGCCGGGGGAGACTAACGGAATCAGCAAGTCAATCGCCATAGCCGTTTCACATGTTTTTCACGAAAAATTGCACACCCGTTCAAGTTTCCGGACTGGAACCCGCTCTATTCCGGTAACTGTGCTATGCGGAGAACTGTTTCACCGGCCTGACAGCCGGTAAACGTGGCAAAGCCACGAGTGGCGCTGAACCGTTTCACCTTTCGCGACGAACGGTCGCAGTGAAAGGCTTTGCCGAGTTGCAGGTCGGCAGGAGGGAATCCTGAGCAAAGAGTCAAAATAAGGTCGATTCCCCGCAAATATCGAAAAAATCAGTCCCATCGACCAGATCAATACCCCTCATCAAGACCATTCACTTCTTTTCGTCACAATCTTCAGGGAAAATGGCTATCAGGCGGTCGGGACCCATTTTCCCCGGCGCCATTGGAGACTATCGTGACCAGCTTTGCCGCTCTTGCTAACTTCTTCGCCGCCACCGCATTCCTGACCGCGCCCGCGAAGGCCGACCCGGAACGCCGTGAGATCCGTGAGGCGAAAAAGAACCGCCGCAAGTAAAGCAGTACCCGCTCCGCTCGGCCCTCGACCAGGGCCGGCGGCGGGACCACCGGTCCCGCTGATTGGCCTTTTCGGGCTCAATCGTGTTTTCATTGAATGCTTGTTCAAGGAAAATTTCGAGGGACCCCGCCCGTTTTGTCCGTTGCACAATCCTCCCCGTCCGTAACGCCCTCCCCCGCCATGCGCATGAACCCACCGGTCTTCTACGGTGCGGCCGCGCTGATCCTCATCTTCGCCCTCACCGTCATCGCCCAGCCACAACGGGCCGGTGAATGGCTGCTCGCCGCGCAGTCCTGGGCCGCCGACAGCGTCGGCTGGTACTACCTGCTGGCGATGACGCTGTACCTGATCTTCGTGGTGGTCACCGCGCTTTCCGGCTACGGAAAGATCAAGCTCGGTGCCGACCACGACGAGCCGGAATTCAGCTACCTGTCCTGGGCCGGCATGCTGTTCGCCGCCGGCATCAGCATCACCCTGTTCTTCTTCTGCGTGTCCGAGCCGCTGACCCACTTCGCCCAGCCGCCCCAGGGCGAGGCCGGCACGCCGGAAGCGGCGCGCCAGGCCATGCAGCTGCTGTTCCTGCACTGGGGCCTGCACGGCTGGGGCGTGTTCGCCCTGGTAGCAATGGCGCTGGCCTACTTCGCCTACCGTCACAACCTGCCGCTGGCGCTGCGTTCCGCGCTCTACCCGCTGATCGGCAAGCGCATCAATGGCCCCATCGGCTACACCGTGGATTGCTTCGGCATCATCGCCACGGTATTCGGCCTGGGTGCGGACATGGGCTTCGGCGTGCTGCAGCTCAACGCCGGCCTCGACTTCCTTTTCGGCATCGCCCACAGCCATCCGGTGCAGATGACGCTGATCGCGCTGATGATGGGCGCAGCCATCCTGGTCGCCGTGTCGGGCGTCGACAAGGGCATCCGCCTGCTGTCGGACATCAACATGCTGCTGGCCTGCGCGCTGCTGCTCTTCGTGCTGTTCGCCGGCCCTACGCAACACCTGCTCAACACCCTGGTGCAGAACATCGGCGACTACCTCGGCGCCCTGCCGACCAAGAGCTTCGACCTCTACGCCTACGGCAAGGATGGCAGCGACTGGCTGGGTGGCTGGACGGTGTTCTACTGGGCCTGGTGGATCGCCTGGGCGCCCTTCGTCGGCCTGTTCATCGCGCGCATCTCGCGTGGGCGGACGATTCGCGAGTTCGTCTTCGGCGTGCTGTTCATTCCGCTGGGTTTCACCCTGGCGTGGATGTCGATCTTCGGCAACAGCGCCCTGGACCAGGTGCTCAACCATGGCTTCAGCGAGCTGGGCCGCGTTGCCATCAGCGATCCGTCCATGGCGCTCTACCAGATGCTGCAGAATTATCCGGCCAGCCGCGTGGTGATCGCGGTGACGGTGCTGGTCAGCTTCGTCTTCTTTGTCACCTCGGCGGACTCCGGCACCGTGGTGCTCTCCACCCTCTCCGCCCACGGCGGCAGCGCCGACGACGACGGCCCGAAGTGGCTGCGGGTGTTCTGGGGCGTGGCCACCGCGCTGGTGACCGGCGGCCTGCTGTTCGCCGGCAGCATCGATGCGCTCAAGTCAGCGGTGGTACTGACCTCGCTGCCCTTCTCGCTGATCCTGCTGCTGATGATGTGGGGCCTGCACAAGGCCTTCTACCTGGAGTCCCAGCGCCAGCGCGCGCGCACCCATTCTCTGGCACCGCCGCCCTCGGCCAAGCCCGGCGGCTGGAAGCGGCGCATCTCCCAGGCTGTGCACTTCCCCACCCGCGACGAGGTGTACCGCTACATGGTCGACGTGGTCAGCCCGGCGATCGCCGAAGTTTCCGAAGTGTTCCGCGAGAAGGGCCTGCAGGTCGATTCCGACCTGGACCTGAGCAACCTGGAAATTGGCCTGGAGATCGGCCACGGCGCGCAGCATCCGTTCCTCTACCAGGTCTCGATGCGCGGCTACTTCACCCCGTCCTTCGCCCGCGCCGGCATGGGCGGCCTGCACCTGAAGAACCGCCGCTATTTCCGCGCCGAAGTGCACCTTTCCGAAGGCAGCCAGGACTACGACCTGATGGGCTACAGCAAGGAGCAGATCATCAACGACATGCTCGACCAGTACGAGCGGCACCTGCAGTTCCTGCACCTGGTGCGCTGAACTCGGAGCCCCCTGCAGGAGCGGGCCATGCCCGCGATCGCGCCCATGGGGCGCTCCTACGGGGGGGCTCGTTACAACTGATAAGGCAACCGCACTCCCGGCTCACGCTCGTCGAAATCCTTCACGTTACGCGTCACCAGCAGCCGGCCTTCGACTTCCGCCGAGGCCTTGATGACCGCGTCCGGCAGCTTCACCCGCAGACGCTGGCGCACCTCCACCGCCCGCTGGGCGATGCGCTCGTCCAGCGCCAGCAGCGTGAAGCTGGAGAGAAAGGCGCGGGTGGCCGCTTCGGTCTGCGGCGTGGCGCCGATCAGTACTTCCATCCAGGTGATGATGCTGATGGCGCGGTCGCTGTAGAGCGCCAGCTCATCGCGGGCCTGCACATGGCCGTTGAGATAGTCGATAAGGATGTTGGTGTCGAACAGGACCTTCACCATTCCTCGCGCACCTTCTCCTGATACGCCAGGCCGTCCACCTGATTCTCCTGCCACAGACCGAAAGCCGCGTCAGCGTCCGCCTGCGCGTGGTTGACCAGGTACTCGGCGATGGCCTCGCGAATGACCGAGGCACGGGATTGCTGCTGGCGTTCGCTGATGTCATTCAGGCGTTCCAGGTATTCAACGGGGATATCCACCAGGGTGCGCATGAGAGCCTCCGAAATCTGATATCGGCATCATATATCATCCGACCAAACGAGATGCCGTCCGGCGACGAACAAGCGAAAGCTCCGACAACGAAAAAGGCGCCCGCAGGCGCCTTTTTCGCATCATGGCGAAGGATCAGCCGCGGGTGCCGGTCAACACCTTGCGGTAGAACAGCACGCAGATCGCCACGAACACCACCAGGCCCAGCCACTGCGCAGTGTCCTCGAAGCCGTCGCCGACCAGCGCCAGCGGCGTGGCCGAGCCGGTGGTGCCGATGATGGCGGCGAGCAGGATGCCCATCAGGCTCTCGCCGACGATCAGGCCCGAAGCCAGCAGTACACCCCGGCGCTTGGGCTCGTCGGAGAACTCCTCCACATCCTTGCCGGCGGCTACCGCGCGCTTGGCCAGGGCAGTTTCCAGCAACCAGCCGATCACGGCGCCGACCACCAGGGTCATGCCGATGGTCGGCGGCAGGTAGATGCCCAGGCCAACGGCGAGCACCGGCAGGCTGGCCTTGCCGGTGCGGCGCAGCAGCACGTCCACCAGGATCAGCGCGATGCCCAGCGCCACGCCGATGAGGATCATGTTCCAGTTCAGCGCATTGTGGAAAATGCCGCTGGCAATCGCCGTCATCAGCGTCGCCTGCGGCGCGGCCAGCGCGGCGTTCGGGTCCATGCCCTCGCGCGGCAGGGCGCCGGTGAAGCCGTAGGCGTTGAACAGCAGCTCCAGCACCGGCGGGATCACCAGGGCGCCGACCAGACAGCCGACGATCAGCGCCACCTGCTGGCGCCACGGGGTCGCGCCGACCAGGTAACCGGTCTTCAGGTCCTGCAGGTTGTCGTTGGAAATCGCCGCGATGGCGATCACCACCGAGGTGGTGAACAGCGCCAGGGCGATGGCCAGCTTGCCGCCCTGCTGGTCGAGGAAGCCGGTTTCCAGCGAGCCAACGCCGAGGATCAGCAACGACACCAGGATCACCGCGATGATGCCGATACCGGAGATCGGGCTGCTCGACGAGCCCACCAGGCCGGCCATGTAGCCGCAGGCAGCGGCAATCAGGAAGCCGAAGAAGAAGGCGAAGATCACGCAGACCGCCACCAGGCCCCAGAAGCCGAAGCCGTGCAGGTCCGGCGCGGCCTCGCCGAGGAAGTAGGAGAACACCACGAACAGCGCCAGCAACAGCACACCGGCGATGGTAACGATCCACTTCGCCGACAGGTCCTGCTCGGTGCGCAGGTCGCTCACCTCACCACGCCCGCGCACGGCACTGAGCGACGACCAGACGCCCTGCACCATGGGCTTGAACAGCGTGGCCAGGGTCCACAGCGCGGCAATACCGATGGTGCCGGCGCCGAGGAAGCGCACCTGGCTGCTCCACAGTTTGGTGGCCAGCTCCGGCAGGCTCTGCCCGGCGGCCAGCACGCTGTTCACCGAGAGCAGCGGCACGGCCACACCCCAGGCGATGACCACGCCAATCAGGATGGCGATGCCGGCGGTGATGCCCATCAGGTAGCCGGCGCCCACCAGCGCGAGCGAGAAGCCAGTGGACAGGCGGAACGCCGCCTGCCCGGCGGTGAGCCAGAAGCTGAAGCCTTCGGCGAGCACCTTGAAACCACTGCTGAGCAGGCTGAACGCGGCAGCGACCACGCCACCGGCGAGGATGTCACGCAGGCCCGGGCCACCGGCTTTCGCGGGCTTGCCAGCCTTTTCCTCTTCCTCGTCCTGGCTGCCGACGCGCAGGATCTCCGCCGCCGCCACGCCCTCGGGGTACGGCAGGTTGCTCTGCACTACCATCACCCGACGCAGCGGGATGGTGTAGAGCACGCCGAGGATGCCGCCGATGGAGCAGATGGCGGCGGTCTGCCAGAACGGGAAGCCGCTCCAGTAGCCGATCATCAAGAGGCCGGGAAGTATGAAGATGATCGAGGACAGGGTGCCGGCCGCCGAGGCCTGGGTCTGCACCATGTTGTTCTCGAGAATGTTGGAGCCGGAGAAGTAGCGCAGCACGGCCATGGAAATGACCGCCGCAGGGATCGACGAGGCGAAGGTCAGGCCGACCTTGAGGCCGAGGTACACATTGGAAGCGGTGAACACCACGGTAATCAGCGCGCCGAGGATCAGGCCTCGAACCGTCAGCTCGGCGAGGTTGGACTCGTCCGGAATCCGTTCTTGCATGTAGGCAATCTCTTTATGAAGCGAAACTGCCAAAGCGTAGGACAGTGCGCCATCCACCGCGACCCAGAATGGCGACGAATGCGGTCTGCGGTGCGGCTTTGTTGCCGCAAGTCACGGGGATGGCAGGAAATTCGCCGCCGTAGGAGCGCCCTGTAGGAGCGAGCTTGCGCGCGAACGGACTCCCCGATGAATTCCGAGTTATGCAGCTCACGAGCAAGCTAGCTCCTACAGAAATCTCTCGCAGACCGTAGGGCGCATAACGCCTACAGCGTTATCCGCCATTGCGGCGGATAACCCGCTCCGGGTTATTCGCCCTACCGGAACAAAGTCCGTCAGAACGGCTTGTCGCCGAGAATCGTCGCGCGGTGCATCACCCGGCGCTGCGGGCGGTAGTCGTCCACCGCGTAATGCTGAGTCACGCGGTTGTCCCAGAAGGCCACGTCGTTCTCCTTCCAGCGCCAGCGCACGGTGAACTCCGGGCGGGCGAAGTGGGCGAACAGCAGGTCGAGAATGGCGCGGCTTTCCGCCGGCTCCAGCTCGTTGATGCGGGTGGTGAAGCCATCGCTGACGAACAGCGCCTTGCGCCCGGTGACCGGATGCGTGCGGATCACCGGGTGGCTGCGCGGCGGGTTCTTCTTGCGCGCTTCTTCCAGGCGAGCCAGGTCCGCGTCGGTGGCGCCGAAGCGCTCCTGGGGGAAGGACTTGCTGATGTCATGAGTCGCGGTGAGGCCGTCGAGCAACTGCTGCAGCGGCTTGGACA
Source organism: Pseudomonas sp. PDM19 (assembly GCF_014852215.1). Taxonomy (NCBI): domain Bacteria; kingdom Pseudomonadati; phylum Pseudomonadota; class Gammaproteobacteria; order Pseudomonadales; family Pseudomonadaceae; genus Pseudomonas; species Pseudomonas sp. PDM19. The sequence goes on along the minus strand of NZ_JACVBG010000004.1, from coordinate 712,900 downwards.
GCGCTTCGAACGCCGCGATGCCGCTGGCCCACAGGGTGTCGCCACCGTAGGGCGGCAGCTGCTTGGCGGCCAGTACGGCGCCCAGCGCCGGAGTCTCCAGGAAGGTCACGTCGGTGTGCCAGATGGCGTTGTCGCGCACGTCGGTGACAGCGGTGTCGAGGACGATGACTTCGCGCTGTTCGGGCGAGCTGGGGTAGATCGGGTGGATGTGCAGGTCGCCGAAGCGCGCGGCGAAGTTCGCCTGCTGGGTTGGCGTCAGCGGCTGGTCGCGGAAGAACAGCACGTGATGATCGAGCAGGGCCTGCTCGATCTGGCGCTGCGCCGCGTCCCCCAGCGGGTCGGCCAGGCGTACGCCGGAAACGATGGCGCCCAGGGCCGGGCTGATGGGTTCGATACTCAGGGTGGTCATGTTCGTGTTCTCTCGTGAGGTTCACGGGAAGAGCCACGCTCTCCCCTGCCCCTCGCCGGCATGGCGAGGGTGTCGAATCGGTTTGTTATTCCCAGGAAGCGAAGCGCTTCTGCAGCCAGCGCAGGCCCAGTTCGAAGCTCAGCGCGATGGCAGCGATCAGCAGGATTCCCAGCACCACCACATCGGTGGCGAGGAACTGCGCGGCGGACTGCACCATGAAGCCCAGGCCGCGATTGGCAGCGATCAGCTCGGCGGCGACCAGGGTCGACCAGCCCACGCCCAGGGCGATGCGCAGGCCGGTGAGGACATCCGGCAGCGCGCTGGGCAGGATCACGTGGCGCACCACCTGCAGGCGGCTGGCGCCCAGGCAGCGCACGGCCTGGATGCGCGACTTGTCCACGCGGCGCACGCCAGCGGCGGTGGCGATCAGCAACGGTGCGAACAGCGCGAGGTAGATCAGCAGCACCTTGGACAGCTCGCCGATGCCGAACCAGATGACGATCAGCGGCAGGTAGGCCAGCGGCGGCACCGGGCGGTAGAACTCCACCAGCGGATCGAACGCCGCGCCCACCAGCGGGTTGAGGCCCATCAGGATGCCCAGTGGAATGGCCGTCAGCACCGCCGCGCCCAGCGCCAGCAGTACGCGCAGCAGGCTGGTGCCGATGTGCTGCCACAGCGACGCATCGACGTAGCCCTCGGCGAGCAGGCGCTGGAAGGCTTCCACCAGTTGCTCCGGCGCAGGCAGGAACAGCGTGTCGACCCAGACCAGATGCGTGGCCAGCCACCAGAGCACGAAGATCGAACCGACGCTGCCGGCGGCGGCCCAGCGGCGGTAGTCGCGCGGCACACTGCGGGCATTAGGCACGGCGGCGGGGAGTTTGCCAGCGAGGGTATCAGTGGGCATGTTCGGCCTCCGGTTCCTCAAGCGTCTCTTCCAAAAAAAGATCCAGAAGGAGTTGGCGCAAGCGCGCGAATTCCGGGTCGGACTTGATCGAGCGCACCGCCTCGCCAGCGGCGTAGCGGCGGGCGAAGTCCAGCGGCAAGCGCTTGACGATGCGCGCCGGCGGGCCGTCCATCACCACCAGGTCGGTGGCGAGGAACAGCGCTTCGTCGACGCTGTGGGTAATCAGGAACAGGCCCTTGCCGGTCTTGCGCCACAGGTCGAGGGTCAGCACCTGCATGCGCTCGCGGGTCAGCGCGTCGAGAGCGCCGAAGGGTTCGTCGAGCAGCAGGAAATCCGGCTCCACCGCCAGCGCGCGGGCCAAACCCAGGCGTTGCCGCTGGCCACCGGAAAGCTGCGAGATGCGGTAGTCCGCGTGCTCGCCCAGGCCCACCAGCTTGAGGACTTCATGGGCGCGGGCGTTGCGCTCGGCAGCGCCAACGCCACGGATACGCAGACCCAGCGCGACGTTATCCAGCGCGCTCAGCCAGGGCATCAGCGCGTCGTCCTGGAACACCACGCCGCGCTCGCCGCCGGGGCCGCTGAGGGTGCGGCCGTCGATCTGCACGCGGCCGTTGTCCGGCGCCTGGAAGCCCGCCAGCACGTTGAGCAGGCTGGACTTGCCGCAGCCGGACGGGCCGAGCACCACCAGGGATTCGCCCTTGGCCAGGCTGAGAGTGAGGTCCTGCAGCACGACGCGCTCGCGCCCGCGCTGATGGAAAGTGAGGCTGACTGCCTCGGCCGTCAGACGGCTCATGTTCTGCCCTCCGTAGGGTGAGAAGGATTACGTAGAAGCTCCCTGTAGGAGCGGGCCATGCCCGCGATTCGCGCGCGTGGCGGCCTCCTACAGGTTGAGTCTGTCGTTGCGCCTCAGCGCTGCCCCACCTGCACGCTCTCCGCCTGGCGCACGTAATCGGCGCTGACGTAGGGCGAGTAGTCCTTGAGCACCGAGGGCACGCGCTTCTGCTCTTTCAGGAAGGCGGCGGTGCCGGCGATGTCCTTGGCTGTACCGCCCCCCAGCAGGGCGGACGACAGCTGCGCCTGGGATTCGGGGAAGGCAGAACCGGCCAGCAGCTCGGGCACGTCCTTCGGATCGGCGCCGGTCAGCCGGGCGATCTTCTTCACCTGCTCGGAATCGGCGGTCCACTGCGCCTTGTGCGCGTTGTAGTCAGCGAAGGAGTCCAGGCTCACACGGGCGAACTTGGCGATGACTTCCGGGTGCTTCTCGGCGAAGTCCTTGCGGGCCACCCAGACCTCGAAGGTCGGTGCACCCCACTGGCCGACTTCGGCGGCGTCGGTCAAGACCTTGCCGGACTTCTTGATCTCGCCCAGGGCGGGTGACCAGACGAAGGCGCCATCGATGTCGCCACGGCGCCAGGCGGCGGCGATCTCGGTGGGGTTGAGGTTGACGATCTTCACCTTGGTCGGGTCGATCTGCCAGTGCTTGAGCGCGCCCAGCAGGCTGTAGTGCGAGGTGGAAACGAAGGGCGTGGCGATGGTCTTGCCGATCAGGTCTTCGGGTTTCTCGATCTTGCTGCCGTTGCGCACCACCAGGGCCTCGGCGGCATTGATCTGCGCGGAGACGATGAAGGCCACGATCGGCAGGCCGCGCGAAGTGGCGGCGGCCAGCGGGCTGGAACCGAGATTGCCCAGTTGCACATCGCCCGAGGCGATGGCGGCGACCACTTCCGGGCCGCTGTTGAAACGGCGCCAGTCGAGCTTCTCGCCGATGACCTTTTCATAGGTGCCATCGGCTTGCGGAACCTTGGTCGGGTCGATACCGGTCTGGTAGCCCAGGACGATGTCGGCGAACGCGGCGCTCTGGAAGGACAAGGCAGCCGCAACAGCGACGCCGGCCACGGCACGGCGTACGAAACGAGGTTTGTTCATGGTGTTTCCTCTGAAGGTAACGGCGGTGCCGGCCTCACAGAGGGGACGGACCACGGGACGGGATTCGATGGATGAAACAGGTGTCCGGCGGTCCGGTGGAGCTAGATTACCGATATAAAAAACTTCGAATAAATACTTTTTAGTTCTTAACTTATGAGCACCAGCGCTTGTCTCGATTCGGCTACAGGCCCCGTGCTACGGCGCCTCAGGTAGCGCCGGCGAGCACACGGGCGCGAGTGCCCTCCTGGCGCAAGCCGACCTGCACCGCGTGCTGCGCCACTGCTGCGGTTTCCGCGACCAGGGTCGCGAGCGCCGCGCTGCGGCTGAAGCTCAGGCCGTTGCCCGCCGCCTGGGCGGACTCGAAGGCCACTGCCGACTGCTCGGACAGCCGCAGCCCCAGCGCCAGCAGCCGCTGCAATCCCCCCGCCGCCGCCCGCGCCGGCAGGTTCTCGAAGGCCTGCACGGCAAGGCCCAGGGCAATGTTCGCCTGCAACAATGCGGAGAGGCTGCCGCGCAGTTGCGCACGGGGCGTCCACGGCAGGCCGGGCGGCAGCAGGATGTCCTCGGGATGCAGGCGCACCTCGTGGCAATGCAGCAGTCCGCCGCCGCTGGGTTCGAAACGATCCAGCCCGCTGCGATCCGCTGGCAGCGCGGCGATCAGCAAACCCTCGCTGGGCGCATGGCGCGCCGAGATCAGCAGCCAGTCCACCGCCTCGGCGCCGAAGCAGTCATGGCGCCCGCCCTGCAACAGGAAACCACCGCGCCGATGCTCGCGCGCCAGCAGGCGGCTTTCCTGGTGATCCACCGCCTCGCCCCACAGCCATTCGCGCTCCACGCTGAGCGGCAGCAGGCGCTCGCGCTGCTCGGCGCTGCCCAGCAGCAACACGCTGGCCAGTTGCAGGTGATGCAGGGCGAACAGCCGCGCCAGGGTGCCGTCGCGCTCGGAAAGATCACGCAGGGTCTGCAGCACCTCGTCCCAGCCGGCACCACGGCCGCCGTACTCGCGCGGCACGGACAGGGCCAGCAGGCTGGACGCGCGCAGGGCATCGCTCCAGCGCTGGGTGGGAGGCAATTCGGAAAGCGTGGAAAACGGCACCACCAGGCTCATGCACACCTCGGCTCGAAGGGTGGATCAGTGGCCTGGGCGTATGGCGCGCGGGTGTACTGAAAGGGAGGAAAGAAACAAAGAAGAACGGCCTCCGAATGGAGGCCGTTGCATACCCTAGCGAATCGCGCGAGACGCGCGAAATAACCTTTCGGGCTTAGCTCATGCCGCGAGTCAGACGGCTTCCTTGCGCCGCCACTGCGGCAGGCCGATCAGCACCACCGCGCTGATGATCACCGCCATTGCCAGGGATTCCGCCAGGCCGATGTGCTCGCCGGCGAATACCACGCCGAGCATCACTGCCACCGCCGGGTTGACGTAGGCGTAGCTGGTGGCAGCCGCCGGGCGCACGTTGGCCAGCAGGTACATGTAGGCGCTGAAGGCAATGATCGAGCCGAACACCACCAGGTAAGCCAGCGCGCCCCAGCCGGCAGCGGTGGGCATCTGCTCCATGCGCTCGCCAGTGAGGAAGCTGCCCAGCAGCAGCACGCCGCCGCCCACCAGCATTTCCACCGCGCTGGCCATGGCGCCGCCGGGCAGGTCCAGGCGCCGGCTCCACACCGAACCGAAGGCCCAGGTCGCCGCCGCGAAGAGGATCAGCGCCGCGCCCGCCGGGCTGCCCTGCAGGTTCGAGCCGAGGTTGAGCAGCACGATACCGAACAGGCCCAGAGCGATGCCGGCCCATTCCAGCGCGTTGGTGCGGTTGCCGAAGAAACGCCCGAACACCAGGGTGAACAGCGGCACGGTCGCCACCGCCAGCGCCGCCACGCCCGAGGCCACGCCCCAGTGCTCGGCCACCGTCACCCCACCATTGCCGCAGCTGAGCAGGAGGATGCCAATGGCGCCCGCCGACAGGCACTGCCTGAGCGTCGGCAAGGGTGCGCCGCGGGTGAGCATCCAGACGAACAGGATCGCCCCGGCGATGATGAAGCGGCAGCCGGCCATCAGCATCGGCGGCCAGGATTCGACGCCGATGCGGATCACCAGGTAGGTCGAGCCCCAGATGAAGTAGAGGGCGAAGAAGGCAGCAATCAGGGTCAGTGAGACGCGGGCTCTGGGCATGGGCATCGTGGTCATGGGTGGGGCTCGACAAGGCAGGCGGAGCGCTTCATTTTATGCAGGTCAACCGCCCCGGATAAGGCACAGACAACGCCATTACGGGCATAACACTTTTCATTCGATGGATTTTCGCGAGCCTTGCCGTCGAATCAAAACCGGAGTCTACGCATGGACAAGTATGACCGCGCCCTGCTCGCCGCCCTGCTGGAAGACGGCCGCCTGTCCTTCGCCGAACTGGCCCGGCGGATCAACCTCTCCCCGCCCGCCGTGGCCGATCGCGTGGCGCGCCTGGAGGCCGAAGGAGTGATTACCGGGTACCACGCCAGCGTAGACCTGTCGAAGATGGGCCGCTCGATCCAGTGCCTGATCGAGATGCGCCTGAACGACCACCGCAGCAAGAGCATGCTCGACCCGCTGCTGGAAATCCCGCAGATCATCGACTGCTACCGCATCACCGGCGAGGCCTGCGTGATGCTCAAGGTGGCGGTCAGTTGCACCCAGGAGCTGGAAGAGCTGATCGACCGCCTCGCCCAGTTCGGCACCAGCAAGACCTCGCTGGTGCTTTCCACCCCGTTCTCGCGGCGAATCCATCCGGGAATGTTGCAGGGCGGCTGAGGTGCGCATCTAGAAGAAAATTGCGCCCGCCCCCAAACGAGGGCGGCCCCTTGCCGGAGCGGACTTTGTCCGCGACCGCGGGCATGGCCCGCTCCTACGGGTAACGCCCGCAATCACGGATAAAAAAAGGCGGCGCCGCTCGCGCGGTGCCGCCTGAAGTCACGGAGTTGCTACATCGCGGGACCGAAAAACATCGGTCCCGCTGTATTGGATTACCGTTCGATGATCGCGGTCACACCTTGACCGCCTGCCGCACAGATGGAGATCAGCCCGCGCCCCTTGCCAGCGCCATCCAGCAGCTTGGCGAGGTTGGCGACGATGCGCCCACCGGTGGCCGCGAACGGGTGGCCGGCGGCCAGCGAGCTGCCCTTCACGTTGAGCTTGCTTCGATCGATCGAGCCCAATGGTGCGTCGAGGCCGAGGCGGGTCTTGCAGTAGTCCGCGTCCTCCCAGGCCTTGAGGGTGCACAGCACCTGCGCGGCAAAGGCTTCGTGGATTTCGTAGAAGTCGAAGTCCTGCAGGGTCAGGCCGTTGCGCGCCAGCAGGTGCGGCACCGCGTAGACCGGCGCCATCAGCAGGCCCTCGTGTCCGCCGACGAAATCCACCGCCGCCGCTTCGCCATCCTTGAAGTACGCCAGGATCGGCAGGCCGCGCTCCTTCGCCCACTCCTCGCTGGCCAGCAGCACTACCGAGGCGCCATCGGTCAGCGGCGTGGAATTGGCCGCCGTCAGGGTACCGCGCGAGCCGCGCTCGAACACCGGCTTCAAGGTGCCGATCTTCTCCAGGTTGATGTCCGGGCGCAGATTCTGGTCGCGCACCAGGCCACGGAAGGGCGTCATCAGGTCGTTCTGCCAGCCTTCGTCGTAGGCAGCAGCCAGCTTGTGATGACTCTCGAAGGCCAGCTTGTCCTGCTCATCGCGCGGGATGGCCCAGGTCTGCGCCATCAGTTCGCAGTGCTCGCCCATCGACAGCCCGGTACGCGGCTCGCCGTTTTTCGGGATGTGCGGCATCAGGTGGCGCGGGCGAATCTTCAGCAGGCTCCTGATCTTCTCGCCGTTGGACTTGCCGCGGTTGGCTTCCAGCAGGATCTTGCGCAGCCCTTCGTTGACGCCGATGGGCGCATCGGAGGTGGTGTCCACGCCGCCGGCAATGCCGCAGTCGATCTGCCCGAGGGCGATCTTGTTGGCCACCAGGATCGCCGCTTCCAGGCCGGTGCCGCAGGCCTGCTGGATGTCATAGGCCGGGGTTTCCGGCGCCAGGCGCGTGCCCAGCACGCACTCGCGGGTCAGGTTGAAGTCGCGCGAATGCTTGAGCACTGCGCCGGCGACGACCTCGCCCAGGCGCTCGCCGTGCAGCTTGTAGCGCTCGATCAGCCCGTCCAGCGCGGAGGTCAGCATCTCCTGGTTGCTCGCCGTGGCATACACGGTGTTGGAGCGGGCGAAGGGAATACGGTTGCCGCCGACGATGGCGACCCGGCGCAGTTGGGTCATGCAGGGCTCCTGAGAATGAGCGTTGAAGTGCGGTCAAGGCTAACCTTAGCCGCTTGTGTCGCATTGGCCGCCCCGCCGTTGCGCAGGTCAGCGCGGTCAATTGCGCCGAACCCGCCGCTGCGTAGAGTGGTCAGCACTTTAGAGACCCTGTGCAGGAGCCCGTTCCATGACCGATCGCTACATCGCCTTCGCCAACTCCAACGTCGGCCGCCGCCTGGTCGGAGCCCTCGGCCTGCCTGCGCCGGTCCGCCTGGAGCGCTGGAGCGCCGGGCGCACGCGGCCGGTGGACGGGGCGCTGCTGCTCGGCGGCGAGGGCAACCTGAACGAGGCGGTGCTGCCCTTCGCCGAGCGCCTGACCGATGCGGTGCTCTCCTTCAGCGACGGCCAGTACGGCCTGCCACGCTGGACTGCCGAGCATGGGCCGAAGCTCAAGGCTATCGTCTTCGACGCCAGCGGCCTGACCCGTTTCGAGCAGACCCTCGAGCTGCGCACCTTCTTCCAGGGCGCCCTCAAGGGCCTGGACAAATGCCCGCATGTGGTGATCCTCGGCCGCGCGCCGGAGTCGGTCAAAGACCCCATCGCCGCCAGCGTGCAGCGCAGCCTGGAAGGCTTCAGCCGCTCGCTGGGCAAGGAAATCCGCCGCGGCGGCAACGTCCAGCTGGTGTACGTCGGCAAGGGCGCCGAGGACCAGCTCGAAGGCGCGCTGCGCTTCTTCCTCTCGCCCAAGAGCGCCTATGTGTCGGGGCAGGTGGTGCGCCTGTCCGCCTACGACAAGCAGGTACAGGACTGGAGCCGCCCGCTGGTGGGCAAGCGCGCGCTGGTAACCGGCGCCGCCCGTGGCATCGGCGCAGCCATCGCCGAGACCCTCGCCCGTGATGGCGCCGACGTGGTGCTGCTGGACGTACCGCCGGCCAAGGATGCCCTCGACGCGCTGGCCGCGCGCCTGGGCGGGCGAGGCGTGGCACTGGACATCTGCGCCGCCGACGCTGGTGCACAGCTGGTGGCAGCACTGCCCGAGGGCGTGGACATCGTGGTGCACAACGCCGGCATCACCCGTGACAAGACCGTCGCCAAGATGAGCGAAGCCTTCTGGAATTCGGTGATCGACGTGAACCTCAAGGCCCCGCAGGTGCTGACCCAGGCCCTGCTGGACGCCGGCAAGCTGCACGACGACGGCCGCGTGGTGCTGCTCGCCTCCATCAGCGGCATCGCCGGCAACATGGGTCAGACCAACTATGCGGTGAGCAAGGCCGGCCTGATCGGCCTGGCGCAGGCCTGGGCGCCGACGCTGGGCAAGAAGGGCATCAGCATCAACGCGGTGGCGCCGGGCTTCATCGAAACCCAGATGACCGCCGCCATCCCGCTGACCATCCGCGAGGCTGGCCGACGCATGAACTCCATGGGCCAGGGCGGCCTGCCGCAGGACGTTGCCGAAGCCGTGGCGTGGTTCGCCCAGCCGGGTTCAGGCGCGGTAAGCGGGCAAGTGCTGCGGGTTTGTGGGCAGAGCCTGTTGGGCGCCTGATCCGGCATGGCCAGCTTGTACAACAGCTCCGTACCTCGATCTTCGGTGTAGGGCGCATAACGCCTGCGGCGTTATCCGCCGTCTTGGCGGATAACCCGTTCCGGGTTATTCGCCCTACGGGTGCCAGCGCTCAATCACCCCCGCGCCGCCACCAGTTCGCGAAACTCTTCCGCACTCACCCGGTGATCGCCATCGCGGTCCGCGCGCACGATCAGCGCCGGCTCCTGGGTCATGAACTCCGCCTGGCTGACCTTGCCGTCGCCATCCCGGTCCGGCCAGGCAATGGCGTTGGGGGAGACGTTCACGCTGGGGTTGGGTGGGGTCACTTCCTCGCGGGTGAGCAGTCCGTCCTGGTTGCGATCCAGCCGGTGGAACATGCGCACGCGCATGGCGGACAGGTCATCGGCCTCGATGAAACCGCTGCCGTCGCGGTCCAGGCGGGCGAACGCCGTCTGCTCCATTTCCCCCGCCATGGCGTGCTCAGCGCTCAGCAGCAGGACGGTGGACAGCAGCAGGGTCTGGCGGATTCGGCTTTGCATCGGGCGTACCTTGGCGGGATTTGACCGGCAAAGCCTAGCCAGAGGCGGACTCGAAACGGTTCGATCACTCCGCCGGCGGTTGCGGGCGACCACGGCGGCGGAACTCCACCGGGGTCTCGCCGACCCAGCGCTTGAAGGCGCGGTAGAAGGTGCTCGGCTCGGAGAAGCCGGTGCGTTCGACGATCACCTCGATGCGCTCGTCGGTCTTGAGCAGCAGCTCCTTGGCCAGGCGGCAGCGGTAGTCGGTGACCAGGTCGTTGAAGCGCACCCCGGCCATGGCCAGGCGCTCACGCAGACGGCGGGCGGGCATGTCGAGACGGGCGGCGACCTGCTCCAGCGTCGCGCCGCCATCCACCAGCAGCACGCCGATCAGTTCGCGCACCTTGCGCACCAGGTCCAGCCGCTCCACTTCCGCCAGTTGCCGGCGCGCCAGGGACTCGTGCATGCGCAGCAGTTCCGGCGCGGCATGGCGTGAGGGCTTCTCCAGCACTTCGGCGTCGAACACCAGCGCATAGCGATCAGCGCCCAGCACCGCCGGGCAGCCGTAGACCTCGCGGTAACGCTCGGCGGGCGCGCCTTCCTCGTGCATCAGTTGCACTTGCTGGGGCTTGAAGTCGCCCTCGGTGAGCGCGTGGAACAGGCGAACCACCGCACCGGCGAGCATTTCGGGGAAGTGCCGGTTGGTCCCGGCGGTGTGGCCGAGCAGCAGCACGGCCTTCTCGCCCTCTACTTCCAGGCGGGCGTTGAGGGTGTCGGAGAGCAGGCGCACGTAACGCAGGGCATGACGCAGGCCTTCGCCGAAGGTGGCGCTGGAAAGGAACAGGTATTCCAGCAGCAGGCCATGGAACGCGGGCAGGTGGCCGGCCAGATAGAGGCCGACGTGCTCTTCGCCGCACTCTTCGGCGGCCGCCTTCCAGAACAGGTTCTGTGCGCTGTGGGGGAATCGTCCGGCAGGCAGGCTGCCGGCAGGCAGGCCGACGCGAGCCAGCACGCGGTCGGGGTCGGTACCGCTGGCGCGCAGGGCGTCGATCACCGGGCGCATCAGCGCCACATCGTCGGTCAGATCACGCATGGTGTTTTTTCTAGTTATCCATGAGGCGGGCCCATCTTAGGCAGCTTTCCTATCGCCCCTCAAGAGAATCAGGAACAAGCGTGCGGGAAATATCCGGGCAATCGGACGGTCACATTGACTTGCCTGCCGCGCGCCGCGTTGCCACGGCCAATGCCCGCCGGTGACCGGCGGCTAAGCTGAGTGAATATTCGTCAGGAGATACCCGATGCCCCGCGATTGGCTTGACCTGTCCGCCCCACCCGCCCTCACCGGCCTGTTCGCCCGCGCCGCCGTGCGCCGCGGCGTGCGTGGCCGCAGCCTGCCGACCCGCGGCTTGCGCTGCCAGGTCACGGTCGACCCGAAGCACCTGGAGCGTTATCGCAAGGTCTGTGGCTTCGCCGACAACCACCTGCTGCCGCCCACCTACCCGCACATCCTCGCCTTCGGCCTGCAGATGGGCCTGCTGACGGACGCGCGCTTCCCCTTCCCGCTGCTGGGCCTGGTGCACCTGGAAAACCGTATCAGCGTGTTGCGTCCGCTCGGCGGCCTGGGGCCGTTCAACGTCAGCGTGCGGGTGGACGACCTGCAGCCCCACGAGAAAGGCGTGACCTTCAGCATCATCACCCAACTGCACGACCAGCTCGGGCTGCTCTGGGAGGGTGACAGTCGCATCCTGTTCCGCGGCATGCGCCTGGACGGCACGCCGCCGGCTCGCGAAGAGGTGGCCGAGCTTCCGCTGGAGCAGATCGACGCCTGGAACTGCCCGGCGGACATCGGCCGGCGCTACGCCCGCGTGGCCGGCGACTACAACCCGATCCACCTGTCCGCCGCCAGCGCCAAGCTGTTCGGCTTCCCCCGCGCCATCGCCCATGGTCTGTGGAACAAGGCGCGCAGTCTGGCCGCCCTGGGCGAGCGCCTGCCGATGGCCGGCTATCGGGTCGACGTGCGCTTCCAGAAGCCGGTGCTGCTGCCGTCCCAGGTCAACCTGCTGGCCAGCGAGCCGGCGCCTTCCGGGCAGTTCAGCCTGCGCGGCAAGGACGGCCTGCCGCACATGGCCGGCAGCTGGAGCCCGCTGGACGTTTGACGCGCCAGGCTTGAAGCTATGGGGCTCACGTTGGAGCCCCATCTGCATGAACCTCGAAGCCATCACCGCGCGCCTGCACGCCATCCGCGACCACAACGACTGGAGTCGCTTCCACAGCCCGAAGAACCTGGCCATGGCGGCCAGTGTGGAAATGGCCGAGCTGGTGGAAATCTTCCAGTGGCTGCGCGAGGACGAATCGCGCCAGCTGCCGCCGGAGAAACTCGCCCACGCCGGGCAGGAAGTCGGTGACATCGTCCTTTACCTGCTGCTGATGTGCGCGGAACTGGGCATCGACATGGACCAGGCCGTGCTCGCCAAGCTGGCCGACAGCGAGCGGCGCTTCATCGAGGGGGGCGCCAAGTGAGCGATTCCCCGAAGACCGGCGACCGCCATTTCGACGAACTGGCCACGCGCTTCGCCGAAAAGATCTATGGCGGCGCCAAGGGTGCCATTCGCCTTGCCGTGCTGCAGGCCGACCTCGCCGAGGCGCTGCCCGACCGCCCGCTGCGCGTGCTGGATATCGGCGCAGGGCTGGGCCACATGTCGCTGTGGCTGGCCGGACGCGGCCACGACGTCACCCTCGCCGAGCCCGCCGCGCCGATGCTCGAAGGCGCACGCCAGCGCTTCGACGAAGCCGGCCTGCAGGCCACCTTCATCGCCGCGCCCTGGCAGGACCTGCTCGGCCAGCTCAATGAACCCTATGACCTGGTGATCTGCCACGCCGTGCTGGAATGGCTGGCCGAACCGCTGGCGATCCTGCCGGTGCTGCACCAGCTGACCCGTACCGATGGCTGGCTGTCCCTGGCCTTCTACAACCGCGACGCGCTGATCTACCGCAACCTGCTCAAGGGCCACTTCCGCAAGCTGCGCAAGAACCGTTTCTCCGGCGAGGGCCAGAGCCTGACCCCGCAGGAACCGCTCGACCCGCGCGTACTCGAAGCCGCCATGGCCGGGCACTGGAGCATCGAGGCGCGCAGCGGCGTGCGGGTGTTCCACGACTACATGCCGGTGGAGTTCCAGCACAAGGCCGAGCCTTTGGACCTGGTGGAGATGGAACTGCAATACCGTCGACATCCCGCCTTCGCCGGCCTTGGCCGCTACCTGCACTGGCTGTGCCGGCCGCAGGATTAGGTGCATAGTTGCCACTGCGCACGCCTTACCAAACCGGTGTGCCGGAGTCCGTCATGCCGCGTTACCTGTTGATCCTGCCGCTGCTCAGCGCCCTGGCTGCCTGCCAGGGCCAGAACCCCTACAGCAACACCTCGCTGCCGATCCCGCCCGCCCCCGCGCAGGCCGCCAACCCCGGCCTCGACCCCGGCAGCTACCCGGCCCCGCCGCTGGACTACGGGCGCTACCGCTCGTGGAGCTGGATGGACGGCAGCGGTTTCGGTGGCCCGCTGCAGGACGCCGTCAGCGAAGCCCTCGACCAGCGCGGCCTGCGCCCGGCACGCTCGAATACCCCGGCGGACCTGAGCGTCAGCGCGCACCTGTCCAGCGAGCAACGCACCCGGCAGACCACCGACTATTACGGCGGCGGCTACTACGGCGGCTGGAACGACCCCTGGTACGGCGGCGCTTCCTACCCCGTCACCCGCACCTACGTGGTCACCGTCAGCGTGGTGCGCATCGCCCTGTACGACGCCCATAACCACCAGGAAATCTGGAGTGGCAGCGCCGAATACGAAAACGCCAGCAGCCAGACCGACCAGGCCCGCGCCCTGCGCGAAGCCGCGCGCAAGGCCATGGACGGTTACCCGCCGGGCTGAAGCCCGGCGCGCCGGTAGGCAGGCACGCTCGCCGGCGAGTCCACCATCACCGCATCCGCTCCCAATTCGCGCGCCGCGCCATAGGCGGCTGCGGAATTGATGCCGAACATCACCACCTTCGTCCCCTTGGCGCGGCGCACGCAGGCCATCGCCTGCGGCGTCCACAGCCGCGCAGGCTTCACCGGGTAGGACGACGAGCCCAGGGTGAATTGCTCCGTCACCGTCAGATCGCGCTCCAGCTCGATGCCCATCCAGGTGCCATCGGCCGGTGGCGAACAACGGCCGGCCAGCGCCAGATCGACCAGCCGGTTACGCGTGGCGTCGCGGCTCTCGAAGCGCCGCGCGCGGTCGCCGTAGTGCTGTGCCAGGTAATCGCTGGCATCACGCTCGGTGGAGTAGAAACGCACCCGCGACCACGCCTGTTGCTGATCCAGCGTGCGGGCCACCGCGTCGATGACCTCGCCCACCGGTTGCGCCTTGATATCGAGGAACACCGGCACTGTCGGTGCAATGGCCTGCAGTGCCTCGGCCAGTGTCGGGATCGCCTGCGGCTGCGCGCGGTACGGGTAATTGCCCGCCGCATCCTTGAACTGATAACCCGCATTCACCCGGCGCAGCTGTTCCTGCGACTTCGAACCCACGGCGCCCTGGGCATCGGTCAATGCCGCGAGGTCCGCCGGCCGGTACAGCATCGCAACACCATCGGCGGACACCTGCACCGACAGCCAGAGCACATCGCTGTGGTTGGCCAGCGCCTTGCCTATCGCCAGCAGCGTGTTCTCTGGTGCATCCGCCGTGCCGGCTCGATGCGCCACCACCTCGGGTTGTGGCAGCGCCGGCCGCACGCTGTCGAAGCTGCATCCCGCAAGCAGCAGCATCCCCAGTGTCGTCACGGGCAGCCCATGCTTCATGTCCTTCTCCATTCCTTGAACGAGCGACGACTCTAGCAACCGGAAGCACCGCGCTAGACGCGGAACATTCCCCGCTTGCCAATCCTTCTGCCTTGCGCTTGGATGGAATTCTCTGACAGGAGTATTGCGATCATGATCCGCCGTTTGCTGTCCCGTTCACTGCTGCTGAGCCTGATGCTCGGCCTCGCCGCCTGCGAAACCACCAGCGTCAGCCGCGACTACGACACCACCCGCGACTTTTCCCGCTACCTGACCTGGAGCTGGGCGCAGCCGGCCTTCGAGTACCGCCCGGATGATCCGCGCATCAAGAGCGACCTCACCGAGCAGCGCATCAGCGATGCGATTGCCGGCGAGTTCGACCAGCGTGGCCTGCGCCAGGCACAGGGCGGCAACCCCGGCGACGTGAAACTGCGCGCCTACCTGATCGTCGACCAGCGCCAGGACCAGGTCACCACCTACAGCGGCGGCTACTGGGGCGGTTACTGGGGAGGCTACTGGGGCCCGCCACCCATGGCCGAGAGCCGCACCGTGACCTACAAGGTCGCCACCATCCAGGTCGATATGTTCGACGGCAAGGACGGCAAGCTGGTCTGGCGCGGCAGCGGCGAGCAGATCATGCGCAGCAGCCCGCCGACGCCCGCCGAGCGCGAAGCGGCGATCCGCGAGACGGTGCAGAAGATCATCGCCCAGTACCCGCCGCACTGATCGGCCCGACCATGACACGGGAGACCGCGTGAACCAGCCCGCCCTGCAACACCGCCCCGCCCTCGCCGACGACCTCGGCGAGGTGGTCGGCTTTCCCCAGGACGCCGACGAACTCTTCTACTGCTACCCCAAGGCGAGCTGGCCGCTGACCATCGGCCAACTCGCCGCCGCCATCGCCGAACGGCGCGGCAGCACCGTGGCGCTGCAGGGTGGCCGGGTCGCGGGCTTCGCCAACTTCTACCAGTGGCAACCCCACGAATTCTGCGCGCTGGGCAACATGATGGTCGCGCCCTGGGCGCGGCGGCACGGCGTCGCGCAGTACCTGATCGAGGTCATGGAGAATCTCGCCCGCGACCAGTACAAGGCGCAGGTCATGAAGGTGTCCTGCTTCAACGCCAACGCCGCCGGCCTGCTGCTTTATGCACGCCTGGGCTACAAGCCGCAGGGCATCGTCGAGCGCGCCGACCCGCAGGGCCGGCGCATCGCCCTGGTCCAACTGGAGAAAGCCCTTGTCCACGCCTGAGCCCCAGCGTGTGCTGATCATCGTCAGCAGCGGCCCGAGCACCCCGGCGCGCTGCGCCGCGCCCTTCTACACCGCCACCCTGCTGGCGTGCATGGATGCCAAGGTCACCCTCTTCCTCAGCGGCGAAGGCACACGCCTGGCCTTCCAGGACATCGCCGACACGCTCTACGCCGCCGAAGACGGAGAGCCCATCAGCCACTTCATCCAGCAGGCCAAGGAAGCCGGCGCCCGCCTGCTGATGTGCCGCGCACCGGGCGTGGCCATCGACGAAAGCCGGCTGATCGAGGAAGTCGACGAGATCGCCAGCGGCGGCGAGCTGGCGCGCATGATCCTCGAGTACGACCGGGTGCTGACGCTGTGAAGCTGCACGGCCTGGAGTTCCCGGACGACCTGCTCTACGCGCCCGACTACAACCTCTGGCTGCGCGAGGAAGAAGGCGGCGCCGTCACCCTCGGGCTCACCGCCTACGGCTGCGCGGTCTACGGGCAGATATTCGCCTTCACCCCCAAGCGCGACGGCTGGCACATCGACTGCGACCGCAGCTTCGGCGTGGTGGAATTCGCCAAGGCCGCCTCGTCGGCGCGCAGCCCGCTGGACGGCACCGTCCTGGCCAGCAACGAAGCCGTGGTGCGCAGGCCAGGGCTGATCAACCAGGACTGCTACGGCGAAGGCTGGATGGTGCGCCTGAAGCCCGACGACTGGAGCGCCGCCCGCGCTCGCTTCCTCCAGGGCGAAGCCGCACTGGAGGCCTTCGCCCAGCGCATGCACCTGGACAACTTCGACCCCGACGACGACGGGGTCCAGGCCCTGCGCCCATGAGCCGGGCAGGCGCGCAGTTCACGCTGCTGCTCTGCCTGCTCATCAGCCCGCCGCTACGCGCCGACCAGCCAACCCAGGAAGGCTTCGTCTATCTCGACCAGGTGCTGAAGACCGCGCGCTATGACGTGCGCTACGCCGGCACCGAAAACTTCGTCGGCGAGCCCATCGACGGTTACCAGAAGGCGCGGATCATCCTCACCCGCGAAGCCGCCACCGCCTTGGCTGCCGTGGAAAAGGACGTTGCCCTGAGCGGCCTGGCGCTGAAGATCTTCGATGGCTATCGCCCGCAGCGCGCAGTGGAAGACTTCCGCCGCTGGGCCGCCGACCCGCAGGACATCCGCCAGAAGGCCCGCTACTACCCACAGCTGGACAAGCCCGCGCTGTTCCGCGACGGCTACATCGCCAAGCACTCCGGGCACTCGCGCGGCAGTACTGTCGACCTCACGCTGGTGGATTCGAAAACCGGAGAGGAGGTGGACATGGGGAGCCCGTTCGACTTCTTCGGGCCCATATCCCATCACGGCACGGCGCTGGTCAGCGTGCAGCAGACGCGCAACCGCGAGACGCTGCGCCAGGCCATGCTGCGGCACGGCTTCGAGCCTTACAGCGCAGAGTGGTGGCACTACACCCTGAAGACCGAGCCTTACCCGCAGACCTACTTCGACTTCCCGGTGCAGTGAAGGACAGCGGCCGTCCCTGGCCGTGGTGGATCAATTGTCGTGCTGGGTGTTCTTGTGGGCCGGCTTGGTGGCGGAGATCGCCGTAGCCTTGGTCTTGCCCTGGGTATCCCTGGAGTGCGCCACGGCGGATGTCGCCTGCCCATGGCCCTTGCTGTCGTTCTTCTCGCTGCCGTAGTGATTGCCGCTCAGGCCATGGTCGCGGGTGGCCTTGCCGGCGTGCTCGCCACCGTCGTTCGCGCCATTGCTGTTGCTGCCGTGGTTACCACCGGCATCGCCCTTGCCACCGCCGTGGCCACCGCCGTTTCCGCCGCCATTACCACCACCGTGACCGCCACCATCGCCCTTGGCATAGGCCGAACTGATCGGCGAGAAGTCGGCAGGCAGCAAGGCTGTCGTGCCGAGTGCGACTGCACAGGCTACTGCAACAACCAGGGACATTTTCATCTTGTTATCGCCTCCACGGGCGGGGGGGTTGAGATACTTCTATGACTCGCTGCAGGCCCCGCCGTTCGCGGCCTGCCGACGAAGTGCCAGCACGCATGTGCCAACTTGGCCGCCACCGGAGTGTTGCGGCAACGGCTACGCTCACCGGCACAGGAGTCTCACCATGGAGGCAACACGGACATGTCCAGAATCAACCCCCTTCTGGCGGCAGTCATCGGCGTCACCCTGCTGGGCACCAGCCCCCTGCTGATGGCCGATCCGGGCAAGAACAAAGGACACGACAAAGGCGGCCAGCACGGCAATCAGGGCAACAACTGGCAAGGCGGCCCGAGCATCGACATCGGCGGCGTGCAGGTCATCCTCAACGACAATCGCAACTACTGGAGCCCCGGCGCGGCGCTGCCGTCTGGCATCCAGAAGAACCTGGCCCGCGGCAAGCCGCTGCCGCCGGGCATCGCCAAAAAGCTCGACGGCCGCCTAGTCGGCCGTCTCCCCCACTACGACGGCTACGAATGGCAGCAGGCCGGCACCGACCTGCTGCTGGTGACCATCGCCACCGGCGTCATCTACGAAGTGCTGCAGAACGTGCTGGATTGACGCTGCTTCCCCTGTAGGAGCAACTGTCTTTTCTCGGTGCTTGACCGCTGGCACCCGTAGGGCGAATAACCCGGAACGGGTTATCCGCCAGGGCGGCGGATAACGCCATAGGCGTTATGCGCCCTACATGGGATAGCGAGGCATGGAGCTGTTGCAGGAGCGGGCCATGCCCGCGATCGCGCCCATGGGGCGCTCCTACAGGATTACTCGGAACTCCGCCCACCGGATCAACCTCCAACCCTCGCCCCCACCGCCCCACCGCTGGAGTTACCGCATGACCCCGCAAGCCCCCGAATTCGACGGCCAGCGCTGGAGCAACGCCGAAGAAGACCGCATCGAAGTTGTCGCCGCCGATCCCCGCTGGCCCCAGCGCTTCGCCGAAGAAGCCGACGCCATCGCCCGTGCCGCCGACCTTCCCGGCCTCGGCATCGAGCACATCGGCAGCACCGCCGTGCCGGGGCTGGACGCCAAGCCGATCATCGACATCCTCCTGCTGCCGCCACCGGGCAGCGACCCGCACCAACTGATCGAACCGCTGCAAGAGCTGGGCTACCAGTACTGGGCCGAAAACCCCGACACCTCGCGGATGTTCTTCGTCAAAGGCATGCCGCCGCTGGGCAGCGGACGCAGCCACCACGTCCACGTCATGGACCTGAGCGACGCCTCGCGCCGCCTGCTGTTCCGCGACTGGCTGCGCACCCACCCCGACGACGCGCAGCTCTACGCCCAGGTGAAGCACGAACTGGCGAAGCGCTTCCCCACCGACCGCGACGCCTACACCGAAGGCAAGGACGAAGTCGTCGCGCAGATACTCGGCCGCGCGCTCAACCCACCCGAGCACCACCGCGACGGCGAAGCAGCCCACGGCGGCGAAATCCAGGGGCCGGACAGCCACTGAAGAACGCCACGCGTTAATCAGCCGTTAATCCAGCCGGCCGAAGCTCGGGGCTCCCCTCAGGAGGAAGTCCCATGCTCAAGCTCTCCGTGGTCACCTTCGCCTGCTTCACCCTGGTCGGCTGCGCCGACTCCCCGCACTTCAGCCACTTCAGCGCCATCGAATCGCCGGTGCGCGAATCCTTCGGCGAAGACAACCTCGAACGCCAGCCCACCCGCGTGCGCCTGCAAAGCGACGATTACTCGGCGCAGCAACAGCGGATGATGTGGGGCCAGTGACGCCGCAACACCTCGGCAGACCGCGCCAGCGGCTGCCGATTGCGCTATAACGGGTGCTCCCCCAAGGCACAGGAACGGACACCATGGCCTTCGACTGGCACAGCGACCCGATCACCCGCCAGACCCCGCTCGACGCCCACTACCGCAACACCCAGAACGTCCGCCGCTTCATGACCGAGCACTGCGGCGACGGCTTCCACTTCGACCGCGCCTTCATGGCCTGGATACGCAGCGGCGCGCCAGCGGACATGGGCGCAGTGGTGGATGAGTGGCGCCGCCGGAAAGGCCTCGCCATTGGCTGAACCCGCCGCTTGCTGCCGATGGCGCTCGGCCCAGGGCGCCCGCTAGACTCCGCAGAGCACTCACCTTGGACCACCGCCATGAAGAAAGGGATCTTCCTCGCCGTTCTTGCGCTGCTCGCCTGGCAGTACATGGACAACCCCAACTGGCAGTCGCGCTTCTTCCGCGCGGCGCCATCGTCCGTCAGCGCCCCCGCTGCGCCCAGCGAACCTGCCGCAGAACCCGTCGCAGCACTTGAAAGCAAGCCGGAGCCCACGCTCAGCGTGCGTTGCGACGGCCGTCAACACTGCTCGCAGATGACATCCTGCGCGGAGGCCAAGGCGTTTTTGCGCAGCTGTCCGGGCATGAAAATGGATGGCGACCACGACGGTATTCCCTGCGAAGACCAGCTGTGCCGCATGTAAGGGTTGGCAGCGCTACAAGCCACCACTCAGCCACAGCGTGAACTGACCGTCGCGCACGGCCAACGCCTGCCGCACCACGCTGTAGCGCAGCGGCAGCACACCGCCGGTGCTGACCTTCAAACGGTCAGCCAATGCCAGCACCTCCTCGAAGGAAGCCTCCGGCAGGTACTTGTTGAAGGAATAGCTGTCGCGGCCAATCAGCACCTGCACCGCGTACACGTCCTGCCCGAGCGGATCGTAGACCAGCAGCCCCTGCAACTCGATGCCCGCCGGCAACCGGAACAGCGCCCGCACCAGCAGCAACGAAACACCGGGCGCCACCTCCGCCGCCGTGGCCAGCGGCACCAGGAACGCATCCTCGCGAACGCCGTCCTGCCAGCGCCACAGGTCGCTCAGTTCCAGATGGTCCTCGGTGAACTGGTCCAGTCTGACCATGGCTCGCCTCATCCTTGCGGGAATGCCTGCCGCGACCTCAGGACAGCGTGTTTACTAGGGCCCTAGCTATCCACGTCCGGGGCTATTTGCCCACGCGCAGCGTCCGTTTCGCCCTTCCACAGCCAAAGCTCGTATTCCGGAAACGCGGCGATCACTTGCTCGAGGTCTTCCACTCGCGTTTTGGTCTTCAGGTCCGTGGCGACCGTCTGCCAGCGGCGACGGTTGCTGTTGGCAGATTCAGCTGCCAAACGCGCAGCCCCCAAGTGTCGGACAAGAACCCTAAGGCGTTCGTCGATCATAAAAGCGCTCGCAGAAACTGACGAAATATTTGACTGACGAATAGTTCGTCTATAGCCTCAATTGAAATGACGAAATATTCGTCACTCATGCTTGCCGTTTGGATGGTCCGGCTTGAAGCGTTGCTCGACCGACTCAGGGTCTGGCCCAACCGCCTACCTTGGCTTAGCCGCTTTCAGCTGCCATCCAAAGCACGCAAGGAACCACCGTGGTCCATCGATGCGCATAGTGAATCAACGGATATAGAACTGGAAGTCTCGTGCAGGCGGCTCGATTAGACCGGGCGAAAAGTGCCAATCAAGGGCCTTCCTAGGAGCCGTGCATGGCTGACTACGACTTTTCCACCGCAATAGCACTGATAGGGAAATTCGCCCTGGTAGAAACGGCCCACGGCGAAGGCTCCGCACCTGGCTGGTACTGCGTGCAAATCTTGGGAGTTGTACCGCCATTGGCAGAGGTTTTTGCCCACCCCTATTTCTTGGTACGAGACATTCCGTTCGAGTCCGACCTGCCAGAAGAGCTGTTCTGGGAAGAGATCAGGTCTCTTCAAGTATTGGATTCTGTGGAAGTACAAGCGTGGAAGAACAGCGGTTTGCCCTCAGGAGTATCCCCATGACCCGCTATGGCACAGCGAACCCCGTCTCCCTGCTCGGCCAGTACGCCTTGGTATCCACCACCTGCGATGCTGACCCCACCCCGGAACTGCACTGCATCCAGATCGTCGGCGTGGTGCCTCCGCTGGATCAGATCATCAGCCGCCCCTACTTCCTGGTGATGGACCAAACGCTCCGCCGCCCCTACCCGCAGGAGATGTTCTGGCACAACATCCAGTCGCTGAAGGTGCTCGAACCGGAAGAGGTCGAAGCCTGCAAAGACCTGATTCCCCAGGACGGGATCATGATGTGCTGAAGCGGCCTGCCAGAGACCTTTTGATAGCGGGCGTAACATCGGCGCCTGCGGCACCCGCAGACAAAAAGTACTTTGAATCGCTCCGCAATCGAGTACGAGCGCGACAAACCGCGCGGACCGAAGCAAAGGAAATTGGCGGAAGGCAGTGAGAGTCGAACTCACCCAGGAACGGCTGCCGTCCCCCACCGGGTTTGAAGCCCGGCCACGCCACCGGGCGTGATTGCCTTCCATATTGATTTACAAGGCTTTTTCTCCAGCTTCCGTGGCCGACTCCGGTGAGGTGTCGAAGAAGTGTCGAAAATCTCTACTGGGACCGAACGCTAGCACGTCCTGCATGTGCCCTGGAGCGAGGTGCGCATAGCGCATGGTCATCGCCAGGGTCGAATGGCCGAGTATCTTTTGCAGGGACAGGATGTTGCCACCGTTCGCCATGAAGTGGCTAGCGAAGGTATGTCGCAGGACGTGTGCTTTCTGACCTGGCGGTAACTCTAGACCAGCCTTGGTGACAGCTTCATCAAACGCGTTGCGACAGTTGGTGAACGGTCCGAAGCGTTTGAAGTGATCGAGAATTCTGCTCTCCAGTTCGGGTGAAATCGGTATCGAGCGTCGACGCTTGGATTTGGTGTTGATGAAGTGCACGGCAGCTCCCTTCACCCTGGATGGCACAAGCCCCTGCGCCTCTCCCCATCGGCAACCCGTGGCAAGGCAAATGGCTGATATCAGCTCTACGTGGACGTGCGGCATCTGGCGTAGCGTGTCGAACAACGCCGCGATCTGGTCATGATCCAGATAGGCCAACTCATTCTCTTGCAGCTTCAGCGGCTTCAGTGTCGCCAGCGGGTTCGGGTAGTCCACCTCACCAAACTGGATCAGGCAATTGAACATCGCGCGCAGGTACGACAGCTCATTGTTGAGAGTCTTTCGACTGTAGCCATCCGCAAGGCGCTTGGCTCGATACTCCGCAAACCGAATGGCCGTGAAGGCCCGCCCGATAGGGTTCTTGAGCCGTTCCATCATTCGCCGCATCAGCAGTTCACGTCCGTCGTAATCGCTCAGCGCGTGACCATGCAGAACACCCCAGCGGTTGAGCAATTCCAGGAGCCGTCGCCGATCCTTCGGCGTGGGATTCCAACCAGGGCTATCGATGCACTTCTGACGCACAGTAGCTTCGAAGCGTTGAGCCTCACCCTTGGTCTTGAATCGCTTGCGGAAACGCTTGCCCTTGATCGGCTCTACATCGACGAACCAGCGACCATCAGGGAGCTTGGTGATGCTCACTAGATGGAGTACCCCCGTCGCAAATACCGGTCGTTCAGCAGCTTGCGCATGTGCTTTTCGAGGTCGACAGTCGTGAAGCCTTTGGCCTTGTAGTGATCCTCGATCACGTGCCAGAACGGCAGCGTCTTGCCGACCTCAATAGCCTTTTTTATGTTCACGCGCTCCCGTGCGATCAGGCTGACAAACTGGCCCAGGAACATCTCGCAGTTCTTCCCGGAGAAGCCCTGTGCAGTCTTGTAGTAGCGACGGTACTCGGTGCGATCAATCAGCGGATCGGCCTCCACTTGGACCTTTGCGTCCTGGAAGATCAGGGTCCAGAACGGATCAAGGCGGGACTTCGATTTGAACAGGCGGAAGTTGTCGCAGGCATAGCGCCAGAGGCCTTGCAGGTGCGGGCATAGGCCGGCATAGGTGCGGCATCCGATCACCTCACCAGAGGACAGCGTGGAACCTTCGGAGAACTGCTGAATCACCGAGTGGTGGAAACGGAACTCAAGGCGCCAAACGTCTTCTTCAGGCTTGTACGCAGGGTCACCATCACCGAACGGATCGCCGTTGAGGGATGCCCACACGTTGCTCCAGTAATCGAGCTTGTCGGTGGCGCGTGCCTGGATGGTTTTGTTGTAGATGCACAGTTGCAGGCCACTGGCGGAGCCGAACATGTACGTCTCGCCGCGACCGTAGACGGAGGCGCTGCTGTCGAACTCAATGCGCTCAATCCCGGTGATCTGGCGCACCCGATGCGACCGGCAATGCATGTGCTCCACGATGTCACGAGGTGGCTCCCAACCCTGCACGTCCAGGGCGAGGTGCACCGCACACTGATTGGTTTCGCAGTGCATCAGCACAGCCCGCGCCAGGTCATCCATCAGGCGTTGAAGTGATTGCGGATCCGCCCCATCCAGGGCGTGAGGGGATATCTCGAACTTGAGGTGAGCGCCGATGTTCTCGAGCTTCACGTTGTGGTTTTTGATCAGCAAGATCACGCCCATGTCGGCGTTCTGCAGGCGGTACTGGTACCCAGAGTCGCGCCCCACCCTGCCCTTGGCCCACTGGTGGCCCGCAAATTTAACGAACTCTTCAGGCTGCTCGAACAGCGCCATGACTTCAGGGCGAATCATGCCGTTGTACAACTGACGAACCGTGTCGACGCCGCAACGCAGCAACCGAACGTTGGACAGGTCAATGAATCGCTTGCGCTGGTCATCGAAGAACAAGCGACCGCTCTCCGACTCCACGAACTCGCCATTGGGCTTCAGGGTAATGCGCAGCATGTGATAGGGCTTTGCCATGTTAAACACTCCAAATAGCTACGAATTGAAACGTTGGTAGTTGGGCTTTCCGACGTGTTACAGGGGTCGTCGGCCGCGCCTTCGGCCTACCGCTCGTGCCTTGCGCTCCCGGCCGGCGTCGCGGCCCACGCCCGGCTCATGCACCTCAGTAGGGAAACGCCACCGCTGGCGAGGAAGAACCCAGGGCCGAGAGCGCGCCCAGCAGGTAGGCCAGCGCCACCAGCACAAGGTCGTAAGTCCAATCAGGAAGTTGCATCGCGCTGCCTCCGTTGCCTTTTCGCAGGCATGAGTTGGCCCGGCACGGATTAACTGGCGCGCTCGCCGGTTCATCTGCGCTATCGAGGTTTTGCAGTGGGATATGGGTATTGAATCAAACAGCCGGCGGCGCGACTAATCGTTTGATTTGATGGCTAGAAGCCCGTCCTAGACGCATTGGAACGAATAGCAACGTATTGGCACTCGACGCCAAAAGCTCGTCCTACGGGCCATCAATTCCATTGATGGCTGACGCCACAAACACACACCAAGGGCGCTGCCCTTGTCATCCCGCTCTTGCCGCCGAGGGCTCGGGAGCGCGGGGCGGAGAAGCTGCCCCACGCTCACCGGCCGAGGCTGATGAAGGGCATGCGTTCAAGGGTTCGCTCCGCCCGTGCTTCCGTTCGACGGAACGGTGGGGCTGTTCCGACGATCCGGGAGCGCGGCCCTTGAGCGCGAGTCGTCAGGGTGGGTGACGCGGCCCAGTACGTTGCCGGAACCGTGCCGGTCGCGGTACCGCATCACCCGAATCGTGCGCACGTTTGACCAGAACATCTCGTTGGGAAATGGCTCGTCACCAGCGACATGTTTGACCAGGAAAT
Organism: Pseudomonas sp. PDM19; assembly: GCF_014852215.1. Classification (NCBI taxonomy): domain Bacteria; kingdom Pseudomonadati; phylum Pseudomonadota; class Gammaproteobacteria; order Pseudomonadales; family Pseudomonadaceae; genus Pseudomonas; species Pseudomonas sp. PDM19. The sequence continues at coordinate 687,806 of NZ_JACVBG010000004.1, read as the reverse complement.
ACGGCTCTTCCTGGATACCGGCCAGCGGCAGGACGATGCCCACGATGTGCATACAGCACCAGAGCGATTCGGGGTCCTGTTCCCAGGCCAACTCAACGAGCACGGTCTTCCCCAAGTAAGGCAGGGCGCTTTCGGCATCGAGGACGGGACATTGGCTATTCATTGCTGTAGTCCCCCGCACCGAAGGTGGCCTTGCCGCGCTCCATGTCATCGCGGAAGCGTGCGAGGTTGATCATGCGGAAGCACCCCATCTGGATGCTCGGAACAGTGCCGTCTTCCGCCCACTGGGCTGCCTCGTCGTAGGACACGCTGCACATCTCCGCGAAGGTGGCGATGCCGCACAGGTCCAGACTCCATTTCTCCTTGCTCACAGTCGTTCTCCCATTCGGTCGTTCATGCCGTCCACTCCTGCTCCAGCAACCAGCTCCGGAGCAAAGCGCTGTTGACCATGCGGAACTTGCCGAACTTCACGGAAGGCAGAACGCCCCGATACACCCAGGCTCGGGCGATGCCATAAGCGATACCGTTGCGCTCAGCCCAATGCTCTATCGACTCCACGTCCTGCTGCGGCCCTACCAGGGCGCCGGGGTTCAGCTCTTCCAGTTCCATGCTCGTTCCGTCACTATTCGTGTCATTAGCCATGCGCGGCCAGGGGAATAATTGCTCGGAGGAATTATTACCCCATGAGATGCGGTGGAGCAACTATTTCTCTGGAAAAATTTCTATATGAGCACGTCTGCCGATAGAGCTCGGCTATTGATCAAGCAGATTGGCCCGAAGAAAGTCAGTCTCCACGGAGGCGACTACGAACGCTGGAAGAGCGTCAGCAAAGGGGCAATTCGGGTAAGCACGGAGGAAATTGACGTACTGGTGAAAATCTATCCCCAATACGCACTGTGGCTTGCTAGCGGCAACACCGCCCCGGAGATCGGGCAGACAAGCCCCGACTACGAGGATGTCGCTGCCAAATTAGCCAAACCCAGCGCGGGATAGAGCTAACCAGGAAGGTGGCACTGCGCTGGTTCAGCAAAGGGCGGGGCTAAACGGCAATCCTATAGACGACGATTGCCTTTAACTCCCTTAGCCAGCGCCGCCCCAAACGCCGAAAAGACATATAAATTGCGTTGGCGTCCATCTTGCTGCTCAATCACCTATCACTGGCCCGCACCGAGGAACCAGCTTCGCGTTGAAGGCATAGCAATAAATTTGGTTCACTATCCGAAGCAACAATACCCACCCAAAGCCATATACCATCAACTAAGAAAATTACTAAGTATTTGCGCAAAACCACGCACTTCCGCCGGAAAACTATCACACAGATACTTAATTATATCCGCTTCAGTTGCATGTCGATCTCGACCTATTGCCGAGCAAAAATTCTTGGGCGTATCAAAGCGAGGATCATTTTCCACTCCCGGCAAAAATCTCCCAGCCCTGTACTCTTCAAAAATTGCTTTCTCAACGCTCAAGAATGGAATGCAATGCACATTCGGCCGTCTAGCATGCCGAAATTCCGCTTGGTCCCCATCTAGCACCGAAATGACATTTTCGGGCGCCGAAAAAAATCCTTCGATGGAGTTTTGGCGCATCAGATCAACCACATTACTCCCACCACCAACATGGATAATCTGATAAGAAAAGAACAGGCCGGAACAATAATTCGTCAGAACATACTCCAACAGAGACTTCAACATAGCATCCTCTGTCAGAATATATTTATCCCAACCTTTAAACCCAAAAAGAACACTTTTAATATAATTATAGGACGAGGGAACGATATCAACCCTCCCTCCATCATCCCTCATATAGAACAATTCGCCGCCCTTCAAAGTCCTCATCAGTGCTAGCGAGTGAGTAGTGAAAACAACCTTTACCTGCTCTGCTGCGCAAAAGCGCCGCAGCCAATCAATTAGATGGGCCTGCGCCGCAGCATCAAGGGAAATATCAATTTCATCAATAACAATAAGTTTGCTACGACTTTTAATCTTCCTATATAAACTAATTAAGAAGAACTCCCCCGAACTGAGATGATCCTCACGAACATATCGATCATCATCCAATGGTATGCAGTAATAACTTCCACCCTTTGCAGCCACCTCTACCAGCCCATCAAACTTATTAGACTGATAAATATCATTCAAGAAGCCAATCAACTCCACCGGAACTTCATACTCACCCAATATCAGCGCAGTCCTTATATCCATATCTGCGCTCATGATATTTTGAAAATTATTAAACCGCTGACCAAAAGGCATGGGCAACTCAACATCAATTGCAGCCTTTAACTCTTCAGGAATAGGCGACCGACTATTCAGGTCATTTATATTCGAGTCAAAAGAAAACTCATATGCATCGCCCCCATAGGTACAGCGCATTGAACTATCAGCCTTAAATATTCCAGGCGAAGCGGTCCTAGAAAATGTGTCGGCAGACTTCAAATTCAAGATAGCCTTAATCAGAGTGGTCTTACCCACCCCATTCTTCCCGACTATACAAGTAATCCCACTTGCATTTAAGTCAACATCAAGACTGGCATAACCAATATGCTGAATATTATTTATCTCTATTTGAAGATTCATATCTAGAGCTTCGGTGATTTATGAATAAACATATCGACGATTGTTGATCCATATTTTTTACGCAGCTTATCAAGGTAAGCAGGATCAACCGTATTTACGTAATTTATTAAACCAGAAAACTTCTTGATAGCTTTTTCATCATCCGCCGCGTCCATGATCTTCAAAAATCTAGCCCTGTCTTTTACGTAATAAAAAAGACGGACCTCGATATCCTTTTTATACCGCATATCCACAGTAACTCTTCCATTCGGAAGAACATTAAGCCCCAACAGCTTAATTTTTCCGCCCTTCCTTGTATATTTTGTCTTCCCTGTATTTATACCCAGCCGTCCAAAAAACTCAGACTCCAGGGTACGACACACGACGCCGAACAAAGGATCAAGGGCCTGCTCGTTGGACGAGGAAAAAATCAGGTCATCTGCGTAGCGGGTATATATAACGCCATTATCCAGACAATGCGCAGTCAAAATCAGATCCAGAGAGTACAGGCATGCATTGCTAATAGCTGGGGAAGTAGAGAACCCCATCGGCAACGAATCACCAATAGTAACCAACTCCAGAATTCTCTCAATCCAAATATCTAAATCTGAAACGACACAGGTATCTACTGCCCAACCTAGGGTCCGCCTAACATCAGACCTATTCAGACTGCCAAAAAAATCCTTCAAATCAGTTTGGAAGTAAAACTTACTTTCCGCATGTTTCTCGACAGCATCAACAGCATTAACACCCTTCCGGTAAGAAAACACAACATCATCAACAACCGGAAGTCTTTCGAACAAAAATTTATTCAGAAACCTGTGATACGCACGCAGTTCTTTATCGGCTTTATATACGACCCGCCCGTTCACCGTCGCCGACTCATATAAACTTCCTACAGAGCCATTAGCAAAGTGCTCGAAACTCTGTTTCCCCCTGTACATTGCAAAAAAAAGATCTTCTAAAGGTCTCTTCTTCATATTTCATCTACCGAAAAAATCCATGACTCCATCGTATATGGAACCTAGTCCGTAGCCAACAGCAACGAATGGACGTCGGTTAAGGCGCCGCAGATAGTAGGTTCAAAGAAAAGGAATGAGGGCGAAGACACGATTGCCCCATACGGGTGATACCAGAACGGAATAAAAGGACGTGTGTGAGGAGGTAAGACGAAACAAGGCGGCGAGCGGCGACGAACGGGAGGCATAGGAAATGAGTAAACGAGCGAGAGCGGGGAGCGGGGAGCGGGGAGCGGGGAGGAGGTTTTACTATTTGTGAAGCCCTTTAGACATCAGGCCTAAAGGGCAACACAAACGTAAACAGGAGACTAGACGACTGTAGAGGCCATTTGTGACTGGAGCTGCTCCTAGTCTTGGCATGAGTTGATCATAAAGCAGCCAGCATACCAATGCAATGCTAGTGCGTGGACTGTCGAAAATGTGTCGAAATCAGTGGCACGAAAAGCTACGGAATGGGACATCAAATCGGCGAAAACAGTGGCATTGGAACGTATAGCAACGCTTCAAAGCACTGTTTTAGAGGGTTTGAAGCCCGGCCACGCCACCGGGCGTGATTGCCTTCCCTGGTCAGAAGCCGGCTGCACGAAGGCAGCGGCGAAAGCGGGAGCCCGGATGTTGCCATCATTGCCATGACCGATGCCAGCGCAGCGATGCCGCAGCAGCCAATCCATCACCCAGCCCCACCCGCCACCGAGCAAGTGAGTCCTCATGGGAAACCTGCTGTTGAGCCGCAACATCTTCGAAGCCATTCACCTCTTCGTCGACCCGGAATGCTCCGACGAAGAACTCATCCGCCAACTGCGCAGCCAAAAGCTGGTGATCCGAATCGGCAGAGTGCAGGACCAGCAAGTGCGACTCGTCATCGCCGCGCCGCCCTGCGTCCGAGTTCTGCGCGAAGAACTGCTGCCGGACGACGCGCATCAGTAATGCCGCCCGCAAATACATCCCGTGAGGGGCCGAGTGCTCTCCTGAACACCCACCTTCGACGTAGCGTCTTTACCTGTAGAAAGCGAAGATCCAGACAGGAATGACACTAGCTTTCTTTCCGCGAAAGCCGCTCATACGAGCACATCGCGACGCTCCGAAAAAATAGTATCAAGGGTTCGACTCTATCTGCCTGGAAGGTCAACACCAATCCTAAGTGGACCGCAACCTCGGGCAGCTATCGACCCATAGCGGACGTTTCACATGGACGCTCAGCGCTTGTCTGGATAGCTGGCGGTGCTGCCAGTCAACTCCATTAGCACCTTGAGCTGGGCGGCCTTTATCGGAACGGTGAGATGTTCTGCGCCGGCAATGATGGCTGTCTGCATATCCGGAGATAAGCCGCTCAGGATCAACTCACAGAGCTTGCGCACTTCATCGAGGGTTGCGTGCTCGGCGGCCAAAATGTGTTTGCCCGGATGGTCGTCATGCGAAGCTCCTAAAGCCAAAGGCTCCCGCACATGAAGGCCACTGGCCTGTCCCTTCTCCAACGAGTCCAACGAGTAAGCAGGTAGAGCAAAAGCGATCTCGATCTGCCTGGCCAAGTCCTCATCGATCCGTCTGAAACCCTGCTTGGACGTTGGCCATAAGCATCGTGATATCAGGGTCGGATTTTTGCCGAGCTTTTCAGCAGCTCGGCTCTGCGCACCTGGGGCGTTTACCCCGTAGGTGCGATCCAGGAGGTGACGGAAGTTGAGCCGGCGAATCTCGTAGTCAACCATGCTGCGCATTACTCACGTAGATGACCCTGAAGCGCATTACTGTTCACCAGTTGCGCTATCAACACAGATACTCAATCCAGCACGTTGTGCAGCACTTCATAGATGACGCCGGTGGCAATGGTCACCAGAAGCAGGTCGGTACCCGCCTGCTGCCATTCATAGCCGTCGTAATGAGGTAGGCGACCGACCAGTCGGCCGTCGAGTTTCTTCGCGATACCTGGTGGTAACGGCTTGCCACGGGCGAGGTTCTTCTGGATTCCCGGCGGTAGCGATGCGCCAGGATTCCAGTAGTTGCGGTTGTCGTTGAGGATGACCTGTACGCCGCCGATGTCGATCGAAGGGCCCCCTTGCCAGTTGTTCCCGCCACCTTGCCCTTGGTTGCCATGCTGTCCACCCTGGCCATGCCCTTTCCCCTTGCCAGGGTCAGCCAACAAAGCAGGGGCCGAGCTGATCAGCGCAACGCCCAGGGCGGCCGAAAGCAGCGTGTTGAGCTTGAACATTTGCACAACTCCTTGTGGTGCATTCAGTAGAGGTTGAGCGTAGCCGTTCAGATGTGAAACCGAAGTGAACAAGCCGGCACCTCAGTGCCAGCATTTCGTCGGGAGGCTACGAACCACGGGGGCTGCAGTGTTGTCTCAGAACTAACTCAACATCACCCCTGGAGGCGTCTCTACTATGAAGAAATCCCTGGTTGTTGCAGCAGTCTGTGCCTTCGCACTGGGTGCCACAGCAATGCTGCCCGCCGACCTCTCTCCGGTTGGTTCGGTCTATGCCAAGGGCAACGGTGGTGGCGGTGGTAATGGTGGTGGCAACGGCGGAGGAAACGGTGGCGGCCACGGTGGTGGCAACAGCGCCGGTCATTCGGGTGGTAAGTCTGATGGCAATTCTGGTGTGCACGGCGCCAAGAGCAATGGTGCGAACGACGGTGGCGAGCACGCTGGTAAGGCCACTCGTGATCATGGCCTGAGCGGCAACCATTACGGCAGCGCCCGCAATGACGATAGCGGCCATGGCTCGACTACCTCGGGTGTCGCGCACTCCAAGGACACTCGTGGTCTTTCCAAGGCGACAGCCATCTCTTCCACGACGCCTGGCACCCACAACAACAAAGGTCTGAGTAACGCAGTGGATTCGTCCACGAAGAATGATGACTGATTGCTTTTATAGCGACGCCCAAAGGGCCGGCTCTTAGAGGCCGGCCCTCACGTAGTGGGGCAGGATTGCACGCCCAGTGCTGTTACTTCCCCACAACGTCGCAGTATCGACGCGGATTCTCGGGCGAGTTGCCCGGTTCACCAAGCTCCAGTCGCCAATAGCCAACGTCGTGCCATTGGCCCAGCTTGAAGCCTACCTGCGGGAAGGTGCCGATGTGCCGGAATCCGAGCCGCTCATGCAGGCCCACGCTACCGGCGTTGGGTAGCGCAATACCGGCATAGGCCGCGTTGAATCCCTGCTTGGCGAGCAGGGGAAGCAGCCCGGCATAGAGGCTGCGGCCCACTCCAGCACGACGCTCACCCTCTGCGATGTAGACGGTCACATCCACTGCCCATCGGTATGCGGCACGCGCTCTGTGCTGGCTGGCGTAGGCGTAGCCAACCAGGCGTCCATCACGCATCGCGACGAGGTAAGGGTACGTCTGCAAGGTCGTGACGATGCGCTGCCGCATCTCCTCGATGGTCGGCGGCATCTCCTCGAAGGAGATTGCCGTATTCGCCACTATGGGGGAGTAGATGAGCTGGATTGCCGGCGCGTCTTCAGGGCGTGCCTGTCTGATTTCGATGGGCATGGCGACCTCAGATCGAACGCTGATTCACGCGGGCGGAAAGCTGCTCGGCGCTCTCCTTGCGCTCCGAATAACGATCCACCAGGAAGTCCTGGCGATCGCGCAGCAGCAGGGTGAACTTCACCAGTTCCTCCATCACGTCCACCACACGGTCGTAATACGCCGAAGGCTTCATGCGCCCCGCGTCGTCGAACTCCAGGTAGGCCTTGGGCACCGAGGACTGGTTGGGGATGGTGAACATGCGCATCCAGCGGCCGAGTACGCGCAGCTGGTTGACTACGTTGAACGACTGCGAGCCGCCGCAGACCTGCATCACAGCGAGCGTCTTGCCCTGGGTGGGGCGCACGGCGCCGAGCGCCAGGGGAATCCAGTCGATCTGCGCCTTGAACACCGCAGACAGGGCGCCATGGCGTTCCGGCGAGCACCACACCTGGCCTTCCGACCACTGCACCAGATCGCGCAGCTCCTGCACCTTGGGGTGCTCTACCGGCACATCGTCAGGTAGCGGCAGGCCCGAAGGATTGAAGATGCGCGTCTCGGCGCCGAAGTGCTCCAGCAGGCGCGCGGCTTCCTCCACCAGCAGGCGGCTGAAGGAGCGTTCGCGCGTAGATCCATAGAGCAGCAGGATGCGTGGCTTGTGCTCACTGGTGCGGGTTGCCGCTGGCGGCAGGTCGAACAGCGAAAGGTCGAGGTTGGGCAGTTGCTCGGACATGGTTCCTCCTGCTCAGAGAGCACCGATGCGATCCAGCTCGCGCTTGAGCTCGTCGCGACCGAGGGTGGCAAAAGAAAGGGCGAAGAAAGCCCGGCAGCGCTGTTCGATGCGAGCCAGCGTGGCGCGGAAGGCGGCGTCGATTGCAGCTTCTTCCCCCACCACATCAGATGGGTCTTCCAGCCCCCAGTGGGATTTCAGCGCCGGGCCGAAGTACACCGGGCAGGCTTCGCCGGCGGCCTTGTCGCAGACGGTGATGACGATGTCCGGCGGATTGCCTTCGAACGCGTCATTACCTTTGCTGCTCAAGCCCGAGATGGAAATGCCAGCCTGCTGCAGGGTGGTGAGGCTGCGCGGCAGCACCTGGCCTTTGGGGAAGCTGCCGGAGCTGACCGCCTCGAAGCCGTCCGGCGCCAGGTGGTTGAACAGCGCTTCAGAGAGGATGCTGCGGCAGCTGTTGGCCGTGCACATGAACAGGACTCGCATGGAGGTCTCCTCCGCTCAACGCGGACGTCAGAGGCTCAGGCGCAGCGCCAGGGCCGAAAGGGTGATCAGCAGGACGGGCAGGGTCAGCAGGATGCCGACCTTGAAGTAGTAGCCCCAGGTGATGCGCATGCCTTTACGCTCCAGCACATGCAGCCAGAGCAGCGTGGCGAGGCTGCCGATGGGGGTGATCTTCGGGCCGAGGTCACAGCCGATCACGTTGGCGTAGATCATCGCCTCGCGCACCAGGCCTTCCGCACCGCTGGCCTGGATCGACAGCGCGCCGACCAGCACGCTGGGCATGTTGTTCATCACCGATGACAGCAGCGCCGAGAGCAGGCCGGTACCGATGGCAGCGCTCCACAAGCCCTGTTCGGCAAGGCGGTCGAGCAGGTGGGTGAGAAAGTCCGTGAGGCCGGCATTCTTCAGGCCGTACACAACCAGGTACATGCCGAGGGAGAAGATCACAACCTGCCAGGGCGCTTCGCGCAGCACGCGGCGGGTGGAGATGCGGTGCCCGCGAGCGGCGACGGCAAACAGGATGGCCGCACAGACAGCAGCCACGGCACTCACCGGGATGCCCAGCGGCTCCAGGGCGAACAGGCCGACCAGCAGCACCAGCAACGTCCACCAGCCGACGATGAAGGTGGCGCGGTCGTGGATCGCCGCCTTTGGCTCCTTCAGCGCATCGAGCGCGTATTGCCTCGGGATGTCGCGACGGAAGAACAGGAACAGCACCAGCAGGGTGGCGGCGACACTGGCGAGGTTCACCGGCACCATCACCGAAGCGTACTCGGCGAAGCCCAGGCCGAAGTAATCGGCCGAGACGATGTTTACCAGGTTGGAGACTACCAGCGGCAGGCTCGCTGTGTCGGCGATGAAACCGGCAGCCATGACGAAGGCCAGGGTCGCTGCGGGCGAGAAGCGCAGGGCGAGCAGCATCGACATGACGATGGGGGTGAGGATCAGCGCTGCGCCATCGTTGGCGAATAGCGCCGAGACAGCAGCGCCGAGCAGTATGCAGAAGGCAAACAGCCGGTAGCCGCTGCCATTCGCCCAGCGCGCCACGTGCAAAGCGGCCCACTCGAAGAAGCCGGCCTCGTCCAGCAGCAGGCTGATGATGATGACGGCGATGAAGGTGGCGGTGGCGTTCCAGACGATGGCCCACACGGTCGGGATGTCGTGCAGCGAAACCGCGCCGGCGGCCAGGGCGATGATCGCTCCCAGCGCGGCACTCCAGCCGACACCTAGGCCCTTGGGTTGCCAGATGACCAGAACGAGGGTGAAGACGAAGACAGCAACAGCGACCAGCATGGAGGACTCGCTCGAAGGGATCAGCAGCAGGCGGCGTCACGGACGGGGCGGCCATCCATGTTCTGCAGGCGGAGGGTGTTGTCGGCCAACCATTGCGCGTTGGCCTGCAGGGTGACCTGCAGCATCTCATGCACCCAGGCAGGCAGCTCGGGGTTGAGGCGGTAATACACCCACTGGCCTTGGCGGCGATCCAGCAGCAGACCACTGCTGCGCAATTGCGCCAGGTGGCGACTTATCTTCGGCTGGCTGTCGTCCAGCGCGCACATCAGCTCGCAGACGCAGAGCTCGCCCAGGCTGGCGATGAGCAGGGTGGCGCGAACACGGGTCTCGTCGGCCAGGCTCTTGAAGACTTCGGGAGGAGTGATCATGGCTTCACCTTACATATGGAAAATCGAATATACGAATTTCCATATGTAAGGTGCAAGCATCCTGGATTTGATTGCCCGCTAATCGCCGCTTGCCGCCTCTGGAGAGAGCCAGCTTCCGACCAATCGCAGTCTAGGATGCAGGTATGAGTCTTAGCGTTGCCCGAAGCCCGCCGGAGGGTAGATTGCTCAACTGCACACTGCCCCCAAGCCGCTCCATGATCATCGCCACAATGGACAGGCCCAGTCCGGCGCCGTTTTCAGAGCCTTTGCTGTAAAAACGCTCGAAGACACGGTCGAGGTCGTCTTTGTCGATGCCAGGGCCCTGATCTTCGACATTGAATACGATGGCGTTGCCTTTACGGTGCAGCGTGACGTTGATTCGACCGCCAGTTGGTGAGTGATTCACTGCGTTGGCCACTAGGTTTTGCAGGGCAATGCCGAGGGCTCCTGCATCACTTTGAAGCTGATAGTTGCCCTCGGTGATCTCCAGAGACGGCTCTTGGCCCTGATCCAATATCCAGGGTGTCATCTCCGCCAATGTTTCCGTCGCCACTGCGGCGGCATCCACTGCCACCCAGTTGCGTTGCCCTAGTCGCGGCTCGATCCTCGCCATGGTCAGTAGCTGATTGACCACTCGACTGAGACGATCCACACCGCCGACCAGAAACTCCAGGGCATTATCTCGCTCAGCATCGCTTCTGGCTTCAAGCGCGTTCTGCGCATGCAGGCGAAGGATTGCCAGAGGAGTCCGCATCTCATGGGCAGCGTCGGCAATGAATCGGTGTTCTCGACGCAGCAATTCATCGATTTGCCCGAGCAGACGATTAAGCGCCGCCTGCATGGGTTCCAGCTCCCGGGGCAGAGGCACGAGTTGCAGTGGCTCCAGCGACTCTGCGTGCCGCGCTCGGATGACACGTGCCATGTTCTGCAGCGGTTGCAGCCCCCAGCCGATGGCCAGCCACACCAGCAGCGCTAACGCGAGACTGCCGATCAGGAAGGGAAACAGGGTGTGGCGGACGATGCGACCGATCAGATCGTCGCGCACATCGTTGCGCTCACCGACCCAGATCACCAACTGGCGCTCTGGCACGGGAAGCACGAAGCTGCGCCATTGCTGCTCCCCCACCATGATGTTGGAAAAGCCGGGCTTGGACAGAGGACGAGTGAAGCTCGGGGCACTGACCGTATGTACCAGGACTTCACCGTTGATGCGCCACACCTGGAAGGCGAGCTTGCTTTCGTAGGGATGACCGACGCGATGCTTGCCCGCCTGACTCAGGGCTTCATTGAATGCCAGGTACAACGCATGGCGATCCTTGTCGTCCAGCGGCATGCTCATGACGCCTTGCAAGAGGCGCGCGTTTTGCGCCAGATGGGCGTCGTAGATCTCGTCGATCTCGTGGCTGCTGTCGTGATAGTTGTAGAGCGCAAGCAGACTGGTACCGACCAGCAACAGCAGCATGACTCGCCAAAGCGTGCGTTGGCGCAACGAGCTCATGCTTTTCCTTCCACCAGATAACCGATGCCGCGAACGGTGCGGATCAGATCGTTGAAGAGTTTCTTGCGCAGGTGGTAGATGTTCACTTCCAGTGTGTTGCTCTCGGGCTCTTCATCCCATCCGTAGAGGAGCTGAGTGAGCCGCTCGCGGGTGAAGACCTTGCCGGGTTGGGACAGCAGTTCATGGAGCAGCCGGTACTCTTTCGGGGTCAGCACGACTGGATGTCCCTGGTAGCTGACTTGCCGAGTGGCCGGGTCGAGTGTCACCCCTGCATGCTCAATCAGCACCTTGGCGCGACCTGCGCTACGTCGAAGGAGCGCACGCAGACGAGCTTTCAGCTCGTTGAGGTCGAAAGGTTTGACCAGGTAGTCGTCGGCGCCGGCATCGAGACCCGCGATGCGATCATCGGTCGCGTCACGGGCAGTCAGGATCAACACGGGCACCGCATCGCCCCCAGCACGCAACCGGCGCAGCACCTCGATGCCATCCAGGCGCGGAAGTCCCAGATCCAGCACGACGAGATCGAAAGTCTCCTGCTGCAAGGCGTGCAATGCACTCACCCCGTCCTGCAGCCAGTCGATGGTGTAACCCTCCTGACGCAATCCGTTGCAGATACCTTCCCCCAGAGCGGGATCGTCTTCGACTACCAGCAGCCGCATGCTTAGTCCTGCTTGTCCTTGATCGTCTTGAGTAAAGCATCGATTTCGCCGCGCCGGCCCTGGTCGGCCAGCTCACGGCCGGGCCGTGGCTCTGCCTGCAGTGCTTTCTGCAAAGCCGCACGCGCTTCGACGTAATGCCCTTGGCGATAAAGATGATCACCCCAGAAGTAATTGCTGTCGATGCCTTCCGGATTCAACCGCAGCGCCTTGCGCAGCAGCTCATCTGCCTTGTCCGAGTCACCGAACCCGATGGGCCAGCCAGGCACTCGGTCATACAGTGCGCCGAGGCTGGTATAAGCCGACCCCTGCAGAGCGTTTGGATCGAGAGTCAGGGCCTTCTCCAGGCTCGCCCGGGCAGCCTTGACCTTGCCCAGCGCGCCAAGCCCGCCTGTGGCGCCGGCCCAACTGCTGGTGACGATCCCGTTCCAGATCCAGGCTTCCGCAGCCTGGGGCTGCTCGCGGGTGAAGGCCTCTGCGTCGCCCGCCAGCTTTTCGAAAGCGGCTGCGCGTTGCGCCTCAGGCATCTGGTACTGGATTTGCGCCCAACGTTGCTGGATCGCGCTGAGGTGCTGGCTGCCAGCCTGATCGAGCGCCCAGGTAAGCGGAGAGAAGGCAATGAGGCTGGCGAGTATCAGGCGTTTCATTTGCTGTGCTCCTTGGCGTTGGCATCGCTGTAACGGCGGATCAGTGGGAGCTGCTTGCGCAACGCGCGGTCGACCACGCCGGGCAGCATGCCGTTGAGGCGCACGAAGAGTTTTTCCGGCCATCCCAGGTACAGCTCGTTGCGTTGGTGTTGCACCGCATCAAGTACTGCCCGCGCGACATCGACCGGATCATCCATCCCTACTTTCAGCGCCTGGTTGAGCGCAGTGGCGGCTGAAGTGTTCATCGATGTACGGGTGGCACGTGGCGCCGCGTAGAGAACGTCGACCGTGGTATCTGCCAATTCGCGTCGAAGCGCCTCGGAGAATCCGCGCAGGGCGAACTTGCTGGCGCTATAGGTCGCGTAGCCGGGATAGCCGATGGAGCCGTAGATGGAGCCGACGTTGACCACCAACGCATGAGGCTGCTCGCGCAACAATGGCAGCAGCAGGCGGGTCAGCTGCAGGGGGGCCTTGATGTTGAGATCCAGCAGGTCGTCCAGGGTGTCCTCATCGATCTGCTCAAGCAGGGCGAAGCGGTTCACACCTGCAGCATTGATCAGCACGTTCACCCCGCCCATGGCCCAGGCCGCGGTGGCGACCTCCTGCCGGCCACTCCTGGTACGAAGGTCAGCAGAGTGCCAGCGCAACTGATGGGGATAGCGGTTCATGAGCACCGCCAGACCGCCAAGGTGTCGGCTGATGGCCAGCACTCGTGCGCCGCCAGCACACAGCTGGCTGGCCAGTTCCAGACCAATGCCGCCGCTGGCACCGGTCAATACCACCACCGACTCACGCAAGCGCATGCTGCACCTCTGGCTGGTGGGCTCGCGGCAGGCCTTGGAACATCTCGGTGTACAGCTGGTAGACGACCTTGGCGGAATGAATCACCGCCTCTTGATCTTCCGGACGATCCAGGCGGTTCATCAACTCGCGATAGGTCGCCATGTGATCCTGGTCGAGCGCGCCGTGGGAGCTCAGGTAGCTGAATGCCGTCGGCGGTAGACCAAGTCCTTGCTGGATGCTGCCGGCGGCCTGCGTGGCGAGGGCAATGCTGGTGCCTTCGAGGACGTTGACCATGCCGAACAGACCGACAGGATTGTCGCGGGCAATCAGGTCATAGAGGAAGGCCACCATCAGCTCGATCGGCAGACTGGGGCGGCTGTTGCGCACCAGCTCCGCGTCACCACCGCAGGCTGCAATGTCATTGAGAATCCATTGCTCGTGGCCGTACTCCTCCTCGATGTATTCGCAGACTGCACTGCGCAACCATTCAAGACGGCTGGGAAGGCGAGCGCCGCACGCCATCATCAGTGGAACGGTATGGCGAACGTGGTGATAGGCCTGGGTGAGGAAGGCGATGTAACCCTCCAGGCTGACAACGCCACCCAGGGCGTCGCGAATGACGGGAACGCTGAAAAGTGCCTGGCGTTCCTGCGGGGTGGCTGATTGGAGAGTGTCGAAGAAGTTCATGGCAGACCTCAGGATTGCGAGAGTTCAGTGATGAGGGGCTGGTGGCGACGGAGGATTTCCTGGCGGCGCGGTCGGCCGTTACTGGTAAGGGTTCCGTCAGCACCGCTAAACGGGCTGGGTAGGCGTCTCCAGGCATGAACCTGTGCGTAATCGGGTAAGCCGACGTTGCATTGCTGCACGGCTTGCTCGATGACTTCGTCGCTGATGCTGGGGTCGATGGGCCAGAGCAATGCGAAGTTGCGTGGCAGCCCCTCGCCGTGGACGAAGGCCTGGAGGATCACGCCTGTCTGGGAAAGCTCGGCCTCGATCCACTCGGGATTCACGTTGCGACCGAAGCTGGTGATGAACTGGTTCTTTTTGCGGCCCGCCAGGTAGAGGAAGCCAGCAGCGTCGAAATGGCCGAGATCGCCGGTTGGCCACCATTCCCCGTCGAAAGAAGGTTCGCCTAGGTAGCCCAGCAGGGGCGAACCTCGAACCAACACTTCCCCGTCATCCGCGATACGCACCTGGACGTGCGGCAGGGGACGGCCAACGCTGCCTGGATGTTTATCGCCAGGGCGGTTCAGGCAAACCACGGAGGCGCATTCTGAGAGCCCGTAACCTTCGAAGACCGGAAGGCCCACTGCTTCGGCGCGCTCCAGCAAGCTGCTCGCAACTTTGGCACCCCCCACTGCGACGAAACGCAGGGGGCCGACCTTCATCATTCCGCGCTCGATGGCTGTGACCAGACCAAGCAGGAGCTGTGGCACCAGAATCAGGCTCTCGGCGCCGCTGAGTGCAATGGTGCCGAGGAAGCGTTTCCAGTCGACCTGACTGGCGCCACCGATACCCATCTGCGCTTGCGGATAGAGCGTGATGCTGGCCCCCGCCAGGAGGGCGGCATAAATACCGAGGTTCTCCAGCAGGACGGCCAGCGGAAGCACTGCGAGGTACTTCGTGGGCTCAGCGGCACGGCTCGCTGCTTCCAGCTCCTGTGCAACGCACAGCAGTGAAGAGGCGCTCAGGCATACGCCCTTGGGCGACCCGGTGCTACCGGAGGTATAGGTGATCTTGGCAGTGCCTGCCGGCAAGTCGGCGTCGACAACGGCCGGCCGCTCCCAGAAGCGCTCGCCGGGTGTGAAGCCGGCTGCTCGCAGAGCTTCCACGAAGGAGTCGTTGGCAACGGCAAGCGTCGCCTGGGTCTGCATCAAGCAATGCAGGCGCTGTGCGGCACTGAAAAAGGGCGGCAGGATGACGCAAGGGCGCTCAGCGAAGAGGGCGGCCAGATCCCAGAGTAGTGCGTCAGGGCCGTTCTCCAATGCGAGGGCAAATGGCCCTTCGGGTTGCTCTCGCAGCCATGCTTCGCGACGTTCAACTTCACCCAAAAGCTGGGCATAGGTGACATTGCCAGTGATTCCGCGTACAGCTGCTTTCGAGGCATTCTCCGTGGCATGCGTTTGCAGCACCTCACGAAAGGCGTTCAGTTCATGCGGCATGGCCGGCCTCCTGTAGCAGCATTGGGAAACCCATGCGCTTGTACACACCCGCGCGCTCCAGCTCGTCATGGCCGTAACCGATGTTTCCTGCGTAGACCAGGGGGTGCTGCGCGTAATAGCTGCCCCAGCTGGCTAGCTCGCCGTTCAGGCGACTGGGGTCAGCTTCGGCGATCACGGTTGGCTCCAGTCCCAATCGGTGGAAGCTGTTGACCAGGGTGGAGGCACCGGTAAAGGCGACCCACTGCAGGTCACGCGCAGCCAGCAACCAGGTCACGGCGGTGATGATCACGCGCGCACTACCCGCGCTCAGGGCGGCAAGGTTGCCTACCTCGACCAACTGCTCACGCCCGACGGCACGACCTGCAAGCCGCGACACAACACTTTCCAGCGGCTCGTCCAGGTAGTGCTCAAGAAACAGCGGCCCGTGACTGGCCGGACGAATGCCCGCGGCTGCGATCAAGCGCCCGTGGCTGTCCTGAAGCCCGATGAGCTCCGGCAGATAGTGGTGGACGTCAGCGTGGTGGATGGACTCGAAACGCGCATGGATGAAGGTCTCAAGCTCCTCGCGGTCGGAGTCGCCCTCGCGGCGCAAGGTCAGTCGAGCTTGTCGCTCGGCGATGGAGCCAAAGTGGAATGGAAACAGGCCGCTCCATTCTTGCTGGGTCATGGTGATCCCCCCAGGGGTCTTTCGATGAGGGGAGTATCAGCGGCGAATCTGAAAGTAGTCTGAAGTCGCTGAGAGTCAGCGGCGGTGGGAACGAAATATCCGGCACGCGTGTTTTAAGAGCATCTCCGACCATAGGGCTTGGCCGAAGCCTCCTGGAGCTAGAAGCGATGCACCCTATTCCCTTCACTCATGTGGAGGACGAATCATGGTCGCACACACAACGAAAGCTCACGAACCTTGGAACAAAGGCAAACTGGTCGGCCAGAAAGCTCCGCTGAGACTCAGGGACATTTGGGCTATCAGAGTGCGACTGGAAATCGCAAACAAGGATCGTGATCTGGCGCTGTTCAACCTCGCCATCGACAGCAAGCTACGAGCCTGCGATTTAACGAAGCTGCGCGTCAGAGACATTGCTCACGGTGATCATGTATCGACGCGCGCAATCGTCATGCAACAGAAGACCCAGCGGCCGGTGCAGTTCGAAATCACCGCTCAGACGAGAGCATCAGTTGAAGCTTGGATCCATGCCGCTCGCCGTCGCAACGACGATTTCCTTTTTCCCAGTCGTTCTCGACACTCAGCGCACATATCCACGAGGCAGTACGCCCGCATAGTGAAAGCTTGGGTAACGACAATCGGTCTCGACCCCACGCTCTACGGAACCCATACGCTTCGTAGAACCAAAGCATCGCTGATCTATCGCAGAACGAAAAACCTGCGGGCGGTGCAACTGCTGCTAGGCCATACGAAACTGGAGAGCACTGTTCGATACCTCGGGATTGAGGTGGACGACGCTCTAGAAATGGCGGAACAGACTGAGGTTTGACCTTTTCTCTACGTTGGCGCCGGGTTTCGAACCGGCGCCTCTTTGAGTCGGCTAGCGACCCATAGCGGACATTATTCGAGCTAGGGACAGACACCATTGGTTGGGTCGCCATCCGCCACCATTTCCCGCAAGCGAGCTCGCTCATTTTCTCCGGGAAGCACACCGGTGGTTTCTGCTTGCAGCACGACTTCGCCGTCCGGGTTGGTGATCTGAATGGATGCACGAGCGCGGCCGCGCTCGTCGATATCCGTGATTTCCCAGACGCAGGTGATTTGCTCACCAGCGTAAACCGGGCGTTTGAACTGGAAGCTCATGCCCGTCGCCAGCCAGCCGATCTGCCCGCCAATTTCCGTGAGCAGGCTTGCCGTCAGCAAACCGTGAGAGATGGGCGCGCGAAAGCTCCTCAACTGGGCATAAGGCAGGTCGACGTGTACTGGGTTGTAGTCACGGGAGATGTCCGCGAAACGCTGTATGTCCTCCACGGAGAATGTCCGCACGACGGTGAACCGATCACCCTTACTCAATCCATCGATCGCTCGTTGCCTGGCGTTCCGCATCGTTGCTCCCGCTTCTCTTGGTGTCAGAAGGTATGTTCCGGCCCTGGGAAGGTGCCTGCTTCCACATCCGCCGCGAACGCCTTTGCCGCCTCGCTGAGCACTCCGCGCATGCCCGCATACTGTTTGACGAAGCGAGGAAGGCGCCCAGTGCGCAGGCCCGCCATATCCTGCCAGACCAGCACCTGGGCGTCGCATTGGTTGCCCGCGCCGATGCCTACAGTGGGGATTGTGGCCGCCTGCGTAATAGCGGCGGCAACTTCGCCGGGCACCATTTCGATCAGCAGTGCAAAGGCGCCGGCAGCCTCGAATGCCTTTGCCGTTTCAAGCAGATGTTCCGCTTGCTCACCTCGACCCTGGACTCGATAACCGCCAATCTGATGCTCATGCTGCGGAGTGAAGCCGATGTGTGCCATGACTGGAATTCCGGCACGAGACAGGGCTTGAACCTGCGGCACCATTTCGAGGCCACCCTCCAGCTTGACGGCCTGCGCACCACCTTCCTTCATGAAGCGAACAGCGGTGTGGAAACACTGTTCCGCAGATGCCTGGTAAGAGCCGAAAGGCAGGTCGGCGATGACAAGCGACCTGCGAGTAGCGTTGGTGACTGCGCGTACCAGGGGAAGCAACTCTTCGACTGTCACCGTCAGAGTCGACTCATATCCGAAGACGGTATTTGCAGCTGAATCGCCGACCAGAAGCACCGGTATGCCTGCGGCTTCGAAAATCTCTGCGCTGTACAGGTCGTAAGCGGTGAGCATCGCCCATTTGCGTCCCTGTGCCTTCATTTCCTGAAGGTGGGGAATACGCACTCGCGCGGCAACGGGAGACGAAGAATACGGAGAAGGAGTCTGTTTACTCATGGGCTACTCGCTTGGGGTTCCATTCAGGGGCTGGCCTGCTCGAAAAGCAGGACGGCCGCGATGATGATCATCGCGACTCCAGAGAAGCGGCTGACGAATCGAGCGGCAATCGGCCGAGTTTTAAGCACGGCCTGGGCGCTGAAGCCCACGGCAAGGTAAATCGTCGTGCAGCTCACGATATGCACTGCCCCAAGGACGAGTATCTGCAGTGACACTGGCCAGCCACCTTGGGGATCGGTGAATTGAGGCATCAACGCCAAAAACAGGAGAAAGAGCTTCGGATTGAGGCCGCTGATGCCAAACCCCTTGAAGGCCCAACTCGTCCAGGAGTCCTCCTGATCGATAGAGTCTGACTGCGGAACCGGAGGGTGTCGCACCATGTTGAAGCCCAGCCATAGAAGGTAGGCAGCGCCGACCATGGTGATGGCGGAGAGCGTTCCTGGGCTGCGCGACAGTAACCCGCCAACGCCGGCAGCAACGACAAGCGTCGCTGCAAAATGGCCCGACAAGAGCCCCGTTGCGGCGGCCATGACTCTGCGGCCACGCATTCCGGCAGAGATCATGTAGGCCCAGTCCATTCCTGGGGTGATCACAAACAGGAATGACACTGCCCAGAAGGCTGCCAGCAAGCTAAGGCTCACGATTGCCGACCTGTGGGCAGATTGTCGGAGGTCAGGTGTTGCATAGCGTCGTCTCTCGCCTTGAGGATATTCAGATCAGGGAGAGAGGAAGAATAGAGAGATGCTGGTAGAATTTTCTTTCGAATCTTCCAGCAACTAAGGTGAAATTAGGGAGCTTCTTCCAGGTGGATCGCATTGATCGCAAGATTCTTGCCGAGCTTCAAACAGATGGGCGGCTATCTGTAACTGAGCTTGCCGAACGAGTAGGGCTAAGCCTCTCTCCCTGCCATCGTCGATTGCGAGCCATGGAGGATGCCGGGGTTATCCAGGGCTACCGCGCGCATCTGGCACCGGATGCTCTTGGCCTGAACTTCTCAGCACTGGTATTCGTCACCATGCGCGAAGGCACCAGCCGTGCAGTCAGCGAGTTCGAGGCGGCGGTTCAGGGAATTCCCCAGGTGATTGAGGCGCAGAGACTGTTCGGTGATCCTGACTATCTTCTGCATGTGATCACTCGCGACCTGCCGGCCTTTCAGCAACTTTACGATCAGCAGTTGTCAGCCTTACCTAATGTCCAGCGTCTGACCTCCACGTTGGTGATGAAGCGCATCGTCACTGACCGGGTTTTGCCGTTGTAGATGTTCGTCCGCTATTGGCCGATTGCTGCCCCTGGCGGGGCATCTAGCGAACCCAAGCATGCGTGAGGTGTTTAGCCACGTATGCGAAAAGAGGACAGACTTATTTTCCACATGCCGCAGTGGGCACCGGGTCGCCCGATAACCCCCACGGAACCCGGCAATGACATTCTGGCCAATCAACATCAAAAGGCCACTTATTGGCCAGAAAAAGGCAGCGAACTGGCTGCCCGTGCTCTACCCTCGCTAGCAGTACCCAGGGAGCTCCACGGCATGAAGCCCACTCTACCCATCCTCGATATTTCCCCACGCCTGGGCATTGGCCCGGTCTGCCTTGGCGACACGCGGGCCATGGCGCGGGACGCACTGGCCGCCGTGGGTTTCCCGCTGGAATCGTCCAACGGGCAGACGGATTACTTCTGCCAGGCGGCGATCCAGACCGAGTGCGACGAGCAGGGATTCATCTGGTTCATCGGTCTGTCCCAGTGCGAGCACTACCTCGCGCGCTACCAGGGTGTGGATGTATTTGCGCTGGCGGCTGGCGAGCTGTTCTCGCTGATCGCTGCGGCGGACGACTCCGGCGCGCACGAATTCAACGACTGCGAGTACCTGTTTCCGGGGCAGATCATCACGCTGTGGGACGCAGACGAGCAGTACGACCGCCAGGGCAACGAGACACGCCCGGTCTGGGCTCAGGTCGGCATCGGCAACCCCGGTTACGTCGAGGCGGTCTCGGCCCTTTGACCCGTGAGCGGACTTTGTAGCGCCAGGGGCTCTATGCTTGTCCTGCACGCTGACAAGGGAACTCCATGCTGAACGCGAAACTCACCAGGGCGCTGCTCTGGCTGGTCATCCTCATCCTCGCCATCGCCGTGCTGGCGCTGGGACTGCGGGTCGCCGCGCTGCGCAACATCCCGCCGCTGGAGCCCTGGCACACCTGGGTGCCCGAGGACCTGCACAGCGACGCCATCGACCGCACCGACTGGGCCGGCTACCTGGCCGCCGAGGACAAGCTGATGCAGGCCATGCGCAAGGAGATGGCGGCCAGCCTGCAACCCTTCGAGCGCGTCGCCTACAACCGCTACTTCGACCAGAGCCAGGTCTACCCCGGCCACTTCGCCACCGACTGGAATCGCTCCTATGAGATGCGCCCTGCTGGCGAAGTGCGCGGCGCGGCGGTGCTGCTGCACGGGCTGACCGATTCGCCCTACAGCCTGCGCCACCTGGGCGAGCACCTGCGGCAGCAGGGTTTCGTGGTGATCGCGATCCGCATGCCGGGCCACGGCACCGTACCGGCCGGGCTCACCGACGCGGACTGGGAAGACTGGATGGCCGCCACCCGGCTGGCCGTGCGCGAGGCCTCTGCACAATTGCCCAAGGGCGCGCCGCTGCTGATGGTGGGCTTCTCCAATGGCGGCGCGCTGGCGATGAAGTACAGCCTGGATGCACTGGGCGACCCGAGCCTGGCGATGCCGAAACAGGTGGTGCTGATCTCGCCGATGATCGGCGTCACCCGCTATGCGCAGTTCGCCGGGTTGGCGGGCTTTCCCGCGTTGCTGCCGGCCTTCGCCAAGGCGGCCTGGTTGAGCGTGCTGCCGGAGTTCAACCCGTTCAAGTACAACTCCTTCCCCATCGCGGCGGCGCGCCAGACGGTGGAGCTGACCGACGCCGTGCAGGGCAGCCTGGAGAGCGCCAGCCGCAGCGGCAGCCTTGCACGCCTGCCGCCGATCCTCACCTTCCAGTCGCTTGCCGACAGCACCGTCAGCACCCCGGCGGTGATCAGCAACCTGTACGACCGGCTGCCGGACAACGGCAGCCAGCTGGTGCTGTTCGACCTCAATCGCTCGCTGAACTACGGCCCGCTGCTGCGCCCGGAAATGGCCACGCTCGGCGACCGCCTGCTACCCGAGCGTCAGCGCAACTATGACCTGACGGTGATCTCCAACAGCCCGCAGAGCAGCCAGACTAGCGCCCTGCACACGCCGGCCCACAGCCAGCGACAGGAGAGCCAGCCGCTGGCAGCCAGCTACCCGCCGGACCTGTTCTCACTCTCCCACGTGGCACTGCCCTTCCCGCCCGACGACGCACTCTACGGCCAGCATCCGGCGGCCGGCGAAGACTTCGGCATCCACCTGGGCACACTCACGCCGCGCGGTGAACGCGGCGTACTGATCGTCGGGCTGGACCTGTTCCAGCGGGTGACCTCCAACCCGTTCTACGACTACCTCGTGCAACGGGTCGATCGGGTGTTGCCGTCGCGCTAGCGCTTGCCCACGTCGAGCACGACGGCAATCAGGGTGACGGCGATGAACAGCAGAATCAGCCAGGAACTCATTGGACCCACTCCCCGGTAGTGAACAGGGCTATCGAGGGGCGTGGGGAGGGGGAGTTCAGAAAGTTTCTTCAACGGTCGACTGCGCCAACGCGGAATCCTCTCTGATCCGCCGCTCATTGCCAAAGCGGCGGGTGAAGCCGATGCGGTCGAAGTACTCCAGCAACTGGATGCAGCGCTTGCGGCCGATGCCGATGCGGTCGCGGAAGGCGGCGGCGCGGATGATGCCGGCTTCGTCACGCAGGTGCAGCGCGTGGCCGGCAAGCTGGCGGACGGTCTGCTCCGGGTAGAACAGGTCTTTCACCACCTGGTGCAGCTGGCCAAGGCGGCCGAGTTTGCGCAGCAGCAGGCGCACGTCGCCCTCTTCCGCCTTCAGTTCGCGGGCGAGGTCGCGTACCCAGGGCGGGTCGAAGGCGCCGGCCAGCAGCAAGGGCCAGAGGCGTTCGCGCAGTTGTTCGTCGGCTTCGCCCAGCCGCACGCGGTGGTCAGGCAGGTGCAGCCAGGGGCCGCTGCTGTCGACTTGCCCCGGCGCCAGCAGGCTTTCCAGCAGGGCGATGAACACCGGTCGCTCCAGCTGCGAGAAGGCATAGCGGCGCAGGCGGTCGCGGTCGGGGCCAAGCTCGTCGGGAGCTTCGGCGTGGAAGCGTTGCAGCGCATCGAGCAATTGCTGTTGCAGCGCAGACCAGCGTTCGGCGGAGAGCAGTCGCGCGCCGAGCCGGGTGTGGATTTCGACCGTTTCGCCGGGCAGCTGCCAGCCCTCGCGCGGGCGGTTGAACTGGCGCGCCAGCAGCGCGGGATCGAGGCCGTTGCTGGCGTGGGCCAGCAGGGTTGGCAAGGCGCTTTCCAGGCCTTCGCCCTGCAGGGCACGAAGTTGCTCCAGGCGCTCTGGGCTGCGCCGGTTGCGCGCGGGCGCGAAGGGGTCGAGCACGCGCCCGCCGCCGAGGGTGCGTTGCGCGGACTGGTCGCGCAGCACCAGGTGGTCGCCATGCACGGCATGGCTGGGCGCATTCAGCACCAGTTGCGCGAAGGCACGCTCGCCGGGTTGCAGGCGTTCGCCTTCGAGCAGTGCGACGCGGCCGGTGACATCCTGCGCGCCGAGGTGCACATGCACCGGCGTCCAGTGGGCGAAGGTGCGGGTTTCGCTGGGCAGCAGGTTCAGGTCGATATCGATGCGCGTGGTGGGCGCATGCAGTTCGCCGGCGATCAGCCAGTCGCCCCGGTGAATCTGTTCGAGGCTCAGGCGCTCGCCAGCGATGTTTACCGCCACGCGCTGGCCCGCGTGGGCCTGCTGCGCTTCGCGATTCTGTGCGTGCAAACCGCGCACGCGAGCGCGGCGGCCAGCGCTGCCCAGCAGCAATTCGTCGCCGACATTCACGGTGCCGGCAAAGGCTGTTCCGGTGACGACGACGCCGGCGCCGCTGACGCTGAAGGCGCGGTCCACGGCGAGACGGAAGCCACCGGTTGCGGTGCGCTCGCGGGTCTCGCGGGCGGCAGCGGCAAGAGCGCCACGCAATGCATCGACGCCCTCTCCGCTGACGCTGGACAGCGGGAAGATCGGCGCGCCGGCGAGCGGTCCTGATGCCAACAGTTCGCGCACTTGCGCGGCAGCCTGTGCTACCCGTTCGCCCGAGACGCGGTCGGCCTTGGTCAGCGCGACCATGGCGCGACGGATGCCGAGCAGCTGGACGATGGCGAGGTGTTCGCGGGTCTGCGGCATCACGCCGTCGTCGGCGGCCACCACCAGTAGCACCAGGTCGATGCCGCTGGCGCCGGCGAGCATGTTGTGGACGAAGCGCTCGTGGCCCGGCACGTCGATGAAACCAGTGAGCGCGCCGTCGCCAAGGTCGGAATAGACGTAGCCGAGGTCGATGGTGATGCCGCGCTCGCGCTCGGCCGGGCGGCGGTCGCCCTCGATGCCGGTGAGCGCGCGCAGCAGTGAGGTCTTGCCGTGGTCGATGTGGCCGGCGGTTCCGACTATCACGCCTCGTCCTCGGCCAGCAGCGGCAGTTGTGCGACGAAGCCGGGCTCGTCGTCGAGCTGGCGCAGGTCGAGCCAAAGCGCGTCGTCATCGATGCGACCGAGCACCGGAACCGGGAGGCAGCGCAGGCGCTCCTCCAGGTCCAGCAGCGCGCGACCGCGCTGGCGCTTGGGCTGGTTCGGGCGCAGGCACAGCGCGGCGCTGGGCAAGCGCGCGACCGGTTGGGCGCCGCTGCCGATCATGCCCAAGGCATCCACGGCACTGACGCTCCAGCGCTCGCCCAGCAGCGCTGCCAAAGCAGGCGCCAGGCGCTGGGCCTGGACGCGGATGTCGGCCTGCGGACGGCTGAGCAGGCGCAGGCTGGTGAGGCGTTCGGCGAGGCGGTCCGGATCGCGGTAGAGGTTGAGCACGGCCTCCAACGCGGCGAGGGTCAGCTTGTCCACGCGCAGGGCGCGCTTGAGCGGGTTCTTCTTGATCCGCCCGATCAGTTCCTTGCTGCCGAGGATCAGCCCGGCCTGCGGGCCGCCGAGCAGTTTGTCGCCGCTGAAGGTGACGATGTCGGCGCCGTCGCGCAGGGCTTCCTGCACGGTGGGCTCCTTGGGCAGGCCCCAGCGGGTGAGGTCGACCAGGGTGCCGCTGCCCAGGTCCTCCAGCAGCGGCAGGCCGTGGGCGTGGGCGATCTGCGCCAGCTGCGGGGTGGCGACGCTGGCGGTGAAGCCCTGCACGCTGTAGTTGCTGGTATGCACGCGCATCAGCAGGCCGGAGCGCGGGCCGATCACGGCTTCGTAGTCCTTGGCGTGGGTGCGGTTGGTGGTGCCGACCTCGACCAGCTTCACGCCGGCGCGGGACATGATGTCGGGGATGCGGAAGGCGCCGCCGATCTCGATCAGTTCGCCGCGGGAGATGATGCCTTCCTTGCGCGCGCCCAGGCTGTTGAGCGCCAGCAGCACGGCGGCGGCGTTGTTGTTGACCACGGTGACGGCTTCGGCGCCGGTCAGCTCGCGGATCAGCCCGGTGATGAGGTCGTCGCGGTCGCCGCGCTTGCCGGTGGCCAGGTCGAACTCGAGGTTGAGCGGGTAGCGCGCAGCCAGCGTGATCGCTTCGATGGCTTCCTCGGGCAGCAAGGCGCGGCCGAGGTTGGTGTGCAGCACGGTGCCGGTGAGGTTGAACACCCGCCGCACGCGGCTGGCGTGGTGCGCGGCGAGGCGCTCGCCAGCGCGGCCGGCGAGCACCGACTCTTCCAGTTCGATGGCGGCCAGCTGGCCGTGACGGGCGGGATCGCGCAGTTCGTCGAGCAGGTCGCGCAGGGTCTTGAGCAGGGCCTCGCGGCCGTAGCGTTGCTGCAGCGGCTGGCAGGCCGGGCTGCGCAGCAGGCGGTCGATGGAGGGCAAACGTACCGAGGTCATGGACGAACCTTCTGCTAGGAACAATGTGCTGGAGGCGATGGCTGGAGTCAGTGTAGGAGACCAGGGTGGCAGCGGAAGTGCTGCATTCGTAGGGCGCATAACCGCTTGCGGTTATCCGCCGGCTGCATCGGCGCGAAGCCAACGGCGGATAACGCGTGCCGCGTTATGCGCCCTACGAAGGCCAGATTCAGCCGCCGCCACCGGGTGCGAGCAGGAGGTTCGGTGCGGTGCGCAGGTAGCCGTCCTCGGCGAGACGGATATCCAGCGCGAGGCTGGCCAGGTCGTCCGCCTGGGCCTCGGCGTGCTTGTCGTGCTGCAGGTAGAACTGCTTGAGGTAGGACTGGCAGCCGGGGCAGGTCTCGGCCTTGAGCGGCGCCTGGTCGCTGGCCACGCCTTCGCGCTGCAGCGAGTAGTAGGCCAGGCCCTTGCTCTCGGCGCAGTGGCTGCATTTCACGCGCACGTAGTGCCATTCGCAGGAGCACAGCGAGCAGGACAGGTAACGCAGCCCGGCATGCTTGCCCTGGCTGCGGACCATCCCCGCCACTGGCGGCGCGCCGCAGGCCGGGCAGAGGGTCTGGCTGTCGGTTTCCGCCAGGGTGTCGTCGGGCAGTTGCAGCAGCCACTGGCTGAAGGCGACCTGCAGCACGGCACCGAGGAAAGGCACCAGCGCCGGCGGCAACAGGTCGAACTGGCCGTTGAGCAGGCCCAGTGCCCAGGCCTTGCGCTGGCCGGAATCGGCGCTGCGCAGGACCTTCAGTGCCTCGAACACGGCCGGGTTGGCGGTGGCTTCATAGGCGTCGAGGAAGGCGTCCAGCAATGGCAGCCACGCGCCTTCGCGCACCAGCACTTCGTAGGCCAGCGGCGGCATGCGGTGCTCGCGGCTGCGGGCCAGCGCGGCGGCGTCCGGCGATTGCAGGAACAGCTTGCGGTCGAGCAGCGCCTGCTGGGCTTCGCAGACGCCGGCGATCAGTTCGAGGTAGCCCTGCAGGGGATTGCCCGGTGCCAGTTCACGCAGGCGCGCGGCGCGGCGGGAGAACAGATCGGGGGACGGCAGGTTGAACAGCGGGGGGATGTTGGCGGCAGCTTCGATCTGCCCGGGTTCGAGAATTCGGCCTGACACGCAGGACTCCTTGTTGATGGAGGTTCGAGGCCTTGAGAGCCCCTCACCCTAGCCCTCTCCCAGAGGGAGAGGGAACTGTCCGTGCCGGCTGGCAGGTCAGTGCGAGCCGGCGATTACGTCGGGCGTCAGTGCCCCTTGCCCTTGTCCACGTCCTTGAGCCAGGCCGCATGGTGCTTGCGCGCCCAGCCGCGGCTGACCCAGCCGTAGAGCATGGCGCCCATCGAGCCCTTCACCCAGATGCCGGCGTAGATGTGCACCAGGATGCTGCAGATGAGCACGAAAGCGGCAAAGGCATGCAGCAGCGAAGCGATGCGGATGATGTCGATGCCGAAGAAGTGGCTGAAGTAGGCACGCCACATCACGAAACCGGTCACCAGCAGCACCAGCATGCACAGCAGCAGGGTCCAGAACAGCAGCTTCTGCCCGGCGTTGTAGCGGCCGACTTCCGGGAGGTTTTCCTCGCGGTTGGTGACCACGTCTTTCCATTGCTTGAGCCACTGCACGTCGCGCTTCTCCACCAGGTTGTGGTGGGCGAAGCGGATCACCAGGCCGAGGAAGAACAGGAACATCGCCACCCCGAGGAAGGGGTGGAGGATGCGCGTCCACGGCCCGCCGCCAAACAGGTTGGTCAGCCAGAACATGGCCGGGTGGAACAGCGCCAGCCCCGAGAGGCCGGCGAGGAAGAACAGAATGGCCACCATCCAGTGGTTGCTCCGTTCGTTGGCGTTGTAGCGCTGGATATCTTTTTTCATGTCGTCGGGCTCCTTGCTGCCCTTTTCCGCCCTCCCCGCGAGGAGGGCGGAAGTCAGTCAGCGGGGATCACGCGGATCGTAGCCATGCACCGAAGGGTCAACCTTGTGCACCGGCGCCTGCGGGTCTGGTCCGTCTTCCTCGTCCTCTTCGACCCGGTTGGGGCCGATGCGGGTGTAGTGGAAGAACCCGGCCAGCACCACGCCCGCCATGGCCAGCAGGCCCAGCGGTTTGGTGAGGCCTTTCCACAGGCTGACCATCGGGCTGATGGCCGGCTTGTCGGGCAGGCCGGCGTACAGCGAGGGCTGGTCGTTGTGGTGCAGCACGTACATGACGTGGGTGCCGCCCACACCTTGCGGGTCATACAGGCCGGCGTTCTCGAAGCCGCGGGACTTCAGGTCCTCGATGCGCTCGGCGGCGTGTTCCTTCATGTCCTCCTTGGTGCCGAAGACGATGGCGCCGGTCGGGCAGGTCTTCACGCAGGCCGGCTCCATGCCCACCGCCACGCGGTCGGAACACAGGGTGCACTTGTATGCCTTGTGGTCCTTCTGCGAGATGCGCGGGATGTTGAACGGGCAGCCGGTGATGCAGTAGCCGCAACCGATGCAGTGGTCCTGGTTGAAGTCGACGATGCCGTTGGCGTACTTCACGATCGCGCCGGGGCTCGGGCAGGCCTTCAGGCAGCCGGGCTCCTCGCAGTGCATGCAGCCGTCCTTGCGGATCAGCCACTCCAGGTTGCCGGCCGGGTTCTCATGCTCGGTGAAGCGCATGACCGTCCAGGACTGGTCCGTGAGGTCGATCGGGTTGTCGTAGGTGCCGTGGTTGTGGCCCACCTCGTCGCGCAGCTCGTTCCATTCCGAGCAGGCGACCTGGCAGGCCTTGCAGCCGATGCACTTGGACACGTCGATCAGCTTGGCCACTTCCTGCTCGTGCCGCACCGAGGGTGACGGCAAGGTCGTGGCGGAGCGGGCGTAGATGTCTTGACTACTCATGCTTCACCTCACGCCTTTTCCACGTTGACGAGGAAGGACTTGAACTCCGGCGTCTGCGTATTCCCGTCGCCCACGAAGGGGGTCAGGGTGTTGGTCAGGTAGCCGTTGCGCGCAACCCCGGAGAAGCCCCAGTGCAGGGGGATGCCCACGTGGTGCACGGTCTTGCCGTTGACCTGCAGCGGACGGATGCGCTTGGTCACCACCGCCACCGCCTTGATGAAGCCACGGTTGGAGGAGACCTTCACGCGGTCGCCGGCCTTGATCCCGAGCTCCTTGGCCAGCGCCTCGCCGATCTCGACGAACTGTTCCGGCTGGACGATGGCATTCAGACGGCAATGCTTGGTCCAGAAGTGGAAGTGCTCGGTGAGCCGGTAGGTGGTCGCGGCGTAGGGGAACTCGTCGGCCTTGCCGAACAGCTCCATGTCGTTCTTGAACACCCGCGCCGCCGGGCTGCTGATCGCCTGCGGGTTCTTGTGCAGCGGGTTGACGCCAATCGGCGTCTCGAACGGCTCGTAGTGCTCGGGGAACGGGCCCTCGGCCATCTTGTCGACGGCGAAGAAGCGCGCCACACCTTCGGGGTTCATGATGAACGGATTCATTCCCGCCTCCGGCGGTACGTCGGCCTTGTAGTCGGGCACGTCGGTGCCGCCCCAGGCCTTGCCGTTCCACCACACCAGGCGTTTCTTCACCGGGTCCCAGGGCTTGCCGCTGACGTCTGCGGAGGCGCGGTTGTAGAGGATCCGCCGGTTGGCCGGCCACGCCCAGGCCCAGCCCAGGGTCTGGCCCATGGCGTACGGGTCGCTGTTGTCGCGGCGGGCCATCTGGTTGCCCAGTTGCGTCCAGGAACCGGCGAAGATCCAGCAGCCGCTGGCGGTGCTGCCGTCGTCGCGCAGCAGCGCGAAGGCCGGTAGCTGCTCGCCGGCTTTCGCCAGGACCATGCCGTTGTTCGGGTCGACGAGATCCGCCAGTGCCTTGCCGTTGTACTCCTTGGCCACCTCTTCCGGGCTCGGTTCGTCCGGCCGCAGGTATGGCCAGTCCAGACCCAGGATCGGGTCGGGGAAGGCGCCGCCATCCTTGCGATAGGCTGCCTGCAGGCGATGCAGCAGGCCGCTCATGATGGCGATGTCGGTACGCGCTTCACCCGGCGGCTCGGCGCCCTTCCAGTGCCACTGCAGCCAGCGCCCGGAGTTGACGATGGAGCCGTCTTCCTCGGCGAAGCAGCTGGTGGGCAGGCGGAACACCGTGGTCTGGATGGCCTTGGTGTCGACGTCGTTGTGCTCGCCGGCATTGCGCCAGAACTCCGAGGTCTCGGTGGCCAGCGGGTCCATCACCACCATCCACTTCAGCTTGGCCAGCGCGGCGCTGACCTTGGCCTTGTTGGGGAAGGAGGCGATGGGGTTGAAGCCCTGGCAGAAGTAACCGTTGACCTTGCCCTGGTACATCATGTCGAAGTAGCGCAGCACGTCGTATCCGGCGCCGGGCATGTCCAGCTTCGGCAGCC
Organism: Pseudomonas sp. PDM19; assembly: GCF_014852215.1. Taxonomy (NCBI): domain Bacteria; kingdom Pseudomonadati; phylum Pseudomonadota; class Gammaproteobacteria; order Pseudomonadales; family Pseudomonadaceae; genus Pseudomonas; species Pseudomonas sp. PDM19. Next base: position 657,876 of record NZ_JACVBG010000004.1, on the reverse strand, counting down.
AGTCGTAGCACCAGTTGTTCTCCTTGGTCGCGGCCTTGCCGAACCAGGATTTCATCAGGCTGACGTGGAACTTGGGATAGTTCTGCCAGTAGGACAACTGCCCCGGACGCAGCGGCTTGCTGGTGCGCTTGGTGATGAAGGCGTTGTAGTCCTGCTCCGCATCCATGCCCAGGGTCAGGTAGCCGGGCAGCGAGTTGGACAGCAGCCCCAGGTCGGTCAGGCCCTGGATGTTGGAGTGGCCGCGCAGGGCGTTCATGCCGCCGCCGGGCATGCCGATGTTGCCCAGCAGCAGCTGGACCATCGCGCCGGTACGGATCATCTGGGCGCCCACCGAGTGCTGGGTCCAGCCCAGGGCGTACATGATGGTCATGACCTTGGTCGGCGCCGCGGTGGTGGAAATCTCTTCCCACACCTTGAGCATCATGTCCTTGGGCGTGCCACAGATGTTGCTCACCACGTCCGGCGTATAGCGGCTGTAGTGCTGCTTCATCAGGTTGAACACGCAGCGCGGGTGCGTCAGGGTCGGGTCGACCTTGGCGAAACCATCCTCGCCCAGCTCGTACTGCCAGGAGGACTTGTCCGGGTAGGTGCGCTTCTCCGCGTCGTAGCCGTTGAACAGCCCGTCGTCGAAGCCGAAGCCTTCCTTCACGATGAAGGAGACGTCGGTGTAGTTGTGCACGTATTCCTTCTGGTACTTGTCGTTTTCCAGCAGGTAGTTGATCAGACCGCCGAGGAAGGCGATGTCCGTGCCGGTACGGATGGGCGCGTAGTAGTCGGCCACCGAAGCGGAACGGGTAAATCGCGGGTCGACCACCAGCAGGCGCGCCTTGTTGTGCGCCTTGGCTTCGGTCACCCACTTGAAGCCGCACGGGTGCGCTTCAGCGGCGTTTCCGCCCATGATCAGAATCAGATCGGCATTCTTGATGTCGGTCCAATGGTTGGTCATGGCTCCACGGCCAAACGTCGGGGCAAGACTTGCCACCGTCGGGCCGTGTCAGACACGCGCTTGGTTGTCGAACGCCAGTACGCCGAGAGAACGAACCACCTTGTGGGTGATGTAGCCCGCTTCGTTGGAAGACGCCGACGCGGCCAGGAAGCCGGTGGTCAGCCAGCGGTTCACCGTCTGGCCCTGGGCGTTCTTCTCGATGAAGTTGGCGTCGCGGTCTTCCTTCACCAGCTTGGCGATGCGGTCGAGCGCCTCGTCCCAGCCGATGCGCTTCCACTCGCTGGAGCCCGCCTCGCGGATTTCCGGATACTTCAGGCGGTTGGGGCTGTGGACGAAGTCCAGGAGGCCTGCGCCTTTGGGACAGAGCGTGCCGCGGTTGACCGGGTGATCGGAATCACCCTCGATGTGGATGATGTTCTGCGCGACGTTCTTGGCCGCGTCACCCTGGCTGTACAGCAGGATGCCGCAACCGACCGAGCAGTACGGGCAGGTGTTGCGGGTCTCTACGGTGCGCGCAAGCTTGAAGTGGCGGATCTGGTCGGCGAATGCATCCGGGGGTGCCATCCCGAGTGCCGCCAGGCTCGATCCTCCAAGGCCCACGGCGCAGACCTTGAAAAATTGCCGACGGTTCATATCCATCGTGCGTCTCCTGATCAGGCAGCGTACGTCCGGGACATGGCCGGACCCTTGCTGCTTAAAAGATAGCCAAGCAGGCGCAATGCGCCAGCTTTGAGCGGGGCAGACCATGCACGCCGTGGATTTGCGGCGCATTGACGCGCGTCAGTGCGTCACTCAGAACGCACTGCCGAGTACCCCCAAATGGGCAACGGGCGGGTAGGCACAGGAGATACTCTCACCGTCGGGGCGGCAGGCGGATTGCGCGCGATCCGGCTGGAGGGATTCGTGCAGCCCGAGCAGGGCCACGCCGATCAGGGCAGCGAGCAGGTAATGGCGCGCGTGTCTTGTTCTTATCGCTTTCATGACGACCTCCGTCACTTCAGCCTGCGATCGGGGCTTTGCAGCCCTGCCATGGGTTTGAGTCTGGAACCTGTGGCCAGTCTGTCAACCGAAGCGCTTGACCGAAATGCCCGAACGGTACGGCAGCCGGGCCGTTAACCAGCCCATCGCCGGCCCGTTAGGGTGGCAGGACCTGATTGCCCAAGAGCGCTTCCATGTCGTCCGCCGCCTCGCCCTACCCTCACCTGCTCGCCCCGCTCGACCTGGGCCCGATTCAACTGCGCAACCGCGTGGTGATGGGCTCGATGCACACCGGCCTGGAAGACCGCCTGTGGGACTTCGGCAAGCTTGCCGCCTATTACCGCGAGCGGGCGCGCGGCGGTGTCGGGCTGATCATCACCGGCGGCTTTGCGCCCAACCGCGAAGGCTGGCTGCTGCCGCTGGGCAGCAGCCTCACCAGCGGCCTGCAGGTGCCGGCGCACCGGCGCCTGACCCAGGCGGTGCACCGCGAGGGCGGGCGCATCCTGCTGCAGATCCTCCACGCCGGGCGCTACGGCTATCACCCGCTGGTGGTCTCGGCCTCGCCGGTGAAATCGCCGATCAGCTGGTTCGCCCCGCGCGAGCTGTCCGAGCGCGGCATCCTGCGCACCATCGCCGCCTTCGTGCGTTGCGCGAAGCTCGCCCACGCCGCCGGCTACGACGGCGTGGAGATCATGGGCAGCGAAGGCTACCTGCTGAACCAGTTCCTCTGCCCGCGCACCAACCAGCGCGAAGACCGCTGGGGCGGCGACCTGGGCAACCGCATGCGCCTGCCGCTGGAAATCGTCCGCCGCACCCGTCGTGCGCTGGGCGAGCGCTTCGTCATCAGCTACCGCCTGTCACTGCTCGACCTGGTGGAAGGCGGCAACACCTGGGACGAGGTACGCACTGTGGCACGAGCCCTCGAAGGCGCCGGCATCGACCTGCTGAATACCGGCGTCGGCTGGCACGAATCGCGGGTGCCGACCATCGTCACCTCGGTGCCGCGCGCGGCCTTCGCCGAGGTCACCGCGCGCCTGCGTCGCGAACTGCGCGTGCCGGTAATCGCCAGCAACCGCATCAACACGCCGGAAGTCGCCGAGCGTTTGCTCGCCGAAGGCCACGCCGACCTCGTTTCCATGGCCCGGCCGCTGCTGGCCGATCCGCAGTTCGTGGAAAAGGCCGCCGCCGGCCGCGCTACCTCGATTAACACCTGCATCGCCTGCAACCAGGCCTGCCTGGACCACGCCTTCGCCAACCGCCGCGCCAGCTGCCTGGTCAACCCGCGTGCGGCGTTCGAGACCGAACTGCGCTACCGCAAGGCGCGCGTCCACAAGCGCATTGCGGTTATCGGTGCCGGACCGGCCGGGCTGTCCGCCGCCTGCGTCGCCGCCGAACGCGGCCACCGGGTGACGCTGTTCGAAGCTGCCGGGGAGATCGGCGGGCAGTTCAACCTGGCCAAGCGCGTGCCGGGCAAGGAGGAATTCCACGAGACGCTGCGCTACTTCGCCGTACGCCTGGGCGAACTGGGCGTCGAGGTGCAGCTGGGCCGGCGCATCCGGCGCGGCGAACTGAGCGGCGAGTACGACGAGGTGATAGTCGCCACCGGCATCCAGCCGCGCACGCCGTCGATTCCGGGAATCGGCCACGCCAAGGTGCTCAGCTACCTCGATGTGCTGCGCGGCACTGCGGTGGGCGAGAAGGTCGCGCTGATCGGCGCCGGCGGCATCGGCTTCGACGTTGCCAGCTTCCTGCTGAGCGAACGCAACGGCCCGCAGCCGCTGGGCGAGTGGCTTGGCCAGTGGGGCATCGACCTGGACAACACCACCGGCGGCGGGCTGATCCCACCGGTCGCCGCCAACCCACACCGGCAGCTCTGGCTGCTGCAACGCAAGGCCGGCCAACCCGGCGCCGGGCTGGGCAAGACCAGCGGCTGGGTGCACCGCGCGCACCTCAAACATCACGGCGTGCGGATGATCGGTGGCGTGGAATATTTGCGCATCGACGACGGCGGGCTGCACCTGCGCATCGACGGCCAGGAGCAATGCCTGGCGGTGGACAACGTGGTGATCTGCGCCGGCCAGGAACCGCTGCTGGACCTGCAGCCGACGCTGGCGGCGCAGAACCTGCGCTACCACATCATCGGCGGCGCCAGCGTGGCGCGGGAACTCGATGCCAAGCGGGCGATCCGCGAGGGTGCTGAGCTGGCCGCACGCCTTTGACGGTTTCTGTAGGGGCTAGGGGGACGCCTAGTTCTTGCTCGCGAACCGCCCAGCGCCGCAACTGCCTGGAAACTGTTCGCGAGCCAGCTCGCTCCTACAAGCTGAACACTGTGCGGAGAACCTTCTGACAAGCGTCTCGGCTAGGGCGACTGTAATCTGTTAGATTACAGTCCGGCGATGATCAGAAGCTTCCGTCACAAGGGGCTGCGCGCCCTTTACCAGCAAGGTGATCCTCGTGGAGTGAGGGCCGATCACGTGCCCCGGCTCAAACGCATCCTTGCCGCGCTGGAAAGCGCCAACGGCCCGCGAGACATGGACCTGCCCGGTTACCGCCTGCACGGCCTGAAAGGTTCGCTGTCCGGCTGCTGGGCCGTCAGCGTCTCGGGCAACTGGCGCGTTACCTTCCGTTTCGTCGACAGCGACGTGGAGCTGCTGGACTATCTCGACTACCACTGACTGGAGCACCCAGCATGGCGATGCACAACCCGCCCCACCCCGGCGAAATCCTCCGTGAGGATGTACTACCGGAGCTTCGCCTTTCCGTGACTGCTCTGGCGACCCATCTCGGCGTAAGCCGCCCGCACCTGTCCAAAGTGCTCCACGGCCGAGCGCCCATCAGCGCGGACCTAGCCTGGCGCCTGGAGCAGGCCGGCCTGGGCACGGCCCGCCACTGGTTGGCGATGCAGGCGGCTTACGATCTGTGGCAGGTCAGTCAGCAGGCGCACCCGCCCATTGCCCGGCTGCAAGCGGTGGCATAAGTCCCACGAGTCACCCCTCCAGCAACACCTTGATCGCCTGCAGGTCACGCTCCACCCACTGCGCGTCGCGCTCGAAGGTGGCGTCGTCCATCTGTGGCTGGCGCAACAGCGTGAGTTGCAGCTCGCAGCCCTCGGCATTGGCGATCAGTCGCAACGGGATGTGGATGGCCGGCGCCTGCTCGGGCAGCACGTCATGGTCGAGCACGCCGAACGCGTTGCGCGGCGAGAAGCGCACGCGCAGGGGGCCCTGGGGTGTCTGCGCCAGCCAGAGATCACCTTCCAGCGGCTCGATGGAGCTGCACAAGCCTGAAGCCCAGTAAGGGAAGTTCGTCGGGTCGGCGAGGAACTCGTAGGCGGTGTCGCGCGGCCGCTCGATGCGGACGCTCAGCACGCGGGAAGCACGGGTGGCCATGGTCGGGACCTCCATCGGGGCGGGAGCGATGCTCCAGTCTGGTGCATACTACGCGGCTGACTATTCTCGATCGACCGCTGGCCAGCCCTTCGCTGCCCAGCTTTGCGACCCTTTCCGGAGTTTCCCATGCCTACGCCACCCTGGTGGTTGTTCGTCCTTCCGCTGATCGCCGGCGCCTGCCTGCCCCTTCAGGCCGGCATCAACGGCCAACTGGCCAAGCAGGTATCCAGCGTGCTGGCCGCCGCGCTGATTTCCTTCTTCGTCGGCATGCTCGGCCTGCTCGCGCTGACCCTGGCCAACCGCGAATTCCCCAGCCTCGCAGCGATGCGCGGGATGCCCTGGTGGCAGTGGTGCGGCGGCTTCCTGGGGATGTTCTTCATCTTCATCGCCGCCTTCGCCGCACCGCGCGTCGGCGCGCTGATGTTCATGGTGCTGGTGCTCGCCGGCCAGCTGGGCATGGCACTGGCGCTGGACCACTTCGGCTGGGCCGGTTTCAAGGAAGCGCCGGTGAGCACCCTGAAGATCGCCGGCATGGCCGCCATCGCGGTGGGCATCTGGATGATCCGCAAGGGCTGAAAACCATCCGTCTACTCTGAGCACGGATGGCTCGCCCGCAGGAGATTTCCATGACCGATATCCAGGTGATCCTGGTCGACGAACACGACAACCCGACCGGCACGATGGAAAAACACCAGGCCCATCATCTCGGGCTGCGCCACCGTGCCATTTCGGTCTACGTGTTCAACCGCGCCGGTGAACTGCTGCTGCAGCGCCGCGCGGCGGGCAAGTATCACTGTGGCGGACTGTGGAGCAATACCTGCTGCGGCCACCCTTACCCCGATGAGTCCGCGAAGCACGCCGCCGAACGCCGGCTGCGCGAGGAGATGGGCGTACAGGTCGAGCTGCGCAAGCTGTTCGAGTTCAGCTATCGCCTGGCGTTGGCCAACGGCATGACCGAGCACGAGTACGGCCACCTGTTCGGTGCCGTCGATGAGCAGCCACCGCACCCCGATCCACAGGAGGCCGACGACTTCCGCTACGTCGCCCTGCCCGATCTGGAAGCTGAGATGGCCGCGCACCCGGAGCGTTTCACGCCCTGGTTCCTCATCTGCTACCCGACCTTCAGGGACTATCTGCGCGATAACGGCGGAATCGACGCTCTGTAGAACGCCGCTCTGTTCGTCGAAAGGCCAAGCAAATCTGCGCGCCGACCACTATGATGCGCGCCTTCGCGCCACCGCTACCGACTTGCCGCCATGAGAAAACCACCGCTGATTGCCAACGCCGAACTGGACCGCCTGGAAACCTGGGCGAAGTACACCTCGGGCCTGTGCAAGGACTGCAACGCCACCTGCTGCACCATGCCGGCGGAAGTGAACGTCAACGACCTGATCCGGATCGGCGTGGTCGACGAATTCGAGCGCGACGAACCGGCGAAGAACATCGCCAAGCGACTGCTCAAGGAAGGCGTCGTCGAGCGTTTCAACCAGAAGAGCGGCATCTTCACCCTGACCCGCACCAGCAACGGCGACTGCTACTTCCTCGACCGCAAGACGCGCCTCTGCAGCGTCTACGCCAAGCGCCCGGACACCTGCCGCAACCACCCACAGGTCGGCCCGCGCCCCGGCTACTGCGCCTACCGCAAGAAGACGGCCTGATCACGGCCGGCTGAAAGCACGGGGCTCCCGGCTCGCTATACTGCGCGCCAGCTCAGGAGCCCCTCATGAATTCCCTGCTCGAAGCCTGGCGACATTCGCCGACCCACCGTCGTGTCTGGGCGCTCGCCGCGCCGATGATCCTCTCCAACGTTTCCGTGCCGCTGGTCACCCTGGTGGACAGCGCGGTCATCGGCCACCTGCCGCATGCGCACCAGTTGGGCGCCGTCGCGGTTGGCGGCGGGCTCTATACCCTGCTGGTCGGCGTGCTGGGCTTCCTGCGCATGGGTACCACCGGCTTCGCCGCCCAGGCGGCCGGGCGTGAAGACGGCGGAGCCTTGCGGCGGATTCTCGGCCAGGGCCTGCTGCTGGCGCTGGGCCTCGCGCTGCTGCTCAGCCTGCTGGCGGTGCCGCTGACCGGCCCCGCGCTTGCACTGATGCGCCCGTCCCCGGAGCTGGATGTGCTGGCCCGCGAGTTCTTCCACATCCGCCTGTTCGGCCTGCCGGCGGCGCTGGCCACCTATGCGCTGGTCGGCTGGTTCCTCGGCACGCAGAACGCCCGCGCACCGTTGGCGATCCTGCTGACCACCAACCTCATCAATATCGTCCTCAGCCTGTGGTTCGTGCTGGGCCTGGGCTGGGGCGTGGCCGGCGCGGCAAAGGCCGCGGTAACCGCGGAATGGGGCGGCGCGCTGCTCGGCCTGGCGCTGACCCGTGGCGCGCTCAGGCGCTTCCCCGGCCTGCCGGACTGGTCGCGCCTGCGCGCCTGGGCCAGCTGGCGGCCGCTGCTGATGGTCAACCGCGACATCTTCATCCGCAGCCTGGCGCTGCAGGGCGTGTTCTTCCTGCTCACGGTGCAGGGCACGCGCTTGGGCGACGCCACGGTGGCGGCCAACGCGCTGCTGCTCAACGGCCTGATGGTCACCGCCTACGCCCTCGACGGCCTCGCCCACGCCGTGGAGGCGCTGTGCGGCCATGCCATCGGCGGCCGCGACCGCACCGCGCTGCGCCGCTCGCTGGTGGTCGCCTGCGGCTGGTCGCTGATCGCCAGCCTGCTGTTCGTCGTCTTCTTCACCTTCTTCGGGCACCTGTTCATCGCCCTGCAGAGCGACATCCCGGAGGTGCGCGCCACCGCCGACCAGTACCTGCCCTACCTCGCCTGCCTGCCACTCATCGGCATGTGGAGCTACCTGCTCGACGGCCTGTTCATCGGCGCCACCCGTGCCCGCGAGATGCGCAACGCCATGCTGCTGGCCTGCGCCGCCAGTCTGCCGCTGGGATTCGCCCTGCAGGGCTGGGGAAATCACGGATTGTGGCTAACCTTCCTATGCTTCATGTTGCTGCGTGCGCTGGTCCTCGCCGGCTACGCGTGGAAGCTGACACGCCAAGATGCCTGGCAGGCGCCTGCCAGCCCCTGACCTGTTGAGGAGACGCCATGCCGGCTTGTCCCATTCCCGTTGACGAAACCCTGCGTCAGCAGACCCTGGATGAGATGAACCTGCTCGACACCCCGGCCGAGCACTACCTGGATACCCTCGTCCAGCTGACCCAGGACCTGGTGAAGGTCGACACCGTGCTGATCAGCCTGATCGACCAGGATCGCCAGTGGTTCAAGGCCCGCGTCGGCCTGGACGCCACCGAGACCACGCGCGACGTGTCCTTCTGCGGCTACGCGATCCTCGGCGAGGACACCCTGCTGGTGCCCGATGCCACCCTCGACGAACGCTTCGCCGACAACCCGCTGGTGCTCGGCCCGCCCTACATCCGTTTCTACGCCGGTCGCCCGCTGCGCGCCGGCAATGGCCAGGCCATCGGCACCCTGTGCATGGTCGACCCGCGGCCGCGCAGCATGACCGAGGCGCAGCAGGCCAACTTCCGCGACCTTGCCACCCTCGCCGAGGGCTACCTGCAATTGCGCACACTGATCCAGAGCAACCGCGACCTGCGCGTGGAAATGGACCGCGAGCAGCGCAAGGCCCTGCTCGACCCACTGACCCAGTTGTGGAACCGCGGTGGCCTGCTCGCCTTCCAGGACCGCGAGTGCCGCCTGGCGCGGCAAAACCACGTGCAGTTGGGCGTGATCTACGCCGACCTCGACCACTTCAAGGCGATCAACGACCAGCACGGCCACGCCGCCGGCGACCAGGTGCTCTGCGAATGCGCCCGCCGCCTGCGCGCCGCGCTGCGGCCGGACGACCTGCTGGTGCGCCAGGGCGGCGAGGAGTTCGTCGCCCTGCTCAAGGTGAAGGACGGCGAGGAACTGCAGCGCGTCGCCGAGCGCGTGCGCGAGCTGATCGGCCACGAGCCGGTGCAACTCCCCTGCGGGCCGCTGCCGGTCAGCCTGAGCATTGGCTGCACCCTGCTGGCAGGTGAAGAGCCTGTCGACCAGGCGCTGGAACGCGCCGACGGCGCGCTTTACAGTGCCAAGCAGGCCGGGCGCAACCGGGTGAACTTCAGCGCGCCGCCGGCCTCAGCCTGATCAGAAGCAAGGCCCCAGCAGAGGACCCACTCATGGCCCAAGCCATCGCCGCGTACCTGCACTACCTGTCGATCTTCATCCTGTTCGCCCTGCTGGTGCTGGAGCACCAGCTGTTCCGCCTGCCGCTGGACCTGTCGCGGGCGCGCAGCCTGGTGATAGTCGACCTGGCCTACGGCGCCTGTGCCGGCGTGGTACTGCTGACCGGCGCGGCACGTGTCGTCTGGTTCGCCAAGGGCACGGATTACTATCTGCACAACAGTCTGTTCCACGCCAAGATCGGCCTCTTCGTGCTGGTGGCGCTGCTGTCGATCCTGCCGACCATGACCTTCCTCAACTGGCGCAACGAGCTCAAGGCTGGCCGCGTTCCAGTGCCCAGCGAGCGCCAGGCGAAGCTGGTGATCATGACCATCCGCGTGGAGCTGCTGGCGCTGCTGACCCTGCCGCTGCTGGCGACCCTGATGGCGCGTGGTTTTGGGATGATCGGCTGAGCCGCCGGACTGACTGGCCGCTTTCCTACAACCAGTACCGAGCAATCCGATACAGTCGCTCCGCTGATCCGTGGATGCTCCTGCGCAGCTTCGACTGCCGCAGGACCTCCACATGCCTTCCCGCCCCTCCAGCCGCCCACTGTGGCGGTGGCTCCCCTCGCTGGCAGCCCTCGTCCTGAGCGGCTGCGCGAGCGACGAATTCACTTTCGAAGCCGACCTGCCAGGCGATTTCAGCCTGGTGGGTAATGCGCGCTATTCGCCACCCGAGGGCAGCCACTGCAATTCCCCGGCGAAAGACGACCTCACGCAACGCCTCTTCGCCACGCCCGGCCACGGTGAACGCCCCTACCGGGTCAGTTACCAGGTGCCGCTGAGCCTGAGCAGCGACGGTTGCAGGCGCGAGCTCCGGCACATCCTCATCGAAATGGACGGCGAATCGGCCACCCACCCCCTGGACGCCGTGCAACCCGATATCAGCTTCGCCAACCTGGCTGTCCGCAGCCAGCTCTCCGCCGGCAGCGCCGGAATGCCGAAAAAGGGCGCACGCATCTTCGACGGGCGCTGCCGCTGGCTGTTGCCGGACTCACCCGACGGCGAGCGCCAGTTGCAGTGCCGCGCCTCGGACATCGACGGCAACTGGCTCGCCGGCAGGCCCGGCGGCGAACTACTGCGCGACGAACTGCCCGGCCGCATCGTCCGGCTGGCCATCGGCGTGGCGCCGGACATTGCCGCCTCCGCCGAGCCTCGCGGCACTCAGGCGCTGACGGCCGACTCCAGCAACTGAGCCAGCCTGCGGCGCAGGGCCGGCAAGTCCGGCGCCGCCGGTTGCAGGTGGAAACGCTCGCGCAGCACGTCCAGCAGCTCATCGGCACTCTCGATGCTGTGCTGCTCGACTTCGCCGTCCGCACCACGCCGGCTGAATTGCCCGTTGAACAGCGACAGCCGCGCACCGTCCTCGCTGAGCGCCACGCGCAGGGAGTTGCGGAACACGCTCTGCGGGTAGGTCGAGGTGTACCAGTTGCGCATGCCGTAGTCGGTCCAATGCTGCGGCTCGAGGGTGAAGCGGTACAGCGTCTGCCAGCCGGATGCCGAGCGCGTTGCCATCTCCAGTTCCTCATCGGTCGAACCACTGACACGCCAGCCTCCTGGCAGCTCTTCGTTCACCCTTAGCGGCAGGGCTCTCGGCGAGGCAGGGCCGCCGAAGCCGATATCCACCAGGTGCGGCCCTTCGGGCAGATCGATGCGCAGCAGCAGGTGCGTCTGCGGCGTCAGCGGCGCATCCGCCGGCAGGCCCCAGCGCACCCGCGCCACCAGCAGGGTCACACGGTAATCCAGGCTGGCCAGCAGGCGGGCGAACAGGCTGTTCAACTCGAAGCAGTAACCGCCGCGCTGGCGCTCGACGACCTTGGCGAACACCGCCTCCGGCTCGATCAGGATGGGCTGGTCCAGCAGCACGTCGAGGTTCTCGAAAGGCAGGTGATGCAGCGCGGCGACGATCAGCCGGTCGAGGTTTTCCAGCGTCGGCGCTGGGCGCTCCGGCGACAGGCCGAGGCGGGCCAGGGTCGCGTCGAGCTGGGCAGCGCTGAAGGGGGTGAGTGGGGTCATGCGAATCTCCTTTCGCGAAGCATCAATGGCGGTGGGCGGCGGTCGGTTCGGGGATCACCAGCGGGCCGCAATGCTCGTCGCTGACAATCACTGCCAGCAGGCGCGCAGGCTCGCTGGCGCTGGGGTTCTCGGCGAACAGGTGCAGCTCGCGGCTGGGCTCGAACCAGGTCTGGCCCGCGCGGTAAGTCTGCGCCGGCAGGCCCTGCATCTGCGAGCGCACCTGACCACTGAGCACGATGGCGGTCACCGCGCCGGGATGGCGGTGCGCCGGGGTGTAGCCGTTGGGCGGGAAGTCCACCTGCAGCGTGGTCACGACCTTGCCGGGCATGTCGGCCAGCGGCTCGCAGGACAGGCGCTTCACCTGAGTGCTCGGCCGCGCGCCAGCTGAAGCCCCGGCATGGCTTTGCGCCAGGCTCACCAGCGGCCGCGACCAGGGCTGCCAGAGCAGTGCGCCAGCGCTGAGGGCAATGACCAGCACCAGACCGGTCCGAGCCTCATGCCCGGACGCGCGGTTCACGCCGGTCCACCGGTCAGGCGAAAGCCCGACTGCCAGCCCAGGCGATGGCGCGCCTTGGCCGAGCTGACTTCGATGTCCTGTTCGGCGATGTTGTAGGCGCCGTGCGCGCCCCACTCCAGCGCCAACAGGGCGGCGCGGGCGGCATCGTCCACATGCACGGCCAGCCTCGGGTCTGCCGCATCGGCTCCCGTACCCGGCCCGTAGAGTCGGCCGTAACGCAACACGATGCCCTCCATCGGCCGCGCACCGAGCACCGCCTGTTCGAGCGCGGCGACGCCGCCGACGCTGATGGCGCGCGGGCCTTCGGCCCCCAGGTCCAGCGGTTGTTCCTCGTGCAGCGGCAGCTCACCTGGCGCGTAGGCCCAGGCGATGCTCTGCGCCACCATGCGCTCGACGCCAGCGGCGCGAGCTGCTGCCACGAGGTTGGCAGTACCTTCGCGGCGAACCCGCGCGTTGCGCGGTTGGGCGGCGGGCATCAGGGCAGGGTCGAGGCCGGCGGGCAGGTCGGTGAGCTGGTGGATCACCCAGCGCGGCTGGAACTGCCGCATGGCGGCACTCAGGGCTTGCGCGTCATAGACATCCAGCACCAGCGCCCGCGCTCCCGCGGCCTCCAGAGCGGCGGCTCGCTGCGCGCAGCGACTGATTGCCAGCACCTGATAACCACGCTCCAGCAGCATCGGCAGCAGGCGCTGGCCGATGGCACCGCTGGCTCCGGCGAAGAAGACTTTCATGCACATGGGGACCTCGAATCGGGCGGCTGGGACATGTCGCCACTCTAGTGATGCAATGCCCCACCCCACAGAGCCAAGATCATTCAGAACAACTGGGACATGATTGCCGAACCTTGATCCATGTCCACGCAATGTCACGCTCATCGTCTATAACAAACGGCTCACTACCCCGATCCCTAGGAGTCGCCATGAGCCAAGTCTTCGATGTTGCCGTTGTCGTCGGCAGCCTGCGCAAGGAATCCCTGAACCGCAAGATCGCCAAGGCATTCGCCGCATTGGCGCCGGCCAACCTGAAGCTGGAAATCGTGGAGATCGGCGACCTGCCGCTGTACAACGAAGAGCTCGACGTGGGCACCCCGCCCGCCAGCTACACCGCCTTCCGCGAGCGCATCGCCCGCGCCGATGCGGTGCTCTTCGTCACCCCCGAGTACAACCGCTCGGTGCCCGGCGTGCTGAAGAACGCCATCGACGTCGGCTCGCGCCCCTACGGCAAGAGCGCCTGGAATGCCAAGCCCTGCGCCGTGGTCAGTGCCTCGCCGGGCGCCATCGGCGGCTTCGGCGCCAACCACCACCTGCGCCAGTCGCTGGTGTTCCTCAACATGCCCGTGCTGCAGCAGCCCGAAGCCTACCTGGGCGGCGCCGGCGGCTTCTTCGATGAATCCGGCAAGCTGTCGGAGAAGACCGAGCCCTTCCTGAAGAGCATCATCGATGCCTTCTCCGGCTGGATCGTGCAGAACCAGCCACGCTGATCTGCCCACGCGCCGGCATCCGCCGGCGCTTTCCCCCCGCCATTCTGAGCAGCCCGTCGCAGGCCGCTACGACACCCGGCGTTGGCCATCATTGCGGCTGGCTCCACGCCCCTTCTCACGCCAAGGTTCAGGCCCGCTTCCCGCGCCCGGACCGTCGATGCTGCGCCACCTTCTGTTGCACTTCCTTGCCCTCACCCTGCTCGCCGGCTGTACTTCGCCGCCGGTGAAGAAGGACGTCGACGGTGTGGGCTTCAGCTCCGGGCAGATGCTGCAGAACGACGCCAACCGCGCCGCCAACCTGGCCATGCGCGATAACCTGGACAGCCTGTCGCTGCTGCTCGACAAGCTCTACAAGCGCAACCCGCGGGAATGGAAGAAAACCGGCGCTGCCTCACGCGATGCAGCCCACCAGCAGGTGATGGACGCCATCCGCAACCAGCAGCCGCTGCCCGGCCTGGGCGGCAGGCAATCGGTGGCTGCCCTGCCCCTGGCCTTTGACGCGGAGTTCCAGGGCGACCGTGCCGGAGCGCTGATCTACGGGCTCGGCAGCATGCTCTACGAACTGTATGGCGACACCGATACCCAGCACCTGCTCAGCGGGCTGAACTCGCAGATGACCGCCAATGCGGCCTGGAACATCGAGGTAGCGGCCTGGCTGCTGGCCAGCCGCACCGACGAGCAGGGCCAGCCGCTGCTGTTGTCCAACGAGATCAGCGCCGCCGGCCGCAACCTGTACTTCGAGCGCGAGTTCGGCCGCATGATCGGCCGGCTGGAGTTGCTGGCACAGATGACCCACGAGAGCCTGCGACGCAGCGGGATCAACTACGTGCAGGGCATACTCGCCGCACCGCTGCTGGGCCTGTTCCAGTTCATCCCGCTGAACGCCGCTACTGCGGCGACCAGCGCCCAGTAACTCAGCAGCTCAGTCCTCCAGCAGGCGCGCCAGGCGCTGGCGCAGGTAACGGTTCTCCGCGCGCAGTTCGTCCACCTCGTCCAGCAGGCGCAGCGCCAGGGCGATGCCCGGCCAGTCCAGCTCGAACTCGCGGCGCAATCGGACCGCACGGCGCACCACGCTGACCGCCTGGTAATCGAAGACCCAGTGCCCGGCGCGCTGTTCGCGGGGCTCCACGATACCCACCTCGACGATCTCGACGAGCACGTCGCGGGGGAGATTCACCGACTGGCAGAGCTCGTCGAGGTCCACCACCATCACTGTCGTCGTCATGCGCGTTTACCCCAATCGGCACGGGGGTCGAAGGCCGCCTTGGCAGCCAGTTCTTCCCAGAGTTTGCGGGTCGCTTCGTCTGCCGTCTTCGGCATCACCACCTTGAGCACCGCATAGAGATCGCCAGCGGCGGCCTCTCCCTTGTTCGGCAGGCCCTTGCCCTTGATGCGCAGGCGCTGGCCGGCCTGGCTGTTGGCCGGGATGCCGAGGTTGATCCGCCCGCCCAGCGTGGGCACTTCCACCTTGGCGCCGAGCGCCGCTTCCCACGGCGCCACCGGCACGGTGACGACGAGGTCGCGGCCGTCGACGTCGAACACCGGGTGCGGCACCAGGCGGATAGCCAGGTACAGGTCGCCCGCCGGCCCGCCGTTGATACCCGGCGCGCCCTGCCCCTTGAGGCGGATGCGTTCGCCGTCGGCGGTGCCCACGGGGATCTTCACGTTCAGCGTCTTGTTCTGCGGCGGCAGCTTGCGGCCGTATTCGTCGTAGCTGGGCAGGCTGAAGCTGATCGGCCGGCTGTCCCCGGAAAGGGTTTCCTCGAGGAACAGCGGGACCTCCATCTCCACGTCCTGGCCACGGTGGGCCTGTGGCTGGCGCGCACCGCCGAAGCCACCGTGGGAGCCGCCGGCGCGGCCGCCGAAGATCTGCTCGAAGAAGTCACTGAAGTCCTGCTCGTGCCCCGGCGACGGGCCGTCGAAACCACCGCGCGGCTGCCAGCCGGGCGGCGCCTCGAACTGCGGCCCCTGCGCGCCGTACTTGCGCAGTTCATCGTACTCGGCGCGCTTCTCCGGGCTCTTCAGCACTTCGTAGGCCTCGGAGACTTCCTTGAAGTGCGTCTCGGCGTCCGGCTCCTTGCTGACGTCCGGGTGGTACTTGCGCGCGAGCTTGCGGTAGGCGGTCTTGATCGCCTTCTCGTCGGCGTCGGGCTCGACCCCGAGCGCGGCGTAATAGTCCTTGAATTCCATCGGTAACGGTCACTCCTCACATGCGTTGGACCTGTCGGCGCCTGGGACACGGGGAATTCGCGCGGGCAGCCGGAGCCGCTGCGCGCACTGCGAGGCGAACAGGTGGAAAAAACGGGCTTCTGCGACAACAGATGGAGTCGCGGCGCCGGCTTTTCAACACTGCCTGCAAGCCTAGACGCTGATCGTGCATCGCGGCCGCCGGGACGCCTTGATACCGGTCATGGCATAGTCGTCTTCCGGATTAATCGCCTACTCGGACAGGCCATGACCGCGCCCTTCGATTCGTTCCGCCAACCGCTGGACCCGAGCCATGAACTGCCGATCTACCGCCAGCTCTACGAGCGCTTCCGCGATGCCATCAGCCGTGGTGCGCTACGCCCGGGCGAGCGCGTGCCGCCGGTGCGGGGGCTGGCCGGCGAACTGGGCGTGGCGCGCGGCACGGTGGAGCTGGCCTACCAGTTGCTGACCAGCGAGGGCTACCTGCTGGCGCGCGGACCGGCGGGCACCGTGGTCTCGCCTCAGCTGGCGGGACGCACCAGCTCCGCACCACCGGTGCCGGTCGAGCCCGCGACGGTGGAACGCAGCCTGCCCGGCCTGATCGCCCACGGCCCGACCCTGCGACCGTTCCAGCTCGGCGTGCCGGCGCTGGATGCCTTCCCCCGCGCACTCTGGGCGCGCCTGTGTGCGCGACGTCTGCGCCAGCAGAGCGCGTCCATGCTGGCCTACCCGGAGCCCTGCGGTTACGGGCCGTTGCGCGAGGCCGTCGCCGGCTACCTGGGGATTTCCCGCGGCATCGTCTGCGCCCCGGAGCAGGTATTCATCTGCGCCGGCTACCAGGGCGCGCTGGACCTGATCAGCCGCACCCTGCTCGAACCCGGCCAGCGCTTCTGGCACGAAGATCCCGGCTACCCGCGCGGCCGCGAACTGCTGCGCCGGGCCGGCGGCGTGCCAGTGCCCATCGCGGTGGACGCCGATGGCCTGCGCGTGGAAGACGGCATCACCCGCGCGCCGGAGGCGCGCTTTGCGCTGGTCACGCCGTCGCAACAGAGTCCCACCGGCGTTGCGCTCAGCCTGCCGCGCCGCCTGGCCCTGCTGGACTGGGCGGCCAGCAACGGCGCCTGGATAGTCGAGGACGACTACGACAGCGAGTACCGCTACGCCGGCTTCCCGCTGCCGGCGCTGAAGAGCCTCGACCGCGCCGGCCACGTGCTCTACACCGGCACCTTCAGCAAGGTGCTCTACCCCGCCCTGCGCCTGGGCTATCTGGTGGTGCCAGCGCATCTGGTGGAGGACTTCGTGCGCACCCAGCAGGTGTTTTCCTCCGGCTGCGCGGAGCTGCTGCAGGCGACCCTGTGCGACTTCATGCAGGAAGGCCACTTCGCCCGCCACCTCAAGCGCACCCGCACGCTCTACGCCCAGCGCCGCCAGTGGCTGCGCAGCGCGCTGGAGGAGCGCCTCGGCGAGCGCCTGCGCTTCGCCGACACGCCCGGGGGCCTGCACCTGATCGGCGCGCTGGACCAGGACGACCTCGCCGTCGCCCGCCGTGCCCATGCCGAGGGGCTCGGCCTGCAGGCGCTGAACGCCTGGTGCGTGGAGGCCAGGCGCGAACCGGCGCTGATCATGAGTTTCACCAATGTCACCGACGAGCACCTTGCCGGGCGTCTGGCAGAGCGGCTGGCGACCTTGCTCGGCTGATTCCGGGAGGTGTGCCGGTCAATACCTCCGATGGCAAAAATTGACTGACGCTCGACGTTGACCGAGGTCAATTTTCCTACGGGCAATGCCGTTAGATTCCCACAACATCTTGTTGTCTTGAATAACTCGGGACACAGCATGTTGTGGAATCAAGCCAATGCCCCTGACACGGACCGCCACTCTTCCCGCCAGCCTGCGCAAGCGTAACGGCAGCTCCGCCGCCTTCGACCCGAGCAAGATCGAACGCGCCATCGCCGCCGCTGGCGAGGCCAGCGGCGAGTTCACCGCGCCCCACGCCGGAGAGCTGACCCGTCGCGTGCTGGCCCGCCTGCCGGCCCGGAACGACCTGGACGTGGAGCAGGTGCAGGACGTCGTCGAGCGCGCCCTGATGGAAGCCGGACACTACCCCACCGCCCGCGCCTACATCGTCTACCGCGAACGCCACGGCCGCCTGCGCCGCGAGCGCAAGACACTGGTGGACGTCGCCGCGTCGATGAACGAATACCTCTCGCGGGAGGACTGGCGGGTACGCGCCAACGCCAACCAGGGCTATTCCCTGGGCGGGCTGATCCTCAACGTGTCCGGCAAGGTCACCGCCAACTACTGGCTGGACGAGGTGTACAGCGAAGGCATCGCCGTCGCCCACCGCGAGGCCGACCTGCACATCCATGACCTCGACATGCTCGCCGGCTACTGCGCCGGCTGGTCGCTGCGAACCCTGCTCAGCGAAGGCCTGAACGGCGTGCCGGGGCGGGTCGAGGCCGGGCCGCCGAAGCACCTGTCCAGCGCGCTGGGGCAGATGGTCAACTTCCTCGGCACCCTGCAGAACGAATGGGCCGGCGCCCAGGCCTTCAGCTCCTTCGATACCTACCTGGCGCCCTACGTGCGCAACGACAGCCTGAGTTATCAACAGGTGCGCCAGGCGCTGCAGGAGTTCATCTACAACCTCAACGTGCCCTCGCGCTGGGGCACCCAGACGCCCTTCACCAACCTGACCTTCGACTGGGTCTGCCCGGAAGACCTGCGCGAGCAGATTCCCTACGTCGGCGGCGTGGAAATGCCCTTCGCCTATGGCGAGCTGCAGGCCGAGATGGACCTGATCAACCGCGCCTACATCGAAGTGATGCAGGCCGGCGACGCCCACGGCCGGGTGTTCACCTTCCCGATCCCGACCTACAACATCACCCACGACTTCCCCTGGGACAGCGACAACGCCACGCGCCTCTTCGAGATGACCGCGCGCTATGGCCTGCCGTACTTCCAGAACTTCCTCAACTCGGACATGCAGCCCAACCAGGTGCGCTCCATGTGCTGCCGCCTGCAACTGGACGTGCGCGAGTTGCTCAAGCGCGGCAACGGACTGTTCGGTTCGGCGGAGCAGACCGGTTCGCTGGGTGTGGTGACCATCAACTGCGCGCGCCTGGGCTACCGCCATCGCGGTGACGCAGCCGGCCTCTACGCTCAGCTCGACTACCTGCTGGAGCTGGCCTTCGACAGCCTGGAGGTCAAGCGCAAGGTCATCCAGCAGCACATGGATGCCGGGCTCTACCCCTACACCAAGCGCTACCTGGGCACCCTGCGCAACCACTTCTCCACCATCGGTGTGAACGGCCTGCACGAGATGCTGCGCAACTTCACCGACGACCGCGAAGGCCTGCACACCGAGGTCGGTCGGCAGATGGCGCTGGCGCTGCTGGACCATGTGCGGGCGCGTCTGGTGCGCTTCCAGGAAGACAGCGGGCACCTCTACAACCTGGAAGCCACGCCGGCCGAAGGCACCACCTACCGCTTCGCCCGTGAGGACCAGAAGCGCCACCCGGACATCCTCCAGGCCGGCACGCCGGACGCGCCCTACTACACCAACTCCTCGCAGCTGCCGGTGGGCCTCACCGATGATCCGTTCGAGGCGCTGGAACTGCAGGACGCCCTGCAACGCAAATACACCGGCGGCACCGTGCTGCACCTGTACATGGCCGAGCGCATCTCCAGCGCCGAGGCCTGCAAGACCCTGGTGCGCACCGCCCTCGGACGCTTCCGCCTGCCTTACCTGACGGTGACGCCGACCTTCTCCATCTGCCCGGTACACGGCTACCTCGCCGGCGAACACGAGTTCTGTCCGCGCTGCGACGAAGCCGCGCTGCAGAAAGCCGCCAGCAGGAACTGCTGCAGCAGCTGAGCCCCTTCTCTTTCATCCCCGAAAATTCATCCCCGCAAAAAAAGGAGCACCACGATGACCGCGAACCAACTGCCCGAAAGCCAGCGCCAGCGCTGCGAGGTGTGGACCCGCGTGATGGGCTATCACCGCCCGGTGACGGCGTTCAACGCCGGCAAGCAATCCGAGCACCGCGAGCGCCGTCACTTCCGCGAGACGCGATGAGCAGTGCGCTCAGGGTCGGGGGCCTGGTGCCCCTGACCACCCTCGACTACCCCGGCCTGCTCGCCTGCGTGCTGTTCTGTCAGGGCTGCGCGTGGCGCTGCCGGTATTGCCACAACCCGGAACTGATTCCGCCGCGTGGCGAAGCGGAGATCCCCTGGGACGCCATTCTCGCCTTCCTCCGGCGACGCCAGGGCCTGCTGCAGGCCGTGGTGTTCAGCGGCGGCGAGGCGACGCTGCAGAACGCGCTACCGGAGGCCATGGCCAGCGTGCGCGAGATGGGTTTCCGCAGCGGGCTGCACAGCGCCGGCATCCGCCCGGAGGCCTTCGCCCGCGCGCTGCCCCATGCCGACTGGATCGGCTTCGACGTGAAGGGGCTGGCCGAGGACATGGACGCTACAACCTGCGTGAAACGCAGCGGGCAGGCCAACTGGCGCAGCCTGGAGCTGTTGCTGGGGAGCGGCGTGGGCCATGAGTGCCGCACGACTGTGCACTGGCAATTGTTCGACCTGGAGCGCCTGCGTCAGCTGGCCACGCGGTTGCGCGGGATGGGTGTGGATAACTTCGTGGTGCAGTTGGCCCGCAGCGGCCGGCAGCTCGATCCCCAACTGATCGCCACACCCGCGCCCCATGGCGCGCCCGATCTGTGGCGGGAGCTGCATGCGCTGTTCCCTTCATTCGAACTGCGCGATGCCTGAACGAAGCCGGACCATCCCCGCCGGAAACTCCAGCGCATCCCTGTAGGGGCGAGGGGGACGCCATCGTTATTGCTCGCGAACAGACTCAGACCGTAGGGCGCATAACCCGGAACGGGTTATCCGCCGATTGCCTCACGGCGGATAACGCTGGCGCGTTATCCGCCCTACGATCCGAACAACCCCAGGCATCCCCGCAGGAACGAGCTTGCTCTCTCCTGCGAAAAGCAAAAAGCCCCGCCGAAGCGGGGCTTTTCATCACGCAGCCAGCCGCCCGATCAGGACGACAGGTACGCCGAGCGGGTCAGCCCCAGGCGCAGCGCGTCGAGGAACTGCGTACGCTCGCGCGCGGTGAGCTTGGCCCCGGCGACCTTGTCGCGGTAGTGGGTCATCAGCTCCTCGGGCGACAGGTGCACGTAGCGCAGCATGTCCTCGATGGTGTCGTGGGTCTCGATGCCGGCGTGGTAGTAGCTGCCGTCGGCGTTCTGGTAGACGTTCACCGAGTCGGTGTCGCCGAACAGGTTGTGCATGTCACCGAGGATTTCCTGGTAGGCGCCGACCAGGAAGGTGCCGATCAGGTAGTCCTCGCCTTCCTTCACGTCGTGCACCGGCATGCTGGTCTCGATGCTCTGCTCGTCGACGTACTGGGTGATCTTGCCGTCGGAGTCGCAGGTCAGGTCCTGCAGCACTGCGCGGCGGGTCGGCTCCTCGCCCAGGCGATGGATCGGCAGGATCGGCAACACCTGGCCGATGGCCCAGGTGTCGGGCAGGCTCTGGAATACCGAGAAGTTGCAGATGTACTTGTCGGCCAGCTTGTCGTTCAGCTCGTCGAGCACCTGGCGATGCGAACGCTGGTGCGCCTTGAGCTGGTTGTGCAGGCGACGGCAGATGGCGAAGTAGCACTGCTCGGCCAGGGCCTTCTGCGCCAGGCTGATCTTGCCCTCGGCGTACTGCGCGGCGGCATCGCTCATGTAGTGGGTCGCGCGCCAGTAGGTCTCGGTGACCATCTCGGCCTCGGTCGGGCCGAGCAGGTCGGCCAGCCACTGGACGATCTCCGGCTGTTCGGCGAGGTCGGTGATCTTCGGCACTTCGTCGTTGTGGCGCTCGACATCGGTGACCTGGGTGATCAGCACCGCGTGGTGCGCGGTCAGCGCGCGGCCGCTCTCGGAGAAGATGTGCGGATGCGGCAGGCCCTGCGCGTCGCAGAACTCCTTGAGCATGCCCACCACCACACCGGCGTAGTCGTCGATGTCGTAGTTGATCGAGCTGGCGTTGCGCGAGTGGGTGCCGTCGTAGTCCACGCCCAGGCCGCCGCCGACGTCCACATGGTCCACCGGCAGGCCGAGGGCGCGCAGTTCGCCGTAGTAGCGGATGGCTTCCTTGAAGCCGTGCTGGTAGTCAGCCAGGTTGGCGATCTGCGACCCCATGTGGAAGTGCAGCAGGCGCACGCCCTGGTCCAGGCCAGCGGCGCGGAAGCGGTCAACCACCGACAGCAGCTGCGCGGCGGACAGGCCGAACTTGGCCTTCTCGCCACCGGTGTCCGCCCACTTGGACGAAGCCAGCGAGGACAGGCGCACGCGCAGGCCGACCTGGGGCAGCACGCCCACGTTGGCGGCCTCCTCGATCACCAGCTGCACCTCGGATTCCTTCTCGATCACGATGAACACGTTGTGGCCGAGCTTCTGTCCCATCAGCGCCAGCTTGATGAACTCGCGGTCCTTGTAGCCGTTGCAGACGATGGTGCCGCCCTTGGGCGCCAGCGCCAGCACGGCCATCAGCTCGGGCTTGGAGCCGGCTTCCAGGCCGATGGAGACGTTCTGGGTGGCGATGATGCTTTCCACCACCGCTTCCTGCTGGTTCACCTTGATCGGGTACAGCGCGGTGTAGCGGCTGGTGTACTCCAGGCGCGCGATGTTGGCGTCGAAGGCGCCGGTGAGCTTGCGCACGCGGTCCTGGAGGATATCCGGGAAGCGCACCAGCAGCGGCAGCGACAGGCCCGCCTCGCGCAGCTGCTCGACCAGCGCATGCAGATCGATCGGCTGGGCATCGGCGCCCTGCGGGCGAACTTCCACGTTACCGGCGTCGTTGATGGCGTAGTAGCCAGCACCCCAGTGGCGAATTCCGTAGATGCTGCGGCTGTCTGCCACGGTCCAGTTGCTGCCGTCGTCTTTGCGGGTCCGTCTAGCGGCCATGCGGGGTGGTCTCCTCAGATTGCGCGAATGTGTGCAGGCGCCCGCCCGGCGTGCGGGTGAGTCGTCAAGGCCTGGTGGAGTAAACCTAGCCGGGCCTCGTGACGTTGCCGTGTTGACCGCCGGGCTTGGCGGTAAGTTTAGGAAAATCCGACGACACGCCCAGGGCGCGCCGATAAATCTCCCATCTAGGGAAAGGGCTTGCCGGCGAAGCGCTGCGCGCGCATCGCCTGGAACCCGTTCTCGACAGGGGAGAGTCGCCTGTCAGTTGAGACAGACGGCGGAGGACGGCTCAGCCGCCGGATTTCTTCGCCTTGAGGCCGCGTTTGGTCAGCTCTTCGAGCAGCAGGTCGACGTGGTCGCCCTGGATCTCGATGATGCCGTCCTTCAACGCGCCACCCGTGCCACAGCGCTTCTTCAGCGCGGTGGCCAGGTCCTTCAGCGCATCGGCCGCCAGCGGCACGCCGGTCACCGTGGTCACGGTCTTGCCACCGCGGCCCTTGGTTTCCCGACGCACGCGAGCGATGCCATCGCCGGCCGGAATCTCGGCCTGCTTGCAGATGCACGCGCCAATGGGCTGATTGCAGTCCGGGCAATGCCGGCCGGAATCAGTGGAGTAGACGAGCCCGCCGAGGGCGGACAGGGAGGATGCTTTCTTGACCACCGGGCGTTTCCCCAGGATTGGCCTCTTCGGGCCAGGTCAACGAATGGCCGGCTGGCGCCGACCGCGACGCCCCACTCAGGCAGGGGCTGCGCAATTCCCGGCGGAGGACCCTGCCGGAAAGGTCGCGCAATTTAGCAGCATTGAAGGCAAATGCTAAGAGCGAAAATGCGTCATTGATCGGCAGTTTGGCGACATGCGCGCTCTGGATGGCATCTGGAAGTCGGATCAAGCGATCGCGGACGGAGTCCGCTCCTACGCCAGGGCCAGCATCCGCGTAGGAGCGGACTCCGTCCGCGATGTCTCGAGGCCCGCTCCGGGCCCCTCAGAAACTCACCAGATACTTGCGCAGCGCCGCCAGCGAATCCGGGCAGTACGGCGTGCCCGCCTTGGCCTCGGCCAGCGCCTGGTGCGGGTCGATGAACTTCGCTTCCAGCACCTCTTCGGGCTGCAACTTCAGCGGCGCATCGGACACGGCGGAGAACACCGCGCACCACAGGCGATTGTCCGGCTGGTCGAAGAAGAAGGTGCCGTGGGCGCGCAATTCGACGCCAGCGATGCCCAGTTCCTCTTCCAGCTCGCGAGCGGCGGACTCCGCGTAGCTCTCGTCGGCCTGCACCATGCCGCCGGCGGCCGGGTCCCAGTAGCCGGGATAGACCGCCTTGCTCAGGGTGCGGCGGTGCACGCACAGCTCACCGGCAGAGTTGAACAGCAGGATGAAGGTGCCGCGGCCGATCAGCCCGCGCGCGCGCAGTTCGGCGCGCGGCAGGCTGCCCAGCAGCTGGTCGTCTTCGTCGACCCAGGCGATCTTCTCGGCGTCCGAAGCCGCCCGGTGGGCGGCTTCCTTGTCGCTGATGGCGGCCATGGATCAGCCCTGGGCCAGCAGCTGACGCAGGTCGATGATCGCGGCGTTGGCGCGGGAGATGTAGTTGGCCATCACCAGCGAGTGGTTGGCCAGCACGCCGAAGCCGCTGCCGTTGAGGACCATCGGGCTCCACAGCGGCGCCTCGGCGGCTTCCAGCTCGCGGATGATCTGGCGCACGCTGACAGTGGCGTTCTTCTTCGCCAGCACGTCGGCGAAGTCCACCTCGATGGCGCGCAGGATGTGCGACAGCGCCCAGGCCTGGCCGCGGGCTTCGTAGAACACGTTGTCGATCTGCATCCAGGGGGTTTCCTGGATCACTTCCTCGACTTCCGGCGCCTGGCCAGGGGTGACCGGCTGCATCGGCGTGATGTTGGTGTTCAGTTTGACCCGGCCGACGCTGGCCGAGAGGCGCTGGGACAGCGAGCCCAGGCGGGTGGAGACGTCACCCAGCCAGTTGTTCAGGCTGTCGGCGCGGGCATAGAACTGCGCGCCGGCCGGGTCGGCGGAGAGACGGCCCAGGTAGCGGTCCAGGGACTTGATGCCCTCGGCGTATTCCGACTCGGAGGACGGCAGCGCCCAGCTCTTGTTGTCGAAGTTGAAGCGCGGCTCGGCGCGTGCCAGATCGGCGTCCTCGGTGGACTGCGACTGGGAGCGGGCGAAGTCCTTGCGCAGCGCGCGGGACAGGTCGCGCACCTGGACCAGGGCGCCGTATTCCCAGCTGGGCATGTTGTCCAGCCAGACGCCCGGCGGGAAGATGTCGTTGGAGAGATAGCCGCCCGGCTTGTTCAGCAGCGTGGCGACCACTTCCTTGAGGGTTTCCACCGTGGTGTAGCCCACCACCATCTGCCGGCCGGCACGCTCGGCGGCGGCCTGGGCGTTCTGCTGCACGGGGAAGAGGTCCGGCTCCTGGCTCCAGTACCAGCCGATCGCGCCGCAGATCACCAGGTAGACGCCCAGCAGACCGCCGAGCACGCGGCCCAGCCAGGGGCCGCCGAAGTAGGCGCGCGCGTCGTCCACCGAGTCGTTCACGCGGTCACGCACGGAGCCGCGTTTCTTCCAGTTCCACATGGCAAGTTCCTTGATGTCCCGAATTCGAAGATAGCTTGGACCCGCAACCGGCCCCAGGGTGCCGGGATTTTAGGCCGCTGTGCGCAAGCATGCCGCACGCAGGCGGGTCGGCGCAGCCTACCCTGCGCATGGTGCTGGTTAATGCTGCGAAATACAAAGCTTCGGATGTTTGACCGAAGGCACTGTTATTGCCATCAAGGATTGGTAGCATAGGGCCATCACTGTGTATCACGGCGGAAACATTTTCGCCCCGCAGGCCGCCGGTACGGCTCTATAAAGAAGCGCGCGATGACCGAGCTCGACGATCCATCCCTCGACCGCCTCAAGCATCATTTCGCCCAGCGGGTGATCCACCAGGCCCGGCACCTGCTGGAAGTCTGGCAGCGCCTGTCGCGCTCGGAGTGGAACAGCGCCGGCACGGCCGAGCTGGCCGAAGCCTGCCTGCGCCTGCAACGCTATGCCGAACGCTTCGAACAGGCCGAGCATGCGGACCTGGCCAAGGCCATCGACCAGTGTCTGCGCGCTGTGCAGGACAACCGCGGGCGTCTTTCCAGCGAGCTGATCACCGAACTCAACCGCCTGATGCAGCGCCTGTCGCGCACCGGCCTGCGCCACGGCGACCAGTTCGAGCAGACCAACCTGCCACCGCTGCGCAAGCCGGTCTACCTCGCCCTGCAGGACCAGGAACGCGCCGAGCGACTGGCCCAGCAGCTGGAATTCTTCGGCATGGCCGCGCAGCCCTGCGAGCACGCCAATGCCTTCCGCGCCGCCATGGCCGACCGCCATCCGGCGGCCATCGTGATGGAAATCGACTTCGCCAACGGCCAGGGCCTGGCGCTGGCCGACGAGGCCCAGGCCGGTCTCAAGCAGAAGCTGCCGGTGCTGTTCTTCAGCCACGAAGAAACCGACACCCCGACCCGCCTGGCCGCTGCCCGCGCCGGTGGCCAGGACTTCTTCAGTGGCGCGCTGGACGCCTCCGGCCTGCTGGAGAAGATCGAGACGCTGACCCGCGTGGCCCATTACGAGCCGTTCCGCGTGCTGATCGTCGACGACTCCCGCGCCCAGGCCGCGCATACCGAGATGGTCCTCAACAGCGCCGGCATCGTCACCCGCGCCCTCACCGCGCCGCTGTCGGTGATGACCGAGCTGGCCGAGTTCCAGCCGGACCTGATCATCCTCGACATGTACATGCCCGAGTGCCTGGGCACCGAGCTGGCCAAGGTGATCCGCCAGCACGAGCGCTATGTGAGCGTGCCGATCATCTACCTGTCCGCCGAGGACGACCTGGACAAGCAGCTCGACGCCATGAGCGAAGGCGGCGACGACTTCCTCACCAAGCCGATCAAGCCGCGCCACCTGATCGCCACCGTGCGCAACCGCGCCGCCCGCGCGCGCAGCCTGAAGGCGCGGATGGTGCGCGACAGCCTCACGGGCCTGTACAACCACACGCATACCCTGCAGCTGCTCGACGATGCCCGCTTCCGCGCGCGCCGCGAGGAGCGCCCGCTGACCTTCGCGATGCTCGACATCGACCACTTCAAGCGGGTCAACGACACCTACGGCCACCCCATGGGCGACCGGGTGATCAAGAGCCTCGCGCTGTTCCTCAAGCAGCGCCTGCGCAAGACCGACCACATCGGCCGTTACGGCGGCGAAGAGTTTGCCGTGGTGCTGCCGGACACCGACGCCGCCTCGGCGCACAAGGTGCTGGAGGAAATCCGCCAGCGCTTCGCCGAGATCCACTACCCGGCGCAGCCCCACGACCTGTCCTGCACCTTCAGCTGCGGCATCGCCGAGCTGGGCGAAGAGATGGACATCAAGACCCTCGCCAAGCAGGCCGACGAGGCGCTGTACACCGCCAAGCACGGCGGCCGCAACCGCGTCGAGGTCTACAAGTAACTCCCGCCGCCGGTCCGGCGCGGCGCTCTGCCGCGCCATTTCCCGACCGGATGCTGGCACCGTGTCATCAGCCAGTAACGAAACTGCAATAGGTTCAGGGCTCGCCGTTTTTTCGCTGTCGGTCGAGACCTGCCATGCGCCTCAAGCTGCTCACCAACCTCAACACCTTCCTGCTCCTGCTCGTCTGCCTCGCGCTGGGCGCCACCCTGTGGTGGTCGCAACGCGCCCTGGAGCGCCCGTTCACGCTGATGGACCGCTACCTGGAGCTCTCCCAGGGCTTCGAGCGCAAGGTCGCGCAGAACATCCAGGCGTACCTCGCCAGCGGCGACGCGCTCAAGCAGAAAGCCGCCCAGCAGGGCCTGGACGAACTCGCCCAGGAGCTGCCGCAACTGCCGGACAGCCTCAGCCAACTGCTCGGCCAGAGCCTCGACGAACTGCGCCAGTTCAGCGGCAACCAGTTGCTCGCCGCCGGCAAACTGGCCGGCGACCCACAGGGCCTGCTGCTGCAGGCCGAGCGTGACCTGCTGGCCGCGCTGGACCAGCTCGGCACTTACGCCGACGCCAGCCAGAACCCTGCCGCCGCCGAGTACCGCACCCCGCTGCTGCAAGCCGGCCTGCACCTGACGCGCCTGGCCCACGCCCGCGCCAAGCTGGTGGAGAGCGGCAACCCGGCGCTGGCCGAAGACATCCAGCGCGAGCTGGAAACCCTGCGCCAGCTGGCCGAGCGCATCGACGCCCTGCCCCTTCTCGGCGTGCTGGAGCAACAGGCCTCCGCCTCCGACGACTTCGCCGCCATGATGGGCCTGGAATCCCAGCCGGCCGCCCAGGCGCAGAGCGAGGACCGTGGCGTCACCCTGAAGCGCGACCTCGCCAGCGTGCTGCGCCGCTACCCGGACGAACTGAATCGCACCCGCCAGCTGATCGCCCAGCGCCAGGAGCTGGCCAACGCCACCGCCCAGCGCCTGGGCGCCGTGCAGCAGGCGCTGGCGACCCTGGAGCCGCAGGTGCGCGAGGAGCGCTCGAAGATCCAGACCCAGGTGCGCATCATCCAGGGCGCGCTGATCGCCCTGATCCTCGCCACCGCGCTGCTCATCGACACCCTGCAACGCCGCCTGGCGCGCGTGCTTGGCCAACTGGTCCCGGCGCTCTCCACCTGGGCCCGTGGCGACTTCGCCAGGCCCATCGCCCTGGCCACCCGCACCCGCGACCTGGTGGAACTGCAGGAATCGCTGAACCGCCTGCGCGACTTCCTCGGCACCCTGGTCGGCACCATCCACCAGCGCGCCGAGGAAGTCGCCGGCAGCAGCCGCGCCCTGGCCGAGCTCAGCGGCGGCCTGCACGCCGGAGCCGAGCGCCAGGCCAGCGATACCGGGGAAATCCGCGACGCGCTGGGCAACATGGAAGCGGCGATCCAGCAGGTGGCCGGCGACGCCAGCCAGGCCGCTTCGGCCAGCCACGCGGCCGGTACGGCCGTCGAGCAGGGCCAGCAGGTGATCGGCAACAGCCTGAGCGGCATGCGCGCGCTGGTGGACGAAGTGCAGAGCAACGCCCAGGCCATCGAGAACCTCGCCGAGGAGTCGGCCACGATCGGCAACGTGCTGGGGGTGATCCGCTCCATTGCCGACCAGACCAACCTGCTGGCGCTCAACGCCGCCATCGAGGCCGCGCGGGCTGGCGAACAGGGCCGCGGGTTTGCCGTGGTCGCCGAGGAAGTGCGCTCGCTGGCCCTGCGCACCACCGGCGCCACCGAGGAAATCCAGCAGCTCACCGCCCGCCTGCAACAAGCTGCGCGGCAGTCGGTGGAGGCGATGCGCAGCCAGGTCGAGCACGCGGAAGTCACCGCCAACCAGGCCGGCGCCGCCGAGGGCGCGCTGGACGAAGTGGTCGGCGCCATCCGCACCATCGCCAGCATGGCCGAGCGCATCGCCGAAAGCTCCGCCCAGCAGAGCGGCGCAGTGAGCGAAATCCGCTCGCACAGCGAACGCATCCACGAACTGGGCAGCGAGAACCTGCGCCTGATCGGCCAGGGACGCAGCCAGGGCGAACAACTGCAGGAACTGGGCGGTGCGTTGCACACCGCCGTGCGGGCGTTCCGTGTCTGACGACGTCATACGCCCGACGCCTGGGATCAGGCATTTGTAGGATGGGTGGAGCGCAGCGATACCCATCAATCGCCGTGCGCAGGCAGCATGGGTATCGCTGCGCTCCACGCCATCCTACGTCCGGTTTTTCCTGTACGCGCAGGCGCTGGGGCAGTTCAAGGCGGAGTCAGCGCTCGCCAAGCTTGTGCCGCGCCGCGTACAGGCAAACCATCTCCATCGCCAGGGTCGCTCCGGCCAGCGCGGTGATTTCGGCGTTGTCATAGGGCGGCGCGACTTCCACCACGTCCATCCCCACCAGGTTGATGCCACGCAGCGCGCGGAGGATTTCCAGCGCCTGGTGCGAGCTCAGCCCGCCACAGACCGGCGTACCGGTGCCCGGTGCGAAAGCCGGGTCGAGGCAGTCGATGTCGAAAGTCAGGTACACCGGGTTGTCGCCCACCCGTGCGCGAATACGCTCGGCGATGGCCTGCGGCGTGTTGCGATGCACCTCGCGGGCGTCCAGCACCTGGAAGCCCATCACATCGTCGTTGGTGGTGCGCAGGCCGACCTGCACCGAGCGCGCCGGGTCGACCAGACCTTCGCGGGCGGCGTGATAGAACATGGTGCCGTGGTCGATGCGCTGGCAATCCTCGTCCGGCCAGGTGTCACTGTGGGCGTCGAAGTGGATCAGCGACAGCGGCCCGTGCTTCTTCGCGTGGGCCTTGAGCAGCGGGTAGCTGATGAAGTGGTCGCCGCCCAGGGTCAGCAGCGCGCAGCCGGCGTCGAGAATGCGCGCGGCGTGGGCTTCGATGACGTCCGGGGTTTCCTGCGGCACGCCGTGGTCGAAGGAACAATCGCCGTAGTCGATCACCGCCAGGTGGTCGAAGGGGTCGAATTCCCAGGGGAAGTGCCGGGCCCAGGCCATCTGTACCGAGGCGGCGCGGATCGCCCGCGGTCCGAAGCGGCTGCCGGGGCGGTTGGTGGTGGCGGTGTCGAAGGGCACGCCGCTGACCACCAGGTCGACGCCGCGCAGGTCACGGCTGTAGCGGCGGCGCATGAAGCTGGTGATGCCGGCGTAGGTGGACTCGGCGGCGGTGCCGTAAAGGCTGTCGCGGGTGATGGCCTGGTCGTTGTCTTGGGCGAGATCCATGGCTTCCTCATTTTTTAGTTATCGGTTGGTCACGGTGATTCAGGGAACGTCCGCTACGTAGGGCGCATAACCTGGAACAGGTTATGCGCCGGCTCTGGCGCGACTCGGCGGATAACGCTGGCGCGTTATGCGCCCTACAAAAAACGGCTCCTCAGCTACGGGTACGGAACGCCGACCACAGCCGGGTGCGCTCGCGCTGCTGCTTCAAGGTCAGCAACTGCTCGCCGAACAGCTTCTGACGCA
The DNA here is from genome assembly GCF_014852215.1 of Pseudomonas sp. PDM19. Lineage (NCBI taxonomy): Bacteria > Pseudomonadati > Pseudomonadota > Gammaproteobacteria > Pseudomonadales > Pseudomonadaceae > Pseudomonas > Pseudomonas sp. PDM19. The sequence continues at coordinate 627,229 of NZ_JACVBG010000004.1, read as the reverse complement.
TGGCCGGCGCCGGGTAGATGTCCGGGTCGCCAGCGACATCGGCATTCAGCAGCGGCGTGGCCTTCAGGTTGGCGTTGGCGAAATAGAGCGTGTTGGTCAGCTCGGCGATGGAATCCGGGCGCAGCATGAAGTCGATGAAGGCGCGGGCTTCCTGCGGGTGTGGCGCGTCCACTGGGATGGCCATGGTGTCGAACCAGATCAGCGTGCCCTCCTTCGGAATCCGGTAGATCACCTCGAACGGCTTGCTCGCCTGCTTCGCCTGTGCAGCGCCCATCAGCGCGTCGCCGGTGTAGGTCAGGGCGACGCACAGCGTGCCGTTGGCCAGGTCGTTGATGTGCTTGCCGCTGGCGATGTAGCGCACGCTGGGCTGCAGCTTCTCCAGCAACTGACGGACTTCGGCCAGGTCGGCCGCGTCGGTGCTGTAGGGCGACTTGCCCAGGTAATTCAGCGCGACGCTGATGACTTCCTGCGGCGAGTCGATCAACGAGATGCCGCAGTCGGCCAGGCGGCTGGCGTACTCGGGATTGAACAGCAGGTCGAGGCTGTCCAGCGGTGCGTCGGGGATGCGCTTGAGCACCTCGTCCTTGTTGATCGCCAGGCCCACGGTGCCCCAGGTGTAGGGCACGCCGAAGCGGTTGCCGGGGTCGATGGCGGCCAGCTTGGCGAGCAGGTCCGGGTCGAGGTTGGCGAAGTTCTTCAATTGCGCGTCGTTCACCGGCTGCACGGCCTTGGCCTGGATGGCGCGGGCCAGCCCGCTGCTGGCGGGGAACACAACGTCGTAGCCGCTGCGGCCGGTCATCAGCTTGCTGTCGAGCACCTCGGCGCTGTCGAAGGTGTCGTATTTGACGCGGATGCCGGTTTCCTTCTGGAAGCGTTGCAGGGCATCGGCGCCGACGTAATCCGCCCAGTTGTAGAGGTTGAGCACCCGCTCCTGCGCCTGCAGGGGCATGGCCAGGGCCACGGCCAGCGCCGTGAGAGAAGCCCGGAAGAACGCACGCATGATCATCGCCTCAGGTTGTTGTGGCTATGCGGTGAGCATGGGGCGGGCTTTACTTTGTAAAAATACAAAGTTAATTACTTTGGCATTTCACCATGACAATGTTTGGAGACGACCATGCTCAGCCAATTGCGCGACCTCGACCTGCAACTGCTGCGGCTGTTCGTCACCGTGGTGGAGTGCGGCGGCTTCAGCGCCGCTCAAGGCGAGCTGGGGCTGAGCCAGCCGAGCATCAGCATCCAGATGGCCAAGCTGGAGACGCGCCTGGGCTACCGCCTGTGCGAGCGCGGCAAGGGCGGCTTTCGCCTGACGCCCAAGGGCGAGCACCTGCTGCAATCGACGCGGCGCCTGTTCCTCGCCATCGAGGGCTTCCGCGACGAGGCCCGCGGTGTCGCCGACAAGCTGCTCGGCGAGGTACGCATCGGGCTTTCCGAAGGGCTGGACGTGGAAGTACTGGCGCAGCTGTCCGGGGCCATCCGGCGCTTCCGCCAGCGCAATGAAGCCGTCAGCCTGGAACTGATCACCGCCACGCCCGCCGAGCTGGAGCGCCTGCTACTGCAGGACCGCCTGCACCTGGCAGTCGGCTATTTCGCCGGGACCCAGGCGGCGCTGGAACATGTCGAGCTGTTCAGCGAACCCCAGGGCCTCTACTGCGGCGCCGGGCACCCGGCCTTCAGCAAGAAGAAACCGACCCGCGACTCCCTCGCCGACGCCGACCAGGTCCTGCACCCCTACCGCTTCATCGCCGCCGACGAGCCGCTGCAAACCAGCCGCAGCAGCGCGCGCTGCGAGCAGGTGGACGGCAGCCTGGCCTTCATCCTCTCCGGCGCGCACATCGGCTACCTACCCAGACATGTCGCCCAGCCGTGGATCGAGCGTGGCCAGCTGCGCGAACTGCTGCCCGGCGAACTGGGCTTCGACGTGGCCTTCAGCCTGACCCGCCACCGCGGCCGCCACCCCGGTGACGCCGAGCAGGCCTTCGTCAGCGATCTGTTGACAGCCTTCGGCCAGCACGCGGCCGATTGACGCAACGGCGTCACGGGAACCGGGACTCGTAGGCGCAGTCCCACAGCGTCTATCACTTCTTGTGACAGCTGATCCGGCAACGCCTCGGGCCGCGCCGGAAGCTTTCCGCTATCATGCCCGCCACCCTGTAGTCCGCGAGATCTCCATGCGCCGCCTGCTCACCCTGCTTCTGCTCCTGGTCGCCCTGCCTGCTTCCGCCGGCCTGTTCGACAAACCCGCCGACAAGGGCGGCTTCGCCGTCGGGCAACCGGCCAAGGGCGACTTCCTGCCGGTGGCCGAAGCCTTCCGCGTCAGCGTCGAGGACAGCGACAGCCAGCAGGTGAAGCTGCGCTTCATCAACGCCGATGGCTACTACCTCTATCAGCACCGTTTCAGCTTCAAGGTCGAGCCCACCGACAGCGGCGTGAGCGTCGGCGAAGTGAAGCTGCCGCCAGGCAAGCAGCACCACGACGACTACTTCGGCGACACGGTGGTCTACTACGCCATCACCGATATCGACGTACCGCTGGTGAACCCCCAGCACAAGCCCTTCACCCTGGTCGTCAGCTACCAGGGCTGCGCCGACAAGGGCCTGTGCTATGCGCCGGAAACCACCCGCCTGCAGATCGCCGACGGCCAGGCCGCCAGCGTGGTGACCGGCCCCGCGCCTTCCGCCGCTGCCAAGTCCTCCGCCACTTCAGCCAACCCGCTGGCCAGCCTGCTGGGCGACCACGAACCGGGCAAGATCAAGAAACTCGGCCGCGCGCTGGCGATCTTCTTCCTGCTGGGCCTGGCGCTGACCTTTACCCCCTGCGTACTGCCGATGCTGCCGATCCTCTCCGGCGTCGTGCTGCGTGGTCGTCCGGGCGGCATGCGCGGCCTGGCGCTGTCGCTCGCCTATGTGCTGCCGATGGCCGCCTGCTATGCGGTGCTCGGCACCCTGATGGGCCTGTTCGGCGCCAAGCTCAACCTGCAGGCAATGCTGCAGTCGCCCTGGGTGCTGATCCCCTTCGCGGCGTTCTTCGTGGTCTTCGCCATCGCCATGTTCGGTGCCTTCGAGCTGCGCCTGCCGGGCTTCGTGCGCGAGCGTCTGGACAAGATGGCCAACAACACCCGCGGCGGTTCGATCGCCGGCGCGGCGACCCTGGGAGTGCTCTCCAGCCTGCTGGTATCGCCCTGCGTCACCGCCCCGTTGGCCGGCCTGCTGCTGTACATCAGCAGCACCGGCGATGCGGTGGGCGGCGGCCTGCTGCTGTTCTCCCTGGGCCTGGGCATGGGCACGCCGCTGGTGATCTTCGCCGTCGGCGGCGGCGCGCTGCTGCCCAAGAGCGGCGCCTGGATGAACGGCGTGCGCAACGTCTTCGGCGTGATGCTGCTGGCCGTGGCCATCTGGATGCTCGACCGCATCGTCTCCGGCCCGGTCTCACTGACCCTCTGGGGCACCCTGGCCGGCGGCATCGCCCTGGCCATCGGCACCCTCGAACTGGGGCCGAAGAAGCCCCTGCAGCGCCTCGGTCAATTGCTCGGCCTGATGCTGCTGGTTTACGCCGTGGCCGCCTGGACCGGCGCCCTGCGCGGCGAATCCGACCCGCTGCACCCGCTGGGCCGCAGCGGCCCCGGCCTGCATGCGGGCCCGCCCACGTCCACCCCCGGCGACTGGCAGAACATCACCACTCCGGCGCAGCTCAACGCGGCGCTGGCCAGCGCCCAGGCCGCCGGCCGGCCGGTGCTGCTGGACTGGTACGCCGACTGGTGCATCAGCTGCAAGATCATCGAGCGCCAGGTACTGCCGGCGCCGGAAGTGCAGTCGCAACTGCCCGGCTTCGTCCTGCTGCGCTTCGACATGACCGCCAGCACCGAGGAGCAGCGCGCCCTGCTCGACCGCTACAACCTGTTCGGCCCGCCCGCGCTGCTGTTCTTTTCGGCAAAAGGCGACGAATGGAGCGACCTGCGCATCATCGGCGAGACCGACGCCGCCACCCTCGCCGACCGCCTGAAACAGGCTGGAACGCGCTCCTGATCACAGTTTGATTGCAATGGTTTTGCCGTAATCGGCTGGCAACATGCTGACATCTACGGCAAAACCCGCATGACTGGACAGTCACGCCGGCTTTCCGGCATAGTCCCGCCCTATCTTTTCCCGCCAAGAACAAGGACTACCGCATCCAGATGGCGACCTTACTGGTACTGCACGGGCCCAACCTCAATCTGCTGGGCACCCGCGAGCCCGACAAGTACGGCTCCGTCACCCTCGAGCAGATCAACCAGGACCTGGAGCGCCGCGCCCGCGAGGCCGGCCACCACCTGATGCACCTGCAGAGCAATGCCGAGTACGAACTGATCGACCGGATTCACGCCGCGCGCAACGAAGGCGTGGACTTCATCCTCATCAATCCGGCCGCTTTCACGCATACAAGTGTCGCTCTACGTGACGCATTGCTCGCAGTGAGCATCCCATTCATCGAAGTGCACCTCTCCAACGTGCACAAACGTGAACCTTTCCGGCATCACTCCTACTTTTCCGACGTGGCGGTAGGGGTGATCTGCGGTCTGGGAGCCACAGGCTACCGCCTGGCCCTGGAATCCGCCCTCGAACAACTTGAACGCCCGTGACCTCACCTGGGAGAGCGAACACTGATGGACATCCGTAAAGTCAAGAAACTGATCGAACTGCTCGAAGAATCCGGTATCGACGAACTGGAGATCAAAGAGGGCGAAGAGTCCGTACGCATCAGCCGTCACAGCAAGACCGCCGCCCAGCCGATCTACGCTGCCGCCCCGGCCTACGCTCCGGCCCCGGCCGCAGCTCCCGTCGCCGCTGCCGCTGCTGCCCCGGCCGCTGAAGCCGCCCCGGCTGCCCAGAACCTCGCCGGCGCCGTGCGCTCGCCGATGGTCGGCACCTTCTACCGCGCAGCCTCGCCGACTTCCGCCAACTTCGTCGAAGTCGGCCAGAGCGTGAAGAAAGGCGACATCCTCTGCATCGTCGAAGCCATGAAGATGATGAACCACATCGAGGCCGAGACCAGCGGCGTGATCGGTCAGATCCTCGTGGAGAACGGCCAGCCGGTCGAATTCGACCAGCCCCTGTTCACCATCGTTTAAACCGCGGGGAACCTGCGATGTTGGAAAAAGTACTGATCGCCAACCGCGGCGAAATCGCGCTGCGCATCTTGCGCGCGTGCAAGGAGCTGGGCATCAAGACGGTGGCCGTGCACTCGACCGCCGACCGCGAGCTGATGCACCTGTCGCTGGCCGACGAAGCGGTCTGCATCGGTCCGGCCCCGGCCGCGCAGTCCTACCTGCACATCCCGGCGATCATCGCCGCGGCCGAGGTTACCGGCGCCGTGGGCATCCACCCCGGCTACGGCTTCCTCGCCGAGAACGCCGACTTTGCCGAGCAGGTCGAGCGTTCGGGCTTCACCTTCATCGGCCCGAGCGCCGACGTCATCCGCCTGATGGGTGACAAGGTGTCCGCCAAGGACGCCATGAAGAAAGCCGGCGTGCCGACCGTACCGGGCTCCGACGGCCCGCTGCCCGAGGACGAAGAAACCGCGCTGGCCATCGCCCGCGAGGTGGGCTACCCGGTGATCATCAAGGCCGCCGGTGGCGGTGGTGGTCGCGGCATGCGCGTCGTGCACAAGGAAGAAGACCTGATCAAGTCCGCCAAGCTGACCCGCACCGAAGCGGGCGCGGCCTTCGGCAACTCGATGGTCTACCTGGAGAAGTTCCTGACCAACCCGCGTCACGTGGAAGTCCAGGTCCTCTCCGACGGCCAGGGCAACGCCATCCACCTGGGCGACCGCGACTGCTCCCTGCAGCGTCGTCACCAGAAGGTGCTGGAAGAAGCCCCAGCCCCGGGCATCGACGAGAAGGCCCGCGCCGAAGTACTGGCCCGCTGCGTCCAGGCCTGCGTGGAAATCGGCTACCGTGGCGCCGGCACCTTCGAGTTCCTCTACGAGAACGGCCGCTTCTACTTCATCGAGATGAACACCCGCGTGCAGGTGGAGCATCCGGTGTCGGAGATGGTCACCGGTATCGACATCGTCAAGGAAATGCTCAGCATCGCCTCGGGCAACAAGCTGTCGATCAAGCAGGAAGACGTGGTCATCCGTGGCCATGCGCTGGAATGCCGGATCAACGCCGAAGACCCGAAGACCTTCATGCCGAGTCCCGGCAAGGTGAAGCACTTCCACGCACCAGGCGGCAACGGCGTGCGTGTGGATTCGCACCTGTACAGCGGCTACGCCGTACCGCCGAACTACGACTCGCTGGTGGGCAAGATCATCACCTACGGCAAGGACCGCGATGAAGCCATGGCGCGCATGCGTAATGCGCTGGACGAGCTGATCGTCGATGGCATCAAGACCAACACCGAGCTGCACAAGGAGCTGGTCCGCGATAAAGAGTTCTGCAAGGGTGGCGTGAACATCCACTACCTGGAGAAGAAGCTGGGCATGGACAAGCACTAAGCCTGCCCTGCTCCGCCTCGCTCCACCACAAGGGCTGCCTCCGGGCGGCCCTTGTGCTTTGCGGCCCCTGCACGCTGGCATGGCAGGGTGCCGTGCAGTAAGCTTGCCGCCTTTATCTGCGGGCCGCCCAGGCGGTCCGTTGTCTTTTCCAGCTCCATCCCGGCACGATCGAGGTACCGCCCCATGCCCTGGCTTCAAGTCCGACTCGCCATCACCCCGGATCAGGCGGAAACCTATGAAGATGCGCTGCTGGAAGTCGGCGCCGTCTCCGTGACCTTCATGGACGCCGAAGACCAGCCGATCTTCGAGCCGGACCTGGGCACCACCCCGCTGTGGAGCCACACCCACCTGCTCGCACTGTTCGAGGCCGACACCGACGAAACTTCGCTGATCGCCCACCTGACCCTGCTTACCGGCGGCGAACTGCCAGAGCACCAGATCGAGCGCATCGAGGACCAGGACTGGGAACGCAGCTGGATGGACAACTTCAAGCCGATGCGCTTCGGCCGCCGCCTGTGGATCGTCCCCAGCTGGCACGAGGCTCCGGAGCCGGAAGCGGTGAACCTGCTGCTCGACCCGGGCCTGGCCTTCGGCACCGGCACCCACCCGACTACCGCGCTGTGCCTGGAATGGCTCGACGGCCAGGAGCTGGCCGGCCAGCAGGTGCTGGATTTCGGCTGCGGCTCGGGCATCCTCGCCATCGCCGCGCTGCTGCTGGGTGCTGAGCAGGCGGTCGGCACCGACATCGACCCGCAGGCGCTGGAAGCCTCCCGCGACAACGCCTCGCGCAACGGCATCGACCCGGCGAAATTCCCCGTCTACCTGCCCGCTGATCTGCCCAAAGCGCAGGCGGACGTGCTGGTGGCGAACATTCTGGCCGGTCCGCTGGTCACATTGGCAGAGCAGCTCACCGGGCTGGTGAAGTCCGGTGGCCTGCTGGCCCTTTCGGGCATCCTCGCCGAGCAGGCCGAGGAAGTACGCGCCGCCTACGCCGACGCCTTCGACCTCGACCCGACCGCCGAACGCGATGGCTGGATCCGCATCAGCGGCCGCCGCCGCTGAGTGCCCGCCGTACGGGGCTTGAGTTAGACTAACCGCCAGATTTTTCCGCCGGACCGCCGCATGAGCGAAAGCTTCATCACACAGTGCCCCCATTGCCAGACCCGTTTCCGCGTCAACTCGGCGCAACTGGGCGCGGCCAGCGGTGCTGTGCGCTGCGGAACCTGCCTGAAGGTCTTCAGTGCGCCGCAGAACATGGTCGGCGAGCCGACCCAGATTCCGGCGCCGGCTGTCACGACGATACCGCCCGCTGCAGCCCCGAAACCTGCCCCGGCAGCGGAGCCGGTCGCGCCGCCTGCGCCATCGAAAGCCCCGGAGCCGATCGCAGCCGCGCCCGTTCCCGCGCCGGCCTTCAACACCTTCACTCCCGAAAAGCCCGCCGCACCGAGCGCTCCTGGCACCGCCACCCTCGGCTGGCCGCTGGCACCCCACGCCGCGCGGCACTCCAGCGATGTGGCGGAAAAGCCCGCCGTCGCCGAGCAGAAGGTAGAAGCAAAACCGGCACCGGTTACCGAACCTGCCTCGGCCGTCGCCGCGACCACGGTGATCGCCCCGGCAGCGACCGTAACCAGCGAGCCACCCAAGCCTGCTCCTGCACCGGCCGCCGGAAAAAAAGACGAGACGCTGTGGATCCACGACGATCTCGATCTGGATAGCCTCAACCTCGACGAGGAACTGGCCAAGCTCGACGAGTTCGAGCTGTCCCAGGAATTCCTCAGCATCGACCGTGCGCCGCGCCCCAGCGAAGCCCTGCAGACTCGCCAGGAAGAGAAGCGCGACCCGCACGACGAGCGCTGGGCCGAAGCCCTGATCGAAGAGGAACAGAACGGCGCAAGTCGCACTTCCCGTCAGGAGCCCAGCTTCGGCCGGCTGCCCATCGAAGAACCGGAGGAGCCGCCCGCCAGCGCGCGTCTGGTGGCCGACAAGGAATCCGAGCCGGAGGAGCCCGAGGAAGAGCCGGAGCACGAACCGCGCATCGACCCGCCCCCCCTTCGCGTCGAGAGCGACGACGAGAAACTTCCAGCCTTCAGCGCCCGCCGTGATGACGATGAGCCTGACGATGAAGACGAGGAGCCGCCGCTGGCCGACCAGCGCGGCGACCATCGGCGCGCCGATCCGGGCCTTGGCAATGATGGCCTGAACGACCTCAGCGACGAACCCCTGCAGCTCGACTGGCAGAAGCCGAAGAGCCGCTGGGGCCGCCGACTGTTCTGGCTGCTGCTGGTATTGCTGGCCCTGGCCGGTCTCGCCGGCCAGTACATCGCCTATCACTTCGACGAACTGGCCCGCCAGGACCAGTACCGCCCCTGGTTCGCCCAGGCCTGCCCGGAACTGGGTTGCACACTGCCCTCCAAGGTCGACGTGGAGCAGATCCGCAGCAGCAACCTGGTGGTGCGCAGCCACCCGGACTTCAGCGGTGCGCTGGTAGTGGATGCGATCATCTACAACCGCGCCAACTTCTCCCAGCCCTTCCCGCTGCTGGAGATGCGCTTCGCCGACCTGAACGGCCAGCTGATCGCCAGCCGCCGCTTCAAGCCCAGCGAGTACCTCTCGGGCGAGCTGGCCGGGCAGAGCGAGATGCCGCCGCAGACGCCGATCCACATCTCCCTGGACATCCTCGATCCGGGTCCCAAAGCGGTGAACTACAGCCTGAGCTTCCACTCGCCGGAATGACCCGGCGAGTAGCTCAAAGCGCCTGAGAGCGCCAGTTCCGCTCGTCTTCCAACCTGGGGTACTAAGCCCGGGATTGTTCAGAATTTATCCAAAATCGCCTTTATCCGGTCATCGAGAGCGGGTATCATGCCCTCCCTTTTTTGCTAGCACCGGTGGCAGGCCCCGAAAGCACCCGCGAGTCTCGTAACGCGCGGCGGCTCGGTGTTCCCGCCCCATTGACCATGGAAAACCAGTCGGTGGTACGCATCGGCTCCTACACACTGCCCAACAGACTGATCCTGGCCCCGATGGCCGGCGTCACCGATCGTCCGTTCCGCCAGCTTTGTCGCCGCCTCGGCGCCGGCATGGTGGTATCGGAGATGGTCACCAGCGACGTCCGCCTGTGGAACAGCCGCAAGTCGCGCCTGCGCCTGCAGCACGACCACGAGGATCAACCGCGTTCGGTGCAGATCGCCGGCGGCGACCCGCAGATGCTCGCGGAAGCCGCACGGTGCAACGTGGAGCTCGGTGCCCAGATCATCGACATCAACATGGGCTGTCCGGCGAAGAAGGTTTGCAACAAGGCCGCGGGTTCCGCGCTGATGAAGGATGAACGGCTGGTGGCCGACATCCTCGAGGCGGTGGTCGCGGCGGTAGAGGTTCCCGTCACCCTGAAGATTCGCACCGGTTGGGACCGGTCGAACAAGAACGGTGTGACGGTGGCGCGGATCGCCGAGCAGTCGGGCATCCAGGCGCTGGCGGTACACGGCAGGACCCGTGCCGACCTCTACACCGGCGAAGCGGAGTACGAAACCATCGCGGCGATCAAGCAGGCGGTTTCGATTCCGGTCTTTGCCAATGGTGATATCGATTCACCGCGCAAGGCACGGCAGGTGTTCGAGCAGACGGGCGTGGATGCCCTGCTGATCGGCCGCGCCGCCCAGGGCAATCCCTGGATCTTCCGCGAGATCGATCATTACCTGAGCACCGGCGAGCTGTTGCCGGCGCCGAGTCTGCACGAGGTACAGAGCATCCTGCTCGAGCACCTCGCTGCATTGCATGCGTTTTATGGGGAGGAAATGGGTGTGCGAATTGCCCGCAAGCATGTGGGCTGGTACCTCGCAACCCTACCGGGAGCGGCGGAGTTCCGTTCCCAGTTCAATCGTTTGCAGGACACGGATGCACAGAGCGCCAGCGTCAGGCAGTTCTTCGCCGAGCGCCACAATAACGGAGAAGGGGTGGCCGCATGACAACGATGACCGAGACATTAGTGAGTGGAATGACACCCGTGAGCGACAACGCCAACCTTAAACAGCACCTGACCACTCCGACGCAGGAGGGCCAGACCCTCCGCGACAGCGTGGAAAAGGCACTGCACAACTATTTCGCCCATCTCGAAGGGCAGCCGGTCACGGACGTATACAACATGGTGCTTTGCGAAGTCGAAGCGCCGCTGCTGGAAACCGTCATGAACCACGTGAAGGGTAACCAGACCAAAGCCTCCGAACTGCTGGGGCTGAACCGCGGGACCCTGCGCAAGAAACTCAAGCAGTACGATCTTCTCTGACAGGTGGCAGGCGCGGGCCCGCGACCTCGAGGTCAGCCGGGCCCGCGCCTGACACGCGAAAAGCCCGAAGCCTTTGTGGAAGCCGTTATGACCGACCAAACCACCCGCCTGCCCGTCCGCCGTGCGCTGATCAGCGTTTCCGACAAGACCGGCGTCGTCGATTTCGCCCGTGAGCTGGCAGCCCTTGGCGTGGAGATCCTTTCCACCGGCGGCACCTACAAGCTGCTCAAGGACAACGCCATCGCCGCCGTGGAAGTGGCCGACTACACCGGCTTCCCGGAAATGATGGACGGCCGCGTGAAGACCCTGCACCCGAAGATCCACGGTGGCATCCTCGGACGTCGTGACCTCGACGGCGCAGTGATGGAAGAGCACGGCATCAAGCCGATCGACCTGGTGGCGGTCAACCTGTACCCGTTCGAAGCGACCGTGGCCAAGGCCGACTGCGACCTGCCGACCGCCATCGAGAACATCGACATCGGCGGCCCGACCATGGTCCGCAGCGCGGCGAAGAACCACAAGGACGTTGCCATCGTGGTCAACACCGGTGACTACGCCAGCATCGTCGGCGCCCTGAAGGCCGGTGGCCTGACCTACGCCCAGCGCTTCGACCTGGCCCTGAAGGCCTTCGAGCACACTTCGGCCTACGACGGCATGATCGCCAACTACCTGGGCACCATCGACCAGGCGCGCGACACCCTGTCCACCGAAGACCGCGGCGCCTTCCCGCGCACCTTCAACAGCCAGTTCATCAAGGCGCAGGAAATGCGCTACGGCGAGAACCCGCACCAGAGCGCGGCCTTCTACGTCGAGGCGAAGAAGGGCGAAGCCAGCGTCTCCACCGCCATCCAGCTGCAGGGCAAGGAACTGTCGTTCAACAACGTGGCCGACACCGACGCCGCGCTGGAGTGCGTGAAGAGCTTCGTCAAGCCGGCCTGCGTCATCGTCAAGCACGCCAACCCGTGCGGCGTGGCCGTGGTTCCGGAAAATGAAGGCGGCATCCGCAAGGCCTACGACCTGGCCTACGCCACCGATACCGAGTCGGCCTTCGGCGGCATCATCGCCTTCAACCGCGAGCTGGACGGCGAGACCGCCCAGGCCATCGTCGAGCGCCAGTTCGTCGAAGTCATCATCGCCCCGAAAATCTCCGAAGCTGCCCGTGCCGTGGTCGCTGCCAAGGCCAACGTGCGCCTGCTGGAGTGCGGCGAGTGGCCGGCCGAGCGTACGCCGGGCTGGGACTTCAAGCGCGTCAACGGCGGCCTGCTGGTGCAGAGCCGCGACATCGGCATGATCACCGCCGATGACCTGAAGATCGTCACCCAGCGCGCCCCCAGCGAGCAGGAAATCCACGACCTGATCTTCGCCTGGAAAGTCGCCAAGTTCGTGAAGTCCAACGCCATCGTCTACGCCAAGGCGCGCCAGACCGTCGGCGTCGGCGCCGGCCAGATGAGCCGCGTGAACTCCGCCCGCATCGCCGCCATCAAGGCCGAGCATGCCGGCCTGGAAGTGAAGGGGGCGGTCATGGCTTCCGACGCCTTCTTCCCGTTCCGCGACGGCATCGACAACGCTGCCAAGGCCGGTATCACCGCGGTGATCCAGCCGGGTGGTTCGATGCGCGACAACGAGGTGATCGCCGCCGCTGACGAAGCCGGCATTGCAATGGTCTTCACCGGCATGCGCCACTTTAGGCATTAACCGGGACGGCCGCACTGTAGCGGCCGTCTGCTGCGTTGCGGACGACTTCGCCAATGCTCATTGCCAATAGGCAACTCCGCTTGTCGAAGCCGTCCGCGCCTTGCATCCAGCCACTCCATTGCGCCCTCGCACAGGCTGGAAAAAAGCTCTCGTAGGTTGGGTGGAGCGAAGCGATACCCAACAATCCGGCAAAGCCGGAACTGTTCAGGAGAACTCCAATGAACGTACTCATCATCGGCAGCGGCGGTCGCGAGCACGCGCTGGCCTGGAAGGTCGCGCAGGATTCGCGCGTGCAGAAGGTCTTCGTCGCGCCGGGCAACGCCGGCACCGCCACCGAAGCCAAGTGCGAGAACGTCGCCATCGACGTGCTGGCCCTGGAAGAACTGGCCGATTTCGCAGCGAAGAACGTGCAGCTGACCATCGTCGGCCCCGAGGCGCCGCTGGTCAAAGGCGTGGTGGACCTGTTCCGCTCGCGCGGCCTGGACATCTTCGGCCCCACCGCCGGCGCTGCCCAGCTGGAAGGTTCCAAGGCCTTCACCAAGGACTTCCTCGCACGCCACCAGATCCCCACCGCCGACTACCAGAACTTCACCGAAGTCGAGCCGGCGCTGGCCTATCTGAAAGAGAAAGGCGCGCCCATCGTGATCAAGGCCGACGGCCTGGCCGCGGGCAAGGGCGTGATCGTCGCCATGACCCTGGCCGAAGCCGAGGAAGCCGTGCGCGACATGCTCGCCGGCAACGCCTTCGGTGACGCCGGATCGCGCGTGGTGATCGAAGAGTTCCTCGACGGCGAGGAAGCCAGCTTCATCGTCATGGTCGACGGCCAGAACGTGCTGCCCATGGCCACCAGCCAGGACCACAAGCGCGTCGGCGACGGCGACACCGGCCCGAACACCGGCGGCATGGGCGCCTACTCCCCCGCCCCGGTGGTAACTGCCGACGTGCACCAGCGCGTGATGGACGAAGTGATCTACCCGACCGTGCGCGGCATGGCCGAGGAAGGCAACGTCTACACCGGCTTCCTCTACGCCGGCCTGATGATCGACAAGAGCGGCAAGCCCAAGGTCATCGAGTTCAACTGCCGCTTCGGCGATCCGGAAACCCAGCCGATCATGGTCCGCCTGGAATCGTCCCTGGTCCTGCTGGTCGAGGCCGCCCTGGCCAAAGCGCTGGACAAGGTCGAAGCCACCTGGGACCCGCGTCCCACCGTAGGCGTGGTGATCGCCGCCGGCGGCTACCCGGGCGACTACGCCAAGGGTGACGCTATCTTCGGCCTGGACGATGCCGCCCAGCTCGACGGCAAGGTCTTCCACGCCGGCACCGCGCTCAAGGACGGCCAGATCGTCACCGCCGGCGGCCGCGTACTGTGCGCCACTGCCATCGGCCCGACCGTCTCCTCGGCCCAGGAACAGGCTTACCGTCTGGCCGAGAAGGTCCGCTGGAACGGCAGCTTCTACCGCAAGGACATCGGTTATCGCGCCATCGCCCGCGAGCGCGGCGAGGGCTGATCCGACGGGTGGAGGCGTCCCCCGTCGGACGCCTCCTCCACACCGGTCCCGGCGTGCACGGGTGGATTACGGCCTTCAGCACACTTGGCTATAATCCGCCCACTCACTACCGAAGGGACTTCGCCGTGCGTCGGCTCTGGACTGCCACAGGACTCCTCGTCAGCTTGCTGCTGGCCGCTCTGGTCTGTCTTCCGACCTATGCGGCAAGCCAGGAACCCGGCTGGTCCCAGCTCCACGACAGTGACGCCCGCCTGCAGCTGCAGGACGTGATCTCCCCGCGCTACCGCACCCTCTTCAGCCCCCTCGACATCAGCGACCTGCACGCCCCCGCCGGCCCCGGCGCGACCTGGCTGCACTTCCGCCTGCCCGCCAACGACGAGCCCCAGCAGCTGCGCCTGTTCGCGCCTAGCCTGGACAGCTTCGAGATGTTCATCCTCGACGGGCAGAAAGTCCTCGAACAGAAGAGCGCCGGCAACCTCTCCCCGGTGCAGCGCCCCCTGCTCAACAGTGATCTGGTGATCCCCCTGCGCACGGCCGCCGAGCCGCTGGATCTCTACCTGCGCCTCGCCTCGACTCTGCCGCTGCGCCCGAACATCAGCATCGAGGCCGCCGGCCAGCCGAGCAACGACCAGCGCCCGCTGCACTTCGGCGTGCTGATCGGCTGCCTGGCCATGCTGCTGCTCTACAACCTCGTGCGCTTCGCCTACACCCGCGTCGCCAGCGGCCTGTGGCTGGCCGGCGTGCATGCGAGCCTGCTGCTGGCCTGCCTCAACCTGTTCGGCCTGCTCAGCCCCTGGTACGGCAACAGCCAGTCGCTGCAGCCGATGATTGCGCTGGGCTGCCTGGTGGTGACGCTGATCTGCGGTCTTGGCTATACCGCCAGCTTCTTCCGTGACCTCACCCCGCGCCTGCCGCTCAAGCGCCTGCTGCTGGGTGGCACCGCCGGGTTGGTGGTGCTGTGCGTGGCGCTCAACCTGGTACTCGACCTGTCCATCAGCAGCCTGGTCTACGGGCTGATCACCCTGGTAACCCTGAGCATTCTCGGCGTGGCGGTCTACTACTGGATTCACGCTTACCGCCCGGCGCGCCTGTTCGCCATCGGCATGGGCCTCTTCGTGGTGGTCTGGTGCCTGAGCCTGCCGTCGCTGCTGGGCTACGTGGCGACCCGGGCGGAATGGCTCGGCAGCGGCCTGCTCGGCCTCTCGGCAGTGGTCGGCTTCCTGCTCAGCCTGGCGCTCGCCGAGCGCCAGCGGAAAATCCAGAACGACCAGTTCGCCGCCAGCCGCCAGCGCGCCGCCAACGTCGCCGAGCTGAAGGCCAAGGGCGACTTCCTGGCCAAGATCAGCCACGAGATCCGCACCCCCATGAACGGCGTGCTGGGCATGACCGAGCTGCTGCTCGGCACCCCGCTCTCGGCCAAGCAGCGCGACTATGTGCAGACCATCCACAGCGCGGGCAACGAGCTGCTCTCGCTGATCAACGAGATTCTCGACATCTCCAAGCTGGAGTCCGGGCAGATCGAGCTGGACGAGGTGCAGTTCGACCTCGGCGCGCTGATCGAGGACTGTCTGGCGATCTTCCGTGCCAAGGCCGAGCAGCAGAAGGTCGAGCTGATCAGCTTCACCCAGCCGCAGGTGCCGCGCATCGTCAGTGGCGACCCGACGCGCCTGCGCCAGGCCGTGTTGAGCCTGCTGGACAACGCCTTCAAGCAGACCGACGAGGGCGAGATTCTCCTCGTCGTCGCCCTCGACGGCCCGCCCGAGCGTCCGCGCCTGCGCATCGCCGTGCAGGACAGCGGCCGCCCGCTGGACAGCGCCGACCGCCAGGCCCTGCTTACCGCCGAACTGCACAGCCGCGACTTCCTCTCCGCCACCCGCATCAGCAGCCGCCTCGGCCTGATCATTGCGCGCCAGCTGATCCGCCTGATGTCGGGGGAGTTTGGAATAGAGAGCGGCATCGAGAGTGGCCACAGCGCCGATGGCGCAGGCAACCTGCTGTGGCTCAGCCTGCCGCTGGACCCGCAGCAGATCGACCAGGCCGGCGCCGACCTCGACAGCCCGCTGCAGGGCGCGCGCCTGCTGGTGGTGGACGACAACCAGACCTGCCGCAAGGTGGTGGTGCAGCAATGCAGCGCCTGGGGCATGAACGTCAGTGCGGTGTCTTCGGGCAAGGAAGCGCTGGCCCAGCTGCGCACCAAGGCGCACCTGCGCGAATACTTCGACGTGGTCCTGCTGGACCAGGACATGCCCGGCATGACCGGCATGCAGCTGGCGACCAAGATCCAGGAAGACCCGAACCTCAACCACGACATCCTGCTGATCATGCTCACCGGCATCAGCAACGCGCCGAGCAAGATCATCGCGCGCAACGCCGGGATCAAGCGCATCCTCGCCAAGCCGGTGGCCGGCTACACGCTCAAGGCGACCCTCGCCGAGGAACTCTCCCGCCGTGGCCCGAGCGGCGTGAGCAACTACCTTTCGCCAGCCAGCGAGCCGGCTTTAAACGTGCCGCCCAGCGACTTCCGCATCCTCGTCGCCGAGGACAACAACATCTCCACCAAGGTCATCCGCGGCATGCTGAGCAAGCTCAACCTGCAGCCCGATACCGCCAGCAACGGCGAGGAAGCCCTCGCCGCGATGAAGTCCACCCAGTACGACCTGGTGCTGATGGACTGCGAAATGCCGGTGCTCGACGGCTTCTCCGCCACCGAGCGCCTGCGCGCCTGGGAGGCCAGCGAACACCGCCCGCACACCCCGGTGGTGGCGCTCACCGCGCACATCCTCAGCGAACACAAGGAACGCGCGCGACTGGTCGGCATGGACGGCCACATGGCCAAGCCGGTGGAGTTGTCGCAACTGCGCGAACTGGTGGCCTACTGGGTCGGCGAACGCGAGCGCCGCCTGCGCCAGCAGAGCGACGCGCTGCCTTCCTGATTCCTGATGAGCGATCCGGACGGCACCAACTCCATGGGCGAAAAGCAACACGCCGAGTACATCGACGACGTCATGATCGACTTCAGTCAGAGCAGCTACTGGCGAATAAAACTGTTCCGGGCGCAGTACGGCGAGCAATTCCTCATCAGCAACGAATCCGCAGAAACGCTACCTGAGCCTCTTCGGGAAGCCTTTCGTAAACACAATCTGCGGTACTACGTATCCAAAGTGGCAGACTGCCCTGACACGTTTCTTGAAGGGTCCGTCATATTCAAGTTCGAAGCATCGGAGCATCCGGCCCTGGTCCGCTACTCCGGCAACTTCCAGACTCGCTCCGATATCCTGCACTGACGCAAACCCGTTCTGGCATTTGCCCCGCCGCAATGCCACCCGCCGCCCCAGCCGCTATGCTTTGCCCTGCCGCGCCCTCTCAATCCGGACGAGTCGTTCCCATGCAAGTGATGTTCAGCGTGTACCTGAAGATGCTGGTGCTCTATAGCCCCTTCTTCGTCCTGTCCTGTTTCATCAGCCTCAATCGCGGCTTCGCCCCGCGCGACCGCAAGCGCATGGCCTGGCGCGTGGCCCTGGCGGCGCTGATCGCCAGCGTGCTGCTGTACCTGTTCGGGCGCTACATCTTCACCCTGTTCGGCATCACCGCCGACGCCTTCCGCATCGGCGCGGGCAGCGTGCTGTTCATCTCTGCGCTGGGCATGGCCCAGGGGCGCTCGGCGGTGCAGGCGGACAACGTGCAGCAGGACGTCACCATCGTCCCGCTGACCATCCCCATCACCGTCGGCCCCGGCACCATCGGTGCGCTGCTGGTGATGGGTGTGAACCAGGACTGGGAGCACAAGCTTTCGGCCCTGGCGGCAATCTTCCTCGCCTGCCTGACCGTCGGCGTCACGCTCTACCTCTCGGACAAGATCGAGAAGGTCCTCGGCGAACAGGGCCTGATGATCGTCAGTCGCCTGATGGGGCTGTTCGTCTGCGCCCTTGCCGCGCAGATCATCATGACCGGCGTGCGCGGCTACTTCCTCCCGCAATGACGCGCTCCTTTGGGGAGCGCCGCGCACCAAAGGGCGTTCGGCGCACCAAAGCTGCGCACTGAAAAACCTCACCATTACGACAGAAAATCGCGTGCAGCCCATCTGCGCCAAGGCTTTTGCCTGTTTGGCACGGATGCTGCGATGGCAGCTTCGATCCCGCGCGGGATCGCCCCATTTCCGGGGAAGCTGCCGCACCGGCAACTCCCCGCCCCTGGATAGCCAAGGAGGCTGCCGCGATGAAACGTCGTCCGCTGTTGAAAAGTACGCTAGCCATGAGCGCCCTGCTGCTCACCGGTCTGTTCCCGTTCAGCTCCCAGGCCGCCGAGACCATCAAGGTCGGCATCCTGCACTCGCTGTCCGGCACCATGGCGATCTCCGAGACCTCGCTCAAGGACATGGCGCTGATGACCATCGACGAGATCAACGCCAAGGGCGGGGTGAACGGCAAGAAGCTCGAAGCGGTGGTGGTCGACCCGGCCTCGAACTGGCCGCTGTTCGCCGAGAAGGCGCGCCAGCTGCTGACCCAGGACAAGGTCGCGGTAGTCTTCGGCTGCTGGACCAGCGTGTCGCGCAAATCCGTGCTGCCGGTGTTCGAGGAGCTCAACGGCCTGCTGTTCTACCCGGTGCAGTACGAGGGTGAGGAAATGTCGCCCAACGTCTTCTACACCGGTGCTGCGCCGAACCAGCAGGCCATCCCGGCGGTGGAATACCTGATGAGCGAGGACGGCGGCGGTGCCAAGCGCTTCTTCCTGCTGGGCACCGACTACGTCTACCCGCGCACCACCAACAAGATCCTGCGCGCCTTCCTGCACAGCAAGGGCGTGGCCGACAAGGACATCCAGGAGGTCTACACGCCGTTCGGCCACAGCGACTATCAAACCATCGTCGCCGACATCAAGAAGTTCTCCGCCGGCGGCAAGACCGCGGTGATCTCCACCGTCAACGGCGACTCCAACGTGCCGTTCTACAAGGAGCTGGCCAACCAGGGCCTGGAAGCCACCGAAGTGCCGGTGGTGGCCTTCTCCGTGGGTGAGGAGGAACTGCGCGGCATCGATACCAAGCCGCTGGTGGGCAACCTTGCCGCGTGGAACTACTTCGAATCGGTGAAGAATCCGGAGAACAGCAAGTTCGTCGCTGACTGGAAGGCCTACGCCAAGGCCAAGAACCTGCCCAACTACAGCACTGCGGTGACCAACGACCCGATGGAGGCCACCTACGTCGGCATCCACATGTGGGCGCAGGCCGCGCAGAAAGCCGGCAGCACCGATGTCGACAAGGTCCGCGAGGCCATGGGCGGGCAGACCTTCAAGGCACCGTCGGGCTTCACCCTGACCATGGACAAGACCAACCACCACCTGCACAAGCCGGTGATGATCGGCGAGATCGAGGACAACGGTCAGTTCAACGTGGTCTGGAAGACTCCCGAGCCGATCCGCGCCCAGCCGTGGAGCCCGTTCATTCCGGGCAACGACAAGAAGCCGGATTACGCGGTGCGCAGTAACTGAGTACCCGTCTGTAAAGCCCCTCTCCCCAGCCCTGGCTACGCGCCCCGCTCCGAAGGGAGAGGGAGCCGTTCGGCGCGTAGCCGATGGCACGGCGCAATCGACCACTCCCGAGGTCGGCTGAACGTCCCCTCTCCCTTCAGGGAGAGGGACAGGGAGAGGGCAAACCGCCCCACACGGCTGCCCAGGGAACTCCGAAGATGCCCACTGCCTTGCTCCACCTGCTCCGCCTCTGCGCCATGACGCTAGTCGCGCTGCTGCCGCAGCTCGCCTTCGCCGGCCCCGCGCAGGACTTCGCCAGCGCCGACAACGACGCCCGCGCCAGACTGCTCGAACAATGGGCCGCCGCGCCTGATGCCGATCGCCTGCCGTTGCTGGAAGCTATCCAGTCCGGCCGTCTCGCCGTCGATGCGCAGGGCCGTGCCTTCCTCCTCGGTGACGCAGGGCAATACCAGCCCGCGGATGGCGGCGCCGCGCCGGTCGGCGAGCCCGACAAGCTGCGCCTGAACAACCGCCTGCGCGGCCTGGTGAACACCGCCATGGCCAGCCACCAGCTGGTCGCCGACAGCGTCGAAGTGCGTCTTGAAGCCGCCCGCCAGCTGCAGAAGAGCGCCCGCCCGGCGCAACGCACGCTGCTCGAATATCGCCTCAACGAAGAATCCGACGACGGCGTAAAAGCCGCCCTGCAACTGGCCCTGGCCAACCTGCAGCTGGCCGACCCGGCTCCGGCGGTGCGCCTCTCCGCCGTGCGCCTGCTGGGCGAGTCCGGCGACCCGCAGGCACGCACTCGCCTGGAGAATCTGCTCGATCCCGCCGTCGAACCCGACGATTCGGTACGCACCGCCGCCGCCACCAGCCTCGGCCAGGTCAAGCGCCGGCTGCTGATGGGCGACCTGCTCGGCCAGGCCTTCAGCGGCCTGTCGCTGGGCTCGATCCTGCTGCTCGCCGCCCTCGGCCTGGCGATCACCTACGGCCTGCTCGGGGTGATCAACATGGCCCACGGCGAGATGCTGATGCTCGGCGCCTACTCCACCTATGTGGTGCAACTGCTCTGCCAGCGCTACGCGCCCGGCCTGCTGGAGCTGTACCCGCTGCTCGCCCTGCCGGTGGCCTTCCTGGTCACCGCGTGCATCGGCATGGCGCTGGAGCGCACGGTGATCCGCCATCTCTATGGGCGCCCGCTGGAAACCCTGCTCGCCACCTGGGGCATCAGCCTGGTGCTGATCCAATTGGTGCGCGTGCTGTTCGGCGCGCAGAACGTCGAGGTGGCCAACCCGGCGTGGCTGTCCGGCGGCATCCAGGTGCTGCCCAACCTCGTGCTGCCGTGGAACCGTATCGTCATCATCGGCTTCGCACTGTTCGTGCTGGCACTCACCTGGCTGCTGCTCAACCGTACACGGCTGGGCCTGAACGTCCGCGCCGTCACCCAGAACCGCAACATGGCCGCCTGCTGCGGCGTGCCCACCGGCCGCGTGGACATGCTCGCCTTCGGCCTCGGCTCGGGCATCGCCGGCCTCGGTGGCGTGGCGCTGTCGCAGGTTGGCAACGTCGGCCCGGACCTGGGCCAGAGCTACATCATCGACTCCTTCCTGGTGGTGGTGCTCGGCGGTGTCGGCCAGCTCGCCGGCAGCGTGTTCGCCGCCTTCGGCCTGGGCGTGGCGAACAAGATCCTCGAACCGCAGATCGGCGCGGTGCTGGGCAAGATCCTGATCCTCGCGCTGATCATCCTGTTCATCCAGAAACGTCCGCAGGGGCTCTTCGCTCTGAAAGGGAGGGTCATCGATTGAACCAGCCACTTACCGTGACGGCCGCGCAGAAGGCCGGCCCGAAACTCACCGCCGGGCTCGTCGGCGCCGCCCTCGTCGTGCTGCTGATCCTGCCGCTGCTGCACCTGCTGCCGGAGAACCACGCGCTGCACCTCTCCGCCTACGGGCTGACGCTCACCGGCAAGATCCTCTGCTACGCCATAGTCGCGCTGGCCCTGGACCTGGTCTGGGGCTACGCCGGCCTGCTGTCGCTGGGCCACGGGCTGTTCTTCGCCCTCGGCGGCTACGCCATGGGCATGTATCTGATGCGCGAGGCTGCCGGCGACCAGTTGCCGGCGTTCATGACCTTCCTCTCCTGGACGGAGCTGCCCTGGTACTGGGCCGGCACCCAGCATTTCCTCTGGGCACTGTGCCTGGTGGTGCTGGCGCCCGGCCTGCTGGCGCTGGTATTCGGCTTCTTCGCCTTCCGCTCGCGGATCAAGGGCGTGTACTTCTCGATCATGACCCAGGCGCTGACCTTCGCCGGCATGCTGCTGTTCTTCCGCAACGAGACGGGCTTCGGCGGCAACAACGGCTTCACCAACTTCCGCAGCATCCTCGGCTTTCCGATCACCGCGCCGGGCACCCGCGCGGCGCTGTTCATCGCCATCGTCCTGCTGCTGGCGGCGAGCCTGGCCATCGGCTTCGCCCTGGCGCGCAGCAAGTTCGGCCGGGTGCTCACCGCCCTGCGCGACGCCGAGAACCGCCTGATGTTCTGCGGCTATGACCCGCGCGGCTACAAGCTCTTCGTCTGGACCCTGAGCGCCGTGCTCTGCGGTCTCGCCGGCGCGTTGTTCGTGCCGCTGGTGGGCATCATCAATCCCAGCGAAATGTCGCCGACCAACTCCATCGAGGCCGCCGTCTGGGTCGCCCTCGGCGGGCGCGGCACGCTGATCGGCCCGCTGCTCGGCGCAGGCGTGGTGAACGGCGCGAAGAGCTGGTTCACGGTGGCCTTCCCCGAGTACTGGCTGTTCTTCCTCGGCGCGCTGTTCATCATCGTCACCCTGTACCTGCCGCGCGGCATCCTCGGCCTGATCAAGCGGGAGAAAGAGCAATGAGAGCAGTCCCCCACCTGATGCTGGAACCGGCCTACGATCCCAACCGCGACCCGGGCGCCAGCCGCGATGCCATCGGCATCGGCTCGAGCGCCAGCGGCCAGCTGGACGTGCGCCACGGCACCATCCTCACCCTGGAAGACATCAACGTCAGCTTCGACGGCTTCCGCGCCCTGCGCGACCTCACGCTGTACATCGGCGTCGGCGAGCTGCGCTGCATCATCGGCCCCAACGGCGCGGGCAAGACCACGCTGATGGACGTCATCACCGGCAAGACCCGTCCGGACAACGGCAAGGCCTACTTCGGCGAAACCCTCGACCTCACCCGCATGAGCGAGGTGGAGATCGCCCAGGCCGGCATCGGTCGCAAGTTCCAGAAGCCCACGGTGTTCGAGGCGCTCTCGGTGTTCGAGAACCTGGAGCTCGCGCAGAAGACCGACAAGTCGGTGTGGGCCAGCCTGCGGGCGAAGCTCTCCGGCGAGCAGAAGGACCGCATCGAGCAAGTGCTCACCACCATCCGCCTGCGCGAGTCGCGTAACCGCCCCGCCGGGCTGCTCTCCCACGGGCAGAAGCAGTTCCTGGAGATCGGCATGCTGCTGGTGCAGGAGCCGCAACTGCTGTTGCTGGACGAGCCGGTGGCAGGCATGACCGACGCCGAGACCGAGTTCACCGCTGAGCTGTTCAAGTCCCTCGCCGGCCAGCACTCGCTGATGGTGGTGGAGCACGACATGGGCTTCGTCGGCAGCATCGCCGACCACGTCAGCGTGCTGCACCAGGGGCACGTGCTGGCCGAGGGTTCGCTGGAGGAAGTGCAGGCGAACGAGCAGGTCATAGAGGTCTATCTCGGCCGCTGACGTTCACTCCACAGCATGGGTATCGCTGCGCTCCACCCATCCTACGCACGCATTTCGCCGGGAGGCACGGCGTAGGTTGGCGTGGAGCGAAGCGATACCCAACAGCGCTCGAGGCACGGCAGCCGTAAAGGCATATCAAGACTCTCCACAGGGGCAACTCCCATGCTGCAAGTCGACAAACTGCACCAGTACTACGGCGGCAGCCACATCCTGCGTGGCCTGTCGTTCGACGCGAAGATCGGCGAGGTCACCTGCCTGCTCGGGCGCAACGGCGTGGGCAAGACCACCCTGCTGCGCTGCCTGATGGGCCTGGTGCCGGCCAAGGACGGCAAGGTCAGCTGGGAGGGCAAGCCGATCACCGGTTTCAAGCCGCACCAGCGCGTGCATGCCGGTATCGCCTACGTGCCACAGGGGCGGGAAATCTTTCCGCGCCTGACGGTGGAGGAAAACCTGCTGATGGGCCTGTCGCGCTTCAGCGCCGGCGAAGCCAAGGCCGTGCCGGCGTTCATCTACGAGTTGTTCCCGGTGCTGCGGGAGATGAAGCAGCGTCGCGGCGGCGATCTTTCCGGCGGCCAGCAGCAACAGCTCGCCATCGGCCGCGCGCTGGCCAGCCGGCCGCGCCTGCTGATCCTCGACGAGCCCACCGAAGGCATCCAGCCCTCGGTGATCAAGGAGATCGGCGCGGTGATCCGCAAGCTCGCCGAACGGGGCGACATGGCCATCCTGCTGGTGGAGCAGTTCTACGATTTCGCCGCCGAACTGGCCGACCAGTACCTGGTGATGTCCCGTGGCGAGATCGTCCAGCAGGGCCGTGGCGCAGACATGGAAAGCGACGGCGTGCGCGGGTTGGTGACCATCTGAGACGACCTGTCACTGGCGGATGACGGCGGCGGGTGGCAAGCTGCCAGGCCCCGTATTCGTTTTTCCTGGAGCCTGCCATGCCGATCACCCTGCGCCCCGCCGTCAACGACGACGCCGGATTCGCCGCGGTCTGCGTGGCGGCGGCCTACGCCCAGTGGATTCCCAAGCTGGGTCGCAAGCCTGGGCCGATGCTCGACGACTACCACGCGGTGATCGCCGAGGACCGCGTGCTGATCGCCGAACAGGACGGCGCACCGGTCGGCCTGCTGGTGATGCGCGAGACCGACGAGGGCTTCCTGCTCGATAACATCGCCGTGCTGCCCGAGTGCGCTGGCCAAGGTGTCGGCCGCGTGCTGCTGGTGCATGCCGAAGAGGCCGCCGTGCAATTGGGCTACCAGTCGCTGTACCTCTACACCAACGAGCGCATGGTGGAGAACATCGAGCTGTACGCGAAGAACGGCTACCAGGAATACGCGCGCCGGCTGGAGAACGGCTTCCGCCGCGTGTACATGCGCAAGCAGCTGGGCTGAGCGATTCCACGGCCTGGCGGTCCTACAGGAAAACTCCGCACCAATGCGGTGCGCCGAACCCCTCAATGCACCGCAACCGCGCCCATATCTGACCGATCGGACAATCGTCTCGACCTTCGTCGAACCCGCGCCGACGCTGTCTTGTCGCACGTCTGAAGAGCACCACGCACTATCCTGGCGCATCCCGGCACGCTGATTGCTCTGTCCTGAGCATCCCTGGTTTCGCAGCTGCCCATGAACGCACCGGCCACCCTCTTCCACCCCGCCTGGCACGCCGAGCTGGAGCTGGCCTATGCCCGCGTCGGCGACAGCACGCGGCCGATCACCCGGCGTCACCTCGGGCCGTTACGGGTGCAGAAGCACCTGTACGCGGAAGGGCCGCAGGTCTGCCAGCACATCGTCGTGCACCCGCCCGGCGGCATCGCCGGCGGCGATACGCTGAACCTCGATATCCACGCCGGCCAGGACAGCTGGGCGCAGCTCACCAGTCCCGGCGCGGCCAAGTGGTACCGCGCCGGCTGCCCGGCGAAGCAGCAGCTGAACGTGCGCGTCGACCCCGGCGCCACGCTGGAATGGCTGCCGCAGGAAACCATCGTCTACTCCGGCGCGCAGGCCGAGCTGACGACGCGTATCGACCTCGAAGCGGATGCCCGGCTGTTCTACTGGGACGTCGTCGCCCTCGGCCGCCCGGCCAGCGGCGAGCGCTTCGAAGATGGCCACTTCGCCGCCGCCCTGGACATCCGCCGCGACGGCCAGCGCCTGTGGCACGAACGCCAGCGCGTGACCGGCAACGACCGCCTGCTCGACTCGCCCATCGGCCTGGCCGGCCACCCGGTGATGGCCACGCTGATCGCCAGCGGGCAGATCGACGCGGCGCTGATCGGAGCCTGTCGCGCCATCCCCTGCCAAGGGCGCGGCAACCTCACCCAACTGCCCGGCCTGGTGGTCGCCCGCTGCCTCGCCCACGAGGCGCTGCACGCCCGCGCCTGGCTCATCGAACTCTGGCGCCGGCTGCGGCCGGCGCTGATCGGCCGCGAGGCCGTTCCTCCCCGAATCTGGAGCACCTGACATGGACCTGACCCCCCGCGAGAAGGACAAGCTGCTGATCTTCACCGCCGGCCTGGTCGCCGAGCGCCGCCTCGCCCGTGGTGTAAAACTCAACTACCCGGAGGCCGTGGCGCTGATCTCCGCCGCGCTGCTCGAAGGCGCGCGGGATGGCCAGACGGTCGCCGACCTGATGCACTACGGCACCACGCTGCTGAGCCGTGAACAGGTGATGGAAGGCGTACCGGAAATGATCCCGGAGATCCAGGTGGAAGCCACCTTCCCGGACGGCACCAAGCTGGTCACCGTGCACCAGCCCATCGCCTGATCGCACAGCGGTGCAAAGACAATGGCAAATGAAGCGTACCGATTCATTTGCCCGACGAACCTGAGGAACCAACATGCTCATCCGCGACGCCAGCCAAGCCGACCTCGGCAGTCTGCGCGACATCTACAACGACGCCGTGCTCAACACCACCGCCATCTGGAACGAGGTCGCCATCGACCTGGAGAACCGCCGCGCCTGGCTGGAAGTGCGCGCGCAGCAAGGCTTCCCGGTACTGGTTGCCGAAGACGGCGGCGAAGTGGTGGGCTACGCCAGCTACGGCCCGTGGCGCGCCTTCGACGGCTTCCGCGAGACGGTCGAACACTCGGTCTACGTGCGTGCCGACCAGCGCGGCAAGGGCCTCGGCCCGCTGCTGATGCAGGCGCTGATCGAGCGCGCCCGCGCCCAGGGCCTGCACGTGATGGTCGCGGCCATCGAGAGCGGCAACATCGCGTCGATCCGTCTGCACGAACGCCTGGGCTTCATCACCAGCGGGCAGATGCCGCAGGTGGGACAGAAGTTCGGCCGCTGGCTGGACCTGACCTTCATGCAACTGATCCTCGACCCACGGAGCTCCCCATGATCCCTGGCGAATACGACATCCAGCCCGGCGAGATCGAACTCAACGCCGGCCGCCGCACCCACGCCCTGACGGTGGCCAACAGCGGCGACCGGCCGATCCAGGTCGGCTCGCACTACCACTTCTTCGAAACCAACGACGCACTGCTGTTCGACCGTGACGCGGCGCGCGGCATGCGCCTGAATATTCCCGCCGGAACGGCCGTGCGCTTCGAGCCGGGGCAGAGCCGCGAAGTGGAGCTGGTCGAACTGGCCGGCGAGCGCAAGGTTTATGGATTTGCGGGACGGGTGATGGGCAGCCTCTGAGCGCCCGCAGGACAACAGCCAAGGAGCGCTGGATGAAGATCAGCAGACAAGCCTACGCCGACATGTTCGGCCCCACTGTCGGCGACCGCGTGCGCCTGGCCGATACCGGTCTGTGGATCGAGGTGGAGCAGGACTTCACTGTCTACGGCGAGGAAGTGAAGTTCGGCGGCGGCAAGGTCATTCGCGACGGCATGGGCCAGAGCCAGCTGTGCGCCGCGCAGGTCGTCGACACGGTGATCACCAACGCGCTGATCCTCGACCACTGGGGCATCGTCAAGGCCGACGTAGGCCTCAAGCACGGGCGCATCGCCGCCATCGGCAAGGCCGGCAACCCGGACATCCAGCCCGGCGTGACCATCGCCCTGGGCGCCAGCACCGAAGTGATCGCCGGCGAAGGCATGATCCTCACCGCCGGCGGCATCGACACGCACATCCACTTCATCTGCCCGCAGCAGATCGAAGAGGCGCTGATGAGCGGAGTCACCACCATGATCGGTGGCGGCACCGGCCCGGCCACCGGCACCAACGCCACTACCTGCACCTCCGGCCCGTGGCACATGGCGCGCATGCTCCAGGCCGCGGACGCCTTCCCGATGAACATCGGCTTTACCGGCAAGGGCAACGCCAGCCTGCCGCTGCCGCTGGAGGAACAGGTACGCGCCGGCGCCATCGGCCTGAAGCTGCACGAGGACTGGGGCACCACCCCGGCGGCCATCGACAACTGCCTGACCGTGGCCGATCGCCTCGACGTGCAGGTGGCGATCCATACCGACACCCTCAACGAATCCGGCTTCGTCGAAACCACCCTCGCCGCGTTCAAGGGCCGCACCATCCACACCTACCACACCGAGGGCGCCGGTGGCGGCCACGCGCCGGACATCATCAAGGCCTGCGGCTTCGCCAACGTGCTGCCCAGTTCGACCAACCCGACCCGGCCCTTCACCCGCAACACCATCGACGAACACCTGGACATGCTCATGGTCTGCCATCACCTGGACCCGAGCATCGCCGAGGACGTGGCCTTCGCCGAATCGCGCATCCGCCGCGAGACCATCGCCGCCGAGGACATCCTCCACGACCTCGGCGCCTTCAGCATGATCAGCTCCGACAGCCAGGCCATGGGCCGCGTCGGCGAAGTGATCACGCGCACCTGGCAGACCGCCGACAAGATGAAAAAGCAGCGCGGCGCACTGGACGGCGACGGCGCGCGCAACGACAACTTCCGCGCCAAGCGCTACATCGCCAAGTACACCATCAACCCGGCGATCACCCACGGCGTCGCCCATGAAGTGGGCAGCATCGAAGTGGGCAAGCTGGCCGACCTGGTGCTCTGGCGCCCGGCCTTCTTCGGCGTGAAGCCGAGCCTGATTCTCAAGGGCGGCGCCATTGCCGCGAGCCTGATGGGCGACGCCAACGCGTCGATTCCGACGCCGCAGCCGGTGCACTACCGGCCCATGTTCGCCAGCTTCGGCGGCAGCCGCCACGCCACCTGTCTGACCTTCCTCAGCCAGGCCGCGTTCGACCTCGGCGTGCACCACGAACTGGGCCTGCGCAAGGCCATCGGCGTGGTGAAGGGCTGCCGCAGCGTGCAGAAGACCGACCTGATCCACAACGCCTACCTGCCGCACATCGAGGTCGATGCGCAGAACTACCAGGTACGCGCGGACGGCCAGTTGCTGTGGTGCGAACCGGCGGAGGTGCTACCGATGGCGCAGCGGTACTTCCTCTTCTGAAGAGCGCCCCCCGTGAGACGCGACACATCGCCTGCTTCCGCCACAGCGCAATGATGGCTACCCTGCGCTCCCCCTGGGAAAGAGTCCCGGGGGTTGTATCTCAGGAGAGTCATGTGAAGTTTTCCCGTATCGCCGCCACCCTGCTGGCCACCGCCGCCATCGCCGGCTGCACCGGCACCCCGATGAAGACCCAGAACTACAGCCCCGAGCAGTACACCGTGATTGGTCACGGTGAAGGAAAGGCCACCGGGATCATGCTGTTCGGCGTCATTCCGATCCAGCAGAACAACCGCTTCGTGCGCGCCCAGGATGCCGCCGTCAAAGCCAAGGGCGGCGACGCGCTGATCAACACCCAGGTCCAGGAAAACTGGTTCTGGGCCTGGGTCCTGAGCGGCTACACCACCACCGTTTCCGGTGACGTGGTCAAGCTGAACAAGTAAGCGCCCTGCGCTTTTCCGGACTGGTGCGCAATGCCCGGTCCGGCTTCCACCCTTGCCATAAATCAAGCTTTTTCCCATCCCCCGCCCCGCTGCCCGCCGATTGAGATTCGTCTTATTCGGCAACCTGAACGCGCGCTGAACAATGTGCCCACTGATCCGCCAGAGCCCTTACCGGCCGCGGGTCCGGCGTGGCGCAAACACTCGCGACCGCGCCTCCCCAAAGCAACTTCCAGCGAAAGCAGGACCCCGATCCGGAACCCTCCGATCTCCCGCCAGGACAGGCTCACACAGGCGCTGGAAACCCGCCCCGCATCGCCCCACGGCGAGCGGTGCAAGGAGGTTTGCAATGCGCTTTACCAAGACCCTACTGGCCTCGCACATCGCGTTGGCCATCGCCCTGGCGGGGCAGGCCGGCATGGCCAGCGCCACCTGCAGTACCAGCGGCGACGGCAAGACCTACACCTGTGACGAAACCGTGTGGTGGGGCCTTCCCGCTGGCGTGGAAAATGTTCACATCGACACCGGCAACACCCGTGGCGGCATGGCTCCCATGGGCGGCTTCGGCATCTATGGCAACAACGGCCAATACACCATCAAGGAAGCGACAATCCTGACCGGCTCCGTCTCGGGCCTGCTCAGCGGCTACAAGGCCGATGCCATCCAGGCCAATATCGGCACCAACAACATCTCCATCGACAAGCTGACCATCATCACCAAGGGCTCATCGGCCGATGGCATCAACGTCACCGAAAACTCGATCAATTCCACGGTCACCATCGGCGACAATGCCAGTATCACCACGTCCGGCATGGGCGTGCGGGCCAATACCTCGAAGAATGGCGGCACCAACCGCATTCTCCTGGGCAAGGGCGCGGTGATCAGCACCAGCGGCAGCGGCAGCAATGGCAGTGACGGCAACGGCTATGCGGTCTATGCCGGCAACCGTGACAGCGAAGCACTGCTCTACAAGGGCGATGCCGAAGTGCGCATCGACGATGGCAGCACCATCAGCACCTCGGGCTCCAGTGCTCACGCGGTATTCGCCAACCGCGGCGGCGAGATCCACCTGGGCAGCACCGCCATCACCACCGGGAAGGCCAATGCCTACGGCATCTACGTGCAGACCCTTGAGGACTTCAACGGCATGCGTGGCGGCAAGGTGCATCTGTACGGCGACACCCAGGTCACCGTCACCGACGGCAACCGCGCCATGGCCGCCAATGGCGCAGACTCCAGCATCGTCTCGGAGAACGCCGCGATCTACGTGCTCGACAGCAGCGCCGCAGACGACCTCGCCAACCGCAAGGGCGTCGCGCTCTATGCCGAGAACCAGGGCAGGCTCGACCTGAAGATGGCCGCCGGCTCCTACCTCAACGGCACCACCAGCACCGCCACCGACGGGGTGATCGACCTCGCCATGGACGGAGCCGCCAGCCAGTGGTTCATGACCGGCAACTCCAACCTCACCAACCTCTCGCTGACCGACGGCGCACAGCTGATCTACGACCGCCACGACGATCACGGCGAGTACGCCTACAAGACCCTGACGGTGGATGGCGACTTCACCGGCGGCGGCCACCTGGTGATGAACACCTACCTGGGCGACGACAGCTCCGACACCGACAAGCTGGCCGTCACCGGCAGCACCTCGGGCGAGACGCTGGTGACAGTCAACAACACCGGCGGCCCCGGCGCGCAGACCCTGGAGGGCATCCAGATGATCACCGTCGGCGGCACCTCCGCCGGCGAGTTCACCTCCAGCCGGGTAACCGAGGGCGGCTACGAGTACATGCTCCGCCGTGGCGGCAGCTTCGTCGGTTCCACCGGCGCGGACAGCGACTGGTACCTGACCTCCTACAAGCCGACCGAACCGGAAGATCCGGACCCGATCGATCCGGGCCCCGGCCCTGGGCCCGATCCGGAGCCGGAAGATCCCGATCCTGTCGATCCCGGTCCTGAAGATCCGGGCCCCGTCGATCCCGGCCCCGAAGAGCCAGGCCCCGTCGATCCGGGCCCGACCGACCCGGTGCCGGAGCAACCCGCGCCCAGCGACAAGGACCGCGTGCGCCAGCCCGAAGGCGGCAGCTACACCGCCAACCTCGCGGCAGCCAACACGATGTTTCTGCACCGCCTGCACGACCGCACCGGCAACCTGACCTACGTCGATCCGGACACCGGCAAGCAGGTCACCTCGATGCTCTGGATGCGCAACGTCGACGGCTCCAGCCGCTGGGAAGACAGCACCGGGCAGCTGAAGACCGAATCCAACCGCTACGTGCTGCAACTGGGCAGCGACCTGTACCGCAAGCAGACCGACAACGGCGACTGGGTCGTCGGCGTGATGGCCGGCTACGCCAACGGCAACTCCACGACCAGATCGCGCATTACCGGCTACCGCTCGCGCGGCGAGATCGACGGCTACAGCCTCGGCGTCTATGGCACCTGGTACGAGAACAAGGACGACGAGAACGGCGCCTACGTCGACAGCTGGGTCCTGTGGAATGACTTCGATGCTGAAGTGCGCGGCGAGCAACTGGCCAAGGAGAAATACGACGCCAAGGGCATCACCGCCTCCCTCGAGGCCGGCAAGACCTTCACCGTGGCGAAGACCGAAAGCGCCAGCTACTACGTCCAGCCGCAGGCGCAGATCGTCTACATGGGCGTGAAGGCCGACACCCACCGCGAGGCCAATGGCACCAAGGTCACCGGCCAGGGCGACGGCAACATCATGACCCGCCTGGGTGCCCGCGCCGCCGTGCGCAGCAACCAGCAAGGCGGCTTCGCCAACACCTACGGCGTGGAGCCCTACGTGGAAACCAACTGGATCCACAACACCGACGACTTCGGCGCGAAGATGGGCAGCACGAAGTTCGAAATGGACGGCGCCAGCGACATCTTCGAAGTCAAGCTCGGCGCCACCAGCAAGGTGAACAGCCGGGTCAACGTCTGGGGTGAAGTGGGCAAGCAGTTCGGCGACAACGGCTACCGCGACCAGGCGGTGACGCTGGGTCTGAAGGTCAACTTCTGACCCCGCCGTGAACCGGGCCGCCGCAGGCAACTGCGGCGGCCTTTTTCTGCGGACGATTCCCTGTACGAGCACGAGCATGGCACGCCTCTGCAATGAGACATCGGCGTTGGGCAGTTCGCGAGCAAGCTCGCTCCTGCAGGAACAGCACTGCTCTGGCTCTGGCTCTGGCTCTGGCTCTGGCTCTGGCTCTGGCTCTGGCTTTGATGAGGCTTCCAGGGAAACATCCGCACGCGCCGAATGCCCCGTTCAGGAGGCCTCGTTGAATTGGAGTTTCAGGGGTTGAGCGACATGGATGTCGCGAGAGCTGCGATGGGCCAGGGATGGCCCTTCGCAGCGTGCCCCTGAAACTCCAATTCAACGAGGGAATTTTTCGCCCCAAGCGAAAAACCGGATGTCCGGGGCAAGCCTTCTTGGTTACTTCTTCGGCGTTTGGAAGAAGTGACTCGCCCGAGGGGGCGAAACCCAACACATCCGCGCACTCCAATGCGGCGCAAAAATAACCAAGCCAATGCAGTGGACCTGCAACATCAGAGAGAAAGAGAACGCCGGCCCGGCCGGCGGATCGCGGGCATGGCCCGCTCCTGCAGGGAGACTTCTGCGCCCCTCGAAAACCCTGACATTTCGATCAACTTTTCCCCTATCGCCCCGGTCGTACAACCCGAACTGCTATGCTCTGCAGCTCGAAGAAAAAGGTGGACCCGCGATGAAGGCGATGACTTCGCAACCGAACGAACGCCCGGGCATCTCGCCTGCGCTGGCCGCTTTGCGCGCCGCTACCCATGAGCTGCATGCCGACCTCGACAGTCGCTCCCCGCTCACTGCCGCACTGACCCAGGCCGACTACCTCGACCACGCCGCCCGCGTGCTGGGCTGGATGCGCCCGCTGGAGCAAGCCCTCTGGCCGCTCTGGCCCGACGCAGAAGATGCACGGCTGCGACGCGGCAAGAGCCAATGGCTGGAAGCCGATCTGCAGGCCGGCTCGCAGGCCACCGCCGACCTGCCCGACTGTCCCGCCGCCCCGGTCGCGATCAACCTCGCCGAAGCCTTCGGCATCGCCTACGTCGCCGAGGGCGCGACCCTGGGCGGAAGGGTGCTCTACAAGCGCCTCAAGGCCTCGCTCGAACCGCTGCCGCTGCGCTGGCTGCAGGGCTACGGCGAACACACCGGCGAACGCTGGAGCGCTTTCCAGCGCCTGCTGGCCGAGCATGTCACCACTGCCGAGGACATCTCCCGCGCCCAGGCTGCCGCCGTGTGCGCCTTCACTTCGTTCCGCGACTGGGTGCTGGACGTCGCCCCGAACCGGGCGGTCCCGGCATGAGCGAGCAGACGGTCACCCTCGCCAACTGCGAGGACGAACCCATCCATGTGCCGGGCGCGATCCAGCCCCACGGCGCGCTGATCGCCCTCGACGAACAGGGCCGCGTGCTCGGCTTCAGCGACAACCTCGGCACCCTGCTGGGCATCGCCCCGACGCTGGGCGAGCCACTGGCCGAGGCGGACGTCGGCCCCGGCGTGCTGGCGATGCTCGCTGAAGGGCTCAATGAAGCAGGCCCCTGGGTCAACAGCGTGGAAACGCGGATCAACCGGCGCTTCTTCGACGTGATCGGCCACAGCCATGACGACGTGCGCTACCTGGAATTCGAGAGGCGCGCTGCCGGGACCGCGTCCTTCACCACCTTCGCCCTCAACGCCCAGCGCCTGGTCAGCCAGCTGCAGTTGCGCAACGACGTCGAGAGCCTGCTGGTCAGCGTCACCGAGGAAGTGCGGCGGATGACCGGCTACGACCGCGTCATGGCCTATCGCTTCAACGAGGACGACTCCGGCGAGGTGGTCGCCGAATCTCGCCGCGAGGACCTGGAAAGCTACCTCGGCCAGCGCTACCCGGCCTCGGACATTCCCGCCCAGGCGCGGCGCCTGTACCTGCAGAACCCGGTGCGGCTGATCGGCGACGCGGCCTACCAGCCGGTCGCCGTGCGCCCCACGCTGAACCCGGGCAGCGGCAAACCGTTCGACCTGAGTTTCAGCACCCTGCGCAGCGTCTCGCCGATCCATTGCGAGTACCTCGCCAACATGGGCGTGCGCGCGTCGATGAGCATTTCCATCGTGGTCGGCGGGCGCCTGTGGGGGCTGTTCTCCTGCCACCACATGAGCCCGAAGGTGGTGCCCTACCCGATCCGCATGTCGTTCCAGGTGTTTTCCCAGGTGTGCAGCGCCATGGTCGAACGCCTGGAGCAGAGCCGCGTCAGCGAACTCCTGCGCCAGGCCTCCGAGCGCCAGCAGGCGCTGCTGCGCCGCACCCGCGACTCCGACGACCTGCTCAGCGCGCTGTCACGCCCCGGCGCCAGCATCGCCGACCTGCTGCCGTGCGACGGCGCGGTGGTGATGCTCGGCGGGCGCGCCAGCAGCATCGGCGGTGACTTCGACGACCTGGCGGTGGCCATGGTCGCCCAGCTGCAGCAGGACGAGGAGCTGGACCTGTTCCACAGCGACCAGCGCCTGGAACTGCCCGATGGCCCGCACGACCCGCGCTACTGCGGCGTCATGGCGATCCGTTTCCATCGCCAGGAGTCGGGCTGGATCGTCTGGCTGCGCCTGGAGCAGGTGCACCGTATTCGCTGGGGCGGCAAGCCGGAGAAGATCATCAAGACCGGCCCCTCCGGCGCGCGCCTGACCCCGCGCGGCTCGTTCGAAGCCTGGGAAGAAGTCGTGCGCGGGCGCTCCATGCCCTGGACCGGCATCGACCTCTCCATCGCCGAGAAGCTGCGCACCGAACTGGTGGAGCTGTGCCTGAACCGCGCCGGCGAGATCGACCGCATGCGCCAGCGCCTGATCGCCGTGCTCGGCCACGACCTGCGCAACCCGTTGCAGTCGATCTCCATGGCGGCGGCCATGCTTTCCTCCAGCGACGTGCGCAACGCCGAGCTGCGCCAGCACATCACCTACTCCAGCAGCCGCATGGAACGCCTGATCAGCCAGATCCTCGAGATGAGCCGGCTGCAGAGCGGCGCGGGAATGACCGTGAAGCCGGTGGGCGCAGACCTCTCGCGGCTGGTGCGCGATATCGTCCAGGAAACCGACGTGGCCTATCCGGGCCTGTCCATCGAGACCGCCATCGAGGAGGGCGTGCAGGCGCAAGTCGACCCGGACCGCTACCTGCAGGTGATCGCCAACCTGCTGAGCAATGCCCGTCACCATGGTCGCCCCGGCCGCCCGGTGCTGGTGGAACTGCGCCGCCAGGGCGAGCTGGCGCGGCTGAGCATCCTCAACGAAGCCGAAGCGCTGGATGAGGCGCGCCTCGCGAACCTCTTCGAGCCGTTCAAGCAGGACGCCGGCGGTCATGGCCGCAACAAGAGCGGGCTGGGCATCGGGCTGTACATCTCCCAGGCCATCGTCAGCGCCCACGGCGGCCGCATCGAAGTCGAGCAGGCCGACGGCATCATCACCTTCAGCGTGCTGGTGCCGCTGAAGCCCTGACCCCTGGCGCCGATAATTGCCCACGAAAAACGGCGCCCCATGGGCGCCGTTTTCATGTCGTGCGACAGCCACTCAGCGCAACTGGCTGTCCTTGCTGCCGCGGCGGTTGTAGCCGGCGTAGGCCGCCTGCTCCTTGTCGTGCTCGGCCTGGCAGTTCACGCACAGGCGCACGCCGGGGATGGCCTTGCGTCGCGCCTCGGGGATTGGCGCGTCGCACTCTTCGCAATGGGTCAGGCTCTCGCCCTTGGGCATCTGGTTGCGTGCCCGTGCAATGGCGTCCTCGATGGTGCTGTCGATCTGCTCCTGAACCGCTCCGTCGTTTGCCCAGCCGCTGGCCATGGCGACCTCCGTCAATTGATCAGTATCTGTACAGATATGAAGGGTGTCCGGAGCAATTGCAAGGGGCGGTCGCCCTGGAGCAAAAGCGGCGCTTTACGTCAGCAGTATCAGATTCACCTTACAGGCAAGACGGACCGTGAAACTGAGAATGGCGACCTTTCCATTGCCATCGAAGGAACCCGTCATGCGCTCCATTCCCGTCCTGCTCGCCGGCCTGCTGCTGTCCGGTGCGCTGTCCTGCACCGCGCTGACCGCCCAAGCGAGCGCCCGGCGGACCGATCCGTTGCTGCAGGACATCGAGCGCTACCTGCTGCTCTACGCCGCTACCGGTGATGATCGCTTCCTGGTCCGGCTGGACAGTCTGGGCGTGGTGTTCGAAAGCCAGCTCGAAGGGCAGAAGCAAGCCAAGGCGCTGAAGGACATCTGGCAGCTGCATCAACAGACCTTGCTGAAGGTGCGCGAGGCCTACAGCAGGAAGGGCATCAACCTGCAGCAGGCGCTGCAGCAGACCCGGGAGGTCGCCGAACTCTTCGACAGCTTCCTGGCCAGCAGCTCGGACAG
This sequence comes from Pseudomonas sp. PDM19, assembly GCF_014852215.1. NCBI lineage: Bacteria > Pseudomonadati > Pseudomonadota > Gammaproteobacteria > Pseudomonadales > Pseudomonadaceae > Pseudomonas > Pseudomonas sp. PDM19. The sequence continues at coordinate 590,861 of NZ_JACVBG010000004.1, read as the reverse complement.
TGCTCCCTCGATGATCGGTGAACTGCGCGAACTGGCGCTGCTGGAAGCCCGGGGAGCCAATCGCAAGCTGCTGGGCGAACCGTCCGCGACGGACAGCCAGCGCATCGAGGCTCTGCGCACGAGCCTGCAATCACACCTCGAGGCGTTGCCGGACACCCCGGAGCGCAATCGCCTGCTGGCGCACTGGGCGTACCTGCGCAAGAGCCAGGCGGCCGGCGGCACGCTGCTCTACCCGTTCAACGCGCAGATCGAGTACCTCACCACCCACGCACCGCAGAGCTGATGCTCCGGGGTAGGCAGGGATGTCTTACTCTTTCACTTCCATGTATTCGCGTGCCCAGATCTGGTACTCCTCGGGCAGCGTGTACTTCTTCGCCAGCTCCGAAGCGGTCAGGTCGGAGGCATGCACGCCGCGCTGCTCGCGCAGGCAGTCGTAGGTGGCCTTGATCGCGGCGAAGTAGGCAGCGTGGCCATCGACCACGATGCGCACACCCAGCTCGGCCAGGCGGGCGTCGTCGCGCAGCTCCGGGTTGCCATAGGACACCAGCATCAGCGGCACGGACAGGTGGCGGGAGATGGCTTCCAGGTGGTCGAAGTCGCGGATGCCGACCATGCAGATGCCGTCGGCACCAGCGGCCTGGTAGGCCAGGGTGCGGCGGATCACGTCGTCCACTTCCAGCACTTCGGCGTTGGTGCGGGCGATGATCGCCATTTCCGAGTCGATGCGCGCTTCCAGTGCCGCGCGGATCTTGCCGACGCCTTCCTCGACCGGGATCAGGTCGGTGGACTTGCGGCCGAACTGCGCGGGCAGCAGGGTGTCCTCAATGGTCAGCGCAGCCACACCGGCGCGTTCCAGCTCGACGATGGTACGCATGGTGTTCAGCGCGTTGCCGTAGCCGTGGTCGGCGTCAGCAATCACCGGCAGGCGGGCGACACGACCGATGCGGGTGGCCTGCTCAGTGAATTCGCTCAGGGTGATCAGCGCGAAGTCCGGCGCCGCCAGAACTTGTAGTGAAGCTACAGAACCGCCCAGGATGCCTACTTCGAAACCCAGGTCACCGGCGATGCGCGCGGACATGGGGTCGAACACCGAAGCGGTGTGATAGCAGGCTGAAGAATTCAGTAAGGCGCGGAAATCCTTGCGCAATTCGTGGAAGGAGGCTCTGTGCATGGTGGGATCCAACTGCTTGTACGGGGTGGGAGAACGGAAATCAGATAGTGGAAAACTCTTGTAGGAAAACTACAGGAACACAATGTAGCAAAACTACAAGCTACTCCCCAAGCCCTGTTTGCCACCATCGCTTCCCGACGGATACCCTGATTTTCCTACAGCGCTCGCGTACACTGCGCGGCCGTTTTTTCTCCGGACATCCTGCACCATGTTCCCGACCACTGCGGCCCGCGCCCTGGGCATCGACTTCGGTACCTCCAACTCCACCGTCGGCTGGTGGCGTCCGGACAGCGAACCGCTGATCGCCCTGGAAGACGACAAGATCACCCTGCCCTCGGTGATCTTCTTCAACGTCGAGGAACGCCGCCCGGTGTACGGCCGCCTGGCCCTGCACGAATACCTGGAAGGCTACGAAGGCCGCCTGATGCGCTCGCTGAAAAGCCTGCTGGGCTCCTCGCTGCTGAAAAGCGAGACCACCGTGCTGGGCAGCGCCATGCCGTTCAAGGACCTGCTGGGGCTGTTCATCGGCGAGCTGAAGAAGCGCGCCGAAGCGGTTGCCGGGCGCGAGTTCGATTCCGTGGTGCTGGGCCGCCCGGTGTTCTTCGTCGACGATGACCCCAAGGCCGACCAGGAAGCCCAGGACACCCTGGTCGCCGTTGCGCAGAAACTCGGCTTCAAGGACGTGTCCTTCCAGTACGAACCGCTGGCCGCGGCCTTCGACTATGAGCGCAGCATCGAGCGTGAAGAGCTGGTGCTGATCGTCGACATCGGCGGCGGTACCTCCGACTTCTCGCTGGTGCGCCTGTCGCCGGAACGCCGCGAAGTGGCCGACCGCCAGGGCGATATCCTCGCCACCGGCGGCGTGCACATCGGCGGTACCGACTTCGACAAGCAGCTGAGCATCCAGGGCGTGATGCCGCTGTTCGGCTACGGCAGCAAGATGAAGAGCGACGCCTTCATGCCGACCAGCTACCACCTCAACCTCGCCACCTGGCACACCATCAACGCGGTGTACGCGCAGAAGTCCCAGCTGGCGCTGCAGAACATGCGCTACGACATCGTCGACGCCACCGGCATCGACCGCCTGTTCAAGCTCATCGAGCAGCGCGCCGGCCACTGGCTGGCGATGCAGGTGGAAGCCAGCAAGATCGAGTTGTCCGACACCGAGCGCCGCGACATTGACCTCGCCCGCATCGAAGCCGGCCTGGTCGCGGAACTGAGCCGCGAGCTGTTCGAAGGCGCCATCGGCCCGCTGCTGGAGCGCGTGCGTGGCAGCATCAGCGAACTGCTCAACTCCGCCGACGTGGACCCGGCACGAGTCGACACCGTGTTCTTCACCGGCGGCTCCTCCGGCGTGCCGGCCCTGCGCCAGAGCGTGGCGGCGATGCTGCCCAATGCCCGCCACATCGACGGCGACCGTTTCGGTGGGATCGGCAACGGCCTGGCCATCGAAGCGATGAAGCGCTACGGCTGAGCAGCCGCTCACTGACGCGAATGCCGCCATGCGCTAGTGTGGCGGTATACCCCTCGCGCCCGGAGTCCGCCATGCGCCCCCTCCAACTGCCCCTCCTGCTGCTCCTGGCTGCCGCGCTCTCCGCCTGCGGCCTGGGCGAGACTGCCGCCACGGCGGCCACCACTGCCAACCTGCAGGCCCAGCAGGCGCAACAGGCCCAGCAGCAGATGCAGCAACTCAAGCAGCAGATCGATGCGGCCAACGTGCAGAACCAGCAACGCCTGGACGATGCCCTGAAAGAAGCCCAGTGAGGCCTGCGTCCCACAGATTTCTTGAACGCCGGATCATGACCTAGGCTCCAAGTTGAGCGAGTGAGTTGCTCAACCAAGGAGAACACCATGTACAAGCGATCACTGCTGGCGCTGTTGGTACTGGCCTCGGTGGCGGGCTGCGCCTCCACCAAGGTGCAGAACCCGGTCAACTACATCACCTACCGCGACGAGCCGCTGGTGCGCAATGTCGAGAAGGGGATGAGCCAGGAAGAAGTCCTGAAGATCGGCGGCACCCCGTCGGCGACCCAGAAGCGCCTGATGAAGCCGGGCAGCTGCAACAGCTACATCCTCAGCAAGGACGGGCAGCAACAGCCCTTCTACGTGAGCTTCGACGGCAGTGGCCGGGTGGACGGGTCGGGGTTCATGACCTGTTCCGAGCTGGACCGCCACGAGCGTGATTACCAGCCGTAACCAAGGCCTGAGCGGTGAAGAAAATGCCCTCGCCCGCTGGCGGGGGCTTTTTCGTCTGGCACCTTCATCGGCAACGCGTCGCAGGCGCGCGGGGTTGTTCCCTTCGGGCCTTGACGACGGTCTATCATCCCCGCAGCCATCTCAGGAGCCGCCCATGAAATACCGCATCATCGAACTGCCCGCCTTCGACGTGGTGGGCATGGACTACCGCGGCAGTGCGCCGGGCGACAGCATCGGCCAGCTGTGGCAACGCTTCCTGCCGCGCGAGCAGGAGGTCACGGCCAGCGCGGCGGACAAGACGGCCTATGGCGTCTGCACTCAACTGCCGGGCGGTGAGTTCCACTACATCGCCGGCCTGCCGGTGGATGCCGGCGCGGCCGTGCCCGAGGGCATGGTCAGCTTCGCGGTGCCCGCGCAGAAGTACGCGGTGTTCACCCACATCGGCCCGGTCAGTGCCATCGCCGACAGCTTCCAGGCCATCTATTCCAGCCTGCTGGCCCGCCACGGGCTGGAGCCGAAGAAAGGCGTGGACCTGGAGCGCTACACCGAACGCTTCCTCGGCCCGCAGGACCCGGCGTCGGAAACCGATCTGTACGTCCCGATCTACTGATCCGCCGGTAGGGCGCATAACGCCTAAGGCGTTATCCGCCTGAATGGCGGATAACCCGTACCGGGTTATGCGCCCTACGCACTGGCGTCACCGGCAGGAGCTCATTTGCCCTTCGTGGGCGCTTTCGCCGGCTGCTTCATCTGCTCCAGCAACGCGGTGCACTGGTTGTCGTCCTGCTTGCTCGGGGCGACAAGTGCCAGCAGCGCTGCCGCCGGGGCGACTGCCACACCCAGGGCTACCATCCCCGCACCGCGCGCAGCCAGCGGCAGGACATGCACACCCGCCTTCGGGTTCTTGAAGGTGCCCTGCACATAGAGCGGCGAGCGCAGAGAGAAGATGCGCACGCCCTTGCTCTGCGGAGTGATGTCCAGGTCCAGCTGCTCAGTGGCGAAGTTGGCCGTGCCGTCCACCGTGATGATCGCGTTCTCGGTGTCGAAGGCGAACACCCGCGGCTTGGCCAGGCCATGGGTGATGCCCACGTCGGCAGCGGCGCAGTTGATCTTCACTTCGTCATCGCCGAACAGCTTGTTCACCACGTAGTTGCCCACGTTGAGCCCGGCGATCTCCATCAGGCTGCGGCTGATGCGCCCGTCGTTGATCAGCAGCTTCATCTCGCCGTTGGCGCCGGCGAGGATGGTTGCCACCGAATTGCCGGTGCCGCTGATGGCCGCGTCGCCATTCAGCTCGCCGAAGCTCGACTGCATCGGCGCGAAGCTGGGGAACAGCTCCTTGAGCTTGAAGCTGCGCGCCTGCAGCTGGACCTTGCTCTGCAACGGCGTCTTGCTGCCGTCCAGGCGGATGTGCGAGTCCAGCGTGCCGCCGGCCACGCCGAAGCGCAGCGGCTCCAGGGTCAGCAGGCCATCGTTGAGCACCAGGTGGGTGTAGAGATCGCTGATCGGCAGCTTGTCGCTGTGCACGATGCGCTTGCCGGTGAACTCCACGTCGGCGTCCATGGCGCGCCAGCGGTCGGTGCGGAACTCTTCCACCGGCAACACCTTGTCCGCCGGCTGGCGGGTGCTCTGGCCGCGCGCCTGCTTCTCCTTGTTGGAGTCGGCGCCGATCAGCGGACCGAGGTCGGCCATGCGCAACTGGTCCGAGCGCAGCTTGCCGGAAAGCTTGGGCCGCGGCTGGCGATTGACGAACACCAGGTCGCCATGCAGATCGCTGTCGCCGACCTTGCCGTTGAAGTTCTCGTAATGGAACTGCGCGCCGGCCGAATCGTGCAGCTCGGCTTTCAGGCGGCCGTCGGTCTCGTAGGCCGGCGTATCGGGCAGGGTCACGCCGGTGAGCGGGAAGAGGTTGGCCATGCTGGTGCCAGCCAGCTTCAGGCGCAGGTCCAGCGCGCCGAGGTTCAGCGGGTCGACCAGCGTGCCGACGATGCTCGCGCGGGTGCTGCCGGCGGAGACGTCGGCCTGCACCGGGAAGGGTTTGGCGGCATCCTGCAGGGCGAGCATGCCGCCGACCTTGCCCGAGCCGTTGAGCGGCAGACCCTTGTACTGGCCCTTGAGCTTCCAGCCGAACACGTAGTCCTGGGTTTCGGCCTTGTCGCCGCCGGCCAGCGCCTTGCCCGCCAGTTCGCCGAACGGCACCGGCTTGCCGAGCGGGTCCACCAGCAATTCCAGGCGAGTCTTCAGGCGCTGGTCATCGAGGGTGACACTGCCCTTGTCGAAGCCGATCTCGCCGATATCCAGCTTCCACGAAGACTGCTCGGGCGGGGCGTTGGGGTCTTCTTCCTTCTTCGGCAGCTCGAAGGTCCAGGTCGCCCGCCCATCCGCGAGCCGTAGCAGATCGGCGCTGGGGCGGGTGAGGACGATCTGCGGGATGTTCACGGTCTGCCACAGCAGCGGCAGCGGGGCGAGGCGGAACTCCACCTTCTCCAGGCTGGCAAAGTTCGTCGAACGCGTCTTGCCGGCCGCCCAGTCGGGGTTGCCCAGGGTGATGTCCGCGGCGCTGAAATGCGGCCACGGCACATAGGCGCGCCAGCCGCCTTCGTCCGGCTCGGTGCGCCAGAACACCTGCAGGTCGCCATTGATGGCGAAGGGGCGGCCCAGCTCGGCCGAGACCTTCTCGTTGATGGTCGGCTTCACCCGGTTCCAGTCGAAGGTGGCGATGAACACCACCAGCGCGGCGATTACCGCGATGAAACCCTTGAAGCTCCAGAGGCAGATTCGTTTCCCGCGCGTCATACCTGAACTCCCTGCTTGCCGCGTCGGTGGAAGCAGCGACGTCCCCACGTCGCTGCCGGTCATCATCGGCCGCCTGAGCATGCCGGGCCGGCATTCTCCCTTGGCCTGTCGTCTTGGACCAGCATAGCGAGGTGATGGCTCCCGCAATCTGCGCGGCAATTGTGCGCGACGGCGCTGCCGGGCAAAAAAACCAAACTTTCAAGGCGGCCCGCGACTCACACCCTTGAGACCCGAACCAAGCCGCGCGCCACCGCAGCGCCGGCCCGCCGTTAAGGAGATACCTGATGAACCAGGCACAACTGACCGACGTCCAGACCCTGCGCCAGAGGGCGCGCCAGAACATCGAGGACGGCGCAGTGACCGAGGGCTACCATGCCGACCGCAAGACCGTGCTGCGTCTGCTCAATGAGTCGCTGGCCACCGAACTGGTCTGTTACCTGCGCTACAAGCGCCACTACTTCATGGCCACCGGACTGAAAGCCAGCGTGGCCGCCGCCGAATTCCTCGAGCACGCCACCCAGGAACTGCAGCACGCCGACCTGCTGGCCGAGCGCATCATGCAGCTGGGCGGCGAGCCGGACTTCAATCCCCACGGGCTGACCGAGCGCTCCCACGCCGAATACGTGGCCGGCGCCAACCTGCGCGAGATGATCACCGAGAACCTGGTCGCCGAACGCATCGCCATCGACAGCTACCGCGAAATCGTCGTCTACCTGGGCGACGACGACCCGACCACGCGCCGCCTGTTCGAGGAGATCCTCGCCCAGGAGGAAGAGCACGCCGACGACATGGCCGACCTGCTCCAGGACCTGAAGTAACCCCGCCATCGCCCGCATCGATGCCCGACTCCGGCCGGGCTTCGTGCTTGCGCGCCCTGCCATTCGGCGAAGACCCGCATCCCAGAGCCGTTGAGCCAGACCTGCCCCACAAATACATCGAATAATCAGATACTACCAATCACGCCGATATCGCCCATCGAAGGCGTTGATAGAAGTCAATTTTCACAACCAAGTATCTGATTTTAAAGATACTATTCAACAATCATCGACATCGATAGCGACTATCTTTCGGCATCGTTTTCTAATCGATAATCCAGAACAGATACTGAGTCCGTGTCCAACGAACTCCCCACTCTTTCTGGAGCCGCATCATGAAACGCACCCTCGTACTTGGCTTTGCCCTCTCCGTACTTGCTGCCAATGCCGCTTTCGCCGGCTCCCAGCAGGAATCCCCTGTCATCAACGCCAGCCAGACCCAGATCCTGGTTCAGGAAGGCGCCGAACGCAGCCTGGGTCAGCAGCAGAAACAACTGGACGCGGCCAAGGCCCGTATCGCCGAAAACGGTTCCAGCCAGTCGGTTGATCGCCTGATCCAGAAAATGAACGTGGCCGAGAACGGCTCCAGCCAGACCGTCGACCGCCTGCACAAGCAACTGGGCGTGGCTGAAAACGGCTCGAGCAAAACCATCGACCGCCTGCACCAGGCCATGAACGTCGCCGAGAATGGCTCCAGCCAGACCGTCGACCGCCTGCACAAGCAACTGGGCGTGGCTGAAAACGGTTCGAGCAAAACCATCGACCGTCTGCACAGCGAAATGAGTGTTGCCGAAAACGGTTCGAGCCAGTCGGTTGACCGCCTGCACCAGGCCATGAACGTCGCCGAGAATGGCTCCAGCCAGACCGTCGACCGCCTGCACAAGCAACTGGGCGTGGCTGAAAACGGTTCGAGCAAAACCATCGACCGCCTGCACAGCGAGATGAGCGTTGCCGAAAACGGTTCCGAGCACACCGTCGACCAACTGCACAGCAACATGGTCGCCGAGTCCGGTGGCGATACCGTCTTCGATGCCCACCTGAAGGCCTGACGCCCAAGGCAGTACACCGCAAGGTGAGAGAAAAGCCCGGCCCCGCCGGGCTTTCTTATCGCTCGAAGTTCACGAAACCCCGCCATCGATAACAGGCCAGCCGTGATTTGTAACGGCGCCTTGCCTGAAACCTCCTGAAACGCACCTGAAAACACCGCCCTAGAGCGGTTTTCGTCGTTACATCATTAACGGCGATAGTAGAAATTAGCCGGCTAAATAATCGACATCGCTGATGCTCTGTATTACCCGGCATCGTTTTTAAATCGATTTATCCGAAGGGAAAATAACCCCGTAGCCAAAACAAACCGCCCCCCTTTCGGAGCCACACAACATGAAACGCCAGATCGCCCTCAGCCTTGCACTCACTTCCCTGATGTCCGCCAGCGCCGTCTTCGCCGCCCCGGCCATCCTCAACAACGGCCCGCGCTCCCTTCCGCAACACGAACACCAGCTGCAGCAGAAGAGCGCTGAAGCCCGTGTCGCCGAAAACGGCTCCGACCGCACCATCGACCGCCTGCACAAGCAGATGGATGACGTCCGCGTAGCCGAGAACGGCTCCGAGCACACCATCGACAAGCTGCACAGCAACATGGTCGCCGAGTCCGGTGGTGACACCGTGTTCGATGCCCACCTCAAGCGTGTTTCCTGATCCAGACGAAATACGCCTGACAGGCGAAAGAAAAGCCCGGCATCTGCCGGGCTTTCTCATTTCTGCGTTAGCGCAATTCGATCAGAGCTTCGTCTCGCCAGCATCCGGCTCGCCATCGGAGCGACCAATGCTCGCCGGCGCTTCCACCACCAGTTCCTCCGGCACTTCCTCGACACGCGGGTCCAGCGCGGCGGCCATCGGGCTGACGGTGTCGGGCATGGCCACGTGGTGCAGCGGCGCCTCGTCGACGCGGTGCACACCGGTGACGCGCTTGGGTTGCACCCAGAAGATCAGGATCAGCGCATAGGCCGAGACCAGCATGTAGAACATTCCCGGCCCGAAGTGACGCATCATCGCGCCGGCGAACAGCGGGCCGATGCAGGCGCCGACGCCGTAGGTCGTCAGCAGCATGGCCGACAGCGCCACCCGGCGCGATTGCTCGACGTGGTCATTGCCCAGCGCCACCGCCAGTGGATAGAGGGTGAACAGCAGCATGCCGGTGACGAATCCGTTCGCCAGCAGCAGCGTATAGGGCAGTTCGATCAGCCCCCACATCGGCACTGCGGCCAGGCACAGCAGCAAGGCGTTGGCGCGGATCAGCCAGCTGCGGTTGACCCGGTCCGACAACCAGCCCAGCGGCCACTGCGCGCAGAAGCCGGCGACGATGCACATGCCGACGAAGAAGCTCGACTGCGCGGTGTCCAGGCCGTTGCGCGCCGCATACACCGGCGCCAGGCCGTAGAACGCGCCGACCATCAGGCCGGCGACGAAGATGGTGCCCAGCGATTGCGGCACGCGCTTCCAGAAGAAGCCGATCTCCAGCGGCGCCGCCACCAGCTTGGCCGGGTGGACGCGACGGGTCAGCGCCAGCGGGATCAGGCACGACGAGAAGCACATGGCGACCAGCAGCAGCGGCTTGTAATCCAGCGCCGGGCTAAGCGCCAGCAAGCCCTGGCCAACGACCAGGCCGGCGTCCACCGCCACCATGTAGCCGGCGAACACCTTGCCGCGCTGGTGCCCTTCGGCCTGCTCGTTGAGCCAGCTCTCGATCACCATGTACTGGTTCATCATGACCGCGCCCATCACGAAGCGCAGGACGATCCACACCTCCAGCTGCGAAACCAGCGCGTGGATCAGCACGATCACCGTGGCCATGCCGGCGCAGGCGACGTAGGAGCGGATGTGGCCGAAGCCGGCGATCAGCTTGTGGCCGAACTTGCCACCACAGACCAGGCCGAAGTAGTACGCCGCCATCAGACCGCCGACCCAGAGGTCGCTGACGCCTTCCTGGGTCAGGCGCAGGCCCATGTAGGTGGTGAACAGGCCGGAGCCGGCGAGCATCAACAGCGTGGCGGTGTAGAGCGCGGGAAACGTGACGAGCGGGCTGAACATGGCAAGTCCGGCAGGAAAATGAGGAAGGTGGGTGTCAGGGCAAGGTTAGCCGTCCGCACATCGGACAGCGGTCATGCGGCAAAGATCACATGGTTTGCAGCAGGTGCGCATTATGGCCGGCGGCCAGTGCGCCGGCTATCGGACGCGCGCCCGCCGGCAAACCGGTGAAACCCTGCGCCCGGCGGCTACTCCAATGCAGTATGTGGCCGGAGAATCCTCATGCCGCTCCTGGACCTGAAACCCTTCCTGCTCTACTGCACCCTGATCAACTACGTCATCCTGCTGGTCTGGTTCGCCGCCTTCACCCTCGCCCACGACTTCGTCTACCGCCTGCATTCGCGCTGGTTCACCCTGCCAGTCGAGCAGTTCGACGCGATTCATTACGGCGGCATGGCCGTCTACAAGATCGGCGTCCTGCTGCTCAACCTGGTGCCACTGCTGGCGCTGTGCATGCTTTCCTGAATCGATCTGCCACCGATGCGACATCATGACCGCCGATCGGAAAGCAACTTGTTGAAATTTATTGGAAATACTCAGGTCGTAGGGTGCACGCAGTTTTCAGGAGATCACCAACGTGCACCACGCAACCCGCAGCCTGCGAAAGACTCTCGACGCCGTCGCCGCCAACAACGAGGCCACGGCCCTGGAAGTCATGCGGGCGGTCGAACAGGTCCAGGATGACCTGCTCCGACAGAAGCTGCTGAAGTCCATCCATCACCTCAACCAGGACGCCGCCGACCTGCGCGCCCTGCGTGAGGACATCGCCTCGCCGCTGACCCGCCGCGCCTGATCTGCCTCAGGCGATCGCTGGCTGTGTCGGTCGGCGATGGATCCAGATGCGTTTGAGCACCGTGGCGAACTGCGCCGACAGGCGGCCGCTGTTGTAGGTCTGGCCGTAGCGCGCGGCAATCGCCTGCACCTCCTTCGACAGCTGCGCATAGCGGCGCGCCGGCAGGTCCGGATAGAGGTGGTGCTCGATCTGGTGGCTGAGGTTGCCGGTGAGGATATGGAACAGCGGGCCGCCTTCCAGGTTGCTCGACCCGCGCAGCTGGCGCAGGTACCAGTGGCCACGCGTCTCGCCCTGCACCACCTCGGGCGGGAATACCGCCGCCTTCTCGGTGAAGTGGCCGCAGAAGATCACGGTGAAGGTCCACAGGTTGCGCATCAGATTGGCGATGACGTTGCCCAGCAGCACCGCGCCGAAGGCGCCGGTGAACAGGCCGAGCAGCGGGAACACCAGGTAATCCTTCACCCACTGGCGCCCGACCTTGGCGTTGAACTGGCGCAGCAGCGGGCGCAACTCTTCCTTGCTCATCCGCCCCTTCACGTACTTGTCCAGGCGCAGATGCTGCACCGCCACGGCGTACTGGAACAGCAGCGCCTGCAGCGTCACCCAGAGCGGCTGCCAGCGGTAGAACGGCTTCCACTTCTGCTCGGGGAACAGCCGCACCACGCCATAGCCGACGTCGTCGTCCATACCCAGCACGTTGGTGTAGGTGTGGTGCACGTGGTTGTGCGTGTGCCGCCAGAAGTCCGCGGGGCCGACGATGTCCCACTCGTAGTTGCGCCCGGAGAATTCCGGATCGTTCATCCAGTCGTACTGGCCGTGCATGACGTTATGGCCCAGCTCCATGTTCTCCAGGATCTTGCCCAGCCCGAGCAGGAAGGTGCCCAGCAGCCAGGTCGGCGGGAACCAGCCGGCCATCAGCAGCACGCGGCCGCTCCAGCAGCAGAAGCGCACCGCCGCGCGGATGCGACGGATGTAGCGGGCGTCTTTTTCGCCCAGGTCATGCAGGGTGCGCTGGCGCAGGGCGTCCAGCTCGGCACCGAAGGCCGCCAGTTCGGCGGCGCTGAGGTCGCGATCTTCGCGCATGGACATTCTCCTGAAGATCAGAGATCGACGGTCAGGTCGCCCTGGGGCGCGCTGACGCAGATACGGATGGGCTGGCCCGGTTCGCTGAACAGCTCGCCGCTGCGCAAGTCGCGCACGCAGCCGCTGACCAGCGTGCAGGTGCAACTGGTGCAAACGCCCTGGCGGCAGCCGTGCAGCGGGCGCAGGCCGTGGGATTCGGCCTGCTCCAACAGGCTGCGGCGGCTATCGCCAGCCACCTGCAACGCGCTGCGGGCGAAGCTCAGACTCACGGCCTTTGCCGGCTCTTGCCCGTCCCAGGCCGGCGGGCTGAAGCTTTCCACCTGCAGGCTGCGGCTGCTCGCGCCCAGCGCCTGGCGTACCGTTTCGACGAAGCCGCCAGGGCCGCAGGCCAGCACGTGGCGGCCATCCAGGTCGGCCACATGATCGCGCTGGAAGCGTCCGGACAACTCGCCGTCCCGCGCGGCATCGCCGCTCAACGCCCAGCGCAGTTCGAGATTCGGGTACTGCCGCGCCAGCGCCTGAAGCCCATCGACGAAGGCCTTCTGACCGCGCTGACGAACGTAATGCAGCAGCGTTACCGGGCCGCCGTAGCCGCGCGCCAGCGCCTCGCGCAGCAGGCCGAGCAAGGGTGTCAGGCCACTGCCCGCGGCCAGCAGCAGCACGCCCTGGTCACCGGCCGGCCAGCTCAGGTCGCCGTCCGGCAGGCCCAGCTCCAGCACTTCACCGACGCACAATTGCTGCAGCAGGAAGGTGGATATGCGCCCGCCCGGCTGCAGCTTCACGGCGAACTCCAGGCAGCCGTCCTCGGCGACGCGGGTCAGGCTGTAGCTGCGGCTGTGACGCACACCGTCGCGCTCGACGAACAACTGCAGGTGCTGGCCGGGCCGCGCGCCACGCCAGTGCGCATTGGGGCGCAGGCGCAGTTCGAGCATGTCGTCCGCCACCCACTGCCGCGCCTCGACCCGCGCGAACACGCGGCGCAGCGACCAGCCACGGTTGCAGGCGCGCAACGCGGCATCGACATCCGACTCGCGCAGCCACTGGCCGCGCACCAGGGCGCGCAGCGGCGACAACAGCGGCGAGAGGAAACGCAGGCCGGCAAAGGGAAGCAGGGACATGGGCGAACACCGAACAGTAAACATATGTTCACTTAAAATCTCACGAGCAGGAGATTTCAGTCAACACTCGTTCACTATTTTCCACAGGAACTTCCCCCGCGCCGACCGGCATTTGCTAGAGTGCCTGCGCCTTTGCCCTGGATAGCACTGCCGTATGGCCACTCCCCGCGCTGAACAGAAACAACAGACCCGCCTGGCCCTGATGGATGCCGCGCGCGGCCTGATGGACAGCGGCCGCGGCTTCGGCAGCCTGAGCCTGCGGGAAGTGGCGAAGACGGCGGGCATCGTGCCGGCGGGCTTCTATCGGCACTTCACCGACATGGACCAGCTCGGCCTCGCCCTGGTCGCCGATGTCGACGAGACCTTCCGCGAGACCCTGCGCGTGGTGCGTCGCAACGAATTCGAGCTGGGCGGCGTGATCGAGGCCTCGGTGCGCATCTTCCTCGACGCCGTCACCGCCAACCGCACCCAGTTCCTCTTCCTCGCCCGCGAGCAGTACGGCGGCTCGCACCCGATTCGTCAGGCCGTGGGCGCCCTGCGCCAGCGCATCACCGACGACCTCGCCGCCGACCTTGCACTGCTCAACAAGCTGCCGCACCTCACCACCCAGGACATCGACGTGATCGCCGACCTCGTGGTGAAGACGGTGTTCGCCACCCTGCCCGAGCTGATCGACCCACCGGCCGACAGCCTGCCGACGCACCTCTCGCCCCAGGCGAAGATCACCCAGCAGCTGCGCTTCATCATGATCGGCGCCAAGCACTGGACCGGGATCGGCTCGCGGCCCTGACGAACCCACGCGCGCGCGCTCCTACGAAAAGCACTACTGCCCCGCCTTGGTGCGCACCGTTTTCGTGCGCACCATCCTTGCGCGCACGCACCATTGCTGACCACTCGGACAAGGGCTGCAGCCCGCGCCAGAACTGACGCGCGCCCGCACTGGCAAGCCCCTTGCTGTAGCACCGCCATTGCTACTGCCGGACACTGCCATGCTGGTCATCCACCAACGAATCGAACCCCGCGAACACTGGGACGCCGAGCTTCGCCTGAATTACGAGGCGCGCAGCAAGAGTCGCCTGCGCTGCTTCACCAGCACCGGTGAAGACGTCGGCCTGTTCCTCGAACGCGGCCAGTCGCCACTGACCGATGGCGAGTGCCTGTTGGCCAACGATGGCCGCGTGGTGCGCGTCTGCGCGGCGCCGGAAAAACTCCTCCACGTCACCTGCGCCAACGCCCGTGAGCTGAACCGCGCGGCCTATCACCTGGGCAATCGCCACGTTGCCCTGCAGGTCGGCGATGGCTGGCTGCGCCTGCTCGACGACTACGTGCTCAAGGCCATGCTCGACCAACTCGGCGCCACGGTGGAAACCATCGACGCGCCCTTCCAGCCCGAACACGGCGCCTACGGCGGCGGCCATCACCACTCGCACCACGGCGAGGAGGAATTCAACTACGCACCGAAGCTGCACCAGTTCGGAGTGCGGCGGTGAGCGCCATCTGGTCGCTGTTGCGCCTGGCCAGTCCACAGTTGCCCATCGGCGGCTACAGCTATTCCCAAGGCCTGGAAAGCGCCATCGACCAGGGCCAGGTGAGGGATGTCGACGGTGCCCGTACCTGGCTCGCCGACCAGTTGCACCTGAACCTCGCGCGCTTCGAAGGCCCGCTGCTGGCCGAGCTGCTGCGTGCCGCGCAAGACGCTGACTGGGACGCCCTGCGCGACGCCGCCGAGCGTCATCGCGCCAGCCGCGAAACCCGTGAGCTGGGCCTGGAGAACCGGCAGATGGGCTTCTCCCTCGGCCAGTTGCTCGAGGCCCTGCCCGAGCTGGACGAGCCCGCTCGCCAGTGGCTTGCCGGGCAAGGCGAGCCCTCCTTCGCCGCCGCCTGGGCCCTGGCCGCCCGCGCCTGGGGGCTCTCCCCGGAGCAGGCACTCGGCGCCTGGCTGTGGAGCTGGCTGGAGAACCAGCTGGCGGTGCTGATGAAGACCCTGCCGCTGGGCCAGATGGCTGCGCAGAAGCTCACCTCGCAACTGCTCCCCGACCTCGACGCCGCCTGCCGGGCCGCGCTGGAAAACGATCCCCACGGCGGCGCGCCCTTCGGGCTCGCGCTGGCCTGCATGACCCACGAAACCCAATACAGCCGTCTGTTCCGCTCCTAGGAGAACTGCCATGAACTCTCAACCTCTTCGCGTCGGCATCGGCGGCCCGGTGGGCTCCGGCAAGACCGCCCTGACCCTGGCGCTGTGCCGCGCCCTGCGCCAGCGCTACAACATCGCCGTGGTCACCAACGACATCTACACCCAGGAGGACGCGCAGTTCCTGGTGCGCAACGAAGCACTGGAGCCGGAGCGGATCATCGGCGTGGAAACCGGCGGCTGCCCGCACACGGCGATCCGCGAGGACGCCTCAATCAACCTCGAGGCCGTGGACCAGCTCAACCGCCGCTTCCCCGGCCTCGACCTGATCCTGGTGGAGTCCGGCGGCGACAACCTCTCGGCCACCTTCAGCCCCGAGCTGTCGGACCTGACCCTCTACGTGATCGACGTGTCCGCCGGCGACAAGATCCCGCGCAAGGGCGGGCCGGGCATCTGCAAGTCCGACCTGCTGGTGATCAACAAGATCGACCTCGCCCCGCTGGTGGGCGCCTCGCTGGAAGTGATGGACCAGGACGCCTCGCGCATGCGCGGCGACAAGCCCTTCGTCTTCAGCAACCAGAAGACCGGCCAGGGCCTGGCCGAGATCATCACCTTCATCGAGCGCCAGGGCCTGCTGAGCGCAGCCTGATGCCTTCTTCGCGGCCGCGGATGCCGGCCGTTCCATGACCAGACGCTCCATCACAAGAACCAGGGAGTTTTCCATGCAGCTGCGCAAAGCCCTCTACAGCCTGGCGCTGTTCCTCACTCCGGCCGTGGCCTTCGCCCATCCGGGCCACGGCGACCACGGCCTGATCGCCGGCATCGCCCATCCCCTCACCGGCCTCGACCACCTGTTGGCAATGTTTGCCGTCGGGCTCTGGGCCGCGCAGCAGAAAGGCGCGGCGCGGCTGGCGCTGCCGTGCACCTTCGTCGTGACCATGCTGATCGGCGGGCTGCTGGGCTTCGAGGGGCTGGAGATGCCGTTCATGGAGACCGGCATCGCCGCTTCCGTGCTGGCGCTGGGCCTGTGCGTTGCACTGGCGGTGCGTCCGCCGCTGTTCCTGGCGATGGGCGCGACTGCACTGTTCGCCCTCGCCCACGGCGTGGCCCACGGGCTGGAACTGCCGGAGCTGAGCAGCCCGTGGCTGTATGCCGCCGGCTTCGTCGGCGCGACTGCGGCGCTGCATACGGCGGGTTACGGGATCGTTCGCCTGCTGCCGCAGGCGGCTGCACCGCTGGTGCGTTTCGCCGGGCTGGCTTCGGCGGGTGCCGGTGCCTGGCTGCTCGCGGGCTGACCTGCTCGTTTCTACAAGATCAACAGCCCCTCACCCTAACCCTCTCCCGCAAGCGGGAGAGGGGATCGTTCGGTGCGAGTTGAAGCCTCGGCGTCAGCCGGTACGGACGGCTCCTCTCCCAGAGGGAGAGAAGGCAGTTTGGTGCAGGATGAAGCCTCGATGTCAGCCGGCTCGGACGGCCCCCTCTCCCTCTGGGAGAGGGCTGGGGTGAGGGAGAAGTCCCGGCACGGACACCCCGGAGTACGACGGTTAGCCGACCGCACATCACCCCTTGCGATGCACCGCAAACCCTGCCCACGCCTGGCTCACCGGCATGATTTCCAGGGTGTTGATGTTGATGTGCGGCGGCTGGTTCATGATCCAGTGGATGGTCTCGGCAATGTCCGCGGACTGGATCGGCTCGGCGCCCGCGTAGGTCTTGTCGTACTTCGCCTGGTCACCGCCGAAGCGCACCAGGGAGAATTCGCTCTCGCACATGCCCGGCTCGAGGTTGGTGACGCGCACGCCGGTGCCCTGCAGGTCGCAACGCAGGTTCAGCGAGAACTGCTCGACGAAGGCCTTGGTCGCGCCATACACGTGACCGCCCGGATAGGGCCAGTGGCCGGCCACCGAACCCAGGTTGAGGATGCTCGCGCCCGGGCCATGGGCGATCAGGCGCGGCAGCAGCAGGCGGGTGGCGTACATCAGGCCCTTGATGTTGGTGTCCACCATGGTGTCCCAGTCATCCAGCTCGCAGTTCTGCGCAGGGTCGGTACCCAGGGCGAGGCCGGCGTTGTTGATCAGGCCACGCAGCTTGGCGAACTTCTCCGGCAGGCTGTCCACCGCAGCGGTCATCGCCGCGCGGTCGCGCACGTCGAGCACCAGCGGCAGTACCTCGGTCTCGGCGGAAAGCTCCTGGGCCAGCGCATTCAGGCGCTCCTCGCGACGGCCGGTGATCACCAGCGACCACCCGTCACGGGCGAAACGCCGCGCGCAGGCTTCGCCGAAGCCGGAAGTGGCGCCGGTAATGAACAGAGTGGGAGTAGTCATCACAGATATCCTCTTGCTGGGCACTGCCGTCGCCGATGCATGCCGGGGAATCGTACGGTGCGCGTTCTTGTCGGTCGGCCGAGCATAACAGCCCGAACCCGCCGCGTTGCGTTACAGCCGCGCTGGATAAAACCCGAACAGCCGCCTGAAAGCCCCATGGCCACGGGCCTGCCGCGAGTTGCGCCCACCTTTTCCACAGGCTGCTCCACGGATTCTGTGGGCAAGCGGAATGCCGATTTCCCCCTGGACGATTTTCGAGCGCCCCGCCGCACGCCCCGCCGTCGCTGCGCTGGAGAAGTTCTTCCCAAGGTTATCCACAGGTCTTTCAACGGCTGACGGGGACAACTATCGGAGGCGCGGAACTTTTCCGCGAAGCCGTACCTGTCCATCCATACAGGGGTTGCGGGATGATCGAGCAGAAATCGACCGCCTCGGGCGGCACCTGCTGCCATGGGGCCTGGCGAGGTTCTCCCAGACGTTATCCACAGGCCGGCCCACAGATTTTCTGGATTAATTCACGGCAAGCAGCAGGCGCGCGGCGATCAGGTCTTCCAGTGCATAACCCACGGACTTGAACAGGGTGATCTCGCTGTCGTCCTTGCGTGCGCCGCGACCGCTCAGGAGGTCGGCCAACTGGCAGTGGATAGCACTCTCGTCGATCACGCCTTCGCTTACCGGGATCAGCAGGTCGCCCGCCTCTTCCAGCGCACCCTCGCGGGTATCGACCACAATGCGCGCGCGGCGCACGGCTTCGCTGTCGGTCTCGCGCATGGACGGCAGAAAGGCGCCGACCAGGTCGAGGTGGCAGCCCGAGCGCAGCCAGGCGCCGTGGACGATGGGTTCGCGCGAGGTGGTGACACAGCTGATGCAGTCCGCCGCCGCCACGCCTCCGCGCAGATCGACGCAGGCATGGACGGGATAGCCTTCGTCCTGCAGCTGCTTCACCAGCGCATGCACCTTGTCTTCGTGTCGGCCCCAGACGGCGACGTCCTCGTATTCGCGCACCGAGCAGTGGGCGCGGACCATGTGCGGTGCCAGGGTGCCGCTGCCGACCACCAGCAGCCGTCGCGCATCGCGGCGCACCAGGTAATCGGCGGCCAGCGCGGAGGTGCAGGCAGTGCGCCGGGCGGTCATTTCCGAGGCTTCGAGCATCGCCAGCGGGCGCCCCGTCTCGCCGTCGAACAGGCAGAACAGCGCGGCCACGGCTGGCAGGTTCTTCGCGCCGTTGCCGGGGAAGACGGTGACCAGCTTGACGCCGATGTCCTGCCCCGGCCGCCACACCGGCATGGTCAACAGTGAGGCATTGCCGGGCAATTCATGGCAGCCGCGAACCGGGGCTTCGCAAGGTCCGGCGAGGCCGATGCGCAGGGCTTCGATCAGTTGGGGATAACTCAGGCGCTCGGCGACGTCGGCGTTGGTGAGAAAGCGGAGGTCTTGCATGGAAACCCCTCTTGGAGAGAACGGTGGGTAGTGCGCTCCGAAGATCAAGAGCCCCTCACCCTAACCCTCTCCCGCAAGCGGGAGAGGGGACCGTTCGGAGCAGGATGAAACCACGGAGTCAGCCGGCACGATCTGCCCCCTCTCCCTCCGGAGCGGGGCGCGCAGCCAGGGTTGGGGTGAGGGCAGGAGGCCGCACCGACCCTCCATAGAAAGACAGCTACGAAAGGTGGCGCGTCAGTGCCCGCCCAGATACGCGTTGCGAACCTCCTGGTTACCCAGCAGCTCAGCGCCGGTGCCGCTCAGGCGAATCTCGCCGTTGACCATCACGTAGCCACGGTCGGACAGCTTCAGCGCGTGGTTGGCGTTCTGCTCCACAAGGAACAGCGTCATCCCGCTCTTGGCCAGCTCGCGCAGGGTCTGGAAGATCTGCTTGACCACGATGGGCGCGAGGCCCAGCGAGGGTTCGTCGAGCAGCAGCAGCTTGGGTCGGCTCATCAGCGCGCGAGCGATGGCGAGCATCTGCTGCTCGCCGCCGGACATGGTCATGGCGCGCTGATTGCGCCGCTCCTTCAGGCGCGGGAAGAGGTCGAACATGCGCTGCATGTCCTCCTGGGCGTGGTCCATGCCGACGGGAATGGTGCCCATCAGCAGGTTCTCCTCCACCGTCATGTCGGGGAACACCCGGCGCCCCTCCGGCGACTGCGCGATGCCGTTGGAGGCCACGTAGTGCGCCGACTTGTGGCGGATGTCCTGGCCCTTGTAGAGGATCGCGCCACCGGCTGCGCGCGGCTGGCCGAAGATCGACATCAGCAGCGTCGACTTGCCCGCGCCGTTGGCGCCGATCAGCGCCACGGTTTCCCCTTCGTTGACGGTCAGCGAGACTTTCTTCAGCGCCTGGATCGGCCCGTAGAACACATCGACCTCACGGAATTCCAACATCGGCGCCGTCATGCCAGCTCCTCTTCGTCTGCGCCGAGATAGGCGGCGATCACTTTCTCGTTGTGGCGGATCTCGTCCGGCGCGCCACGGGCAATGACCACGCCGTGGTCGAGCACGATGATGTGGTCGGAGATGTTCATCACCATGCCCATGTCGTGTTCGATCAGCAGCACGGTGATGCCGTGGTGGTCGCGAAGGTAGCGCACGATGCGCGCCAGCGCCTGGGTTTCGGCCGGGTTCAGGCCGGCGGCGGGTTCGTCGAGGCAGATCAGCTCGGGCCGGGTGCACATGGCACGGGCGATCTCCAGGCGGCGCTGCTGCCCGTAGGACATCTCGCCGGCCAGGCGGTTGGCGCAGTCCACCAGGTCCACCACTTCCAGCCAGTAGAAGGCGTGGTCCAGCGCCTCGCTTTCCGCGCGGCGGTAGCCGGGGGTGTTGAGCACGCCGGCGATGAGGTTGCGGTTGACGAACATGTGCTGGGCCACCAGCAGGTTCTCCACCACCGACATCTCGCGGAACAGCCGGATGTTCTGGAAGGTGCGCGCCAGCCCGGCGCGGTTCACCAGGTGGGTGCCGCCGAACATCTTGTAGTACAGGCGGTTGCCGAACTGTGCCGGGTTGACGAAATCGCCGCCCTGGAACGGCTGGCCGAGCACCTTGATGACGTCGGTGGTGCCGCCCTGGGTGTTGAGCAGGATGTTGCCGCCGGTGGCCTTGTAGAAGCCGGTGAGGCAGTTGAACACCGTGGTCTTGCCGGCGCCGTTGGGACCGATCAGCGCGGTGATGGAGCCGCGCTCCACGTCTAGGTTGACGTCGTTGAGCGCCTTGATGCCGCCGAAGTGCATCATCAGGTGCTCGACGCTGAGGATCTTGTCACCGCTCATGGCGCCACCCCCTTGCGGACGGCGAAGCCCGAGCGGCTGATGCGGATCAGCCCACGCGGACGCCAGATCATCATCAGCACCATGAGGATGCCGAACAGCAGCACGCGGTAGTCGGCGAAGCTGCGCAGCAGTTCCGGCGCCACGGTGAGGACGAAGGCGGCGATCACCACGCCCACCGTCGAGCCCATGCCGCCCAGCACCACGATGGCGAGGATCAGCGCGGACTCGAAGAAGGTGAACGACGACGGGTTGACGAAGCCCTGGTAGCTGGCGAAGAACACCCCGGCCAGGCCTGCGGTGGAGGCGCCGAGCATGAACGCCGAGAGCTTCACCAGCACGTGGTTCAGGCCCATGGCGCGGCAGGCGATCTCGTCCTCGCGCAGCGCCTCCCAGGCGCGGCCGACCGGCATGCGGGTCAGCCGGTGCTTGATGTAGAGCACCAGCAGCACCACCAGGAAGAGCACCACGTAGATGAACAGGAACTTGAAGTTCTGGTTGTAATCGATGCCGAGGAACTCGTGGATCGGTGTGCCGCCCTCCTTCGCCCGGCGACCGAATTCGAGGCCGAAGAAGGTCGGCGACGGCACCGGCATGCCGTTCGGGCCGCCGGTGAAGGACAGCCAGTTGTTGAGGATCAGGCGGATGATCTCGCCGAAGCCCAGGGTCACGATGGCCAGGTAGTCACCGTGCATCCGCAATACCGGGAAGCCCAGCAGCGCCCCCGCCAGCGCGGCGACGATGGCCGCCAGCGGCAGCACCGTCCAGAAGCCCAGGCCCAGGTACTGGTAACCCAGCGCGAGGCCGTAGGCGCCGATGGCGTAGAAGGCCACGTAGCCGAGGTCGAGCAGGCCGGCGAGGCCGACCACGATGTTCAGTCCCAGGCCCAGCAGCACATAGATCAGCCCGAGGATGATCACGGTGAGCAGGTACTTGCTGGCGAAGAACGGGAAGATCACCGCGGCGAGGATCACCAGCGGGACTATCCAGCGCAGGCGCGTCTTGTAGCCCGGCGGCAGGACGCTGATGCCCGAGTCGGAGCTTTCGAAGCGGTCCATGATGCGGCTGCCGGCCGGGGTCTGCAGATACAGGCTGAGCAGCAGGCGGCCGAGCATCACCGCGCCGATCATCCAGGCGAGGCGCACCGGTTCGAGCTTGAAGCTGTAGCCGTCGAGCACGATGCCGACGATGGGGCCGAAGACGATCAGGGCAATGAGACCGGCGAGCACGGTGTCAACCAGGCTCTTCTTGATATCGATGCGCGCAGTCTTGGGCGCGGCTGAAGTCTGGGAGGCGGACATCATGCTTACACCTTCGACACCTGGGGACGACCCAGGAGCCCTTGCGGCCGGAAGATCAGGATGGTCACCAGCAGGCCGAAGGCGAACACGTCCTTGAAGTCGGTATTCACCATGCCCGAGAACTGCGCCTCGGCCACGCCCAGGATCAGCCCGCCGAGCATCGCACCGGGCAGCGAGCCGATGCCGCCGAGCACGGCGGCGGTGAACGCCTTGATGCCGATGATGAAGCCCGCGTAGAAGTCGAAGGTGCCGTAGTTCATGGTGATCAGCACGCCGGCCAGCGCGGCCATGGCGGCGCCGATGATGAACACGTAGGAGATCACCCGGTCGGTGTTGATCCCCAGGATCGAGGCCATCTTGCGGTCCTGCTGGGTGGCGCGGCACATGCGCCCGAGCTTGGTGTACTGGATCACGTAGGTCAGCACCGCCATGCCGACGAAGGCGGCGATGAGGATGAACACCTTGGTGTAGGTCAGCTGCACGAAGCCTTCGCCGATGTGGAACTTGAAGGCGCCGTCGAGCAGGGTCGGCACGCCTTGCTGGCGCGGGCCCTGGGCCAGCTGCACGTAGTTCTGCAGGATCAGCGACATGCCGATGGCGGAGATCAGCGGGGCCAGGCGCGTGGAGTTACGCAGCGGCTTGTAGGCGATGCGCTCGATCACCCAGCCATAGACGCCGGTGACGAAGATGGTGAAGACCAGCGTGCCGAGGATCAGCAGCGGGAAGGACTGCAAGCCGAAGAAGGCCAGCAGTGCCAGGCCGACGGCGGAGAGGTAGGCGGAGATCATGTACACCTCGCCATGGGCGAAGTTGATCATGCCGATGATGCCGTAGACCATCGTGTAGCCGATGGCGATCAGGCCGTAGACCGACCCCAGGGTCAGCCCGTTGATCATTTGCTGGAGGAAAATACCGTCCACGATTGGGTACTCACACAGACAGGGCAGGGAAGGCTGGCGGCAAGCGGGCTGAACGGCTCGTGACCGTCGCCGGGCAAGCGCCGACCTGCGGGGATACCGGCACCGCTCGTGGCGGCGCCGGCAGATCGCACGGGGTGCGCAATCGCTGCGCGGGGCACCGCGTCACCGGCCAGGCGGGCCTGGCCGGTGAAGCTCGGGAGCCTCGACAGGAGCCGGCCCCTTACTTCTGTTTCTCCAACTGGTGGTACTTGCCCTTGTCGTCCCACTGGTAGACGACATAGTCGGAGACCTTCAGGTCGCCCTTCTCATCCCACTCCTTCTTGCCCATGACGGTGTCGACCGGGTGGGTGTGCAGCCACTTGCTGGCCGCCTGGGGATCGTTCTTGCCAGCGCCGTTGAAGGCGGCGGCCAGTGCCTGAACCGAGGCGTAGGCGTACAGGGTGTAGCCTTCGGGCTCGAAGCCGCTGGCGCGGAACTTGTCCACCACGGCCTTGCCTTCGGGAATCAGGCGCGGGTCGGCGCCGAAGGTCATCAGCACACCCTTGGTGTACTGCGGGCCGCCGGCGGTGGTGACCAGTTCGTCGGTGACGATGCCGTCGTCGGAGAAGAACACGGTGGTCAGGCCCTGCTCGCGCATCTGCCGGACCAGCGGACCGGCCTCCGGGTGCAGGCCGCCGAAGAACACCACTTCCGCGCCCGAGGAACGGATCTTGGTGACCAGGGCATTGAAGTCCTTCTCACCGCGGGTCAGGCCCTCGTAGAGCACTTCGGTGACGCCCAGCTTGTTAAGTTGCGCCTTGGTCGCGTCCGCCAGGCCCTGGCCGTAGGTGTCCTTGTCGTGGATAACCGCGACCTTCTTGGCCTTCAGCACGTTAACGATGTAGTTGCCTGCGACCACGCCCTGCTGATCGTCGCGTCCGCACATGCGGAACATGCCGGCAAGGCCACGCTCGGTGACTTTCGGGTTGGTCGAGCCGGGGGTGATGGTGATGAGACCGGCCTCGTCATAGACCTCGGAGGCGGGAATGGTGTTGGAGGAACAGAAGTGGCCGACGACACCCACGGCCTTGTCCTGGTCAACCAGACGGTTGGCAACGGCCACGGCCTGCTTCGGCTCACAGGCGTCGTCGGCCTTCACCAGCTTGATCTTTTCCCCGTTGACGCCACCGGCGGCGTTGATTGCGTCGGCGGCCATATTGGCGCCGCGCCAGTACTGTTCACCGAACGAGGCGTTCGCCCCGGTATGCGGACCCGCGACCCCGATAACGACATCGGCCTGTACTACGGAAGACACGCCCAGTGCGGTGGTTACCGCCAGAGCCAGAAAGCCTTTTCTGAAAATCTTCTGCGACATGGAGTTTTGCTCCTGAGGGTTTTTGTAATGGCGCGTTGTATTTCTTGTTGGCGATTTCTCGTGTAGCTATTCAGCGACTTAGCGATCAATCAACAGCAAGCGGCGTGCCATTCGTTTTTGTTATTAACCAAGTCCTACAGCGAAAACAGCCCGAGCTGGCAGACATCAAGCGCTAGACACGTGCAACCCATTGAAAGCATAAGGTGCAACCCGGCAGGCAAAAGGGCGCAACCCGACTTCCCGTGAGCTGGCTTTTTCCAGCCACCACAGGCGCAACCCCAACCGTAACCATCGCTGTCACCGAACTGCACATCCGCGGTGCAGACCCGTCGGGGTAACGCACCATAAGAGGCTAGACCAAAGTGCAGCGAGCGTTGGCGGGTCAAACCGGGGCGGCCCTCGCCCCGCCTTGAGCAGCGTCAGATCACCACCCGCAGGCATTGCCCGGCGTGGTAGAGGGAGAAGCCGGCTTCGTACAGACAGCTGCGCAGGCCCACCGCGGAGATTTCCTCCATGGGCCTGAGCGGCATCGGCAAGGCGCTGGCGTCACCGTCCAGTAGGAAGTCGGCGAAGGCCTTGCCCACCACCGTGCCGGTGGTAACGCCACGGCCGTTGTAGCCGCTCATGGCGACCAGCCCCGGCGCCGGCTCGAACAGGCGCATGAGGTGATCGGGGGTGAAGTCGATGCAACCGGTCCAGGTGAACTCCCAGTCCACCTTGCCCAGCCTGGGGAAGTAGTGCTGCTGGATGCGGTCGGCCCAGCTTTTCAGGAACCATGCCGGCTTGCCGGTACCCTTGCCGAGGCTGCCGAGCAGCAGGCGCCCGTCGGCGTCACGGCGGATGCTGCTGAGTACCTGGCGGGTATCCCAGGAGCCCTGCCCGCCCGGCAGGATGCGCGCCGCTTCCGCGCCCTCGAGCGGGCGCGAGGCAACCTGGTAGTAGTAACCGGGGAAGAACGTGCGGCGCAGCTGCGTCCACTCGCCTTCGGTGTAGGCGCTGGAGGCGATCACCACCTTGTCGGCGGTGACCACGCCGCCGGCTGTGATCACGTTCCACGCACTGCCCACGCGCACCAGGCCAACCACCGGGGAATGGTGGTACAGCTCGCCACCCAGGCCGACCACCGCGCGGGCCAGGCCGCTGACGTAGCCCATGGGATTGAGCGTGCCGGCGCGGCGGTCGAGCAGCGCGCCAGCAATCTTGTCGGTGCCGCAAGCCTGTTCGCAGTCGGCGCCGGTGAGCAGTTCCACCGGCGCCCCGCGGCGGCCCCATTGTTCGCAGCGGCTGCGCAGGTCCGCCAGGCCACGGGCGTTGTGCGCCATGTGCAGCGTGCCTTCGCGGCGCGCCTGGCAATCGATGGCGTACTTGTCGATCAGCGAGAACACCAGCGAGGGCGCGTCGCCGAGCATGCGGTTGACCCGCTGCCCGATCTCCGCGCCCATGCCGGCTTCGATCTCGTCCGGGGGAATCCACAGGCCGGCGTTGACCAGCCCGACGTTGCGCCCCGAGCCACCATGCCCGGTGGTGTGGGCTTCCAGCACGCAGACCTTCTGGCCGCGCTCCAGCAGATGCAGCGCGGCGGACAGGCCGGTGAAGCCCGCGCCGATGACACACACGTCGACCTTGCGATCCCCGCGCAGCTCCGGGGCTTCCGGGCGGTCGGGAGTCAGGTGTTCCCACAGACACTCTTGGCGAAGCGACATCCAGCGATCCTTCTACGCGAACCTTTGTGAATGACTCTGTACTGCGTGTTTTTCGTAGGGCGCATAACGCGGAGCGCGTTATCCGCCGCACACCGGCGCTGAAAGCCGGCGGATAACCGCAAGCGGTTATTCGCCCTACGTTGAGCGCGCGGAAACTCGGCCTCAGTCGAAGACTATGCCCTGGGCCAGCGGCAGTTCCCGCGAGTAGTTCACGGTGTTGGTCTGCCTGCGCATGTAGCCCTTCCAGGCGTCGGAGCCGGACTCGCGGCCGCCGCCGGTTTCCTTCTCGCCACCGAAGGCGCCGCCGATCTCCGCGCCGCTGGGGCCGATGTTGACGTTGGCGATGCCGCAGTCGCTGCCCACCGCCGAGATGAAGGCTTCCGCCTCGCGCAGGTCCGTGGTGAAGATGCACGACGACAGGCCCTGGGGCACGCCGTTGTTCAGCGCCACCGCATCGTTGAAGTCCTGGTAGGGCACCACGTAGAGGATCGGCGCGAAAGTCTCGCTGCGCACTACATCGCTCTGCTCGAGCATCTCGACGATGGCCGGCGACACGTAGTAGGCCTCGGGGAATTTCTCGGCCAGCTGGCGCTCGCCGCCGAACACCACGCCGCCCTCACCACGCGCCTGCTCCAGCGCGCCCTGCATGGCGAGGAAACTGCGCTCGTCGATCAGCGGGCCGACCAGGTTGCCTTCCAGCGGATGGCCGATGCGCACCTTGGCGTAGGCGGTCTTCAGGCGGCTGACGAACTCGTCCTTCACCGACTCGTGTGCAATCAACCGGCGCAGGGTGGTGCAGCGCTGCCCGGCGGTGCCGACGGCGCTGAACAGCACGGCGCGCACGGCCATGTCGAGGTCGGCGCTGGGCGCCAGGACCATCGCGTTGTTGCCACCCAGCTCGAGGATGCTGCGGCCGAAACGGGCCGCCACGCGCGGGCCGACTTCGCGGCCCATACGGGTGCTGCCCGTGGCGCTGACCAGGGCGACGCGCACGTCGTCCACCAGCGCTTCGCCGGCGCTGCGATCACCGATCACCACCTGACTCAGGTACGCCGGGGCGTCACCGAACTTGCTCAGTGCGCGCTCGAACAGCGCCTGGCAGGCCAGCGCGGTGAGCGGGGTCTTCTCCGATGGCTTCCACACCACCGAGTTACCGCAGACCAGCGCCAGCGCGGTGTTCCACGACCACACGGCGACCGGGAAATTGAAGGCGCTGATCACCCCGACCACGCCCAGTGGATGCCAGGTCTCGCGCATGTGGTGGCCGGGGCGCTCGGAGGCGATGGTCAGGCCGTAGAGCTGGCGCGACAGGCCGACGGCGAAGTCGCAGATGTCGATCATCTCCTGCACTTCGCCCAGGCCTTCCTGGGTGATCTTGCCGGCCTCCCAGGACACCAGCTCGCCGAGAGCCGCCTTGCTCGCACGAAGCTCCTCGCCGAACAGTCGCACCAGTTCGCCACGGCGCGGCGCCGGCACCTTGCGCCAGGCGTCGAAGGCGTGGGCGGCGCGGCCGATCTTCTGCTCCACCTCGGCGGCGCTTTCCAGGCGCACCGCGCCCAGGCGGCTGCCGTCGATGGGAGAGTGGATGACCTGATCGCCACCGGTGACCAGGCGGGCATCGACGCCGAGGGATTCGAGCAGTGCGGAAATCATTCGGACTCCAGTTCTTTTCAGATGACCTGACGGAATGCCAGCAGTAATAAACGGCTTGCCGAGGCACAACAAACGACGTTTCCTATGCACATCATTCCGTAAATTCATGAACTGCCCGCCATGCTGAGCAAACGCCACCTGCCGTCCATGACCGCCCTGCAATGCTTCGAAGCGGTGGCGCGGCACCTGAGTTTTACCCGTGCCTCCGAAGAGCTGAACCTGACCCAGAGCGCGGTCAGCAAGCAGGTGGCGCAGCTGGAGGAAATGCTCCAGCACCTGCTGTTCCGCCGTGTGCGCCGCCGCCTGCAACTGACCCCGGCGGGCGATCTGTACCTGGTGGAGGTACGCAAGATCCTCACGCAGGTGGAGATGTCCACCCACTACCTGCTGTCCTACGGCGGCGAAACCGAGGTGCTGCGCGTGGCGACGCCGCCGACCTTCGGCGCGCGCTGGCTGATCCCGCGGCTGAACGGCTGGCGCCATCGCCACCCGAACATCCACCTGGACCTGCGCCAGGAACTGGAACCCGGCGACCTGCTGCAATCACGCTGCGATATCGCGTTCTTCTTCGGCGCCGCCACCCTGCCCGGCGCGGAGTGCGTGGCGCTGTTCGGCGAGGAGATGGTGCCGGTGTGCTCACCGGCGATCCTGCCGGCGCAGCCGCTGAGCGACCCGACCCAGCTGGCGGACCTGGTCCTGCTGCAGAACGCCACGCGCCAGGAAGCCTGGCACGAGTGGTTCCTCAGCCTCGGCCAGCACAGCGAGCACAGCTACCACGGGCCGCGTTTCGACACCTTCTACATGTGCATCCGCGCAGCGCAAGCCGGCTGCGGCGTGGCGCTGCTGCCGCGCTTCCTGGTGGAAGAGGAGCTGAGCGAAGGCAAGCTGGTGATCGCCTGGCAGCACGGCCTGCAGAGCCGCAGCGGCTATTACCTGGCGTACCCCGAGCATGCGGCGGCGGTGCCCAAGGTCAGGGCGTTTGTCGAGTGGATCGGGGAGCGGATGGAGGGCTAGCGCCGGGCGTTCAGACCAGTAGACTCCGATCAAACACAAACGCCCCATCCCCCTGCGGCGTAAAACGCAGCACGTGTTGTGGCCGGCCCATCGGCGGCTGGTGCCGCTCGCCGGTGTCTTCCACCCAGCCCGCCGCCTTCATCCGCTCCAGTCGGCCGCGCAGGCTGGAATGCTGGACTTCCTCGCCGATGGACCACTCGAAGGCCTTCAGCGCCTCGGCCACGGTGAAGCGCTCCGGCAGCAGGTACAGCGGCAGCGCGCTGTACACCGACTTGCCCGCCAGCCGCTCGCAGGCCTGCTGCACGAGCTGGGTGTGGTCGAAGGGCAAGGGGAAACGCTCGTTGCGTACGGACTCCAGCGGCACGAAGTCCAGGTCGTCGGCGGCCAGCTCGATGTCTGGCGCCACCAGCACGAGGTAGAACACGCTCAGCGACCAGCCGCGCGGGTCACGCACCGCATTGCCCACGGTCGCCACCTGCTCCATGTACGCCGGCTTCACCCGCGCCTTTTCACGCAGTGCGCGCAGGGCGGCATCATCCAGGCCATGGTCGGCGCAGCGGCCGTTGATCAGCACGCCGGGCAGCGCCCACTGGCCTTCGAACGGCGCCTTGGCGCGGCGGATCAGCAGCAGTTCCAGCCCGCGCTCGGCGTGCAGGCGCAACGCCACGATATCCACGGTGGCCAGCACTTCAGCGGTACTCATCGATGCTCCTCCCATGCTTCCTCACCGGAAGAAGCCCTGCGACTTATTTCACCATGTACAGAAATCATCTTCCACCTCTGGGCATTTTTCATCTTTCTGCTTGACGACTTATTTCACGTCGTGAATTATGTAGCCACGACAGACCACCAACGGTCAAGCGGAGGCTTCCATGAACCTGATCGCCAGCTTCGATGTAGACGCCCAGAAGAGCTTCACCCCGCTCTGCCCCAACGAGCTGCCGGTGCCCGGCGGTGACACCATCGGCGGCGCCCTCAACCTGATGGCCGAGCGCGCCAGCCTGCGCCTGGGCAGCAAGGACGCCCACAGCCCGCAAGCGCCCTGGGTGGTGAGCGAGCCGGCACAGATGCTGCAACCGCTCGCCCTGCCCAACGCCGACCTCACCTGGGTCAGCCACTGCGTGCCGGGCACGCCGGGCTTCGAGCTGCTG
The DNA here is from genome assembly GCF_014852215.1 of Pseudomonas sp. PDM19. NCBI lineage: Bacteria > Pseudomonadati > Pseudomonadota > Gammaproteobacteria > Pseudomonadales > Pseudomonadaceae > Pseudomonas > Pseudomonas sp. PDM19. Next base: position 560,991 of record NZ_JACVBG010000004.1, on the reverse strand, counting down.
GACGAGTTGCCCAGGCCGATGGACTACGACTTCTTCATCTGGAAGGGCGTGGAGCCGGACCTGCACCCCTACGGTGCGTGCTACCACGACCTGGCGGAGCGACGCAGCACCGGGGTGATCGAATACCTGCGGCAGAACGCGGTCAGCCACGTGCTGGTGGGCGGCCTGGCGCTGGACTACTGCGTGAAGACCACCGCACTGCAACTGCGCCGCGCCGGCTTCCAGGTGCTGCTGTACCTGCCGGCCTGCCGCGCCATCGCGGAGGACACCGCGAAGGCCGCCTGCAATGAAATGCGCAGCGCCGGGGTCATCCTCTGCGCCAACGAGAACGAACTGGACGAGGCCCTCTGGGGCATCAGGGAGAATTGATCATGGCCGAGAGCGTGTTTGCCGACAGCATCGTGCAGAACCTGCTGGACACCGACTTCTACAAGCTGACGATGATGCAGGCGGTGCTGCACAACTACCCCAACGCCGAGGTGGAGTGGGAGTTCCGCTGCCGCAACGCCGAGGACCTGCGCCCATACCTCGCGGAAATCCGCTACCAGATCGAGCGCCTGGCCGAACTGGAAGCCACGCCGGACCAGTTGGCCTTCCTCGAACGCATCCCGTTCATCAAGCCGGACTTCATCCGCTTCCTCAGCCTGTTCCGCTTCAACCTGCGCTATGTGCACACCAGCATCGAGGACGGCCAACTGGCCATCCGCCTGCGCGGGCCGTGGCTGCACGTAATCCTCTTCGAGGTGCCGCTGCTGGCCATCGTCAGCGAAGTGCGCAACCGCTATCGCTACCGCGAGGTGGTGCTGGAGCAGGTCGGTGAGCAGCTCTATCGCAAGCTCGACTGGCTCGCCGGCAACGCCAGCGCGGAGGAGCTGAAGGAATTCCAGGTGGCCGACTTCGGTACCCGCCGGCGCTTCTCCTACCGCACCCAGGAAGAAGTCGTGCACATCCTCAAGCGCGACTTCCCCGGCCGCTTCGTCGGTACCAGCAACGTGCACCTGGCCCGCGAATTCGACGTCAAGCCGATCGGCACCATGGCCCACGAATGGCTGATGGCGCACCAGCAGCTCGGTCCGCGGCTGATCGACAGCCAGATCGCCGCGCTGGACTGCTGGGTGCGTGAATACCGCGGCCAGCTGGGCATCGCGCTGACCGACTGCATTACCATGGACGCTTTCCTGGGCGACTTCGACCTGTACTTCGCCAAGCTCTTCGATGGCCTGCGCCACGACTCGGGCGACCCGCTGGTCTGGGCCGAAAAGGCCATCGCCCACTACCGCCGGCTGGGAATCGACCCGCTGACCAAGACCCTGGTGTTCTCCGACGGCCTCGACATGCCCAAGGCGTTGCAGCTCTTCCGCGCATTGCGTGGCAAGATCAACGTCAGTTTCGGCATCGGTACCAACCTGACCTGCGACATCCCCGGGGTGGAACCGATGAACATCGTGATCAAGATGACGGCCTGCAACGGCCACCCCGTGGCGAAGATTTCCGACACCCCGGGCAAGACCCAATGCCGCGACGAGAACTTCGTCGCCTACCTGCGCCACGTGTTCAAGGTGCCGGTGTAACCCATTTTCCGCTTTCCACAGGAGCCCTCCAGATGAAAGACAGACAGGCCGCCATCGCCAGAGAACTCAACGTGCAGCCGCCCTTCCAGTCCGACGCCGAGCTGCTGGCCGAGATCCAGCGGCGCGTGCGCTTCATCCAGGACTGCCTGCAGGGTTCGGGGATGAAGACCCTGGTGCTGGGCATCAGCGGCGGCGTCGACTCGCTCACCGCCGGCATGCTCTGCCAGCGTGCCGTGGAGGGCCTGCGCGCCGAGACCGGCAACCAGGACTACCGCTTCCTCGCCGTGCGCCTGCCGTACAACGTGCAGGGCGACGAGCAGGATGCCCAGGATTCGGTGGACGTCATCGCCCCCGACGAGCGCCATACCGTGAACATCGGCCCGTCCGTGCAGGCGCTGGCCGCCGAGACCCAGGCACTGGAAGGCCTGGCACCGGCCACCCGCGACTTCGCCCTGGGCAACACCAAGGCACGCATCCGCATGGTCGCCCAGTACACCATCGCCAACGCCCGCGCCGGCCTGGTGGTCGGCACCGACCACGCCGCCGAGGCGGTGATGGGCTTCTTCACCAAGTTCGGCGACGGCGCCTGCGACCTCGCCCCGCTCACCGGCCTGGTGAAGAACCAGGTGCGCAGCATCGCCCGCCGCCTCGGCGCGCCGGAGCATCTGGTGGAGAAGGTGCCGACCGCCGACCTCGAGGACCTCGCCCCCGGCAAGCCGGACGAGCACGCTCACGGCGTGACCTACAAGGAGATCGATGCCTTCCTGCACGGCCAGGACGTTGGCCAGGAGGCCTTCGACATCATCGTCCGTACCTTCGAGAAGACCCGTCACAAGCGCGCACTGCCCACCGCGCCGTAAGCGAACGGCAGCCGTTGGCGCGGGAGAAGTCCCGCGCCAGCGAGTTCAGGGGTTCAGTGCTGGGGAATGACGTAGCGCCAGATGGCGATGAAGTGCAGCAGGCTGCCGGCGATCACGAACAGGTGCCAGATGCCATGCCAGTGGCGGAAGCGGCTGTCGTAGGCGAAGAAGATGATGCCGATGGTGTAGAAAGCCCCGCCGCCCACCAACCAGGCGAAACCTGCGCCGCCCAGCGCACGGTACAGCGGGCCCACCGCGATCAGCACGATCCAGCCCATCACCGCGTAGATGATGATCGACAGCACCCGCGCCTCGGAGCGCGGCTTGATCTCCTGCAGCATGCCGATCACTGCCATCGACCAGACGATGCCGAACAGCGTCCAGCCCCAGGGCCCCTTCAGCGTCACCAGGCAGAACGGCGTGTAGCTCCCGGCGATCAGCAGGTAGATCGACAGATGGTCGAGCTTGCGCAGAATGACTTTCGCCCGTCCCTGAACGCTGTGGTAGAGCGTGGAGATGCTGTAGAGCAGGGTCAGCGTCGTGCCGTATACCGCCACACTGACGATGCGCAGCGGCTCGCCCACCAGGCTGGTGGCCACCAGCAGCCAGATGCCGCCCACCAGCGCCAGCACGGCGCCAATCAGGTGAGTCCAGGCGTTGAAGCGTTCACCGTGGTACATGAGTCCCCCGTTGCAATTTCAACCACGCCCACACCCTACCCTGCTTGCGTGAAATAAAAAGCCCGACCATGGGTCGGGCTTTTCGGATCACACGCTTTCGAGCGAAAGCGGGATCACTTCACCGCCAGGGTGCCCTTCATCATGGCCGAGTGGCCCGGGAAGGAGCAGAAGAAGGCGTATTCATCGCCAGCCTTCAGCTTGGAGACGTCGAAGGTCACCGAATCCTTCTCGCCGGAGCCGATGATCTTGGTGTGGGCGATCACGCGGGTGTCGCCGTCCTTGACGTAGTTCTTGTCCAGACCGGCGGCCATGCCGTCGGTCACTACGCCCTGCATGTCGGCGGCAGTGGTCAGGACCCAGTTATGGCCCATCACGTTCTTCGGCAGGCTGCCCGGGTGGGACAGGTTCACGGTGAAGGTCTTGCAGCTCTTGTCGACGCTGATGGCGTTGGTGCTGAACTGCATCTGGTCGTTGCCCTGGATGTCCACGGAGCATTCGGCGGCCAGCAGCGGGGCACTGAACAGGCCAAGCAGGGATACAGCGGCGAGTTTACGGAACATGACATGCCTCCTAGGCAGGTTGGGCGGAGAATCCTGAAGGGGAAGACTGCCCGAACGCGATCGGGGTTCCCCTGATCTGCATCAATGGCCTTCGGCCACGAGCGAAGCTTGGAACTGTCTATCAGGTCGATCAGCAGGATCAACGAGGCAGATCAGCGCACCCCGCCTAGCATAGACGCCATCCCCCGGCCCCACAGGAGTTCGCGCCATGCACCGTCTTGCACTGTTACAAAGCCCGCTGCTACAGAACCTGCTCGCCTGCTACGCACTCGGCGCAACCGCCGGTGGCTGCCTGGACGACTGAATTCGGCTTGGTCGCTTTCCTCGCAGTCGGTAACCTGACGGCCTGCAAAACCAGGCCAGCAAAACGAGGACAGCTCCATGACCTTGCGTTCCATCTGCGTATTCTGCGGCGCCAGCCCCGGCGCCACCCCGATCTACCAGGAAGCCGCCGAAGCCCTCGGCCGACATCTCGCTGAAAACGGTATCCAGCTGGTCTATGGCGGCGGCGCCGTGGGCCTGATGGGCATGGTCGCCAATGCCGCGCTGGCCGCTGGCGGCGAAGTCATCGGCATCATCCCGCAGAGCCTGAAAGACGCCGAAGTCGGCCACAGCGGCCTGACCCGCCTGGAAGTGGTGGACGGCATGCACGCGCGCAAGGCCCGCATGGCCGAGCTGAGCGACGCCTTCATCGCCCTGCCGGGCGGCCTGGGTACCCTGGAAGAGCTGTTCGAGGTCTGGACCTGGGGCCAGCTGGGCTACCACGCCAAGCCGCTGGGACTGCTGGAAGTGAACGGCTTCTTCGACCCGCTGCTGACCTTCCTCGACCATCTGGTGCAGGAGCGCTTCGTGCGCCAGCCGCACCGCGACATGCTGCAGCGTGCCGCCTCGCCCGCCGAGCTGGTCAGCGCCCTGGCCGCCTGGAAGCCCCTGGCCGCGCCCAAGTGGGTCGACCGCACGCCGACCTGACGTACGCCTACCAGCAGCGCTCCGTGGCCGCGCCACGGAGCCCGCTGCTGGCCAGCGTCAGCACTCCGCAGGCATCCCCCGCCATCGCCCCGAGCGGCTCGGCCTGCAGGACATAACCCGACTCCTCCGGACCACTGGCGAAACTCAGGCGGTAGAAGGCCTTCCCTGCATCGCGTGGCGACTGGTCGAACGGCAGCGTTACGCCGACGTAGGTGCCGCGGCTGGTGTAGAAGCGCTCCAGCGACTGCGCCAGCTCCACCAGCGACTTCTGCGCGTCCACCCGGCGCACCCGTTGGATATGATCCTGGTACGCCGGCAGGGCAATACCCAGCAGGATACCGATCAGGGCCAGGCAGACCAGCAGCTCCACCAGCGTGAAACCGCCGGCGCGCCTGTTCGGCGATGTCATTTCAACGAGACTCCCACCAGGCCTTGCGCCCGAAGTCACGGAGCAGATCCAGCGCCTGCCCCTGCGGACGGCCATCGCGATCCACACCCAGGATGTGCAGGCCACCGGCCGGATCGGATTGCAGCAGCGCGCCGCTGGACTGCTGCGCTGTGTCGCTGCCCGCCATGACGGCGCTCGGCAGACCGCCCACCAGCCGCTCGCCGCTGCCGCTATCCAGCACGACCCAAGCGTGAGCGAGCGGATCGCTGCAGGGGTCCTCTCCCGGTGCGATCAGGTTGAACAACACCAGCCTGCCGTCACGAACCTGCGGCTGCTCCACCACGCGCCAACCAACGGCCGACAGGTCGAGATACCAGCCACGACCACCGTCCTTTCCGGGCACCGGCAGGAGCTCTGACCGCCCAACCAAGACCCGCCCGTCGTCGAGCACGCCATAAAGACTTTCAGTCCTCGCCGTGGGCTCGTCGTCACCCACACGGTAGAAGCGCCCGGTGCCGAGCAACACTCGCACCTGTCCACTGCGGTCCAGAGCTGCCGCAACAGGCGCAGTGATTGCCTGCGAATTCCCGTCCGGCGCCAGCGTCCGGAACAACGGTTTGCCGGCCAGCGACGATGGAATCGCCGAGTCGCCACCCGCATCGCCCGCCAGATCCACACGCCAGAGATTCCCGAGGCTGTCGCCCACATAGAGGCGGTTGGCGGTCACCCCGCCCACACTGCTGATCGCCGTCACCGGCCCCAGGTCACCGGCCTCGGGCAGGTGGATGCGCTTGAGCACACGACCATCCGCGGCATCGAGCAGCCAGATGTCCCCGCCACGGTATTCCGGGTCCCTGGCGCCGGAGGAAACCGCCACGACGAACCTTCCCGATCCGAGCGCCATGAGTGCTGGCCGCCCCAGCGTGTAGCCGAGGTCGGGGTGGCTGAACTCCCAGAGCACGCTGCTCGACTGGACGTGTTCTGGGTCGGTCACGTCCAGCGCGAACAGGCCGTTGCCGCCTGCTCCGGTGCTGCCCACCAACAGGGTTCGCCACTCTCCGCCGATCCAGGCATTGCCCACCATGGGCGACCCATCGACGTAAAAGCGATGGGCATAGCCGGGGTCGGCCAACTCGCGAAGGTGGCCCAGCACCGCCGCCGGCACATAGGCGAACAACTCACGCCCATCGCGCGCATCGAAGCCATGCAGCATGCCGTCATTCGCGCCCACCGCCACCAGCGGCGCACGCCGCTGGTATTGCTCGCTGGCAAGGAACTCCCGGTAGCCAGTACCCAGCGGCTTGGGCAGCTCGCCGTAAGGCTGCGGGTCGTGCCAGGAATAGACCGGGCGCGAGCCAACGATGTCGCCCAGCCGGCTGCTGCGCAGGCGGAAAGGCAACGCACTGCGGGGCTCGCTCCGCTCCTGCAGGCGCGACCCGCGAAGGTAGTCGACCAGCGACTCGCCCTGCTCGCCCCCCAGCCTGCGGCGCTGTTCGTCATCCAGGGCACTCCAGGCGAAGAGCATGCCTGCGCGCGCGATCAGCGATCCGTCTGCCCCTGCCCCGGCGGGCCGCACAGTGAGAATGTTCCGTCCGGCCACTTGCGCTTCGCTCTGCTCGTCCAGCTTCCGGGCGGCCGACCACCGCGGCAGCCGCTCGCCTTCGCGCCATAGTTGCAGGTCGCCGCTCCAGCGCCGCCCGGCCAGCAGGGTACTGAACCACTCGCCGGAGTTCGGGCCGCCACTGAAGTTGCCGGTGCTCCTCGGCTCATCGTCGGCTGCTTGGGCGAACGCCTGTTTCAGCTCATCGCGCAGCGGGTCAGGGTCGGCGAGTTTCAGCAGGTTGAGCGGCCAGCCGTCCACGCCCTGCCACGCGCTTTCCGGCAGTGGTGATGCGCGCACAAAGGAATAGCCGCGCGGGATGGCAAAGCCGCCGTACTGGGTCGCCAGCCACAGGGAGCTGCCCGGCCCGGCCACTTCGCGGGAAGACGCCAGCCAGTAGGTGGCAGCGCTCTGCCGGCCGGGGAGGTCCGGGCGCAAATCGCGCACATGGGCGTCATAGGCCAGGCCTGCCAGTGCGAGCGAAGCGGCGGAGCCTGCGCCGCCCTGCATGGCCGTCACCTGCTGCGTCGCCTGGGCAATCGCTGGATCGCCAAAACGCGGCAAACTCACGCCGGCCTCGCCCTCACCCGCGCCGCCAATCCCGAGCACGACGTTGCGCTGGCAGGCGTAGGTGAGCGGGTCCGCATGATCTCCCTGATGGCGCAGGTAGCCTGTGGCGGCTTGGAGCAGCTCGCCCAGGTCATCGAATGGCAGGAACGACGAGGACTCGCCGAAACGGTTGAGAGCGGCGATCACTCCAGCCGGCCGGTCGATGAAGATTCCGGACTGCGCCGACCACTCTTTCAGCGGGTTATCCCGTCCATCATCCAGCCACGGCCCGACGAATTTCTGCGGCGCGCGCAGCACCACTCCCGTTTCGCGATCAGACCGGCCGAAGAGGCTGAAGCGCAGGCGACCGGCATATTCCTGCAGTACGCCCTCAGGCTTGGAATGCTCGCCATAAGGCCGGCAATTACGCTCCAACTGGCCGGCAACGCAGACCTGTACGCGCACCGCGATCCGGTAGGTCGTCGCAGGCAAAAGCGGCTCTGCGGGCGGCAGCTCCTGCGGCTCGCCGGGAAAGTCCGGGCTGCGACTCAGCAAAAGGCCGCGCTCCTCTCCCGCAACACGCAGGTACAGCGTTACGCCGGAGAATGGCGTGGCACCCGCGACGCTGTCGAAAGGCAGAAGGCGATCCGGGAAGGCGCCGTCCCGTTGCAGATTCCGCCCCTTCTGCAACACCGTCAGTCCGGCACTGTCGATAAGGCGATCGCCGCCGGTCAGCACGGCGCGATACACATCGATGGCCTGTGCCGTCGCCCAGTTGAGGAAGTTGCCGCTCCAGGCCCGCCGGCAGACATGGGCCAGCGCCGGGCCGACGGGCTGGAAATAGCGCTCCGTCTCGTCTTTGCCAGCACGGTAGGCGTAGCACTTGTCCGGGTCGAAGTAACCGAAGTACCTCTCGCCGGTGACATAGACCGGGCTTGGATTAGCTGCCGCCGCCGTCGCCCCGTGGGCCGAAGATGGCAACAACAGGATATTGCCCGGAGCACCACTGGCGACCTGCAGCGGCACCTGACTGACCGGCGCAGCCGACAGTACGCCCGCCAGCATGGCGCCCAGCATCAGGGAACAGAGTCTTCCGAGCCTCACTAGCACCTCCTTGCTGCGCGCTAACGGATGAAAAAGATGCTGCTCAGCCGGACGCTGGAAACCGGCTCCCCCGAAGGCTGGCGACGCGCACCAAAGCCTTCGGCGCGCACCTCGATGGCTACACCATTGGCCGCGCCGCCCTTGCCGACTTCCAGCCCCTCGCTGGACAGCCAGCGCAGGAAGCGCAGCCGATAAACCGGCTGCGCCGCACTGCCGGAAAAACCGCCAGCCACTCCTTCGGCAGCCTCGACAGAGGCCATAGGGCCGTCGTGCCGATAGCGCTCCAGCGCAGCCGCTTCGCCCGCGCGCAGCGCCGCTTCTGCTGCCTGGAAGGCCATCTGCCGGTCACGCAGGTTGCCGGCCATGCGTTCTTCCAACTGCACCATGCGCATGCTCGCCAGGCCGATGAGGGTGAGCAGCAACAACATGACCAGCGAGACCAGCAGCACCGCCCCGCGCTCGAACTCATGACGCATCGACGAGCCCCCGTTCATGGCGAGGGATTGCGTAGCGCGATGGTGCTGCTCATCACCAGCCGCAGCCTTCGCTCCGCGTTCGGCGGGAGGGTGCGGCCGTCGAACTGCAGCGCCTTGGGTGCCTCGTCGACCTCACGGGTCTGACTCTGCAGCAGCAGGCTGATGCGTACCGTGCGTACCCGACGCCAGTCGCTGGCGGTCATTTCCCGCGCCGCCTTGTAGGCCGCCACCACTTCGCTGCCCACTCCCGCCACGCCGTAGCGCAGGCTCATGCCGGCGACGCCGTTCACCAGTTCTTCGGTATTCGATTTGCTTGAGGTCTGGCTGTTGTCCGTCACGAACAACCCCGGCGTCCCATCATCGTTCCGGCGAATCGAGTAGATGACATAGCGGTATCGATAGACCCGCGTCGCCGCAGCCAGGAAGTGCTCCAGCGAACGATCCGCCAACAGGCTCGCCGCGTCCCCGGCATTGCGCAGCAGCAGGCAGGACTGCTGATCGCTGAGCAGATAGAAGGCCCCGGAAACTGCACCCGAAGAAGCCAGGAACAGCCGGTTGCCGCTGATCGAGCGAGCCTCGAGAACAGGCTCGGATGCATAACGCAGCAACACCGCATCGGTGTTGGCCAAGCGCTCGGAGGGCATCCAGGCCGGAGCCGACATCCCGGCTCCGAACCCTTCGATTGCCGAGGCATCGATCGCGTACTTTGCCCCTTCCGCACCAGCGGTGTTGACCAGTCCGCCCGCGCAGGCGCCTGAGAACCCGGCGTTGCGCAGGTCCCGCGCCATGGCCTCCAGCGCGAAGCGGCCAGTCTCCTGCAGCTCGGCCAGCGCGACGCTGCTCTGATAGCTGCGCTTGCTGCCGAGGACGACCTGGATGACGCCCGCCAGGAGCAGCAGCCCGAGCGCCATGGCCACCAGCAGCTCGACCAGCGAAAGTCCGCGCTGGCGCATGTCAGAGGCCTATCCGGTAGGTGAAGGTTTCCCAGGCATTGCCAGCCTCCCCCAGACGCTCGCGCGCCCCTCGGTCGTCCCAACGCACGGCGATCACCGCGCTGTACTGGTCACCGCTGTGGACCACCTGCACGGAACCGCTACCCGACCCACGGAGCGTCTCGCAGACATCTGCCTGCCACTGGCCGAGATCGAGTTGCGCCCGCGTCGAGCCAGCGCTTTTCGGGCATCCGGCGGCCACGTCGAGGAAGTTCGTGTCGTAGGCGCCCGCGCGGGCGGCGTCTGAATTCGCGCGCAGCAGGTCGGCCATCTCGCTGGCCAGCCAGGACGCCTGGGAACGTTGCAGCGCGCTGTAGCCGGCGCGAATAGCGACGTTCTGCAGACCCGCCAGCCCCAGCAGTCCAATCCCGAGGACAAGCACCGAGACCAGCACTTCCACCAGGGTGAATCCTTCGCTGCGCTTGCCGCCAGCCATGTCGATCACCTTGCCGCCGAGGAGTGAGCTTCAAGGGTGCAAGGCACAGCGCGGGGCGGTCAGCCAGACATTTGCTGGGAGATCGAAGGGAAAAGTCCGCCAGCCGGAGAGGATCAGGCGTGCAGCTAGGAAGGCGTCCGAAGTACCGCGCCACTCATCCGTGCCGGGGAGCCATCGGTCCCGGCGAGGTTGTTCGCGCCGGGATTCTCGCTGGGAAAAGAAAAGGCCACCTTGCGGTGGCCCTTGTAGGAGCGGGAGCCGTCAGCTGTTCGCCGACTGCTGCACGATCACCGTCTGCGCCGGCATCGGTGCCGGGAAGTCGGTGCCCAGGGCTTCCTTGATGGTGCGGTTGGTGTCGAAGTAGACCTGCCAGTAGTTGTCGTTGTGGCAGTACGGACGCACTGCCAGCACCGGGCCGACGAGGTTGAACTCGAGGATTTCCACATCCACCGGCGGGTCGGTCAGCACATTCGGGATCGCCGCGATGCGCTGTTTGAGCACCGCGACAGCAGCTGCATAGTCGGCGGCGCCGGAGAGCTGCGTCTTGAGTTCCACGCGGCGGAAGGTGTTGTGGCTGAAGTTCTGGATGGTGTCGCTGAAGATCTTGTTGTTGCCCACCAGGGTCAGGACGTTGTCCGGGGTGTTGATGGCGGTGGCGAACAGGCCGATCTCCTTCACGGTGCCGGTCACGCCGCCGGCGGAGACGAAGTCGCCGACCTTGAACGGCCGCAGCACGATGATGAAGCCACCGGCCGCGAGGTTCGCCAGCAGGCCCGACCAGGCCATGCCGATGGCCAGGCCGATGGCGGCGATCAGTGCGGCGAGGCTGGTGGTCTGCACGCCGAAGTAGCCGAGGATGCCGACGACCAGAAGGATGTTCAGAGTGACGGTGATGAAGGAGCCGACGTAGCGCAGCACCGTCGGATCGACGCTCTGCCTGGCCAGGGCCTTCTCCACCAACCCGACGGCGAAGCCAATCAGCCAGCGGCCGAGTACCCAGAAGAGGATGGCGACGATGATCTTCACACCGAATGCGAGCGCGTACTGCGAAACCGTCGCCCACAGTGCGTTGATCTTCTCCGTACCCACATTGATGATGTTCGTATCTTCCATGGAAGCGCACCTGCGAGAGAAAGGGACCAGATGAACGCTAGCACGGCCCCAGCCGTTTGCTCGTCGCAGCGCGCAGCCCAGAGCCCTGGCGGGCTCCGGGCGCTATTGCACTAGCAGTCGCCGGGCAGCGAGGCGATCCAGCGATTGAGCATTTCCAGCCCCTCGCGGTGCACCAGGGTACGACCCAGCTCGGGCATCATGTCGCCCGGCTTGTCGCTGCCGACCCGGTAGCTGAGCACGGACTTCTCCGGGCTGCCAGGGTGGATGTCTTCCAGTCGCCCGCCCGTGCCGCCGCCCGCTGCCACCGGCGGCTTGCAGATGCCGTAGGCGATTGAGACCGGCGTGTGCGGGTCGAGGTAGAGGCCCGAAGTGCGCGCCGCGCCCTTGGGGTTGTGGCAGTGCGAGCAGTTGGCGTCGAGGTAGCTGCGCGCCTGTTTCTCCAGGTCTTCGCCGGGGCGCGGATGCCCCCACAGCGCGTTCTGCGGCACTTGCGCCAGCGCCGGCAGGCCCTTGAGGAAGCCGCGCGCCTGCCAGTGCTGCAACTGGTTGTCGCTGCCTTCGGCGTAGGCGAAGTCCTTGTTCAGGTGCCGCGCCTTGGGCCCCAGCGGGGCGATGCCGCCGCCCTTCTGCTCGGCGTGGCATTCGGAGCACTGGTTGGCGTCCGGCACCATATAGGTGAAGGCGATCTTCTTGCCGTCCTCGGCGGTCACCTCCAGCGCCGGGCTGTCGCCAGCGACCTCCAGGGTCGCTTCGCTCTGCTCAGTATTCCACACGTAGGGCAGTGCCGCCCAGCCGTCCTTCTGCCGCACCAGCACGCGGGTCTCCACCAGATGAACCTTGGCCATGTCGAGCCCGGCCTTCGGATCACGGTCGTCCTGGCTGTTCTGCAGCAGGTTGCCCTGGGCGTCCTTGGGGTAATAGAAGGTCTTGGTCAGGACGGTACCGACGGGGTAGTCGAAGCGGTCCTCGGCGTACTGCGCCGACTGTCCTTCGGGCATCCATACGGTGCGCAGTTTGTGTGCGTAGTCGGTGAACAGCGAGGTGTTCAGGTCATAGGGCAGCACCTCGGCGGCCGGCGCCAGGTGGCCGTCCGCCAGGTGCAGCATGCCCCAGCCGCTGAGCTTTTCCGGGTAGTCGTCGCCTTCGGGCTGGTAACGCGGCTTGCTCTCCTTCCCGCACCCGGCCACCAAGGTGGCCAGGGCGAGCGACAACAGGAACGAAGCGGGTTTCATCATGCCTTGTTGCCCTTTTCACCCAGGCCGGCCTGCTCGATCTTCGGCAGCGGCTTGAGCTTGCACTGGTGCGAGCTGATGTCGGTGCTGATGTTCTTGTAGCCGTTGGGGCCGTCGACGTTGACGATGCCGGCGCTGCCGTTGTCGATGCAGATGGCCAGGGCTTCGGGCAGCTTGCCGTCGACCAGTTTCTTCTCGTTGAAGTAGCCGTCCCAGAGGATGTCCGGCAGGCGCCCGGTGAGGCCGAACTTGGCGACCTTGAGCGCTTTCAGCTCCAGGTGGTCGGGGCTGTCGCCACCGGGGCCGAAGGTGTTGCCGTGGATGAAGATGCCCTCGGGATAGGGGTCGAAGTTCGGCTGGGTGGCCTTCTCCGAATAGTTGGTGCTGAAGTAGCTGCTGATGATGACGTTGGCGGTTTTGTGGTTGCCGATCTTGTTGTTGAAGATCTCCACGTCGTCGTTGGAATTCACCACCACGCCCGAGCCCGCCGGCACGCTGGCCACCGGCGTGCCCTTGTGGCCGAAGTTCTCGTGGTTGTTGCCCTGCACGTCGTTGTCGAAGACGCGGGTGCCGCGCCCCGGCTGCTGCAGGTTGGGCATGTTGAAGACGAGGATGCCGCCGGTGTTGTCGGTGGCGACGTTGTTGTAGACGTCGGCGCCGATGGTGTTCTCGATCTCGATGCCGGCGACGTTGCGCTCGGCGCGGTTGTTGCGCACTACCACGTTACGCGACTGGCCGACGTAGATGCCCGAGTCGGAGGCGCCGATGGCGACGTTGCCTTCGAGCAGGGTGTTCTCGGTCTGAACCGGGTAGATGCCGTAGCCGCCGTTCTCGGTGGAGGCGCCGTTGGTCCACTCGGTGCGGATGTTGCGGATGACGATGTTCTTGCCGCCGATGACCTTCAGGCCGTCGCCCTTGGTGTCCTCGATGGCGAGATTCTCCAGGGTGAAGTCGGAGGCGTCGACGAACAGCCCTTCGGCGCCGGCCTTCTGGTTCTTGAAGCTCAAGATGGTCTTGTCCATCCCGGCGCCGCGGATGGTCACGCCGTCCACTTTCAGGCTGAGGCTGCGGTCCAGGTGGTAGGTGCCGGCGGGAATGTCGATGACATCGCCAGCTTTGGCCTTGATCAGGCGGGCCTGCAAGTCCTTCTGGAAGTCGCTGCTGACGGCGGCGGTAGGCTTGTCGCCTTCGCCGCAGGCGGCCAGGGCAACGGAGAAAGCGAGAAGGGAGAGAGTGGCGAGACGCATGGCGGGCTCCGGTCTTGTTCTTATGATATGGAACTATCGTACCAACTGATCCGGAGAATACTCCTACATCCCGCGCCACGCCAGCCCTTCAGACACATCGCACTTTGATTGATTGGCGTCACGGTTTCGTGGTGGCGGATCGGGATGATCTGCGCTTCCACCCCAAGGAGTACACGGATGAGCTTCATGCCCTGGAACGACGAGTTCGTGATCGGAATCGAGCGGATCGATGAACAGCACCGCTGGCTGGTCGACCTCACCAACGCGCTGTACGACAGCCTCAACGGCGCCGACGGCGAGGGCCAGCCCATCGGCGAGCTGCTGGAGCAACTGGTGGAGTACACGATGAACCACTTCATCGTCGAGGAGGTGCTGTTCCAGCGCCTGGGCTACCCGGACGAGGAAGCGCACCGCGCCGAGCACGACCGCTTCAATCGGCAGATCATCGACCTGCTGTACCGTCACGAGGATGGCGAGGTGGTCTCGGTCGAGGCGCTGGAGCTGCTCAAGGCCTGGCTGATCCACCACATTCTCAAGGTGGACAAGGCTTACGTGAGCTTCTTCCAGCAAAAAGGCGTGACCGCATAGCGGGCACGCCTTTTTTCACAGCACGGGCAGACGGATCAGCGCGGGATATTCGGCTGCCGCTTGGTCGTGCGTTTCTTGCCCTTGGCGTAGCCGGTGGCCTTGCCTTCCTCGGTCTTGTTCCACGGCTTGGAGCCATTGCTGGCGCGCGGCGGCAGGCCGGTGTGCTGGGTCAGCAGCGGCTGGCCGGCCTTCTTGCTGCCGGCCGGGGTGGAGTTCTTGCGGCGCGCGCTCTGGTACTCGTCGGTCTGCGGCTGGTAGGTCGGGATCAGATGGTGCTTGCCGTTGCCGATCAGGTCCGCGCGGCCCATGCGCTCCAGCGCTTCGCGCAACATCGGCCAACCCTTCGGGTCGTGGTAGCGCAGGAAGGCCTTGTGCAGGCGGCGCTGCTGGTCGCTCTTGACGATGGTCACGCTGTCGCTCTTGTAGGTGACCTTGCGCAGCGGGTTCTTGCCCGAGTGGTACATGGCGGTCGCGCTGGCCATGGGTGAGGGATAGAACGCCTGCACCTGGTCCGCGCGGAAGCCGTTGCGCTTGAGCCACAGGGCGAGGTTCATCATGTCCTCGTCGGTGGTGCCCGGGTGCGCGGCGATGAAGTACGGGATCAGGTACTGCTCCTTTCCCGCCTCCTTGGAGAACTTCTCGAACATGCGCTTGAAGGTGTCGTAGGTGCCGATGCCCGGCTTCATCATCTTCGACAGCGGGCCTTCCTCGGTGTGCTCCGGGGCGATCTTCAGGTAGCCGCCGACGTGGTGCGTCACCAGTTCCTTGACGTACTCGGGCGACTGCACGGCGAGGTCGTAGCGCAGGCCGGAAGCGATCAGGATCTTCTTCACGCCCGGCAGGGCGCGGGCCTTGCGGTACAGCTCGATGAGCGAGGAGTGGTCGGTGTTGAGGTTCTCGCAGATGCCCGGCCACACGCAGGACGGCTTGCGGCAGTGACGCTCGATCTCCGGGTCCTTGCAGGCGATGCGGTACATGTTGGCAGTCGGGCCGCCGAGGTCGGAGACCACACCGGTGAAGCCCGGCACCTTACGCATCTCCTCGATCTCGGCGAGGATCGATTCGTGGGAGCGGTTCTGGATGATCCGCCCCTCGTGCTCGGTGATCGAGCAGAAGGTGCAGCCACCGAAGCAGCCCCGCATGATGTTCACCGAGAAACGGATCATCTCGTAGGCCGGGATCTTCTCCTTGCCGTACAGCGGGTGCGGCACGCGCGCATAGGGCATGCCGAACACGTAGTCCATTTCCTCGGTGCTCATCGGGATGGGCGGCGGGTTGAACCACACGTCCACCTCGCCATGCTTCTGCACCAGGGCGCGGGCGTTGCCCGGGTTGGTCTCCAGGTGCAGCACGCGGTTGGCGTGGGCATAGAGCACCGCGTCGCTGCGCACCTTCTCGAACGATGGCAGGCGGATCACCGTGCGATCGCGCTCCAGGCGCGGGTGTGCCAGCAGTTGCACGACCTTGGCTTCGTTCGGGTCTTCCTGCTCGCCCTTCTCCTGCTCGATGGCGCAGGCGGCGGTGTCCTGGGTGTTCACGTACGGGTTGATGATCTTGTCGACCTTGCCCGGACGGTCAATGCGGGTGGAGTCCACCTCGAACCAGCCTTCGGGGGTGTCGCGGCGCACGAAGGCGGTGCCGCGCACGTCGGTGATCTGCTCGACCGTCTCGCCGGAGGCCAGGCGCTGGGCGATCTCCACCACGGCGCGTTCGGCGTTGCCGTACAGCAGGATGTCGGCGGTGGCGTCCATCAGGATGGAGCGACGCACCTTGTCCTGCCAGTAGTCGTAGTGGGCGATGCGGCGAAGCGAAGCCTCGATGCCGCCGAGGATCACCGGGGTCTCGCTGTAGGCCTCCTTGCAGCGCTGGCTGTAGACCAGGCTGGCGCGATCAGGGCGCTTGCCGGCCAGGCCGCCCGGCGTATAGGCGTCATCGCTGCGGATCTTCTTGTCCGCGGTGTAGCGGTTGATCATCGAGTCCATGTTGCCTGCCGCCACGCCGAAGAACAGGTTCGGCTGGCCGAGCTTCATGAAGTCGTCTTTCGAGCGCCAGTCCGGCTGGGCAATGATGCCCACGCGGAAGCCCTGGGCCTCCAGCAGACGGCCGATGATGGCCATGCCGAACGACGGATGGTCAACGTAGGCATCCCCGGTGACGATGATGATGTCGCAGGAATCCCAACCCAGCTGATCCATCTCTTCCTTGCTCATGGGCAGGAACGGCGCCGGGCCGAAACACTCGGCCCAGAACTTGGGATAGTCGAACAACGGCTTGGCGGCTTGCATCACGGGCACCGGGGTATCTCTAAGTAGGTATCGCGGAAAAACGCGGGCGCGGAATATAGCACAAAAAGTGTACAACACCCGACCAGTGAGCTCAGATTTAACTGGGATTTAGCCGGCGCACGGTAGATTGCAAGTGCCATCATCTGGCTATACTCCAGCCACTATCCGCAGTACGCCTGGCCATCCCACCCAGGCCAGGGAGTACCTGTCGTGCGTCGTGCCTTCGTGCTGTTGCTTACCCTGCTGTTCTGCCACACGGCGCTAGCCTTCGAACTGGACGACAAGGCCAGCGGCGCCTGGCTCAACGATCACCTCGAACTGCTGCAGGAACGTGATGGCCCGCTGTCGCTGGAAGCCGTGCAGGCCAGCCGCGATTTCGTGCCTGCCAACGGCCGCACCAGCGTCGGCCAGAGCCCGGACGGCTGGTGGCTGCGCCTGGACCTCGACCGCCGCACCACCCCGCAGGGCGGCTGGTGGCTGGAAGTGGACGCGGTCAACCTCAAGGATTTTCGTCTCTACGTACCCGACGAACGGGGCATCTACCGGGAAACGCTGTCCGGTGAGGCCGTGCCCTTCGCCCAGGGCCGCGACCGCGACTACCGCCGCCCGGTCTTCCATCTGCCCGAAGGCAGCGGTCCGGTGCGCCTCTACGCCCGCGTCTACGACCCGGCGGGCAACTCCTTCCCGCTGCGCATCTGGTCGCTGAACGACCTGCAGGACCATCGCGCCGATACCAGCCTGTTTCTCGGTTTCATCTACGGCCTGATCGCCGCGCTGCTGCTGTACAACCTGTTCATCCTGCTGACCCTGCGCGACCCGGCGTACTTCTGGTACGTACTGACCACCGCCAGCGCGCTGCTGTTCAGCCTGGGGATGAGCGGGCACGGCTTCGAGTACTTCTGGCCGGACCACCCGGTGCCCTGGTGGCTGGACCGCATCACCCTGCCCTCGCTCTGGGGCCTGTGCGTGCATCGCTTCACCATCACCCTGCTGCAGACCCGCCGTCATGTGCGCTGGTCGCACTGGCTGCTGAACCTGAACTGCGCGCTGTATGTGCTGACCATCGTCCTCGGCGCCCTGCACCTGCGTGGCGTGGCCGGCTGGATGCTGGTGGCGATCACCCTGATCGGCGTACCGGCGGCGCTCGGCGGCGCCCTGGTGCGCTGGCGCCAGGGCTCGTTCCCGGCGTTCCTCTACCTGCTCGGCTTCGGCCTGGTGCTGACCAGCGTGAGCATTTCAGTGATGCGCGCCACCGGCGTGGTGCAACCTTCGCCGCTGACCTCGTACATCTTCCCCATTGCCGTGGCCATGGAGTCGGTGCTGTTTTCCTTCGCCCTCACCTCGCGCATCCAGGGCCTCAAGCGCGAGCGCGCCCAGGCGCTGGAACAGGCCGACCGGGAGAAAAGCGCGCGCCTGACGCTGATGCAAAGCGCCCAGCAGGACCTGGCGACCGCCGTGGCCGAGCGCACCGCCGAACTCACCCAGAGCAACCAACTGCTGCGCGAGCGTGAAGTACAGCTGCAGCACGCCGCGCACTACGACCCGCTGACCGGCCTGCCGAACCGCCGCTACCTGGTGGAGCACGCCGAACACGCCCTGGCCAGCGCCCAGCAGAACGGCGAGACACTGGCGCTGATGCTGATCGACCTGGACCACTTCAAGCCGATCAACGACAGCTACGGCCATGACGCCGGGGACTTCATGCTGCAGAACGTCGGCAATCGCCTGCGCCAGTGCGTGCGCGGCAGCGACTGCGTGGCGCGCCTGGGCGGCGACGAATTCGCGGCGCTGATCTCCGGCCCGGATGCCGAGAGCCACGCCAAGGAGATCGCCTGCCGCATCCTCAACGAACTGGCGCGCCCGGTGAGGTTCGAAACGCTGGAACTGCGCGTCACGCCGAGCATCGGCGTGGCCATCTACCCCAGCCATGCGATGCAGTTCAGCAAGCTCTACAAGGCCGCCGACCAGGCGCTCTACGAAGTGAAGGGCAACGGGCGCGCAGCCTATGCCATGGCCAGCGAAGCCGCTGGCGAAACCAGCGAGCTCTGGCCGGAAAAAGAATGGCTGGAAAGCGAATGGCTGGAGAGCGAAGACCGCGCCTGATCAGTTGCGGTAGCGGCGCGGCACGCGAGCAGTGACCTTGGTCAGCAGCTCGTAGCCGATGGTCCCGGCGTGGGCCGCCACTTCATCCACTGGCAGGTTGGCGCCCCACAGCTCGACGCGGTCGCCCACGGCGGCATTGGGCAGGTCGGTCAGGTCCACCGCCAGCATGTCCATGGACACGCGCCCGGCCAGCACCGTGCGCTGGCCATCCACCAGCACCGGCGTACCGCTCGGCGCGTGGCGCGGATAACCATCGGCATACCCGCAGCTCACGGTGCCGATGCGCGAAGGCCGCTCGGCCACCCAGGTTGCCCCGTAACCAACACTCTCACCGACCGCCACTTCGCGCACAGCAATCAGCTGCGCCTCGAAGCTCATGGCCGGGCGCAGGCCCAGCTCGGCAGCACCGATATCGGCGAAGGGCGTGGCGCCGTAGAGCATGATGCCGGGGCGAATCCAGTCCATGTGCGCGGCGGGAATGGTCAGCACCGCGGCGGAGTTGGCCAGCGAGCGCAGGTCGAAATCCAGGTCCAGCACACTGAGGAAGCAGGCCACCTGATCTTCGGTCAGCTCGTCGCCGCGCAGGTCGGCGTTGGCGAAGTGGCTCATCAGGTTCAGCTCGGCCACCTGCGGCACCTGGCGCAGGCGCGGATGCCAGTCGCGCAGCTCTTCGGGCGAGAAGCCCAGGCGGTGCATGCCGGTATCCAGCTTCATCCACACATTGAGCGCGCTGGGCAACTGCGCGGCGAGCAATGCCTGGGCCTGCTCGGGGCCTTGCACCGCCACGTCCAGGCGTAGCTGGGCGGCGATCAGGTATTCCGAGGGTTCGAAGCAGCCCTCCAGCAGCAGGATGCGGGCGCCGGCGTGCAGCGCGCGCACCTCGGCGGCCTCTTCCAGGCAGGCCACCGCAAAGCCGTCGGCCTCGTCGTGCAGGCAGCTCACCACCTCCCGCGCGCCATGCCCGTAGGCATTCGCCTTGACCACCGCGAAGGCTTCACGCCCGGGCGCGCAGCGCTTGGCGACGGCGTAGTTGTGGCGAATGGCGGCTAGATCGACGTGGGCGACGAGCGGGCGCATGGCTGTCTCTGCAATGAAAACGGGCGCCTATCTTAAGGCGCCCGTCGGTCACGCGGAATGCGGCATCGTTACTCGTCTTCGAAGTTGTACATGCCGGGGGCGAGGTTCTCGAAGCGGCTGTAGCGGCCGAGGAAGGCCACCCGCACGGTGCCGATGGGGCCGTTACGCTGCTTGCCGAGGATGATCTCGGCGACGCCCTTGAACTCGGTCTCGGGGTGATACACCTCGTCGCGGTAGACGAACATGATCACGTCGGCGTCCTGCTCGATCGCTCCGGATTCACGCAGGTCGGAGTTCACCGGGCGCTTGTTGGGGCGCTGTTCCAGCGAGCGGTTGAGCTGGGAGAGCGCTACCACCGGGCAGTTGAATTCCTTCGCCAGCGCCTTCAGCGAGCGGGAAATCTCGGAAATCTCGTTGGTCCGGTTGTCGCCAGCGGAACCGGGGATCTGCATCAGCTGCAGGTAGTCGACCATGATCATGCCGATCTCGCCGTGCTCGCGGGAGAGGCGGCGGGTACGCGCACGCATTTCCGAGGGCGAGATGCCGGCGGTGTCATCGATGAACAGCTTGCGGTCGCTGAGCAGGTTCACCGCCGAGGTCAGGCGCGGCCAATCCTCGTCGTCCAGCTTGCCGGTACGCACCTTGGTCTGGTCGATGCGGCCGAGCGAGGCGAGCATACGCATCACGATGGAATCGGAGGGCATCTCCAGGGAGTACACCAGGATCGCCTTGTCGCTGCGCATCAGGGCGTTCTCCACCAGGTTCATGGCGAAGGTGGTCTTGCCCATCGACGGACGGCCGGCAACGATGATCAGGTCGGACGGCTGCAGGCCGCTGGTCTTCTCGTCGAGGTCGGTGAAGCCGGTGGTGATGCCGGTCAGCGCATCCGAGGTGTTGAACAGGTGGTCGATGCGGTCGATGGTCTTGACCAGGATGTCGCCGATGCCCACCGGGCCGCCGGTCTTGGGGCGCGCTTCGGCGATCTCGAAGATCCGCCGCTCGGCTTCGTCGAGCACTTCGTTGGCGCTGCGCCCCTCGGGGTTGAAGGCACTGTCGGCGATATCGCTGCTGATGCCGATCAGCTGCCGCAACGTGGCGCGCTCGCGGATGATGTTCGCGTAGGCCTTGATGTTCGCTACCGAGGGCGTGTTCTTCGCCAGCTCGGCGAGGTACGCGAGGCCGCCCACCTGGGACAGCTGCCCTTCGCGCTCGAGCATCTCGGACAGGGTCACCACGTCGATCGGCTGGTTGGCTTCGGCGAGCTTGTAGACGGCGCGGAAGATCAGGCGATGGTCATGGCGGTAGAAGTCGCCATCGGACACGGCGTCGGAGACGCGCTCCCATGCATTGTTGTCGAGCATCAGGCCACCCAGCACCGCCTGTTCGGCTTCGATCGAGTGCGGCGGCACCTTGAGGGAAGCGGTCTGCAGGTCGTATTGCTCGGGGATGGTGATGTCGTTCATGGGCTCTTCGTGTTGTGTGAAACGGCGGAAAAACAAAGGGCACGGACCGAGGATCGGTACCGTGCCCATTGTTATTGGACTGATTCACCCAGGCAAGCCGTGTGAATCGTCCTAGCGACGGATCGCTTACTCGGCGACTACAACCACGTGCAGGGTTGCATCAACATCCATGTGCAGTTGCACTTCGATGTTGTATTCGCCTACAGCGCGCAGGGCGCCGTCGGGCAGGCGAACTTCGCTCTTTTCCAGCGGGTAGCCGGCAGCCGAAACGGCGTCGGCGATGTCGCGGGTGCCGATCGAACCGAACAGCTTGCCTTCGTCGCCAGCGTGGGCGCCGATGGTCACGATCAGTTCGGCCAGTTGGGCAGCACGAGCTTCAGCAGCAGCTTTTTTCTCAGCAGCGGCTTTTTCCAGCTCTGCACGGCGCTCTTCGAAAGCAGCGACGTTGGCAGCGGTGGCAGCGGTGGCTTTGCCCTGCGGCAACAGGTAGTTACGAGCGTAACCGCCCTTTACGTTCAGCTTGTCGCCCAGGTTGCCCAGTTTGGCGATCTTTTCCAGCAGGATGACTTCCATTTGAGTCTTACCTCTTAACTTTTAACCTTCACCGTTCGCAGCTTTCTGGCGCTTGGCCAGGCGACCGCGAAAATCAAACAGACTGTCGACTACGGCGACAAGACAGATCACATTGCCCAGTACGAATACCAGCAGGTACAGCGGTGCCAGCCAGAAGCCCGGAAGCTTCTTCAGCGCGGCCAGGCCGTGCCCCAGTGCGATCCCGGCGAACAGCAGCGGGATCATGCACAGCGGCGCCAGCATGGTGGCCGCGGGACCTGCGAAGGGCAGAGCCACAACGCCGACCAGCAGCGCCAAAGCCGTGCCCGGCGACAAGCGCAGTGCGCGGAACTCGCGGCCAAACCCTTCCGGGTTGAACAGTACTGCTTGCCAATAACGCGCCAGCATCAGGCACAACAGGCTGATCGTCTGCAGCGAGGCTGCCATCAGGCCGGTGATGGTCGGGACCATCTCCGCCTGCAGGGCGGCCATCTGTTCCGGCGAAAGCTTGGCTTCGGCCAGAACCTGCGGCAGGGCCTTGCCGAATGCATCGGCCAGACCTGCGACCAACCCGGCCGACACCGTGCTGAGCAGCAGCACGAACACCGCACCGAGCACAACGCTCGCCAGCATCACCTGATTCCAGGACACCTTGCTGCGCAGAACCTGCGCCAGCACGGCACTACCCACCAGAACCAGACTCACGCTGGGGTCACCCAGGTACCACCAGGCCAGTGCCGGAAGCAGCGCCCAGGCCAGGATGCCAAAGGCATCGCTGGGACCACGGCGCAACAGCACCAGACTGCCTGCTGCGGCACCGAGCCAGAACAAAGGCTGCAGTACCGCGGCTGCGACGACCACCAGGGTCGCCTGCATGCGGCCTCGCATGACAAATTCAGCCAATGCGCGCATGCGATCTATCCATCAATTCCAGTCGACTGCCCGATCAACGGCCGTGGCTGTCGGTGTAGGGAAGCAGGGCCAGGTAGCGGGCGCGCTTGATAGCGGTCGCCAGCTGACGCTGGTACTTGGCCTTGGTGCCGGTGATACGGCTCGGAACGATCTTGCCAGTTTCGGAAACGTAGGCCTTCAGGGTGTTGAGATCCTTGTAATCGATCTCTTTCACGCCTTCAGCGGTGAAACGGCAGAACTTACGACGACGGAAGAAACGTGCCATGTGTGTGGCTCCTCAATACTGGTCCGGGATTACTCGTCAGCGCTGTCGCGGCTATCTTCGCCGTCAGCGGACTCGCCCTCGTTCGATTCGGGACGCTCACGGCGCTCGCGGCGCTCGTTGCGGCTCTCTTCGGCCTTCAGCATTTCGGACTGGCCGGTGACGGCTTCGTCGCGACGGATGACCATGTTACGGATCACGGCGTCGTTGTAACGGAAGTTGTCTTCCATTTCTGCCAGGGCCTTGGCGGTGCACTCGACGTTCATCAGAACGTAGTGAGCCTTGTGCACGTTGTTGATGGCGTAAGCCAGCTGACGACGGCCCCAGTCTTCCAGACGGTGGACTTTGCCGCCGTCTTCTTCGATGGCCTTGGTGTAACGCTCGACCATGCCACCGACTTGTTCGCTCTGGTCCGGGTGAACCAGGAACACGATTTCGTAATGACGCATAAATGCTCCTTACGGATTGCAGCCTGCCGACAAAGCGGTCAGACAAGGAGTGAATGATTTTTTCCTTGCCGCTCGGAAGCACGCGCGAACGCCTGCCCGGACGACAAGGGCCGACATTCTAGAGAAGCGCGCCGGGGGGCGCAAGGAAAACTGGTGAAACTTTGAACAGCGCGAGGCGGCAGGGGCCGCCTCGCGTGGGGACGTCAGGCGCCTGTCTTGAGCTGGCGCTGGCGGACGATCTCGAACAGGCACACACCGGTAGCCACCGAGACGTTCAGGCTGCTGACGCTGCCCTGCATCGGCAGCTTGGCCAGGTAGTCACAGTGATCGCGGGTCAGACGGCGCATGCCCTTGCCCTCGGCGCCCATCACCAGCACGGTCGGCCCGGTGAGGTCGAGTTCATAGAGCATCTGAGTCGCCTCGCCGGCAGTGCCGACGATCCACAGGCCGCGCTGCTGGAGCTTCTCCAGGGTGCGCGCGAGGTTGGTCACGGCCACCAGCGGGATGACTTCGGCTGCGCCGCAGGCCACTTTACGCACGGTGGCGTTGAGGGTGGCGGACTTGTCCTTCGGCACGATCACCGCCAGCGCACCCGCCGCATCGGCGGTGCGCAGGCAGGCGCCGAGGTTGTGCGGGTCGGTCACGCCGTCCAGCACCAGCAGCAGCGCCGGGCCGGCGGAGCGCTCCAGCAGCTCCTCCAGCATGTTCTCGCCCCACACCTGGCTCGGGCTGACCTCGGCGACCACGCCCTGGTGTACGCCCTCGGCCCACTCATCCAGCTCCTTGCGGTCGCGCGTGCCCACCGGCACGCGCGCCTGCCCGGCCAGCTCGACCAACGCCTGCACGCGCGGGTCCTGACGGCCTTCGGCCAGCCACAGCTGCTTGACCCGTTTCGGGTGATGGCGCAGCAGCGCTTCTACGGCATGGACTCCGTAGACCTGTTCCCATTGACTCATTTCTTCGCCTTACGCTTGCTGGCCGGCGCGCCGCCAGTGGCTCCCGCCTTGGGCGCAGCAGAGCCCTTGCGGTGCTTGGAGGACTTGGCGGACCGGGCTTTCTGTTTCGAAGGATTGCGCGGCTTGCCCGCAGCGGGGGCGCCCTTGCCTTTACCGGCCGCCGGCTTGTTGCCGCCGACCTTGGCCTCTTCGAGCAGGGCCTTCTTCACTTCGCGACTCTTGCGCACATCGGTATTGCCGAGCATTTCGTCGGCCTTGGCGAGCATTTCAGGGGCTACCGACGGCAGCGCCTGGACCACGCCGACCTTGCGCTTGCGCGGCTGCACGGCAACATCCGGCGCGAGGTACGGATCGTCCGCCACCGCACGCGGAGCCCGGGCCGGCTTGTCTTTCGCCGCCACAGCCTTGGGCGCCCGGCCCTTGGCCGCTTTACCCTTGGCGACCGGTTCGGCCTTCTCGCCACGCTTCTTCCGGCCGATGGGCGCGCTGAGCACGTTGTCGGAGAGTTCGAAGTCGATCTTGCGCTCGTCCAGGTCGACACGCGCAACGACTACCTCGACGGTATCGCCAAGACGGAAGCTGCGGCCGGTGCGCTCGCCACTCAGGCGATGATGCACGGCATCGAAGTGGTAGTAGTCGCCGGGCAGTGCAGTGACATGCACCAGGCCTTCCACATAGATGTCGCTCAGCTCGACGAAGATGCCGAAGCCAGTCACCGCAGTGATCACGCCGGGGAAGGTCTCGCCCACGCGCTCGCGCATGAACTCGCACTTCAGCCAGTTGGTGACGTCACGGGTCGCCTCGTCGGCGCGGCGCTCGGTCAACGAACACTGCTCGCCCAGCTGGGCCAGACGGGCTTCGTCGTACGGATAGATGCGCGCTTTCGGCATGCTGGCGGCGCCAACGCGTTGCACGTGCTCGGATGCCGCCTTGGAGCGGATCAGGCCACGGATGGCGCGGTGGGTCAGCAGGTCCGGGTAACGGCGGATCGGCGAGGTGAAGTGGGTGTAGGCCTCGTAGTTCAGGCCGAAGTGGCCGGCGTTCTCGGGGCTGTACACCGCCTGGCTCAAGGAGCGCAGCATCACGGTCTGGATCAGTTGCAGGTCCGGGCGGCCCTGGATGGACTCCAGCAGCTTCTGGTAGTCCGCCGGGGTCGGGTCGCCCTTGCCGCGATAGAGCGTCAGGCCCAGTTCGCCGAGGAACTGGCGCAGGTTGTTCAGCTTTTCCTGCGGCGGGCCGTCGTGGACGCGGTACAGCGCCGGGATGGCGTGCTTCTCGAGGAACTTGGCGGTGGCGACGTTGGCCGCCAGCATGCATTCCTCGATCAGCTTGTGCGCATCGTTGCGCTGGGTCGGGCGGATTTCCGAGATCTTGCGGTCCGCGCCGAAGACGATGCGGGTTTCCTGGGTCTCGAAATCGATCGCCCCACGCACGTGACGCGCGCCGACGAGGACCTTGTACAGGTCATAAAGGGTATTGAGGTGCGGTACCACCGCCGGCAGCTGTTCCTTCAGGCGCTGGCCTTCGGGGCTGTCCGGGGTTTCCAGGTACTGACTGACCTTGGTGTAGGTCAGGCGCGCATGGGAATGGATGACCGCCTCGTAGAACTGGTAGTCGGTCATCTTGCCGGCCTTGGAGAGATTCATCTCGCAGACCATGGCCAGACGATCGACCAGCGGATTCAGGGAGCACAGGCCGTTGGAAAGAATCTCCGGCAGCATCGGGATCACGCGCTCGGGGAAGTACACCGAGTTGCCGCGCTTGGCCGCCTCTTCATCCAGGGCCGAACCGACCTTCACATAATGAGAGACGTCGGCGATGGCGACGAACAGCTTCCAGCCGCCACCCTTGCGCTTCTCGGCGTAGACCGCGTCGTCGAAGTCGCGGGCGTCCTCGCCGTCGATGGTGACGAAAGGCAGGGCGCGCAGGTCGACGCGCTTTTCCTTGTCCTTCTCCAGCACTTCAGGCTTGAGCTTGGCGGCTTCCTTCTCCACGGCCTCGGGCCAGGTATGGGGAATGTCGTAGCTGCGCAGGGCGACTTCGATTTCCATGCCCGGCGCCATGTAGTCGCCGAGCACTTCCACCACTTCACCCTGGGCCTGGCGATGCACGCTCGGCCACACGTCGATGCGCACCTGGACGAACTGGTTGTGCTTGGCCTTGCCAGCCTTGCCCGGCGGGATCAGCACTTCCTGCTGGATTTTCGGATTGTCCGCCACGACCGTGCCGATGCCGCTCTCGTCGAAGTAGCGACCAACGATGGTCTCGTGGGCGCGCTCGACCACTTCTACTATCGCGCCTTCGCGGCGACCACGGCGGTCGAAGCCCGACACGCGCGCCAGGGCGCGGTCGCCGTCGAACACCAGGCGCATCTGCGTCGGGCTGAGGAACAGGTCGTCGCTGCCGTCATCGGGGATCAGGAAGCCGAAGCCGTCGCGGTGGCCGGCGATGCGGCCAAGGATCAGGTCGAGCTTGTCCACCGGGGCATAGGCGCCACGGCGGGTATAGATAAGCTGGCCGTCGCGCTCCATGGCGCGCAACCGGCGACGCAGTGCTTCTTCGGGCTCTTCGCCGGAGAGGCCGAGCTCGTCCATCAACTGGGACCGCGTCGCGGGGGCGCCGCGCTCGGCGAGGTGCGCCAGGATGAGTTCACGGCTGGGGATGGGGTTGTCGTATTTTTCCGCCTCGCGGGCGGCCTCGGGATCGAGGTTTTGCCAATCGGCCATTAAAGTGCGGTCACCTTATATATAGGGATATGGATCGCCATGTGCTTATTGAAGCGCGAAACCCGCCCGTCGGTCAGCTTCGGGCAAGAATAAATTTTTTATCGCATCAGGGGTTTACAAGCGAAAACGCTCTCCGTATAGTTCGCGCCCACAGCGTCAGACAGATGTTGTAACACGGAAACGATGAGTAATCATCGACTCCAGTGCCCAGGTGGCGGAATTGGTAGACGCACTAGGTTCAGGTCCTAGCGGTGGCAACACCGTGGAAGTTCGAGTCTTCTCCTGGGCACCACTTATTCAAGGATAAAGTCAGTCTCTGACAGGCTTTATCAGGCGGGTTCGGAACCCTGATAACCGAACAATAGACCGTCAGATGCAACCAAGGGTTGCATCACCGCAAGACGATGAGCGATCATCGCACCCCATGCTGAAAAGCATGCCCAGGTGGCGGAATTGGTAGACGCACTAGGTTCAGGTCCTAGCGGTGGCAACACCGTGGAAGTTCGAGTCTTCTCCTGGGCACCATCTTCAAACGAAAAAGCCGAGCATAGCTCGGCTTTTTTGTTTTCGGCTTTCCGTCTTTTACCTCGCCAGGCGCGAACGCCCGGCGAGGTCTACCAACCTCAAGCCTTGAACTGCCCCAGACTGGCGCGCAGCTGACCGGCCAAGCCATCGAGCACCCGCCCGCTGCTGGCCGTCGCACTCACCGCTTCCGCCGCGCGACTCGCCTCGGCATGGATCACCTCGACCCGCCCACGCACCGCCGCGGCGCCGGCCGCCTGCTGTTGCGCCGAATGAGTCGCCGCCTCGATGGCGCCGTGCACCTCCTCCACCGCGCTCTGCACTTCGCGCTGCAGGCGCTCGCTGTCCTGCAGCGCAGCCAAACCCTGCACCGCCTGCTCGCGAGCCTGCCCGATAGCGGATACCGCCTCGCGCGCACCCTCCTGCAACGCCCCGATGTGCGACTGGATATCACCCGTGGATTGCTGGGTCTTGCTGGCCAATGCACGCACCTCGTCCGCCACCACGGCGAACCCGCGCCCACTCTCGCCAGCACGCGCCGCCTCGATGGCCGCGTTCAGCGCCAAAAGATTCGTCTGCTCGGCGATGCCATGGATTACCGAGAGCACCACTTCGATCTGCTCGCTCTGCCGCGCCAGGCGCTCGATCACGCCGGCGCCATTCTGCACGCGGGATTCCAGGGTTTCGATCAGGCCACCCACCTTGCGAGCGATGGCCGCATTGTCCTGCGCTGCCTTGCGTATCTCGCCGATACGCGCCAACGCCGCTTGCATGGAGCGACTCTCCATTTCCGCCTCCGCCGCCATGCCCGAGAGCGCCTCCAGGCTACCGGCCACCTCATTGCGCTGCCGGTCCGCCGCCGCCTCGGCACTGGCGCTGCGACTGGCCAGCGCGGTGATTTCACTGCCGGTCTGCTGCGCCACCTGCCCCGCCTCACGCACGATGGGCTGGAGCTTATCGACGAAGCGGTTCACCGCCGTCGCCATCTCACCCAGCTCGTCACGACTATCCAGGCGCACGCGCCGAGTCAGGTCACCCTCCCCGGCCGCCAGGTCATTCAGCGCATCGATCAGCAAGCGCAGGCGATTCACCACACGCCGACCGAGCACGACAGCCAGGCAGAGCAATACACCAAGCCCTACCAGCAGCAGCCCCATACCGATGCGCCAGCGCAGCGTTCCCGCCGCCTCTTCGATGGAAGCCTTCGCCCCCTGACTCATGCCGTCCGCCGCCTGCTTCGCCGATTGCAGACGCGCGGTAAGCGCCCTGGTGCTGTCCGCCGCAGCGCCTGCAAGGCTGTCGCCCACGAGCTGATCGCCACTGGCGACCAGGGCGGAGAAGCGCTGGTCCAGTGCGGCGATCTGCTTCTCGATGGCATCAGTGGAAACGCCCAGACGCACCGTACCGATGACCACGCCATTGGGACTGATCGGCGCCTCGACGAGAAACACCGAGCTGTCGTGGCTTGCCGCCTCCAGCGCCTTGTCCAGGGCGCGCTCGCCCTTGCCCTTCTCCAGCAGCGCCTGCACCCGCGCATCCTCTCGATTGAGGTAGCGGGTCAGGTGCTGGCCCTGCGGATCGTCGTAGACCACAAAGAGCACATTGGGGTTGGCCTGGGCGCGCCGGGCATAGTCGGAGAGCACCGGCACGTCGTTGTCCCACATGGCCTTGGGCGCCACGGCGGCGAGCAACTGCGCCAATTCCGTGGCGGACTGGCGCAGGTTCTGCTCCAGCCCCTCACGCAACTGGCCCTGCTCTTCCTCCAGCCGCGCAGAGAGCGCAGAGCCCAGACGCTCGCGAGTGCGCGCGGAAAGATCGTTCAGCCCGGAAGTCACTTCCTTGCCGGCCTGCTCCAGCTCGCCGGCCAGGCGTTGCGATTCGTTACTCAGGTGCGCCCCCAGGTCGCTGACCAGACCATCGACGGTGCTACGGGTAAGCCAGAGGGCAATCGCCAGCTGCACCAGCAGCGCGACTCCCAGGGCGATGAAAGCGGGGCGCAGCAAGCGACTGCGCAATAAAGACAGGACGGCGGACACGGCGGGCTTCCTCCGGACGTAACGGATGTCTGGCGCGAAAGGCGCCAATCCGTTTCACCAGCAAAGCGCGTGCCGCTGCGAAAAACCAAACCTCGGAAACGACAACGGGCCGCATGAGCGGCCCGCTGCAGTGTGCAGCTGAGGATCAGCCGAACGGATGGCGCAGGACGATGGTCTCGGCGCGGTCCGGGCCGGTGGAGATGATGTCGATGGGCGCACCGACCAGCTCCTCGATGCGCTTGATGTAAGCACGCGCATTGGCCGGCAGGCCTTCCAGGGTCTGAACACCGACGGTGGATTCGCTCCAGCCCGGCAGGTCTTCGTAGATCGGCTGCAGGCCGATGTAGCTGTCGGCGTCGGTCGGCGCGTCGGTCAGCAGTTCGCCGGCGGCGTTCTTGTAGCCGGTGCAGATGCGCACGACTTCCAGGCCGTCGAGGACGTCCAGCTTGGTCAGGCACAGGCCGGACAGGCTGTTGATCTCGATGGCGCGACGCAGGATGACGGCATCGAACCAGCCGCAACGACGGGCACGGCCGGTGGTGGCGCCGAACTCGTGACCGACCTTGGCCAGGCGTGCACCAACGTCATCGAACAGCTCGGTCGGGAACGGGCCGGAACCCACGCGAGTGGTGTAGGCCTTGGTGATACCCAGGATGTAGTCCAGGTACAGCGGACCGAAGCCCGAGCCGGTGGCGGTGCCGCCAGCGGTGGTGTTGGAGCTGGTGACGAACGGGTAGGTGCCGTGGTCGATGTCCAGCAGCGAACCCTGGGCACCTTCGAACATGATGTTCTCGTTGGCGCGGCGCAGGTCGTGCAGGGTCGAGGTCACGTCGGCCATCAGCGGCTTCAGTTCTTCGGCGTAGGCCATGCACTCGTCCAGAGTCTTCTGGAAATCGACGGCCGGCTCCTTGTAATAGTGCTGCAGGACGAAGTTGTGGTAGTCCAGAACCTCACCCAGCTTGGCGGCGAAACGCTCACGGTGGAACAGGTCGCCCACGCGCAGGCCGCGACGGGCCACTTTGTCTTCGTAAGCCGGGCCGATGCCGCGACCGGTGGTGCCGATCTTCGCGTCGCCACGGGCCTTCTCGCGAGCCTGGTCCAGGGCCACGTGGAAGGACAGGATCAGCGGGCAGGACGGGCTGATGCGCAGGCGCTCGCGCACCGGTACGCCCTTTTCTTCCAGCTTGGCGATCTCGCGCATCAGCGCGTCGGGTGCCAGCACCACGCCATTACCGATCAGACACTGCACGCCTTCGCGCAGGATGCCCGACGGAATCAGGTGCAGCACGGTCTTCTCGCCAGCGACCACCAGGGTATGACCAGCGTTGTGGCCGCCCTGGTAACGCACCACGGCAGCAGCCTGGTCGGTCAGCAGGTCGACGATCTTGCCTTTGCCCTCATCACCCCACTGGGTGCCCAGGACTACGACATTCTTACCCATAACTCTTGTCCCCATCGTGGATGTTCGGTGCCGGCCGCGGCCGGCAGAAACTCGAAGTGGCGCGCCTCAGAGCGCAGCCACCTGCCAATTGCCATCGCGAGCCAGCAATTGCTGGTCGCAGCCCGCTTCGGAAGCCGAAGCCGCATCCTGCCCGGGCAGCGCCTGGACGACGCGCACGCCCTGACGGCGCAACTGCTGCACCGCCTGCCACAAGCCAGCCCCATCGGCCGGCGCCCAGACTCCGGTGCGCGGCTCGTCGAGCTGGGCGCGGCCGAGAGTGACCAGGGTCTTGAGGTCGGTAGAGAAACCGGTGGCCGGACGCGCACGGCCGAAATCGGCGCCGATGTCGTCGTAACGGCCGCCCTGGGCGATGGACTCGCCAACCCCAGGCACGAACGCGGCAAACACCACGCCCGTGTGATAGTGATAGCCACGCAGCTCGCCGAGGTCGAAGTACAACGGCAGTTGCGGGAAGCGCGCCGCCAGCGAGTCGGCGATGGCGGAGAGATCAGCCAGCGCCGCCTGGACGTTGGCCGGAGCACCAGCGAGCACTTCGCGCGCCTGTTCCAGCACCTCACGATTGCCGCACAGCTCGGCGAGCGCACGAAGCATGCCGGCGAGCTCGCTCGGCAGGCCTTCGGTCAGCGCCGCGACTTCGTCCACGGCCTTGCGCTGCAGGGCGTCGAACAGCAGCTGCTCGACTTCGCCAGACAGCCCGGCAGCCTGGGCCAGGCCGCGGTAGATGCCGACATGACCGAGATCCATGTGCACGTCCGGCACCCGGGCCATCTCGAGCATGTCGAGCAGCAGACTGATCACTTCGACGTCACCGGCCGAGCCGGTGTTGCCATAAAGCTCGGCGCCCAGCTGGATCGGACTGCGCGAAGTGGCCAGCGCACGCGGACGGGCATGCAGCACGCTGCCGGCGTAGCACAGCCGGTTCGGGCCCTCGCGACGCAGACTATGGGCGTCCATGCGCGCCACTTGCGGCGTGATGTCCGCACGGAAGCCCATCAGGCGGCCGGAAGCCGGATCGGTGACCTTGAAGGTACGCAGGTCCAGATCCTGGCCGGCACCGGTCAGCAGGGATTCCAGGTATTCGATATGCGGAGTGACGACGAACTCGTAACCCCAGCGCTGGAACAGGTCCAGCACCTGACGGCGGGCTGCTTCAACGCGGGCCGCCTCCGGTGGCAGCACTTCTTCGATTCCATCTGGCAGCAGCCAGCGGTCTACCGTTGCCATGTCGCCTCTCTCCTTTTTTAGGCCGGGCGGCACTTCAATGAATGCAGTAAAGAAGGACGGTACCGAGCAGCATGCTGCCCAGCCCGATGAGTCTCAGACTGCGGTCGCCAAGGCGCCCGAGCCCGCTCACGGCGTCGCGCCAACCACGCGGATACAGGAATGGAAGGATGCCTTCCAGCACCAGCAACAGACAGAACGCCTTGCCGAATTCCTGCCACATGGCTCTCGTACATCATTCTCGCGGACGCAAAAAAGCCGGGATTTCCCGGCTGACCCATGATAACACGATTTCTCCGGCGGGCGTTGCCGCCCGCCGGAGACTTTGACTCAGGGTTTAGCTTTTTCGAGGTAGCGGAAGAACTCGTTGCTCGGATCGAGCACCAGTACGTCCTTCTTGTCGGCAAAGCTCTCGCGGTAGGCCTTGAGGCTGCGAGTGAAGGCGTAGAACTCCGGATCGGCGGTGTAGGCCTTGGCGTAGATCGCCGCCGCCTTCGCATCGCCGTCACCGCGAGTCTCTTCCGACTCACGATAAGCCTCGGCCAGCAGTACGCGACGCTGACGATCGGCATCCGCACGGATACCTTCGGCCAGCTCGCGACCCTTGGCGCGGTGCTCGCGGGCTTCGCGCTCACGCTCGGTGCTCATGCGCTCGAACACGCTGCGGTTCACTTCCTTGGGCAGGTCGATGGCCTTGACGCGAACGTCGACCACCTCGATACCCAGCTCCTTCTGCGCCATGCGGTTCAGCGAAGCGGTGATATCGCCCATCAGCGCATCACGCTCACCCGACACCACTTCGTGCAGGGTGCGCTTGCCGAACTGGTCGCGCAGACCGGCTTCCAGACGGCGGGACAGACGTTCGTCGGCGATCTGCTTCATGCCGGAAGTCGCGGTGTAGAAGCGCTCGGCATCGGAGACGCGCCACTTGGCGTAGGCGTCGACCATTACCGCTTTCTTCTCCAACGTCAGGAAGCGCTGGGTCGGCGAATCCAGGGTCAGCAGGCGGCCATCGAACTTGCGCACCGTGTTGACGTACGGAATCTTGAAGTGCAGGCCGGGCTTCACGTCCGGCTCGACCACGCGACCGAAGCGCAGCATGACGGCGCGTTCGGTCTGCTGCACCACGTAGACGCTGCTCCAGACGGCAACAGCAACCACCACACCCGCGATGAGGGCGATCAGGGACTTGTTACTCATCAGCGGCTCTCCCGGGTACGCGTGTCACGCTGCTGCAGATCGTTGGCGACCCGCGAACCGATATCCGGCGTGCTGCTGCTCGTGCTCGGCGTGGAGCTCGGAGCTGCCGAACCACGGCCATCCATCATCTTGTCCAGCGGCAGGTAGATCAGGTTGTTCTGACCCTGCTGGCCGGTCACCAGCACCTTGCTGGTCTGACTCAGGACGTCCTGCATGGTGTCCAGGTACAGGCGCTGACGGGTGACGTCCGGCGACTTGTGGTACTCGCTGGCCAGCTTGGTGAAGCGATCCGCCTCACCCTGGGCGCGGGAGACCACTTCATCGCGGTAGCCGTTGGCTTCCTCGATGATGCGCTGGGCCTGACCACGGGCTTCGGGCACCACGCCGTTGGCGTAGGCTTCGGCCTGGTTCTTCTCGCGCTGCTCGTCCTCGCGGGCACGGATCACGTCGTCGAACGCTTCCTGTACTTCACGCGGCGCGGCGGCGCTCTGAATGTTCACCTGGGTCACCGTGATACCGGTCTTGTAGGTATCGAGGAAACGCTGCAGGCGATCACGCACCTCGGTGGCCATCTGTTCACGGCCCTCGGTGAGGATCTTATCCATGGTGGTGGAGCCGGCCACGTGGCGCAGGGCGCTTTCGGTGGCGTGCTGCAGGCTCACTTCCGGCTGGTCGACGTTGAGCACGAAGTCCTTCAGGTTGCTGACCTTGTACTGCACGGTCAGCGGAACCTCGACGATGTTCTCGTCCTCGGTGAGCATCTGACCCTGCTTGCTGTAGGCACGCTCGCGGGTGACGTTCTCCTGGAACTTCTTGTCGATCGGCGGGAAGTAGATATTCAGGCCGGGGCCCACAGTCTCGTGGTACTGGCCGAAGCGCAGGATCACTGCCTGCTCCTGCTCATCCACCACGTAGATGGCGTTGTACAGCCACAGCACGGCGAGGATTGCCAGGCCGATACCGAACAGACCGAGGCTGCCGCCCCGACCACTGCCGCCACCGCCCGAACCACTGCCGCGCTTGGGTTTGCCGAAAATTCCGTTCAGGCTGTCTTGCAGCTTGCGGAAGGCCTCATCCAGATCAGGCGGGCCCTGGCGACCACCACCACGGCGTCCACCCCAGGGGTCCTGGTCGTTCTTGTTCGAGTTGTCACCCGGCTCATTCCAAGCCATAGCGCTCTCCATCTGATAACGCGAAAACGCGCCTACGGCGCGCCCACCTATGCTACCGAATGCCCCTTACGCTGCCAAAAACAGTGTGCCGGGCTTTATTGCAAAGTGTGTTGCGCAATGAACTCCGCCGGCTGCCAGCCTTCGCGGCTCACCATGCGGTTCAACTCGACACGCGGCAGGCGGACCTGCAAAACGGCGCGTCCTTGTTCGTCGTGATTCTCCGACTGTACCGCACCCAGCTCGAAGAACTGAGCCCGGAGTCGTCCCAGCCGCTGTGGCAGGCAGAGCGTTCCAACGAACATGTCCTCCCCCAGCAGCTCGGAGATCGCCTGTTCCAGCAACTCCAGCCCGCGCGATTCCCGCGCCGACAGCCAGACGCGGACCGGCTTGCCCAGCTCGTCGCGCTGGATCATCGGCTGCAAATCCGGCAGCAGGTCGATCTTGTTGTACACCTCGAGCATCGGCAACTCGTTCGCGCCGATTTCCTTCAGCACCGCCAGCACCTGTTCGATCTGCGCATCGCGATCCGGCTCGTGGGAGTCGATCACATGCAGCAGCAGATCGGAGTTGCTGGATTCTTCCAAGGTAGCCCGAAACGCCTCCACCAGCTTGTGCGGCAGGTGGCGAATGAAGCCCACGGTGTCAGCCAGCACGATCGGACCGACGTCATCCAGCTCCAGACGGCGCAGGGTCGGGTCGAGGGTGGCGAACAACTGGTCGGCCGCATAGACCTCGGAAGTGGTCAGCGCATTGAACAGCGTGGACTTGCCGGCGTTGGTGTAGCCCACCAGGGATACCGCCGGAATCTCCGCACGGCGACGGCCGCGACGAGCCTGCTCGCGCTGGCTGCGGACCTTCTCCAGGCGTGACTTGATCTGACGGATGCGCCCACGCAGCAGGCGGCGGTCGGTTTCCAGCTGGGTTTCACCCGGGCCACGCAGGCCGATACCGCCCTTCTGGCGCTCAAGGTGAGTCCAGCCGCGTACCAGACGCGTGCTCATGTGTTCCAGCTGGGCGAGTTCCACCTGCAGCTTGCCCTCGTGAGTCCGGGCGCGCTGGGCGAAGATATCGAGGATCAGACCCGTACGATCGAGCACGCGGCATTCGAGCGCTCGCTCGAGGTTGCGCTCCTGGCTCGGCGTGAGGGTGTGATTGAAGATGATCAGCTCGACCTTCTCGGCGTGGACGAGGTCGTGCAACTCTTCGACCTTGCCGCTGCCGATCAGGTACTTGGCTGAGGGCTGATGGCGCGAAATGCTGACGAAAGCGACCGCTTCCGCGCCTGCCGAACGGGCCAGCTCCTGGAATTCCTGCGGGTCTTCGCGCGCCTCGGGGTCCTGACCTTCCAGATGGACCAGAATGGCCCGTTCCCCACCACCCGGGCGCTCAAAGAACAAGGCGGACTCCCGTCAAACGTTGCCCGGCTCGGCCGGTTGATCACCGGTGGGCAGGCGCACGGGGCGGCTGGGAACCACGGTGGAAATAGCGTGCTTGTAGACCATCTGGCTGACAGTGTTCTTCAGCAGGATGACGAACTGGTCGAAGGATTCGATCTGACCCTGCAGCTTGATGCCGTTGACGAGGTAGATGGAAACCGGAACGCGTTCTTTGCGCAGAGTATTGAGGTAAGGGTCTTGTAGCGAATGCCCTTTTGACATATGCCGCACTCCTTGTAAGGGTAAAAAACTGATTTAGTAGTAGTCGAATTTGGCTTAACGCCGTCCTGAACCCCAAGGATAGACGGCCGGAATTAAGGTCTCGAACCTATATGGAGACCGCCTCAAAGTATTTCAAGGCACGCGGCAAATTGTCGCTTGCCTGACTGTCCAACCAGTGTAGATCGCTCCAGCTGCGGAGCCAGGTGAACTGGCGCTTGGCCAGCTGCCGCGTGGCAATGACGCCGCGCTCCACCATCTCAGCGTAGGACAGTTTGCCCTCGAGGTAATCCCATACCTGTCGGTAACCCACCGCTCTTACGGACGGCAGCCCCACGTGCAAGTCATTCCTTGCGCGAAGGCGTTCGACCTCGGCGATGAAGCCCTGTTCCAGCATCTGGTCAAAACGTTGCGCGATACGCTCGTGCAACACCTGGCGCTGCAGAGGCGCGATCGCCAGATGAGCCACAGTATACGGTAATTGTCCACCGCCTTGCGCGCCGAGACCCGCATTTTCACTCGCCTGGCGAAGGCGGTGTGCAGTCATGGACATACCGCTCACGCGGTATACCTCGAGGGCCCGGACAAGTCGCTGAGGATCATTGGGATGGATGCGCGCGGCCGACTCCGGGTCAATGCGCGCCAGCTCTTCATGCAGGGCGCCCCAGCCTTCGGCGGCGGCCCAGGTTTCAAGTTCGGCACGCACCGCAGCGTCGGCGCCGGGCATATCGGCCAGGCCTTCCAGCAACGCCTTGAAATACAACATGGTGCCGCCGACCAGCAGCGGGATCTTCCCGGCCGCGGTGATCTCGGCCATGGCCGCCAGCGCATCGGCACGGAATTCCGCCGCCGAATAAGCTTCGCTGGGGTCACGGATATCGATCAGGCGGTGCGGGAATTCCTCCAGCACCTCGCGCGGCGGCTTGGCGGTGCCGATATCCATACCGCGATAGATCAGCGCCGAATCCACGCTGACCAGCTCCACCGGCAGCAGGCGCGCCAGCTCCAGCGCCAGGTCGGTCTTGCCGGCGGCGGTGGGGCCCATGAGGAATATCGCGGGAGGCAGGGACATCGGGGACTCGTTCTTACGCACTACTGGATAGGCGCACTGCGGGTTATTGCGAGCTGCTGAATCGATTGGCGTGCAGTTTACTGCACTTTCCTGAACGCAAGCTTACGAAAATCAACGTCCCCGCAGGAACAGCTTGTCCAGTTCGTCGAGCCCCAGCTGGGTCCAGGTCGGTCGGCCGTGGTTGCACTGGCCGCTGCGCTCGGTCACTTCCATGTCGCGCAGCAGGCCGTTCATCTCCGGCAGGGTCAGCCGGCGGTTGGCGCGCACGGCGCCGTGGCAGGCCATGGTGCCGAGCAGCTCGTTGAGGTGCGCCTGGATGCGGTCGCTGGTGCCGTATTCCAGCAGGTCGGCAAGCACGTCGCGCACCAGCTGGGTGGCCTCGGCCTGCTTGAGCAGCGCCGGAATCTGACGGATCGCCAGGGTTTCCGGGCCGAGGCGCTGCAGTTCGAAGCCGAGCCGGGAGAACCAGGCCCCGTGTTCCTCCGCGCAGTCCGCCTCGCGCTCGCTGACCGCGATGGATTCGGGCACCAGCAGCGGCTGGCCACGCAAGCCTTCGCTGGCCATGGCGGTCTTCAGGCGCTCGTACATGATCCGCTCGTGGGCGGCGTGCATATCCACCAGAACCAGGCCGTGGGCATTCTCCGAGAGGATGTAGATGCCCTTGAGCTGCGCCAGTGCATAACCCAGCGGCGGTACGTCCTGGCTGCTTTCCGGCAGAGCCTGTGGCACCTGGTCGGGCAGCGGGGCGAAATAGGCCTTGTAGGCGCCCTGCGCCTCCTGAATCGGTGGCATTTCCGGGCGATTCGGCTGGTAACTGTAGCCACCGCCACCGCCACTGGAACCGCCGGAAGCCGGGCTCGGCTGCCAAGCACGCGCGGCGGCCGGGGCCTCCAGAACGGTCTCGGACAGGCGCATCTCACCCTGCGGGCCGAATTCGCCGGCTTCCGCGCCGGTCGGGCGCGGCACGGTCAGGGTGGTCGCTCCCGGTGGTGCCAGTTGGTCGTCCGGACGCACTTCCGCCAGCGCCCGGTGCAGGGTGCCGTAGAGGAAGTCGTGGACCATGCGGCTGTCGCGGAAACGCACTTCGTGCTTGGTCGGGTGGACGTTGACGTCTACCACCGACGGGTCGACCTCGAAGAACAGCACGAAGGTCGGATGCCGGCCGTTGTACAGCACGTCGCGATAAGCCTGGCGCACGGCGTGGGCGACCAGCTTGTCGCGCACCATGCGGCCGTTCACGTAGAAGTACTGCAGGTCCGGCTGGCTGCGGGAGAAGGTCGGCAGGCCGACCCAGCCCCACAGGTGCAGGCCGTTGCGCTCCACCTCGATGGGCAGTGCCTGCTCGAGGAACCCGGTGCTGCAGACGGCACCCACGCGGCGGGCGCGGGACGCTTCGTCCTTCGCCTCGTGCAGAGAAAGGATGGTCTTGCCGTTGTGGCGCAGATGGAAAGCCACGTCGAAGCGCGCGAGCGCCAGACGCTTGATGACTTCCTGCAAGTGATCGAATTCGGTCTTCTCGGCACGCAGGAACTTGCGTCGCGCCGGTGTATTGAAGAACAGGTCGCGCACTTCGATGCTGGTGCCCACCGGGTGAGCCGCCGGCTTCACGGTGGATTCCATGTCGCGGCCCTCGACCTCCACCTGCCAGGCCTGTTCGGCGTCGGCGGTACGCGAGGTCAGAGTCAGGCGCGAGACGGAGCTGATCGAGGCCAGCGCTTCGCCCCGGAAACCCAGGCTCATCACCCGCTCGAGGTCTTCCAGTTCGCGGATCTTGCTGGTGGCATGGCGCGCCAGGGCCAGCGGCAGGTCGTCTGCCGGGATGCCACTACCATCGTCGCGCACGCGCAGCAGCTTGACGCCGCCCTGCTCGACCTCGACGTCGATGCGCTTGGCACCGGCATCCAGGCAGTTTTCCAGCAGCTCCTTGATGACCGACGCGGGGCGCTCGACCACTTCGCCAGCAGCAATCTGGTTCGCCAGCCGCGGGGTGAGCAGCTGGATTCGGCGCACGTCACTCATTGCTGCGACGCCAGGGAGGTGCCCGGAATCTTCAGCACCTGGCCAATCTTCAGCTCGTCGCTCTTGAGCGAGTTGGCGCTGCGGATCGAGGCGGTGCTGACGTCAAAGCGGCTGGCAACCATCGCCAGGCTGTCGCCACTACGCACCACGTATTCACGCGGACCGGAAGCCAGTTGGCCGCCATCCCGCAGCGAGGCGATGTAAGTGCCCGGTGGCGGGGTCTGCACGAAGTACTGGCGCACTCCAGCGGCGATGGAGCGCGCCAGCGCCTGCTGGTGCGAGCCGCTGGCCAGCTTGGCGGATTCGTTCGGGTTGGAGATGAAGCCGGTTTCCACCAGGATCGACGGGATGTCCGGGGACTTCAGCACCATGAAGCCGGCCTGTTCCACGCGGCGCTTGTGCAGCGGAGTGACACGGCCAACGCTGG
This sequence comes from Pseudomonas sp. PDM19, assembly GCF_014852215.1. Lineage (NCBI taxonomy): Bacteria > Pseudomonadati > Pseudomonadota > Gammaproteobacteria > Pseudomonadales > Pseudomonadaceae > Pseudomonas > Pseudomonas sp. PDM19. The sequence continues at coordinate 521,055 of NZ_JACVBG010000004.1, read as the reverse complement.
TCAGCACCTTGTGGCCGACATCCAGGCTGGAGGACATGGTGGCGGTCATCGACAGGTCGAGCAGCACACCGGCGAGCATCTTGTCCTTGTCGTCGAGGTTCACGCCGCCGTCGCCGCCGATGAGGTCGGAACGGTTTTCCGTGTCGGCCAACCAGCGCGCGGTCTCGGAGGTGGCGCCACGGTCGGACAGGGCGAACACCGAGGCGCCAAAGGCGCTGCGGCTGGGCGCGGCGTCGGCGTGGATGGAGACGAACAGGTCCGCGCCCTTCTTGCGGGCGATCACGGTGCGATTGCGCAGCGGGATGAAGTAGTCGCCGGTCCGCGTCAGCTCAGCGCGGAAGCCTTTCATCTGGTTGATCTGCCGCTGCAGTTCGCGGGCGATCGACAGGGTGATGTTCTTCTCGTGCAGCCCGTTCGGGCCGAGAGCGCCGGGGTCTTCGCCGCCGTGGCCGGCGTCGATGGCGATCACCACGTCGCGCTTGCCGCCGCTGCTGGGCGCGGGAATCTTCGCCACCGACTGCGCCGGGCTGACCGGCGTGGCGGGCACACTGGGCGTCGGGGTCGCAGGGACGTCCGGGGCGATATCGGCACCCTGGTCATACAGGTCGACGACCAGGCGATTGCCGTATTGCTGGTTCGGCGGCAGCACGAAGCTCTTGGGCGTGACCGCATTCTTCAGGTCCAGCACCAGGCGCAGGTCGGTGGGCGAGCGCTGGGCAGAGCGCATCGCGGTGATCGGCGTGTTGTTCAGCTTGAGCTTGTCGAGGGCGGCGGACATCTGCGCGCCGTTGATGTCGACGACGATGCGATTGGGCGCACTCAGGGTGAACAGACTGTGCTGCACGGGGCCGGACAGATCGAACACCAGGCGTGTGTTGTCCGGCGCGCGCCAGATGCGCACGCTCTTGATTTGCGTGGCGGCAGAAACCTCGCCGGCAAAGAATGCCAGCAGAACGGACACCCCGATAAACAACGCCCGAAGGCGCAACCCCCAACCCATCTTTTTTCTATGCTCCCGTGGCCAGGGCGGCACACCAGGCTTCGCCCCGTGTTCCGTGCGGGTCGAGGCGCAGCATGCGTCCGCCCGCATGCGGAACAATGGTAATGTCCATGTCGGCCTTTGGCAAAATGCCTTTGCCACGCTCTGCCCATTCGATCAGGCACAACGCATCGCCTTCGAAGTAGTCACGGATGCCCAGGAACTCCAGTTCCTCCGGGTCGGCAAGGCGGTAGAGGTCGAAGTGGAAGGCGCGCAAGTCGCCGATTTCGTAGTGTTCGACCAGGGTAAATGTCGGACTTTTTACCGATCCGCCATGGCCCAATCCCCGCAGGATGCCGCGCGACAGCGTGGTCTTGCCCGCCCCCAGGTCGCCATGCAGGTAGATCACCCCGTGCCCGCCGGTCGCTTCGGCAATCCGGCGACCGAGATCGACCATGGCCTCTTCGCCGTCGGCGAACAGATTCAGTTCAGGCATGGGGACAGCTCCTCGAGCAACTGACGAACGGCAGGAATCAGATCAGCGGCAGCCAGGCCGCGGCCTTGGGAGCCCAGCGACTCGCCAGCAAGGGCATGCAGCCAGACGGCCAGGCACGCGGCATCGAAACCGGACAGCCCCTGCGCCAGCAAAGCACCAAGGATGCCAGAGAGCACGTCGCCCAGCCCCGCCCCCGCCATCGCCGGGTGCCCATGACTGCACAGCGCCAGCCGACCATCCGGGGAAGCGATCAGACTGCCGACGCCCTTGAGCACGACCACCGCCTGATAATGCTGTGCCAGAGCAAGCGCGGCTTTCGGCCGATCGGCCTGGACCGCGGCAGTGGAAATACCCAGCAGACGCGCCGCCTCGGCCGGATGGGGCGTAATCACCCAGTCGCTGGACGGCCGTGCGACCAGGCCTTCAGCCAGCAGATTGAGCGCATCGGCATCCCACACCTGCCGACGCTCCAGGCTCGCGGCGGCGCTGACCAGCACGCGCCCCCAGGCTTCGCGGCCGACACCGGGGCCGACCACCAGCACATCGGCGCGCTCGGCAAGGCGCAGCAGCTCAGCGGAAGAGGAGACGCCGCGCGCCATCAATTCAGGCCGGCGAGCCAGTGCAGCAGGTACGTGGGCGACACGGGTCGCCAGGGACACCAGCCCAGCGCCACAGCGCAGCGCGCTCTCGGCGGCCAGCAGCACGGCGCCGCCCATGCTGGTATCGCCACCGATCACCAGGGCATGGCCGAACAGCCCCTTGTGCGCGGCTTTCGGGCGCGCGGCCAGGCGAGCCAGCGATGCCGGGGCGAGACGGCGCGCCACGCCATCCGCAGAAATCAGCGCAGGATCGGCATCGAGCCCGTCGAACACCAGCTCACCGCATTGATCGGGGCCATTGCCGGTGAACAAGCCGAGCTTGAGGCCGATGAACGTCACGGTCAGGTCGGCATTCACCGCACAACCCAGCACTTGCCCGGTGTCGGCGCTGAGACCGGAAGGAATGTCCACGGCCAACACCGGCAGGCCGCTGGCGTTGATCGCAGCGATGGCCGAGGCGTAGGGCTCGCGCACCTCGCCGCCGAGACCGGTGCCCAGCAGCGCGTCCACCAGCACACCGCGCAGCTCGGCGCGATCGCTCCAGGCGTCGATATCCACGCCAACCGAACGCGCTTCGCCATGGGCCGAGGCGGCATCGCCGGACAGGCGGGAGGCATCGCCGACCGCCAGCACGCGCACGCGCCAGCCGGCGCGCAGCGCCAGTGCGGCGATCAGGTAGCCATCGCCGGCGTTGTTGCCGTGACCGGCCAGCACGGTGATCTCGCCGGCATCCGGCCATTGGCGACGCAGGGCGCGCCAGGCGGCATGCGCGGCACGGCGCATCAGTTCGAAGCCGGGCGTGCCGGCGGCGATCAGGCGTGCGTCGAGGTCGCGCACCTGCTGGGCGCTGTACAGATTCAGGGGCAGATCGTCGTGGGCAGTCATCGCTGTTCCGGGCGGCAGAATGTGTCGCCTTGGCGTACGGACGGGCCGACGCCGGCAAGGTCTGGCAGAATTATACGCACCCGGACTTCGCTTTCTCGCCTTCCATGCACGATTCGACACTCGACTATGCCGACCTCGCCCTCTCCATCAAGGACTGGGGGCGCGAACTCGGCTTCCAGCAGGTAGGCATCAGCGGGCTCGATCTCGAGGCCCACGGCGAACACCTGCAACGCTGGCTGGAGGCGGGCTACCACGGCGAGATGGACTACATGGGCGCCCACGGCAGCAAGCGCTGGCGGCCGGACGAACTGGTGCCCGGCACCCTGCGGGTGGTGTCGCTGCGCATGGATTACCTGCCCGGCGACACGCGCATGGCGCAGGTGCTGGGTGATCCGCAGAAGGCTTATGTCTCGCGCTACGCCCTGGGCCGCGACTACCACAAGCTGATCCGCAAGCGCCTGCAGCAATTGGCCGAACGCATCCAGCAGCGGGTCGGGCCGTTCGGTTTCCGCGCCTTCGTCGACAGCGCGCCGGTGCTGGAGAAGGCCATCGCCGAGCAATCGGGACTGGGCTGGATCGGCAAGAACACCCTGGTGCTCAACCGCAAGGCCGGCAGCTACTTCTTCCTCGGCGAGCTGTTCACCGACCTGCCGCTGCCGGTGGACCAACCCCACGGCACGGAGCACTGCGGGCGCTGCTCGGCCTGCATGGACATCTGCCCCACCGCCGCCTTCGTGGCGCCCTATGTGCTGGATGCGCGGCGCTGCATTTCCTACCTGACCATCGAATTGAAGGGCCCGATTCCCGAAGACCTGCGCCCGCTGATCGGCAACCGCGTGTTCGGCTGCGACGATTGCCAGATGGTCTGCCCGTGGAACCGCTTCGCCCGCGCCACCGACCAGGGCGACTTCCAGCCGCGCCACAGCCTGGACAACGCCGCACTGGCGGAGCTGTTCCTGTGGACGGAAGAGGAATTCCTCAGCCGCACCGAGGGCTCGCCACTGCGGCGCGCCGGTTACGAGCGCTGGCTGCGCAACCTGGCCGTGGGGCTGGGCAATGCACCATCGACCATCCCTGTGATCGAGGCGCTGCGCGCGCGGCGGGAGTTCCCGTCGGAACTGGTGCGCGAGCATGTGGAGTGGGCGCTGAGGCGCCACGGGCTCTAGGCTACAGGCTACAGGCGAGCCTGCTCTTGCCTGCAGCCTATGGCCTGCCGCCTGCAGCCGCCCTCATGCCTTGATGAAGTGCTCGCGGTAGTAGCGCAGTTCGGCGATGGACTCGCGGATGTCGTCCAGCGCAAGGTGGGTGTTGCCTTTCTTGAAGCCGTCACGCACCGCCGGCGCCCAGCGCGCAGCCAGCTCCTTGAGGGTGGAGACGTCCAGGTTGCGGTAGTGGAAGTAGCCTTCCAGCTTCGGCATGTGGCGGTAGAGGAAGCGGCGATCCTGGCAGATGCTGTTGCCACAGATCGGCGAGCTGCGCTTGGGCACCCACTTTTCCAGGAAGGCGATGGTCATCGCCTCGGCTTCGGCCGCCGAGATGGTGCTTTCGCGCACCCTCTGGGTCAGGCCGGACTGGCCGTGCTGGCGGGTGTTCCACTCATCCATGCCGGCGAGCAGCTCCTCGCTCTGGTGCACGGCGATCACCGGGCCTTCCTCGAGGATGTTCAGGTCGCTGTCGGTGACGATGGTCGCCATCTCGATGATGACGTCCTTGTCCGGGTCCAGCCCGGTCATTTCCAGGTCGATCCAGATCAGGTTCTGCGGGTTCTGCATGATGGGGCTCCTCAGCTCAGCCCTCTAGTTTAGCGGGAAGCACGCCGTCGCATGCTAAACTCCGCCGCGATTTTCCCTGTGGATACCCTATGGCCAAGCGTCACCTCACCCGCCGGCAGAGCTGGCGGATCGAAAAAGTCCAGGAAGAACGCGCCGCGCGCGCGGCGAAGCGCGAATCGCGCGCCCTGGAAGAACTGGAAGGCGGCGACCTCGGCCCGGAACAGACCGGCCAGGTGATCGCCCACTTCGGTGTGCAGGTGGAAGTCGAGGCCCAGGACGGCGACGCCGCCGGCCAGGTGTTCCGCTGCCACCTGCGCGCCAACCTGCCGCCGCTGGTGACAGGCGACCAGGTGGTCTGGCGCCCCGGCAACCAGGGCATCGGCGTGATCGTCGCGCAGCTGCCGCGCACCTCCGAGCTGCGCCGCCCGGACATGCGCGGCGTGCTCAAGCCGGTGGCGGCCAACGTCGATCGCATCGTCATTGTCTTCGCACCGCGCCCCGAGCCCCACGCCAACCTGATCGACCGCTACCTGGTGGCTGCCGAGCACGCGGGCATCAAGCCATTGCTGCTGCTGAACAAGGCTGACCTGATCGACGAGGAAAATGCCCCCTTCCTCGACTCGCTGCTGGGCACCTACCGCGAGCTGGGCTACCCGCTGCTGGAGGTCTCGGCCGCCAATGGCCTGGCGCTGGACGCCCTGCGCGCCGCGCTGAACGAGCACGTCAGCGTGTTCGTCGGGCAGTCCGGCGTGGGCAAGTCGTCGCTGGTGAATGCACTGCTGCCGGGCGTCGACACCCGCGTCGGCGACCTCTCGGAAGTCACCGGCAAGGGCACCCACACCACTACCACAGCACGGCTGTTCCACTTCCCCGCCGGCGGCGACCTGATCGACTCCCCCGGCATCCGCGAATTCGGCCTCGGCCATGTCAGCCGCGATGACGTGGAAGCGGGCTTCATCGAGTTCCACGACCTGCTCGGCCACTGCCGCTTCCGCGACTGCAAGCATGACCGCGAACCGGGCTGCGCGCTGCTCAAGGCGCTGGAAGACGGGCGCATCTCGCCGCAGCGGATGGCCAGCTACCGGCACATCCTCGCGAGCCTGCCGGAAGACGAGTACTAGCCCTTCCGACCTGTAGGAGCGGGCCATGCCCGCTCCTACAAATGCACGCAGGGTGCAACGAAGAAGGCCAGCTTTTCAGCTGGCCTTCTGGTTTCTCACTGCTGCTTGTTCAGCTCGTCGAGCTTCAGCGTGCCGCCGTCGTCGAACAGATTGAGCTTCTGCTTGAGCTGGTCAGGCGGCAGCGGATCACCCGGCCCGGCCGCCGGCTTGGCCGGCGCACCGTTGGGTGCCGCCGCGCCCGGAGCTGCCGGAGCGGCGCCATCGACAGGCTTGTCAGCCCCGCCATCCTGGCCTTCGATGGCGCGCTGGGCCTTCTTGGTCAGGACGATGATGTCGATGCGGCGGTTCACCGGGTTGAGCGGCTTGTCGCGATCGAACAGCGCCGAGGAGGCGTAACCGACCACGCGGGCGATCTGGTCTTCCGGGTAACCGCCGGCTTCCAGCGCACGGCGCGCGGCGTTGGCGCGGTTGGCCGAGAGCTCCCAGTTGCCGAAATCGCCATTGCCCGCGTAGGGCTTGGCGTCGGTGTGGCCGCTGATGCTGATCTTGTTCGGCACTTGCTTGATGGTCTCGGCCAGCGCCAGCAGGATGTCCTCGAAGTACGGCTGCAGGCGCGCGCTGCCCAGGTCGAACATCGGCCGGTTGTCCGAGTCGACGATCTGGATGCGCAGGCCGTCCTGGGTGATTTCGAAGAGGATCTGGTCTTTGAAGCGCTTGAGGGTCGGGTTCTCGTCGACCTTGTTCTGCAGCTCCTGCAACAGCAGCTCCAGGCGCTCCTTCTCGACCTGCTCGGCGACGTCCTGGGCCTGTTGCTCGGTGATCTTGGCGTTCTCGTCCGGGTTGATCCGCGTCTCGTCGGCATCCGGCTGGGCCTGGATCTGCGGGTTCAGGGTCTTGTCCGGCGCCGGCGTCGGCGTGCCGCCCAGGTCGATGACGTAAGGACTAGCGCTCTCGGTGAAACCGATGGGGTCCTGGAAATAGCCGGAGATGGCCTTCTTCTGCTCCGGCGTGGCCGAAGACAGCAGCCAGAGTACGAGGAAGAACGCCATCATGGCGGTGGCGAAGTCGGCGAAGGCGATCTTCCAGCCACCGCCATGGTGGCCGGCGGCGTAGCGCTTGATGCGCTTGACGATGATCGGCTGGTTGTTATCCATGCGTCAGACGACCTATCAGCGACCGCGAACGGCCTGCTCCAGCTCGCTGAAGCTCGGGCGATGCGCCGGCAGCAGCACCTTGCGGCCGAATTCGACGGCCAGCGACGGCGGCATGCCGGAGGCGGAAGCCACCAGGCAGGCCTTGATCGATTCGTAGAGGTTCAGCTCTTCCTTGGCATCGTGCTCCAGGGCGTTGGCCAGCGGGCCGACGAAGCCGTAGGCAGCGAGAATACCGAGGAAGGTACCCACCAGCGCCGCGGCGACGTGGTGGCCGATCTCGGCCTGGCTGCCCTGGCCGAGCAGGGCCATGGTGATCACGATGCCCAGTACCGCCGCGACGATACCGAAGCCCGGCAGGGCGTCGGCGACGCGGGTCACCGCATGGGCCGGGTGTTCGAGGTCTTCCTTGAGGCTGCCCAGTTCCATGTCGAACAGGCCTTCCAGCTCGTGGGGGGCCATGTTGCCGGAGGACATGATGCGCAGGTAATCGCAGACGTACGCGGTCATGCGTTCGTCCTTGAGCACCGCCGGGTACTTGCTGAAGATCGGGCTCGCCGCCGGGTCCTCGACGTCGGCTTCGATGGCCATCATGCCTTCGCGACGGCTCTTGTTGAGCACTTCGTAGAGCATGCCCAGCACTTCCAGGTAGAAGGTGTGGGTGAAGCGGTTGCCGAACATCTTCGGCGCCTTCTTCAGCACGGTCATGAAGGTGCTGCCAGGGTTGGCCTGGAGGAACGCGCCCAGCGCGGCGCCGCCGATGATCAGCACCTCGAACGGCTGGATGATGGCCGCGATCTTGCCGCCGGAGAGCATGTAGCCGCCGAGCACGCTGGCCATGAGAACGATGATGCCGATGATTTTTGCCATGGGGACCGGACTGAAACGGTGAACAGAAAGGGAGGCAAGTTTCCCGCCTCCCTGTTGTTATCGGAGATTTCGGGCAAGACTATAGGCCGAAAACACTAAAAACCAGTTCGGCGCCTCACGCATGCCCAAGCAAATGCTTCATCCAGAGCGTCTCAAGGCCTGGCTCACCCAGCTGGAAGACCTGCCTTTGCCGGTTCCGCTGGAGCAGCGCGATGATATTCGCCGTGCGTTGAACGATAGCCGGCGCTCGATCCGTGACATCGCCGATCTGCTGCAGGACGCGCCGACACTGGCTTTCGCCATCCTGCGCGAAGCCAACCGCGCGCAGAGCGCCCGGGACAATCCGGCGGAAAGCCTGGAGGTCGCGCTTAACCGCCTGGGCCTGAGTCGCGCCAGCCAGTTGCTCGACAGCCTGCCCGCGGTGCCCGAAGCGCAGATGCCGCGCGCGCTGAGCCAGCTGCTGCTGATCAGCCGCCACGCCATGCAGCAGGCCAGCGGGCTGTTCGCCAACCGCCTGGCGCGGCTCTGGCAGGAAATCCACTGGGGCAGCCTGTTCACCCTGGCGCCGCTGTGGGCGCTGGCCACCGCCCGACCGGAGCTGATGGAGAACTGGCAGCGCCAGGTCTACGGTCTGGGCCGCTGCAGCAGCGAGGTCGAGGAAGAACTGCTCGGCACCCGCCTGCTACCACTGTGTCGCGCACTGGCCGACAGCTGGCGACTGCCGGACTGGGTCGGCCAGGGCTACGCCCTGCTCAGCGACGACAAGCGCCTGCTGGTGCGCGCCCTGCACGTCGCCCACACCGAACACGATGCACTGGGCCAGCAGCAGCGCCTGGACGCCGACCCGGAGCTGCAGCGCTGGCTGACCCGACCGGCCAACACCATTCTCCTCGCCAACAGCATCGCCATGGCCGCGCACCAGTCCTGGGGCGGCGTGCACATGCTGCGCTGGCAGCGCCTGACCAGCCTGTATCTTCAGATGCCGCTGCAAGAGCTGCAGCAGACCGTCCACGGCCTCGCCGCGCAGAGCGCCCGGCGTCACGCCCGGCCCCAGCTCTGGCATCCGGCCGAGGCGCTGCTCTGGCCCTGGGAGGCACGCCGCTGGCTCAACGGCCCGAAAGCCGAAGAGCCGGCCAAGGCGCCGGACACCCTGGCGCAATGGCGACAGCACTGCACCCGCCTGATGCAGACGCCCAGCCCGTTCGGCAACGCCGTGCAACTGCTCGACTGCGCCAGCGACGCGCTACAGGCCTGCGGGCTGCAACGCGGCATGATCCTGCTGGCCGACAAGGGCGGCAGCTGGCTGCAGGCGCGCCGGGACTTCGGCCTGGACGGCGAGATCGGCGACTTCAAGCTGGAAGTCGCCGCCAGCCCGGTACTGCGCAAACTCCTGCAACAACCCGGTCAATTGCGCCTGAGCCCGACCAACATGGCCGAGTTTTCGGCGCTGATTCCCGGCACGCTGAAGGCGCTGATCCCCAGCGAACACCTGCTGCTGCGCTCGCTGGGCAACGGCGCGCGAGTGGTCATGCTGGTCGTCTGCGACCGCCACGGCCAGCCGCTGGCGGACCTGCACGCCCAGGCCTTCGGCCGCACCGTGCAGTGCATCGAGCACGCGGTGAAGCAGATGGCACGGGGCACCTGATCCGCGAAAGGTTTGCGCCCCGCCGCGTCCCCTTTAAACTAACCGCCCTCACGGGGTAGCCCAGGGCGCCTGCTCACGTTGCCTCCCCCCACCGTTCCCGCCGGGAGACCCCGACATGTCCGTCTTCTCCGCCCTGCCCCTGGTGATCGAACCGGCTGACCTCGCCAGCCGCCTCGACGCCCCCGAACTGATCCTGGTCGACCTGACCAGCGCCGCACGCTACGCCCAGGGCCACATCCCCGGCGCCCGCTTCGTGGCTCCGGCTCGCACCCAGCTGGGCGGGCCGGCACCGGGCCTGCTGCCGGCCAAGGCCGACCTGGAAGCACTGTTCGGCGAACTGGGCCACAACCCCGATGCCGTCTACGTGGTGTACGACGACGAAGGCGGCGGCTGGGCCGGCCGCTTCATCTGGCTGCTGGACGTGATCGGCCACCACCACTACCACTACGTCGACGGCGGCCTGCACGCCTGGCTCGCCGACGGCCTGCCGCTCTCCGAGGACGTCCCGGCAGCGGCCGGCGGCCCATTGCCGCTGACCCTGCACGACGAGCCCACGGCCACCCGCGAATACCTGCAGAGCCGCCTGGGCGCCGCCGACCTGGCCGTCTGGGACGCCCGCAATCCCAGCGAGTACAGCGGCCAGAAAGTCCTCGCCGCCAAGGCCGGCCACGTACCCGGCGCCGTCAATTTCGAATGGACCGCCGGCATGGACCCGGCCCGCGCCCTGCGCATCCGTACCGATATGCCGCAGATCCTTGAGGACCTGGGCATCACCAAGGACAAGGAAGTGATCACCCACTGCCAGACCCACCACCGTTCCGGCTTCACCTACCTGGTGGCCAAGGCCCTCGGCTATCCGCGGGTCAAGGGCTATGCCGGTTCCTGGTCGGAATGGGGCAACCATCCCGACACCCCCGTAGAGGTTTAAGGAATGTCGTTCAAAGATCGTCTGTTCATCCTCGCCCAGTACCTGCTGCCGCATCACCTGCTGTCGCGCCTGATCGGCTGCGCCGCGGAGTGCCGCGCGCCCTGGTTCAAGGACCGCCTGATTCCCTGGTTCGCCCGTCGCTACCAGGTGGACATGCGCGAAGCCCAGGTCGAGGACCTGCGTGCCTACGAGCACTTCAACGCTTTCTTCACCCGCGCTCTCAAAGACGGCGCGCGTCCGCTGGACGAAAGCGCAGGCTCCGTGCTTTGCCCCGCTGACGGCGCCATCAGCCAGCTCGGCCCGATCGAGCACGGCCGCGTGTTCCAGGCCAAGGGCCACAGCTACAGCCTGATGGAACTGCTGGGCGGCGACGCCGAGCGCGCCGCGCCCTTTATGGGCGGCGAGTTCGCCACCGTCTACCTGTCGCCCAAGGACTACCACCGCGTGCACATGCCGCTGGCCGGCACCCTGCGCGAGATGGTCTACGTGCCGGGCCGCCTGTTCTCGGTGAACCAACTGACCGCCGAGCAGGTACCGGAACTCTTCGCCCGCAACGAGCGCGTGGTGTGCATCTTCGACACCGAGCGCGGGCCGATGGCCGTGGTTCTGGTCGGGGCGATGATCGTCGCCTCCATCGAGACCGTCTGGGCCGGCCTGGTCACTCCACCCAAGCGCGAGCTGAAGCCCTTCTCCTACGACGAAGCTTCCCGCGCGCCGATCCACCTGGAGAAAGGCGCCGAGCTGGGCCGCTTCAAGCTGGGTTCCACCGCCATCGTGCTGTTCGGTCCGGAGCAGGTCAGCTGGGCGGAAAACCTCGCTGCCAGCACTGCCGTGCGCATGGGCGAGCGCCTGGGTGGCGCGCGCCAGGGCTGACGCCCGCTCCTATAAGGCGGGCGGCCAACGAGTCGCCCGCCAACGCTTTTCGCCTCATCGTGCCAATTCCCTGCCATGAAACGCTTTCTGCACCTGTTCGGCTGGCGGGCAAATGCCACCAGTCATCTGGAAAAATGGCTCTCCGCAATCGGAGCGCTGTGCGGCATCGCCGCCATCTACGCCGTCACCCACTGGGTCCTGCCCGGCGAAGCGGCCATCTGGGTCGTCGCCTCCATGGGCGCCAGCGCCGTGCTGCTGTTCGCCGTGCCCCATGGTGCGCTGTCGCAGCCCTGGGCCGTGCTTGGCGGCCAGGTCCTCTCGGCCATCGTCGGGGTGATCTGCCAGAAACTCTTTCCCGACCAGCCTTTCACCCCCGCCCTGGCCGTGGGCACGGCGATCCTGGTCATGCACTACGCGCGCTGCATCCACCCGCCGGGCGGCGCTACCGCGCTGGCCGCAGTCTCCGGCGGCCCGGCGGTGACCGCGCTGGGCTTCCACTACGTGCTCAGCCCCGTGCTGCTCAACGTGGTGCTGATTCTCCTCGTCGCCATCCTGTTCAACGGGCTGTTCGCCTGGCGCCGCTACCCCGCGCCGCTGGCACGCCTGCCGGACTCGCCCAAGCTGCCGACCGGCCCGTCTCCGGAAGACCTCTACCACGCGCTGCGCAAGATGGATTCCTTCATCGACGTGCAGTTCGACGACCTGCTGAAAATCCTCCAGCTGGCCCAGGAGCACGCCCAGGCGCAGCGCCTGACTCCGGAAGATGTCCTGCTCGGCGCCAGCTACAGCAATGCCCTGAGCGGCGACGCCTGGGCCGTGCGCCAGGTGATCGACGACCATCCGGACAAGCGCGGCCGCCAGGACCAGGTGGTCTACAAGGTGGTGGCCGGCGCCGGCAAGGGCAACACCGGCGTCTGCCGCCGCCAGGACCTGCTCGACTGGGCTGCCCATCCGGTGATCGCCCAGGGCGACGGCTGGGTACGCAGCACGGCGCAGGACTCGGCGAAAAACGCCCTGCAACGGCAGATCAAAGGCGAAACACCGCTGGCGTGACCTGTCCGCGCACCATCCGGGCGATGGGCTGCGGTGGGCGACGGATGCTGCTAGAGTTCGGAAAAAGCCGACAGTTATGACCAACCGGTTCGTACAACGAGCCGGCTTGTGGAGAAACCATTCCCACCATGGACAACAGTCCCCAGCAGTTTCTACGTGTCCCCACCCCGACGCACGAGAGCCTGAGCTTCTGCAACGCCAACACGCGCGAGCTGAAAAACTGGCTGGATCACCTGCCCAAGGCCAACCTCGGCGAAACGGCACGCCAGCTCTACCAGGGGCTGATCGAACTCAACCAGCTCAAGCTGCCGGTCGAGACGCGTCTGCAATTGCTGGAACTGTTCCGCCCGGAAGTGCACTTCGTCTGCCATAACCTGGAACGCCACTTCCTCAACCAGTCCATCGTCCTGGACGAGCGTCCGCGCAAGGTCGCCAACCTCTGCCAGGCCCTGCAGAACCACCTCGCCATCGGCTACAAGCTGATCGTCGTGCGCGAAGCCTCGCGCTTCACCCGCGAACGCGCCCAGGTCATGACCGCCGCCATCCAGCGCGCCATCCGCAGCCTCTGCGGCCCGCTGGTGCGCGCCTCGCAGCTGTACTGCCCGGTGCCGGAGAACCTCTGGCTGGAGCTCCACCAGCTCTACCAGCTGGCCCGCCAGCACGGCCTGCAGAACACCCCGGTACGCGACGCGCTCGCCCGCCAGGCCCAGGGGCTGTCCATCGAACAGTCCTACCTGGTGGCGCTGATGCTCGGTTCGGCGCGCTGCAACCAGATGCGCCAGAACAACATCGCCCGCGTCGCCGAAGTCCTCGAAGGCTGGGCCGCGCAGGTGAAAGTGCAAGCCGCCGATGCGCCCTCCACCCTGTTCGTGGTGGTACCGCAGGTGGATGGCCCGCCGCGCTACCGCACCCTGTTCAAGGAAAGCGACCTCGCCGGCAGCCTGGGCATCGACCCGCAGCCGCTGGTGGACGTGATCCGCGAATACCTGCTGCTGCCGCCGGAAAACCGCGCACAGGCGCGCCTGAAGGTACCCGAGGGCGTCAGCGTCGACCTGCTGCAGCACCTCGCCGCAGCCTGGGGCGACATCGCCGAGCGCACCTTCCACCGCACCCCTGGCCAGGGCCAGCTGACCCTGTGCATTGGCATGAGCGCCCTGCACTACTTCCTCGCCGGCCGCAAGAACTTCAATGACCTGCTGAAAATCCAGGTGCAGGAGCAGATACCGACCTTCAAGGCCGATGTGAAAGACGCCTGGTCCGGCGCCTTCGATGCGCAGAAGGTCAACGACTGGCAGCCCGGCATGCCCCTGGAGGAAATCGAGTACACCGCGCCGCGTCCGGCAGACGACGGCAGCTTGGGGCTTGGCCTGGGAGCGGCAGCGGAAGCTCCGCGCGACGATTACCCGGTGTATACCCTGAGCATCGTCAACCACAGCCCCGGCGGCTACTGCCTGACCTGGCCGAAGGACATACCCAGCCAGTTGCAGGCCGGCGAAGTCCTGGGCATCCAGGACACCCCGGAGCACAGCTGGAGCGTCGCCGTGGTGCGCTGGATCCGTCAGGTCCGTGGCGGCGGCACGCAGATGGGTATCGAGCTGATCGCCCCGCTCGCCCAACCCTGCGGCCTGCAGCTGCTGCGCAAGACCGAGCAGGGCAGCCAGTACCTGCGCGCCCTGCTGCTGCCGGAGATTGCCGCGATCTCTCGCCCGGCCACCGTCATCACCCCGCGCCTGCCCTTCCAGGAAGGCAACCGCGTGCAGCTCAACCTGCATGGGGACGAGCGTCGCGCCACCCTGACGCGCAAGGTCACCGCCACCGCCAGCTTCACCCAGTTCGAATACCAGGCACAGGATGCAACCGGCGCGTCGAGCGATAAGCCCATCACAGCCCCGAACGCTCGTGGCCCCGGCGGGGAGGAAGACTTTGACTCGCTGTGGAAGTCTCTGTAGATTCCGGAGACTTCCCTTTCGTCGCCTTTTTGCTGCCGTCCAGCGCGGTATAAGCAGCCTTCCTAATGGCCAATGAAAAGAAAACCATCCGCCTGCTGATCCTGGAAGACTCGCAGAACGAAGCCGAGCGCCTGGTCAGCCTGTTCCGCAACGCCGGTCGTGCGACCCGCGTCCACCGCATCACCTCCAGTGAAGACCTGACGGACATCCTGCCCCAGGGCTGGGACCTGCTGATCGCAGCTCCGGAAGCCGAGGCCCTGGACCCGAGCGAAGCGCTGAGCGCCATTCGCCGCCAGGCCAAGGACATTCCCTTCATCCAGTTGGTCAGCGGCACTGATTCCGACGCCGTGACCGAAGCCCTGGCCCTCGGCGCGCAGGATGCCCTGCCGCAAGGCGAGGACGAGCGCCTGATCCTGGTGGCCAACCGCGAGCTGGCCAACCTCGAGGAACGCCGTGCCCGCCGCTCCGCCGAAGTCGCCCTGCGCGAAGCGGAGAAGCGTTGCCAGCTGCTGCTGGACAGCTCGGTGGACGCCATCACCTACGTCCATGACGGCATGCACATCTACGCCAACCGCGCCTATGTCGGCCTGTTCGGCTACGAGGACGCCGAGGAACTGGAAGGCATGCCGATGATCGACCTGATCGCCGGCTGCGACCAGGCCAATTTCAAGGACTTCCTCAAGGGCTATCAGACCACCGAGGACAACGCCGACCTCGCCTGCAGCGGTATCCGCAGCGACGGCCAGGCCTTCGCCGCGCGCATGACCTTCTCGCCCGCCACCTACGACGGCGAGCCGTGCATCCAGGTGGTGATCCGCGCCGAGTCCGACAACGCCCAGCTCGAGGAAAAACTCCGCGAAGTCAGCAGCCAGGACCTGGTCACCGGCCTGTACAACCGCGCCCACTTCCTCGACCTGATGGACAGCGCCGTGGAGCGCGCGGTGACCGCCGGCCAGCCGGCCACCTTCGCCTACATGCAGCTCGACCGCGCCCAGGCGCTGCAATTGGACCTGGGCGTCGCCAGCATCGACCTGCTGCTGGCGGACCTGGGCAACCTGTTGCGCGGGCAGTTCCCCGAACCGGCCCAACTGGCGCGCCTGAGCGATGATGTATTCGCCGTGCTGCTGCCCGGCGAAGCCCCGGAGCACTCCGCACCGCGCTTCAACGCGCTGCTGAAGAAAATCGAAGGCCACCTGTTCGACATCCATGGCCGCAGCGCCCAGGTCACCCTGTCCATCGGCACGGCCGGGCTGGACGAGAAGACCACCCGCGCCCAGGAAGTCATCGAACGCGCCCACCGTGGCGCCGACGAGGTCGCGCAGAAGAACGGCAACGGTCTGAAGGTCTTCAACCCGGCCGATGAACTGGCCGCCGCCGCCTACCGTGGCGATATCAGCGCGATCATCCGCCAGGCGCTGGAGCAGAACAGCTTCCGCCTGCTGTTCCAGCCGATCATCAGCCTGCGCGGCGACACCCACGAACACTATGAAGTGCTGCTGCGCCTGCTCAACCCGCAGGGCGAGGAAGTGCCACCAGCTGACTTCCTCAACGCCGCCAAGGCCAGCGGCCTGGCCGAGAAGATCGACCGCTGGGTGCTGCTCAACTCCATCAAGCTGCTCTCCGAGCACCGCGCCAAGGGACACGAGACCAAACTCTTCGTGCACCTCTCCAGCTCCAGCCTGCAGGACCCGGAGCTGCTCCCGTGGCTGAGCGTGGCACTCAAGGCTTCGCGCCTGCCGGCCGACGCCCTGATCATCCAGATCAGCGAACCGGACGCCATCGCCTTCCTGCGCCAGGCCAAGGTGCTGAGCCAGGGCCTGGCCGAGCTGCACTGCCAGATCGCGCTGTGCCAGTTCGGCTGTGCGCTCAACCCGTTCAACACGCTCAAGCACATGAACGTCGACTTCGTGAAGGTCGACGGCTCCTACGTGCAGGACCTGAACGTCCCGGAGAACCAGGAAAACCTGAAGACCCTGATGGCCAGCCTGCACGCCCAGGCCAAGCTGACCATCGTGCCCATGGTGGAAAGCGCCACCGCGCTGGCCACCCTGTGGCAGGCCGGCGCCAACTACATCCAGGGTCGCTACCTGCAGGAGCCGAGCCAGGCGATGGACTACGACTTCGCTTCGGACGAGTGATTCCGACCGGCAGAAACAAGAAAGCCGCCCCAAGGGGCGGCTTTTTCATTCCGACGTCGATCAGCGCAGGTCAGGCGCCTTCGCGGTCACGGAAGCCGAGCAGGTACAGGATGCCATCCAACCCGAGGGTGGAGATCGCCTGCTTGGCCGACTGCTTGACCAGCGGCTTGGCGCGGAACGCCACGCCCAGGCCGGCCAGGCCAAGCATCGGCAGGTCGTTGGCGCCGTCGCCCACGGCAATCGTCTGCTCCAGTTGCAGACCTTCCTTCGCCGCCAGCTCGCGCAGCAGGTCGGCCTTGCGCTGAGCGTCGACGATTGGTTCGATGGCCACGCCGGTCAGCTTGCCGTCGACGATCTGCAGCTCGTTGGCGAATACATAGTCGATGCCCAGCTTCGCCTGCAGCTGCTTGGCGAAGTAGCTGAAGCCACCGGAAAGAATGGCCGTCTTGTAACCCAGGCGCTTGAGTTCGGCGAACAGGGTTTCGGCGCCCTCCGTCAGGCGCAGCGAGGCACCGATCTCTTCCAGCACATCCTCGGAGAGGCCCTGCAGCAGCGCCAGGCGCTCCTTGAAGCTGGCACGGAAGTCCAGCTCGCCGCGCATGGCACGCTCGGTGATCTCGGACACCTGCTCGCCGACACCGGCGGCCTTGGCCAGCTCGTCGATCACTTCGGCCTCGATCAGCGTCGAGTCCATGTCGAACACCGCCAGGCGACGATTGCGGCGGAACACCGAGTCCTGCTGGAAGGCGATGTCGACGTTCAGCTCCTGGGCCACGCTGAGGAACTCGGCGCGCAGGGCAGCCGGATCGGCAGGCTCGCCACGCACGGAGAATTCGATGCAGCCCTTGCCCTCGTCGGCCGGCATATCCAGCGGCATGCGCCCGGACAGGCGATCGATCTGGTCGATGTTCAGGCCGTACTTGGCGGTGATCGAGCTGACCCGCTGCAACTGCTCGGCGGTCACCCGGCGAGTCAGCAGGGTGACGATGTGGCGGGGCTTGCCCTGGCCACCGACCCACTGGCGGTAGTCGTCTTCGGAGACCGGCGTGAAGCGCACCTGCTGGTCGAGCTTGTAGGCCGTGAACAGCACGTCCTTGAGCACCGACGAGGCCCGCTCGTTATCCGGGATTTCCACCAGGATGCCGAAGGACAGGGTGTCGTGGATCACCGCCTGGCCGATATCGAGGATGTTCACGCCACCCTGCGCCAGGACGCCGGTAATGGCCGCGGTGAGGCCGGGGCGGTCTTCCCCGGTGATGTTGATCAGGACGATCTCGCGCAAGGCGCTGTCTCCGCCATGGAAAAAAGGCGGTCATTCTACCTGCTTTCACTGCCTGCGGATGCTCCGCTCGCCCGCCTGCCCACTGATCAGCAGACGGCACCACCGATCGGAATGCACCACAGATCGACGCGCCGCGCCGACTTTCGCCGCCTTGACAGCGCCTGCGGCGCTTTGCCCCCCGGTAGGGCCTCGTTATACTGCCCCGCATCTGCCCTAAAGAAGACCGAGCCCGCTGTGACCCGGCCCACCTCCGTCAAGCCCGACAATTTCTTCCTGCTGCTCTTCCACGCCCTGCGCCAGCGCCGCGTGCCGATTGCCCTGCGCATCGCTGTCCACAGCTTGCTGCTGGTGGCCACGGCCCTGGTGATCTACGCCTGCGTGATGGGCCTGCAGTTCAAGCAGGCCATGCAGCAGCAGGCCGACGCCCTTGGCCAGAGCCTGACCACGCAGACCGCGCAGTCAGCCACCGAGTTGCTGGTGTCCAACGACATCCTCAGCCTCAACGTGCTGCTCAACAACCTGACCAAGAACCCGCTGGTGGCCCACGCGGCCATCTACAGCGTGGACAACCGCATCCTTGCCGAATCCGGCACGCGGCCCAAGCAGGGCCTGCTGGGAGACGCCGAAGGCCTGTACTCCACGCCCATCACCTTCCAGGAAGTGATCGCCGGCCACCTGCGCATCAGCCTCGACATGCACCAGTTCGAGCAGCCGATGACCGTCAGCCTGCAGAGCATGGGGCTGATCAGCCTGATCCTGTTGCTGCTCACCCTGACCTTCGGTCTGCGCCTGGGCCGGCAGATTTCCACACCACTGTTACAACTTCGCGTCTGGCTGCGCGACCCGGACGACAGCGCGCCGGGTGCCGGCCTGCAGAACGAGATCGGCGATCTTGCCCGTCAGCTCCAGGCGCGCCTGGCGCCGGAGAAGCCGCCGGCCCCCGAGCCGGTGGTCAGTGCCCCTGCGCCGCGCCCGAAAGCGCCGGCCAAGGCTGCCAAGCCCGCCGCCAAGGAGCCGTCTCTGGAAGCCGCCGGCACCGCCGAAGAACACGATTTCGACGAGAACATCTTCTCCGACGACGAACTGCTCGCCCCCGCCGCGCGCCGCAAGGCTGACACGGACGAGGACTTCCCCGAGGAAGAGTTCGAGGCGGCGACGGAAGAGGAAGCCGAAGACGAGATCGGCATCGAAGAAGAACCTGAAGCCGAGCCGGAGCCTGTTTCCGCCGGCACCAGCGCCGTGCTGGCCGTGCAACTGGGCGCCCAGGAACAGCTGCGCCGCCTGCCGCGTGCCCGTCTGGTCGACCTGCTGCAGCGCTACCGCGACTGCCTGGAGCAGGCCGCGCGCCTGTACAAGGGCACGCTCTACACCCTCAGCGACGGTGGCAGCCTGATCCTCTTCCACAGCCGCGACCAGGACGAGGAATTCCTCACCAATGCCCTGTGCTGCGGCGAGCTGATGCGCGCCCTGGGCCATGCCCTGCAGATCGAGGTGGCCGACAGCGGCATCACCCTGCAACTGCAACTGGGCCTGGTGCTGGGCGAGGACGTCGCCGACCTGGAACAGTCCGAGCTGCTGCAGGACGCTTCCGCCCAGGATGCCCTGGCCCTGAGCCAGCACAGCCGCAACCTGCTGCTGGTGGAGAAATCCATCGGCGACGATGAAAAAGTCCGCGAGCGCGCACGTATTCGTCCTATCGCCAGTCCGGAAAATGCCTGCTGCGTGGAATGGCTGAAGGAACCTTATCCTTCCATGCTCGAACGCCAGCTGTCGCGCATGCGCGCCCTGCGCACCACCTGACCCCCAATAGAAAGTGAGGGGGCCGCCAGGCCCCTCGTGGAAAGGATTCCATGACCACCCTGATTACCCACCCCCTGCCCGCACTCGCCGTGGGTCTTGCGCTCGGCTCGCGCTTCATCCCGCCGCGCCTGCTGCTGGCCGGCATGCTCGCCGCCTGCCTGCCCGACCTCGATGTGGTCGCCTTCAAGCTGGGCATTGCCTACAACGACGCCTTCGGCCATCGCGGCTTCAGCCATTCCCTGCTGTTCGCGGCGTGCATGGGGGTGCTCGGGGCGCTGTGCTGCCGCCTGCTGGGCAGCGGCCCGCTGAAGGCCGGCCTGTGGGTGGGACTCGCCACCGCGTCGCACAGTGTGCTGGATGCGATGACCGACGGCGGCCTGGGCGTCGCCTGGTTCTGGCCGTGGAGCGATCAGCGCTACTTCCTGCCGCTGCACCCCATCGAAGTCTCGCCCATCGGCCTGTCGCGCTTCCTCAGCCCACGCGGGCTGGAGGTACTGATCTCGGAGGCGCGCTGGGTCTGGCTGCCCTGCCTGGGCGTGGCGCTGGGCGGTATCGGCCTGCGCCACGCCCTGCGGCGCAACGACTGACTCAGCGCTTGCCCAGCTGCACCTGAAGCTGCTCCAGTAACGGCGCCTGCGTGCTCGGCAAAGGCAGCTGCGCGGTGTAGCCCTGGAAGCTGCTGAACCGCGCCTGGTAATCCAGCTCGATGTGGAAGCGGTTGTCCCAACCGGGAGAGTCCTCCGGCATCAGTTGATCGCAATCCTGCAGGGCCTGCGGTGTCGCGCAGGGCTTGTAGGCCTGCGGGTAGACCTGACGCTTCCACAGCACCCAGGGCGACAGCGACAAACCGGCGAGGCTGTTGCGCCGCAGGTCCAGCTCCAGCAGCTGCAGCAGGCCGTTACCGCCCAGGTACTGGTGCTGGTAGTCGACCATCACCATGTCCACGCTGTGCCCCAGGTCGTTGAGCATCCGCGTGTGCGCTGCGCCGTCGGCATGGGCGTTCAGGGTGAGGAAGACCTGATCGTTACGGCGAATCAGCCGGTCCCACAGCAGTGCGCCGCTGGCGTTGTCTTCGCGGGACAGCTCCGCCACGCCTCCGGCGCTGCGCCGCAGGATGCTGTGCGAGGCGAGAATCACCGGCACATGGGGATGCTCGTCGATGACCTTCTGCGCCCACGTCAGGGTGGCCTCGGAGGGGCTCCAGTCCAGCGCCAGCAGCAGGAACGACTGGCCGTAGCGCTGGAACAGGTGCACCTGGCTCAGGCCCTTGGGGTCGCTGCCGACGTAGGTACTCTGCCAGGCGGCGCGCTCGGGGCCGAAGTGATCCGCGAAGCGGTCGAGAAAGGAGCGACGGTCATCCGTGCTGGCCTCTTCGTGTACGTCACGTTCGCCCGTGGCGATGCTATAGGGCACGCCGCGCTCCTCCAGCGTGCGCATGGCGCCGCTGGCGGTCTGCCATTGGGTGGCGACACCGGCGTTTTCCACCACGTCGCCCAGGTGCACCACCAGCGGGACCTGCAGTACCTCGGCGTACTTGGCCAGCCAGAAAGTCTGCGCGAAGAACGCCAGCGCCGGCTGGTACGGCAGGTCGGGGAAGCGCTGTTCGCTGCGGAACAGGTGACGCTTGCGGTGATTGTTCTCCGCGTAGAACTGGGTATCGGGCAACAAGGGCAGCACGAAGCTGCCGCCGCCGGAGGCGATCTCCAGCGCTGGCAAGGGGTGCTGGCGGAAGAACGCCTGGTCCCGCTCGACCACATCCTGGGTATCGGAATCGCCGCAGCCGCCCAGCAACAGGCAGCCGGCAAGCAAAGGTGTCAGTGCTTTCATCACGGCTTGGAGCCCACTCCGGGAAGGCGCAGCAGGCGGAAGGTTTCCTTGTCGAAACTGCCTTCGAACAACAGCTGGGAGGCCGCCGGCAGGGTGGCGGCTACGCGCTCGGCATCGCGCGCCTGGATTATCAGGTAGAACGGGCCGCCCTGTGCCGCCAACTGCTCAGGGCGGTCGAGGAACAGCGGCTTCAGGTCGCGGTCGAGATTGACCATCAGCTTGATCGCCTGCGCGTCCGGCGCCATGCCATAGAGCGCCAGGGGTGCGGGCTGTGCGTCGAGCTGGCGCAGCACCTCGCGGGAAAACGCCTGGCTGTCGTACAGACGGTGCTCCATCGGTTCGAAGACCAGGATGTAGCCGGCCCAAAGCGCGAGCGCGGCACCCAGTGCCAGTGCTGGCGGACGTCGCCAGCGCAGTGCGCCGAATGCCAGCAGCGCGGCGAGCACCACGATGCACGCCGGTACGCGCCATCCCAGCGCGACAAGTTCCTGTGGATAACGCTTCCAGGCCAGCCACAACCCCGCCAGCAACAGGACCGGCAAGGCCAGCCACAGCACTCGCAGCAAGCCGCGCAGCACCTGCGCCAGGCGGCTGCCGGCGACCATGAACGGGTAGCCGGCAATAATGGCGGCCAGCGGCGCCAGCGCGATGATGTAGCGGGCCTTCTTGGCCTGCGGCACCGACAGCCCGACCATGACCACCAGCGCCGCCAGGGCGCAGCCCGCCACCAGGCGGAACGCCGGCTCGTGGCGACGCTGCCAGAGCAGCGCCAGCGCCGGCAGCGCCAACGGGAAGGCCAGTGCGTAGTTGCCCAGGGAACTGCGGAAGTAATACAGCGCATCGCTGGAGCCGGCGGAGCCGTCCAGACGACCGATCACCTGCATCTGCAGGACGTCCTGGACGAAGGCTTCGCCACCCGCCGAGCGCGCCAGGGCAACCAGCGCGAAGACGCAGAGGATCAGCAGCGCCAGCGCGCTCGCCGAGAAGGCGAATAGTGGCTTCCAGCGCCGGTCCAGCAGCAACTGGCTGCACACCATGCCCGCCGGCACCACCAGCCCCAATGGGCCGCGCAACGCGAAACCGGCCAGCAGCAACGGCAGCAGGCGCAGCAGCAGGCCCGGCAGGCCATGGCGCTCGGCATGGAAGGCAACGTAGAAAGCCAGCAGGCCGACGGCAGCCACCATCAGGTCAAGGGACACGGCCCGCGTTTCGCTGACGAAGGTGGCCGTCAGCAGCAGCATCGCCACGCTGACCAGCGCCCAGGAGCGCGAAAACGGAGCCACCAGGCGATACACAATGCCGGTACAGATCGCCCCAGCCAGTGCGGTGGGCAGCCACGCGGTGAATTCGGTGACCCGCCCCAGTGGCAGCGAGAGCAGGTAGGTCAGGAAGGTCGAGGTGGCCGGATAGTCCGGATAGGGCGCGCCGTAGGTGTTCGGGAACCAGCCCGGCCCGTGGCGCAGCATTTCGCGCGCGAACAGCACGAAGCGCGAGTCGAAGCCGACGAAGGCATCGCCCTGCACACCGAGCAGGAACAGCACCAGCGCCGCCAGCATCACGCAAAGCGTCTGACGACTCAGGGCGGATTCCGCCTGAACACCGGAAAGTTGAGGGAGTGACGACACGCGCGAGTCTCTCGCAGGTTCCGCGCGGAAAACGTCCGGGCGCCATTAACCTGCACAAGCGCCCGTAGATACCACAGGGGCCGTCAAGAAGATGTCAAAACCGGCCACGGCAGAAGCAAAACGGCCCGCAAAGCTATGCTCGGCGGGCCGTGAATGCTGCGATCACGAGGATCGACCTAGAAGCGGTAGACCTCGACATCGGTGCGGATCGGTACCACCAGCGGGATCTTCGGACCTTCTTCCTTGGGCTTGGCCGCCTGCTCGGTATTGGCCACTGCCGGCTTGCGCGGCGGCGCGGCCTGCTGCTCGGCAACCGCTGCGGCGACCGGACGCACGTCTCGGGCCAGTTGCACGGACAGCTTGCGCAGCAGGTCGCCCTGCGCGCGCACCTGGTCCTGCACGCTACCCGAGTGCGCCTCTTCCTCGCGGAAGACGCGGCTGTCGCGCAGTTCACCCTTCGGGTCGAGCAGACGCCAGCGCGCCTCCAGCACCGCCGGCTCCTTGGGGCCGGAGTCCAGGCGGCTGATGGTCAGCATGACCTGGACCTGCGGGGTGAAGCCGGGCTTCTCCGGGAACAGCGCCAGGCGGGTGCTGTCCAGCTCGCCCGAGAGCAGGCGCATCAGCTGCTGGCTGACGTTGGTCTCGAGACTGCCGGCCCAGCGGGCTTCGGTAGACAGGTTGAGGATACCGTCGGCCTGACGCTGGACCATGGTCTCGCGCTTCAGGTAATCGGCCAGGGACACCGGACCGAGGAGCACGGCGACACCGTTGTCCCGCTCCGGAACCGGAACGGCACCCGCATCCAGCTGGTACAGCTGGGTCGGTCGATTCACCGTACAACCCGCCAGCCCGAGGAGGCTGACGAGGGAAAGATAGGCCAAGGCGCGCAAAGCGCTCATCTGGATCACCGTCATTCGCCGAATATCGGCGCTACTTCCAACAAAACCAATATTACTTCAGGCAACGCGCCGCGGCGCCGGTTACCCAAAGGGACGTATCATCCCTTAACCGGCGCCTCAGCTCCAGAGGCAGAATGTATCGAGCCGCGTTTCAATCCTGAGACAGCGATTCTACCAGCAAGGCGTCCACTCGCTGGAAACCGCGCGGCAGTTTGTTGCCCCGACGGCCCCTTTCGCCCTTGTAGTGCTCCAGGTCGTCACCCTTGAGCGAGAGCGTCCGCTTGCCGGCCTGCAGCACCAGAGTCGCGCCCGTCGGAAGAACGGCGAGGTCGGTAAGGTACTCCTCGCGGCTGGCCACGCGGTCGCCCGGCACGCTGATGATCTTGTTGCCCTTGCCCTTGGCCAGCTGCGGCAGGTCGGAGACCTTGAACAGCAACAGGCGGCCTTCAGTGGTGACCGCGGCGATCCAGTCCTGTTCCAGGTCATTTACCGGGCGCGGCGCCATGACCTGCGCGCCGTTGGGCAGGCTGAGCAGCGCCTTGCCGGCCTTGTTCTTGGCCTGCATGTCCTCGCCCTTGGCGACGAAGCCGTAGCCAGCATCCGACGCCAGCACGTACAGCGCGCTGTCCTCTGGCAGCAGCACACGGTCGAAGCTGGCACCCGGCGGCGGCGTCAGGCGACCGGTGAGCGGCTCACCCTGGCCACGGGCGGACGGCAGGCTGTGGGCCGCCAGCGAGTAGCTGCGTCCCGTGGAGTCGATGAACACCGCGTACTGGTTCGAGCGGCCCGGCGCGGCCACCTTGAAGCCGTCGCCGGCCTTGTAGGACAGGCCGGTGGCGTCGATGTCGTGGCCCTTGGCGCAACGCACCCAGCCTTTCTCGGACAGCACCACGGTCACCGGCTCGGTCGGCATCAGCTCGGTTTCCGACAGGGCGCGGGCTTCGGCGCGGGCGACAATGGGCGAACGGCGGTTGTCACCGTAGGTCTCGGCGTCGGCCAGCAGTTCGTCGCGCACCAGTTTGCGCAGCTTGGCGTTGGAACCCAGGATCGCCAGCAGCTTGGCGCGCTCCTTGGCCAGCTCGTCCTGCTCGCCGCGGATCTTCATCTCTTCCAGGCGCGCCAGCTGACGCAGGCGAGTGTCGAGGATGTAGTCGGCCTGCAGCTCGGAGAGCTCGAAGCGCTGCATCAGGACCGGCTTGGGCTGGTCCTCGGTACGGATGATGTGGATGACTTCGTCGAGGTTGAGGAAGGCGACCAGCAAGCCTTCCAACAGGTGCAGGCGCTTCTCGACCTTGTCCAGGCGGAACTGCAGGCGGCGGCGCACGGTGTCGGTGCGGTAGGTCAGCCACTCGCTCAGCACCTGGCGCAGGTCCTTGACCTGGGGTTTGCCGTCCAGGCCGATGACGTTCATGTTCACCCGGTACGAGCTTTCCAGGTCGGTGGTGGCGAACAGGTGGGTCATCAGCTCTTCGGCGTCCACGCGATTGGAGCGCGGGATGATGACGATGCGGGTCGGGTTCTCGTGGTCCGACTCGTCGCGCAGGTCGGCCACCATCGGCAGCTTCTTGGCCTGCATCTGCCCTGCGATCTGCTCCAGCACCTTGGCCCCGGAGACCTGGTGCGGCAGCGCGGTAACGACAATATCGCCGTCCTCGACGCGGTATACGGCGCGCATGCGCACCGAGCCACGGCCGGTTTCGTAGATCTTCTGCAGGTCGGCGCGCGGGGTGATGATTTCCGCTTCGGTGGGGAAATCCGGGCCCTGCACGTGTTCCATCAGGTCGACGATGGTCGCTTGCGGCTCATCCAGCAGGCGGATGCAGGCAGCGGCCACTTCGCGCAGGTTGTGCGGCGGAATGTCGGTGGCCATGCCCACGGCGATGCCGGTGGTGCCGTTGAGCAGCAGGTTCGGCAGGCGCGCCGGCAGCACAGCCGGCTCGTCCAGGGTGCCGTCGAAGTTCGGCACCCAGTCCGCGGTGCCCTGGCCCAGCTCGGACAGCAGGGTCTCGGCGTAGCGCGACAGGCGGGCCTCGGTGTAACGCATGGCGGCGAAGGACTTGGGATCGTCCGGCGCACCCCAGTTGCCCTGACCGTCCACCAGCGGGTAGCGGTAGGAGAACGGCTGCGCCATCAGCACCATGGCTTCGTAGCACGCCGAGTCGCCGTGGGGGTGGTATTTACCCAGCACGTCACCGACGGTACGCGCCGACTTCTTGTGCTTGGAGTCGGCGTCCAGGCCCAGTTCGCTCATGGCGTAGACGATACGCCGCTGTACGGGCTTGAGACCGTCGCCGATGTGCGGCAGGGCGCGGTCCATGATCACGTACATGGAGTAGTTCAGGTAAGCCTGTTCGGTGAAGTCGGCCAGTGACCGGCGCTCCACGCCCTCCAGACTCAGATCGAGGGTTTCGCTCATGCGTGCCTCACGGTGTAGATCGCTGGCGCAGCACCAGGGTGCCGTCCTGCTGGGTGAAATCCAGTTGTCTGAGTGCGCTCATGCCGAGCAGCACCTCGTCGCCTTCCATGCCCGGCGCGATCAGCGCCGGCACATCGGTCAGGCGGATGTCGCCAAGCTGCAGGCTGGGCAGGCGCGTGCGCCAGCCCTGACTGCGGCCGTTGGCGGTGTCCAGGGTCACTGGCAGGCCGCGCGGCAGGCCGAGGCGATCGGCCAGGCGCTGCGGCAGGGCCACCTGGGTGGCGCCGGTGTCGAGCATGAAGGTCACCGTCTCGCTGCCGATCCTGCCGTCCACCACATAGTGGCCGGCGCGATTGCCGATCAGACGCACTTCCACGTAGCCGTCGCCGCGGGTCGACTGCGGTTGCGGGTTGGGGTTGTGCTGACGGGTTTCCCAGGCACCGAAATAGCGGGTGGCCAGCAGGATGCCCGCGCCCCAGGCGAGGAACATCATGATCTTGCCGATCCGCTTGCCCGGCGCCGCGTCGTTCATTTGCCACCGAGCCAGCCGCCGGCCGGCGCCGCGAAGCGCAGCACGTAGGGGCGTCCGTCACCGTCGGCGCGGGCGTGCTCGCCGTTGTCCAGGCCGATCCAGGCACCCTGGTCGTCGAGGATC
This sequence comes from Pseudomonas sp. PDM19, assembly GCF_014852215.1. Classification (NCBI taxonomy): domain Bacteria; kingdom Pseudomonadati; phylum Pseudomonadota; class Gammaproteobacteria; order Pseudomonadales; family Pseudomonadaceae; genus Pseudomonas; species Pseudomonas sp. PDM19. Next base: position 494,092 of record NZ_JACVBG010000004.1, on the reverse strand, counting down.
AGCGCTTCGGCCACGCCGTAAGGCAGGTCGTAGCGCCGTTCCGGGGCCAGCGCACCGGCGGCGAAGGACCAGCAAAGCTCCTGCGCGCCGGTCTTGGCATCGCGGCGGCAGATCTGGTGCGCCAGGCGTTCCAGGGTGAACAGCCTGTCCTTGTACAGCGCGAGATCGGAGAAATCGATCGGCAGCGCGCGCTCGGCGCCCAGCTCCAGCGGCGGCAGCGCGGTGCCGCCTTCGCTGAGCATCACGCAGTTGCCATCGCACTTCCAGGTGCCGTTCTCGTTATGCACCTTGAGCAGGCCGCGACGCTGACGCTCGGCGGCCAGCCACAGCTGCTTGCCGTCGGCGCTGATGGCGATGCCTTCGTAGAGCGCATTGAATTCCATCAGCAGGCCACTGGCGCGAGCCTGGCGCAGCAGGTTCTGCGGCAACGGCAGCCAGCTCGGCTCGCCAACGGCGGGCAGCAGCAGGACGGCGGCATAGCCCTCGCTGACCACATAGCGGTTGCCCGCCTGGTCGCAGCTGATGCCTTCGAAGTCCATGGCGCCGCCGCGCAACAGGCCGCCGATGCTGACCCGCGCGCGGGTGCCCCAGGACAGGCCGCTTTCCGGCGTGCCCGGCACCACGAAGGGTTCGGCGGTGGCCTGCCAGGCCTTGCCCGGCGTTTCGTCGATCAACAGGCGATAGAGGCGGTCGTCATCGCGGTCGGAGACCGTCCACATCTCGTTGCCGCACAGCGCGAGCCCGGAGAGGTTGCCGCTGGGCATGCCTTCCACCGGATGTTCCGCGACGAACTGCAGCGACGCCGGCGCCATGGGCGTGGCGAGCGGCGCGGCAGCCTTGGCAGCCTGTTCGGGTGCCTGGGCGGCCACGGCGGGGCCGGCGCAAAGGCCCGCGATCAGACAGGAGCAGGCCAACAACCAGCGCATCAGGCGATGTCCGCCAAGTTGCCCTTGGTTTCCAGCCAGGACTTGCGGTCGCCGGCGCGTTTCTTGGCCAGCAGCATGTCCATCATTTCCACGGTGCCCTCGGTGTCTTCCAGGGTCAGCTGGACCAGGCGACGGGTGTTCGGGTCCATGGTGGTTTCACGCAGCTGCGGCGGGTTCATCTCGCCCAGGCCCTTGAATCGGGTGACCTGCGGCTTGCCACGGCGCTTCTCGGCGGCCAGGCGGTCGAGGATGCCATCGCGCTCGGCTTCGTCCAGGGCGTAGAAGACTTCCTTGCCCAGGTCGATACGGAACAGCGGCGGCATGGCGACGTAGACGTGGCCGGCTTCCACCAGCGGGCGGAAGTGACGGACGAACAGCGCGCACAGCAGGGTCGCGATGTGCAGGCCGTCGGAGTCGGCGTCGGCGAGGATGCAGATCTTGCCGTAGCGCAGCTGGCTCAGGTCGGCCGCACCCGGATCGACGCCGATGGCCACGGCGATGTCGTGGACTTCCTGGCTGGCGAGCACTTCGCCGCCGTCCACTTCCCAGGTGTTCAGGATCTTCCCGCGCAGCGGCATGATCGCCTGGAATTCCTTGTCCCGCGCCTGCTTGGCCGAACCGCCGGCGGAGTCACCCTCCACCAGGAACAGCTCGGAACGCATCGGGTCCTGCCCCGCGCAATCCGCCAGCTTGCCGGGCAGCGCCGGGCCCTGGGTGATCTTCTTGCGCTCGACCTTCTTGCCCGCCTTGAGGCGACGGCCAGCGTTGCTGATGGCCAGTTCGGCCAGCTGCAGGCCCAGCTCGGGGTGGGCGTTGAGCCACAGGCTGAAGGCATCCTTGACCACTCCGGAGACGAACGCGGCGGCCTCGCGGGAGGACAGGCGCTCCTTGGTCTGGCCGGAGAACTGCGGCTCCTGCATCTTCATCGAGAGGACGAAGGCGATACGCTCCCAGACGTCTTCCGGGGCCAGCTTCACGCCGCGCGGCAGCAGGTTGCGGAATTCGCAGAACTCGCGCATCGCGTCCAGCAGGCCCTGGCGCAGGCCGTTGACGTGGGTGCCGCCCTGGGCAGTGGGGATCAGGTTGACGTAGCTTTCCTGCAGCGATTCGCCGCCCTCGGGCAGCCACAGCAGGGCCCAGTCCACCGCTTCCTTGTTGCCGGCCAGCGAGCCGCAGAACGGCTCGTCGGGCAGTCGCAGGTTCTCGGAAACCGAGTCGACCAGGTAGGAGCGCAGGCCGTCCTCGTAGTGCCACTCGATGCGCTCGCCGGTGGACTTGTCCTCGAAGCTGACCAGCAGCCCCGGGCACAGCACGGCCTTGGCCTTGAGCACATGCTTGAGGCGGCTGACGGAGAACTTGTGCGAGTCGAAGTACTTGGCGTCCGGCCAGAAATGCACGCTGGTGCCGGTGTTGCGCTTGCCGACGGTGCCGACGACCTCAAGGTCGCTGGACTTGAAGCCGTCGGCGAAGGTCATGCGGTATTCGTTGCCGTCACGCTTGACCCGCACCTCGACCAGGGTCGACAGCGCGTTCACCACCGAGATGCCCACGCCGTGCAGGCCGCCGGAGAACTGGTAGTTCTTGTTGGAGAACTTGCCGCCGGCGTGCAGCTTGGTGAGGATCAGCTCGACGCCGGGCACGCCCTCTTCAGGGTGGATATCCACCGGCATGCCGCGGCCGTCGTCGATCACTTCCAGCGAGTTGTCCTCGTGGAGGATCACCTGCACGCTCTTGGCGTGGCCGGCGAGGGCTTCGTCGACGCTGTTGTCGATGACTTCCTGGGCCAGATGGTTGGGCCGCGAGGTGTCGGTATACATGCCCGGGCGCTTGCGCACCGGGTCGAGGCCGGAGAGAACCTCGATGGCGTCTGCGTTATAGGCGTTCTGCTGGGCCATGGGGTTCCTGCTTAATCAGTTGAAGAGGTGATGGCTTCAAAGTCGGAGAAATCCACGTCGCGCCACTGGCTGGACGGCACACCGGCAAAGGCCAGGAGCGCCGGCAGATGGCTGACGAAGCGCTGGAAGCCGTGGTCGCCGCCTGACTCGATGCGCAACGCGCCGGCCCGGTAGTAGCGCTCGGCGGCGCGGTAGTCGAGGGTTTCGTCGGCGGTCTGCAGCCACACTTGGTAGCACGAGCCGTCGATGGGTGCGGGGACTTCAAGTTCCGCCAGCGCGGCAACGTGGTCCAGGGTCAGTTCCCAGGTCTCGCCGCTGTAATAGTTGGTCTGCGGGCCGAGCTGGCCGTCGAACAGCCGGTGCGGTGCCACCGCCGGGTTGATCAGCACGGCCTTCAGTCCATGGCGCTCGGCCAGGTACGTCGCGTAGTAACCGCCCAGGGAGCTGCCGATCAGCAGCGGCTGGCCCAGTTCGGCGATGGCGGCTTCCAGTTGCGCCAAAGCCTTGCGCGGATGGTGATGCAGCGCGGGCACGCGCAGTTGCTCGGCCAGGCCCAGGCGCTCCATGGCGGCCGTGAACTGGCGCGCCTTCTGCGAGCCGGGCGAACTGTTGAAGCCGTGGATATAGAGGAATGCGGTCATGGGCCGGGAGGCTACAAGCTGCAAGTGGCATGCCGCAAGTGGGTCAGCGTCGCAAGGCGTTCGAAGCGTGACCGATCAATAGCCCTTGATGCTGTAGTCGACTTCGAACTCGATGTCGGTCACTCGCGAAACGCCGGTCTGCACTTCGCCATCCGCCATCAGCCGCAACCAGCGGTAGCCCGGCGCCGGGCTGTCGACGCAGAAGTCCTCGCTGCCCGGAGTGAACTGCACACAGGTCGACGGCGAGGCCAGCAGGCGCACGTCGCCGCGCATGCGATCGATCTCCTGGTGCACATGCCCCCAGAGCAGGCAGCGCACGTTCGGATAGCGGTCGATGACGGCGAACAACCGTTCCGGGTTGTAGATGCCGATGCGGTCCATCCACTGGCTGCCGATGGACACCGGGTGGTGGTGGAAGCTGATCAGCAGGTGCTTGTCCGGCGCGGCCTGGATGGCGCACTCCAGCAGTTGTATCTGCTCGACGGTCATCTGCCCCGGCACCGCGCCGGGAATGGTGGAGTCCAGCAGGATCACCCGCCAGGCGCCCAGGTCGATCACCGGGTCGAGCAGGTCGGTGCCGGCGGCGGCTTCGCGCATCGGCTCCATTTCGTCGTGATTGCCGGGGAACCAGCGGGTCGCTGCGTCGATCGGCGCGGTGATGTCGCGGAAGCGCTGGTAGGACTCGACCGAGCCATCCTGGGAGAGATCACCCGTGGCCAGCACCAGGTCGATTACCGGTTGCTCCTCGCCCACCAGGCGAACCACCTGGGTCAGGCTGTCGGCGGTATCCATGCCCAGCAGCCGGCCATTCTCCTGCGCGAACAGGTGGCTGTCGGAAAGCTGGACGACCAGGACGGAATCGGAAGCAGTGGGCTGGGTGGGCAAAACGCCTTCTCCTGTGAGGCGGGCGTGCGGGAATTCGTGACGAAGTATGGTGACAGGCGCCCCCCTGAGCAAACCGGGAAAGCGTCACAGATCACAGTTAGGGACACGAGTCTGCGATGGGCGGGCAGGATATCACGCACAGCCATATCACATGGCCATCATCGTGATTTCAGCGTTGCAGCACCGGTTCCAGCTCGTGACCGCAGGACAGGCAGTGGCTCAGCCATTCGCCGAGGAACTGGTTGAGCTGGTTCTTCTCGTCCGGCTGGTGCATCGCCTGGTTCGGGTAGGGGTAGATCGCCAGCAGGCGGCGCGCCTGCTCGGCGCCGACCACTTCGGCCATGCGTGCATCGTGGTACACCCGCACTTCCAGCTTGGGCGCCGGCAGCCAGGGCAGGCCCAGCTCCTGGCGCACCTGCAGCACGGTGGTGTAGGGGCAGGCTTCGATCACGTCCAGCGCCAGCACGCCGAGCAGGCGCTCGCCTTCGCTGAGCGCCACGCGGCGCGAGACCTGGGCCTCGCGCATTTCCGGCAACAGGCGCATCAGGCGCAAGTAGTTCGCCTCGCAGGTCGCCTGCAGACCCGCCAGGTCGACACGATAGCGCTCGCGCAACAGATTCACACCCATAACCCCCTTACCTCGGCGCGATTGAGCGCCAGCCATTGCAGGGCGAGCATGCTCGCCGCGTTGTTGATGCGGCCGTCACGTACGGCCTGCAGTGCTTCCTCGAACGGCATGACATGGACGCGGATGTCCTCGCCCTCTTCCTCCAGCCCGTGGATGCCCGAGGCATTGCTGCTGTCGCAGCGGCCGACGAACAGGTGCACCAGTTCGTTGCTGCCACCGGGCGACGGCAGGTACTGGGCAATCGGCCAGAGCGCGCCGAGGGTCAGGCCAGCCTCTTCCACCGCTTCGCGGCGGGCGACTTCCTCGGGCTCCTCGTCCTTGTCGATCAGCCCTGCCACCAGTTCCATCAGCCAGGGATTGACCCCGGCGTCCATGGCGCCGACGCGGAACTGCTCGATCAGCACCACTTCATCGCGCTGCGGATCGTAGGGCAGCACACACACGGCATCGTGGCGCACGAACAACTCGCGCTTGAGCACCGGGCCCATACCGCCGGCGAACTGGCGATGCCGCAGGTGCAGGCGGTCGACCTTGTAGAAGCCCTTGAAGCACTGCTCGCGCTTCTGGATCTCGATGTCCTGGGGGCCTGGTTTGAACGTTTCCGACATCCCGTTCCTACTCCCGTTCCTACTGACAGTGCATTGAACTTCGCGCCATCCTATCGCGCCGCCGAAGGCGACGCAGCCTCTTTCGCGGGCGGCCGGACGGCCAGATTGGCTGTGACCGCCGCACGCAGCCGGGGTTCGCAAAGTGGTTCATAATCAACCGCCGAACCGGCGGCGCCGATGGCGGTCGAACCACTCCATTGCCGGCGAACGTCCACGACAAGGAATCCCATGCGACTTCTGAAACTAGCAGCCCTGTGCGGCATCAGCCTGTTATTGGGGGCATGCCAGGGTCTGTTCAAGCCCGCGCTCGACGAACCGCTGGCCGCGCAGCACACCGCCTTCGAACACCCCAAACCCGGTTGCCAGGGCGAGCAGTGCCCGCTGTTCAACCTCGATACCCTCAGCTTCGACGACGAGCCGGCGCTCAACGAGGCGATCAACACGCAACTGCTGCAACTGGCCCGCGAAGGCGACGGCGCGGCGCCCGCCAGCCTGGACGTCTACGAGAAGCGCTTCCTCGATTCGGCCCAGCCCGGCTGGAGTTCCTACCTTCAAGCGAAGATCCGCGAACAGCATGACGGTCTGGTGATCATCGAGCTGTCCAGCTATCGCTTCACCGGCGGCGAGTACGGCCAGCCCGGCCGCGCGTTCATCAATTATGATCGACGCATCCACAAGGTGCTCACCCTGCAGGACATTCTTCTGCCCGGCCAGGAGGACAACTTCTGGAAGGTGGCGCGCATGGCGCACCAGGCGTGGATCCTGCAGAACAAGCTGGACGAGCAGGACCCGAACTTCTCGAAGGACTGGCCGTTCCAGCCGACCGAGCACTTCGCCCTGACCTTCGGCGCGATGACGCTCAAGTACGACATCGACCGCATCGCCCCGCATTCGGTCGGGCACCCGGAGCTGAAGATTCCGTATCCGCGCCTGAATGGCATCGTGAAGACCTACTACTTCCCGGGGCGCGGGGCGCAGTAACTCTCGATCAGAGTAGCCTGAGAGCCATCGCGGATTCGCCCGCGATTCACCGGCTGCTCAGGAGCGTTCCAGGTCGCGGGCATGGCCCGCTCCTACAGTTGGCCGCGGAGCAATGGCTCGGCTTTTGTAGGAGCGGGCCATGCCCGCGAACAGCATCACGCCGAAGCCGGCACCCTGGCACCAACGCGCCCCAGCAGCAGCTGCAGCACACCGGCCACGACCAGCGCCGGCAGGGTCGCGCCCAGGTCCGGCTGGTAGTTCGCCAGCAGGTGATACACCACCACGCCACCGCCCCAGGCGACCAGCGAACCCCAGCGCAGGCCATGGGGGATCGCGGCCGGCGCGCGGCGGCGCAGGACGAAGTGGTCGATCAGCACTACGCCGAACAGCGGGGCGAACACCGAGCCGATCAGCAGCAGGAAGTTCTGGTATTGCGCAAGCGGTGCGAACCAGGCGATCAGGGTGCAGATCACGCCGATGGCCAGGGCCAGCAGCTCGACCTTGAGCGGCAGCAGGATGCCGCTGGAAACCGCCGCCGAGTGGATGTCGGCGAAGGCCTTCTCCGACTCGTCCAGCAGGATCAGCAGCAGCGGGATGCCCATGCCGGCGCCGGCCAGCGCCAGCAGCAGCGCATTGGCGTCGCTGCCCTGGGCGAATGCCAGGGTGTAGGCCACGCCCAGTCCCATCAGCCAGAAGCAGCCGATGAAGAAGCCCAGCGCAGCGCCGGTGAAGGTCTGCCCGGCGCGCTTGCCGAAGCGCGAGTAGTCGGCGATCAGCGGTAGCCACGACAGCGGCATGGCGATGGCGATGTCGAAACCCACGGCGAAGGACAGCGAGCCGTCGCCGGCCTTGGCCCAGAGTGCGGCCAGGTCGGCGCGCTGGAACAGGTCGAAGGTCAGCCAGACGCACGCCGCGAGCAGCAGCCAGATGCCCCAGCGGCGCAGCACCTTGCGTACGAAGGCGAGCGGGCCGGCAACCGCCAGCAGGGTCGCCAGCGCACCGAACACCAGCGTCCAGAGGGCCGGATTGGTCCACAGGCTGCCTTCGCCGAAGGCACGGGTCGCCAGCAGGCTGGCGGCGTCGCGCATGACGATGATCTCGAAGGCGCCCCAGCCGATCAGCTGCATCAGGTTCAGCAGCGCTGGCAGCGCGGCGCCGTGGCTGCCCAGGCTGAGCTTGAGCGACGCCATGGCGGACAGGCCGGTGTCGGTGCCGATCACCCCGGCGCTGGCCAGCAGCAGCACGCCGACCAGGGTGCCGAGCAGGATTGCACCGAGTGCGCCGGCCAGGCCCAGGCCCGGCGCCAGCAGGGCGCCGGTCTGCAGCACCATCAGGCCGATGCCCAGGGAGAACCAGAGGGAGAACAGGTCGCGCAGGCCGAGCACGCGCTGGGCGCTGCCCACGGCGGAGGTCGGTGAATAGTCGATGGCGGTAGTGGTCACGATGCGTGCAGGGCTCAGTGGTTGGAGTGGGTCTTGTTCTTGGGATGGAGCGAAAACGCCCGGCTCCGCGAAGAGCCGGGCGCGGGTGTCACACCTGTTTGTAGATCACCGAACCTTCGTCCTTGAAGCGCGCGGCCTGTTCCTGGAAGCCGGCCTCGATGGCTTTCTGCTCATCGGTGAGGCCGTTTTCCTTGGCGTAGTCGCGGACTTCCTGGGTGATCTTCATGGAGCAGAACTTCGGCCCGCACATGGAGCAGAAGTGCGCCACCTTGGCCGAGTCCTTGGGCAGGGTCTCGTCGTGGAAGGCGCGGGCAGTGTCCGGGTCCAGGCCGAGGTTGAACTGGTCCTCCCAGCGGAACTCGAAGCGCGCCTTGGACAGCGCGTTGTCGCGGATCTGCGCGCCCGGATGGCCCTTGGCAAGGTCGGCGGCGTGCGCGGCGATCTTGTAGGTGATGATGCCGGTCTTCACGTCATCCTTGTTCGGCAGGCCCAGGTGCTCCTTGGGCGTGACGTAGCAGAGCATGGCGCAGCCGAACCAGCCGATCATCGCCGCACCGATGCCCGAGGTGATGTGGTCGTAGCCCGGCGCGATGTCGGTGGTCAGCGGGCCTAGGGTGTAGAACGGCGCCTCGTCGCAGCACTCCAGCTGCTTGTCCATGTTCTCCTTGATCAGGTGCATCGGCACGTGGCCGGGGCCCTCGATCAGCACCTGGACGTCATGCTTCCAGGCGATCCGGGTCAGCTCGCCCAAGGTCTCCAGCTCGCCGAACTGCGCGGCGTCGTTGGCATCGGCCACCGAGCCCGGACGCAGGCCGTCGCCCAGCGAGAAGCTGACGTCGTAGGCCTTCATGATCTGGCAGATTTCCTCGAAGTGGGTGTAGAGGAAATTCTCCTGGTGATGGGCCAGGCACCACTTGGCCATGATCGAGCCGCCACGGGAGACGATGCCGGTGACGCGCTTGGCGGTCAGCGGCACGTAGCGCAGCAGCACGCCGGCGTGAATGGTGAAATAGTCCACGCCCTGCTCGGCCTGTTCGATCAGGGTGTCGCGGAAGATTTCCCAGGTCAGGTCCTCGGCGACGCCGTTGACCTTCTCCAGCGCCTGGTAGATCGGCACGGTGCCGATGGGTACCGGGCTGTTGCGCAGGATCCACTCGCGGGTCTCGTGGATGTGCTTGCCGGTGGACAGGTCCATCACCGTGTCGGCGCCCCAGCGGATACCCCAGGTGAGCTTCTCCACTTCTTCCTCGATGGAGGAACCCAGCGCGCTGTTGCCGATGTTGCCGTTGATCTTCACCAGGAAGTTGCGGCCGATGATCATCGGTTCCAGTTCGATGTGGTTGATGTTCGCCGGGATGATCGCGCGGCCGCGGGCCACTTCCTCGCGGACGAACTCGGGGGTGATTTCCTTGGGAATGCTCGCCCCGAAGCTCTGCCCCGGATGCTGGGCGTCCAGCAGGCCGGCGGCGCGGGCTTCCTGCAGCTTCATGTTCTCGCGGATGGCGATGTATTCCATCTCCGGCGTGATGATGCCCTGACGCGCGTAGTGCATCTGCGTGACGTTGCCGCCGGCCTTGGCGCGGCGCGGGGTGCGCACGTGGGCGAAGCGCAGGGCGTCGAGGCTGGCATCGGCCAGGCGCGACTGGCCGAACTCGGAGGTCAGGCCGGGAAGGATTTCAGTGTCGCCGCGCTCGTCGATCCAGCGCGAGCGCACATCCGGCAGGCCCTTGCGCAGGTCGATGCGTACGTCCGGGTCGGTGTAGGGACCGGAGGTGTCGTAGACCATCACCGGGGCGTTCTTCTCGCCACCGAAGGCGGTCGGAGTGTCGGCGAGGGAGATTTCCCGCACCGGGACGCGGATGTCCGGGCGCGAGCCGGTCAGGTAGACCTTCTTCGAATTCGGAAAGGGCTGGGTCGACTGGCGGTCCAGCTGTTCAAGGCGGGTGACGTTGTTTTTCTGGGTGCTCATCCTGGCTCTCCTGGGGTTGATTGCCGGGGGAGAACCTGGGACGAGAGGAGCTGCTAGCTGCAGCGAAGGGACGCATCCCGAAGAGGGCTGGGGCCGGGGCGGAATGCGCCGCGGGATGCGTACTTCTTGTTCCCTACGCGGGTGCTAACCCGATCAGGTTCAACGGGATCCGGAACTATCCGATCTCAGCCCCTCGCAATGGGGCACCCCGACAAGAACGCCCGCAGTCTAATCAAGTGCGCACGGATAAGCCAACGCCGCCCGGCCGAAAACGCGCGATTGCCTACACGCGGCTACACTCCTGCCTCGGAAGGCTCGTACGAACGTGCCTTGACCGCCACCGGCGGCGACCGTAGCCTTGCCCCACCTCGCATCACTTTCCAGGATGAACGAATGCTGCGCAGACTCTCTCTGGCTGTCGCTGTAGCCGCAACGACAGGCTTTGCCTGGGCTGCACAGCCCGCTCCGGCCGCTCCCTCGCTGCCCACCAAGACGGACCTGATCAACGTCTACAAGGATGCCGTCGACAACAACGCCGATCTCGCCGCCGCCCAGGCCGACTACCTGGCGCGCAAGGAAGCCGTGCCCCAGGCACGCTCCGGCCTGCTGCCACAGATCAATGCCGGCGCCAGCACGGGCAGCACCCGCACTTCGCTGGACACCCCCAGCGCTAAGCTGAACCGCAACACCCAGCTGGTCCAGGCGAGCCTGAGCCAGCCGCTGTTCCGCGCGGACCGCTGGTTCCAGCTCAAGGCCGCGGAAAACACCACCGAACAGGCCCAGCTGGAATTCTCCGCGACCCAGCAGCAACTGATCCTGCAGACCGCCCAGACCTACTTCGGCGTACTCCGCGCCCAGGACAACCTGGCCGCCAGCAAGGCCGAGGAAGCGGCGTTCAAGCGCCAGCTCGACCAGTCCAACGAACGCTTCGACGTCGGCCTCTCCGACAAGACCGACGTGCTCGAATCCCAAGCCAGCTACGACACCGCGCGGGCCAACCGCCTGGTGGCCGAGCAGCAGGTGGATGACGCGTTCCAGGCCCTGGTGACCCTGACCAACCGCGAGTACAGCTCCATCGAGGGCATCCTCCACTCGCTGCCGGTCGTCGCACCGATCCCCAACGACGCCAAGGCCTGGGTGGACACCTCGGTCCAGCAGAACCTGCGCCTGCAGGCCAGCAACTACGCGGTCGACGCCGCCGAAGAGACCCTGCGCCAGCGCAAGGCCGGCCACCTGCCGACCGTGGACGCCGTGGCCCAGTACCAGAAGGGCGACAACGATGCCCTGGGCTTCTCCAACTCCGGTTTGCCGGGTGAGCCGCACTACGGCAAGTATGTCGACCAGAGCAGCATCGGCCTGCAGCTCAACGTGCCGATCTACAGCGGCGGCCTGACCAGCTCCCAGGTCCGCGAGGCCTACCAGCGCCTGAACCAGAGCGAACAGCTGCGCGAAAGCCAGCGCCGCCAGGTCGTTCAGGACGCCCGCAACCAGCACCGCGCGGTGAACACCGACGTGGAGCAGGTGAAGGCGCGTCGCCAGGCGATCATCTCCAACCAGAGCTCGCTGGAAGCCACCGAGATCGGTTACCAGGTCGGTACCCGCAACATCGTCGACGTACTGGACGCCCAGCGTTCGCTGTACAACTCGGTGCGCGACTACAACAACACCCGCTACGACTACATCCTCGACAACCTGAGCCTCAAGCAGACCGCCGGCACCCTCGCGCCGAGCGACCTGGAGGCACTGGGCGCGTACCTGAAGCCGGACTACAACCCGGACAAGGACTTCCTGCCGCCGGACCTGGCCAAGGCTGCCGAGGCGCAGCTCAAGGCCGGCGCGAAGTACTGATCCGCCCCCATGAAAAAGCCCCGCATCGCGGGGCTTTTTCTTGCCGGACAATCGCCCTGGCATTGATCGCAGAAGCGGACTGAAACGACGGCGCCGGTCAGTCGCGATACCCCGGCGACACCCGGTCCAGCATGCGCAGCAATGCCGACCACGCCAGATCGTAGCCATCCGGGTCGCTCAACTCCCCTTCCGCCAGCGGCCGCGCCGGGGCGTTGAATTGCTGCTCGGTGTGACGGCACACCTCCTCCGGCGGGATCACCAGCTCACCGCCCGCCTGGGCCGCCAGCTGGATGTCGCAGGCTTTCTCCAGGTAGTACATGCGCAGGAACGCCTGCTGCACCGTCTGCCCTACGGTCAGCAGGCCGTGGTTGCGCAGCATCAGGCCGTAGTGGTCGCCCAGGTCGCGCACCAGGCGCTCCTGCTCGTCCATCGACAGGGCGATGCCCTCGTAGTCGTGGTAGCCGAGGCGTCCGTAGAACTCCAGGGATATCTGGTTCAGCGGCAGCAAACCGCAGGCCTGTGCCGCCACCGCGCAGCCGGCGCGGGTGTGGGTATGCAGCACGCACTGCGCGTCTTCGCGGGCGCCATGGATGGCGCTGTGGATCACGAAGCCGGCCGGGTTGACCTTGTACGGCGACGGCTCCACCGCATGGCCGGACAGGTCGATCTTCACCAGGCTGGAGGCGGTGATCTCGTCGAACATCAGGCCATAGGGGTTGATCAGGAAATGGTGTTCGGGACCGGGGATGCGCACCGAGATGTGGGTGAAGATCAGGTCGGTCATGCGGTAGTGCGCGATCAGGCGGTAGCAGGCCGCCAGCTCCTCACGCAGTGTCCATTCTTCGGGCGAACAGGTGGCGCGGCTCGGGGCCGGCGCCTGCAGCGACGTCATGGTGCTCTCCTCCTCAAGGCAAAAGGCGCCGGGGCGATTGCCCCGGCGTCACGGTCACGATCTGGTCATTGCGCGGCCCAGGCGTTGAAGCGTTCTTCCAGCTCCTCGCCATGGTCAACCCAGAACTCGTCGTCCATCGCCAGGCCCACGGGCAGGTTCTGCTTCGAGGTCGGCACCCAGCCAGCGAGGTCGGCCGGCAGGCGTTCGGCGGCCTGCGTGTTGGTCGGACCATACGCAATGTGCTTCACGTAGTCGACTTGCGCATCGGCGCCGTTGGCGAAGGCGATGAAGCGCTTGGCCGCATCGACGTGCGTGGAGCCCTTGATGATCGCCCAGTAGTCCATGCCGTACAGGCTGCCCGGCCAGACCAGTTGCAGGTTGCGCCCGGCCTTGAAGGCATCGGCGATACGCCCTGTGTAGGTGGTGGTCATCACCACATCACCGGCGGCCAGCCACTGCGGCGGTTGCGCGCCAGCCTCCCACCACTGCACGTAGGGCTTGATCTGGTCGAGCTTGGCGAAGGCACGGTCGACGCCGGCCTTGGTGCCCAGTTCCTTGTAGACGTCCGCGGGCTTCACGCCGTCGGCCATCAGGGCGAACTCCAGGTTGTAGATAGCGCGCTTGCGCAGGCCACGCTTGCCGGGGAATTTCTTAACGTCCCAGAAATCCGCCCAGGACTGCGGCGCCGGCTTGAGCTTGTCGGCGTCGTAGGCGATGGCCACGCCCCAGACCAGCGCAGCGGAACCACAGTCCTTCGCGGCATTGGAAATCAGCTGGTCCTTGCCGCCGATCTGCTGCCAGTCCAGCGGCACGAACAGGCCTTCGTCGCAGCCCCGGGCCAGGTCCGGCCCTTCGATCTGCACCACATCCCAGTCGGCATGGCCGGTGTCGGCCATCACCTTGATGCGCGCCATCTCGCCGTTGTACTCGGTCTGGGTCACGCCGACCCCGGACTGCTTGCTGAAGGGCTGGAAGAAGGCTGCGTCCTGGGCCTTCTGCCCGGCGCCGCCGTAGCCCACTACCACCATGTTCTCGGCGGCCTGGGCGGCGCCGCAGCAGAGCCCGAGTGCAAGCAGCAGCGGCGAGACGGCGGTCTTGAGGAAGGAGCGCTTGTGGCAGGTGTTGCGGTGGAAAGTCATCGAGCATACCCCCAGTCGTAGGTGGCAATGGGCGCAGCCGGGATGGCCGCGCACACGCTGGACGGGCGCGCCGAAACAACGTTGCAGGAAAGGCAGGGCAGTGAGAAATCGATTGCCAGCGGGTGGGCCCGCCATGCGAGGGGGGACCGTACGGGACGGTTCATGCGCCTCTCCTCTTGTAGTTGTTGTGGAGCACGTCGCGGTGACCCCGGAGGCGTCCGGGGCGAGATTGAAACTACCCAGTCACTTCTAAAAAAACAAGTTGATTTTTTACTGGCGGTAAATTTCCATAGATACAACTTAAATAACACTTGCCTAGACAACATTGTCCGTTCGAGGAGAAGCCGCCGTGTCCCAGGTCCGTCACTTCCAGCAGTCCGCCCTGCAATTCCAACCCTACGGTGGGCAAGACATCGAACGCGCCGCCATCTGCCGGCTGATCGGCCCGGCGGACAGCGAAACCATGGGCGCGGGCCTGGCGCGTTTCGACGGCGTGTCCATCGAGTGGACGGTGCTCTACGACGAGCTGATCGTGGTGCTGGAAGGCAATTTCCGCCTGCGCCTGGCCGACCAGGTGATCGACGCCAAACCGGGCGACGTGATCTGGGTCCCCGAACGCACGCCGCTGGCCTACGAAGGCGAGAAAGCCTGCGTGTTCTACGCGCTCTATCCGGTTGACTGGCAGGCGCGCAACGCCTGAGCCCGCTCACCGGCCGCCCGACGCGGCCGGCGTTTCAACGCTGCCCCCCAAGCTGCACCACAACAAGAATCCGGAGTTGCCCGATGAGCCAGTTTCCCCACCTGTTCAGCCCGCTGCGCATCCGCGGCAAGGAGCTGAAGAACCGCATCATGTCCACCGGGCACGACACCTCGATGCCCACCGACAACCTGGTCAATGACCAGTTGGTGGCCTACCACACCGCCCGCGCCAAGGGCGGCGTCGGCCTGATCGTGCTGCAGGTCGCCGGCGTGCACGACAGCGCCCGCTACACCTCCCACGTGCTGATGGCCACCGATGACGAGTGCATCCCCGGCTACCGGCGCATCGCCGATGCCTGCCACGCCGAGGGCACCGTGGTGCTGTCGCAGGTGTTCCACCCTGGCCGCGAGATCATGGAATCCAGCGACGGCCTGCTGGCCGTGGCCTACGCGCCGTCCGCCTCGCCCAACGAACGCTTCCGGGTGATGCCCCGCGAGCTGAGCCAGGCGATGATCGACGAGATCGTCCAGGGCTACGCCGACGCCGCTCGCCGCCTGCATGCCGCCGGCATCGACGGCGTGGAAGTGGTCGCCAGCCACGGCTACCTGCCGGCGCAGTTCCTCAACCCACGGGTGAACCGCCGCAGCGACGGCTACAACGGCGACCTCGACGCACGCCTGCGCTTCACCCGCGAAGTGATCGCCGCCGTGCGCGCCGCCACCGACCCGGAGTTCATCATCGGCCTGCGCATCTCCGCCGACGAGCGCGACCCGGAAGGCCTCACCGAAGACGAATCGCTGCAGGGCGTGAAGGGCCTGCAGGACTCGCTGGACTACGTGCACATAGTCGCTGGCACCTCCGCCTCGCTGGGCGGTGCCATCCATATCGTTCCGCCGATGGCCGTCGAAGCGGCTTACCTGGCGAACGAAGCCGGCACCTTCAAGCGCAACCTGGAGATCCCGCTGTTCGTCACCGGGCGCATCAACCAGCCGCAGGAAGCCGAGCTGATCCTCGCCCGCGGCCAGGCCGACGTCTGCGGCATGACCCGCGCGCTGATCTGCGACCCGCAGATGCCGGGCAAGACCGAAAGCGGCCACGTCGAGGACGTGCGCGCCTGCATCGCCTGCAACCAGGCGTGCATCGGCCACTTCCACCGCGGCTACCCGATCTCCTGCATCCAGCACCCGGAAACCGGCCGCGAGCTGATCTACGCCGAACGCAAGATGGCCGCCCAGCGCAAGCGCGTGCTGGTGGTCGGCGGCGGGCCGGCCGGCATGAAGGCCGCCGCCGTCGCGGCACAGCGCGGCCATCAGGTCACCCTCTGCGAAGCCACCGGCCAGCTCGGCGGGCAGGTCAATCTCGCCCAGTTGCTGCCACGCCGTGCGGAGTTCGGCGGCGCCTCCACCAACCTGCAACGCGAGATGCAGCTGGCCGGCGTCGAAGTGCGCCGCAACACCCGCGTCGACCGTGCATTGGTCGAACAGGAACGCCCCGACGTGGTCATCGTCGCCACCGGCGCCACACCCTATCGCCCGCCCTACGAGGAAGCCGGCGAACTGCAGGTGGTGGACGCCTGGCAGGTACTGCGTGGCGAAGTGAAGCTGGGCCGCTCGGTGCTGGTCACCGACTGGCGCGCCGACTGGATCGCTCCCGGCATCGCCGAGCGCCTGGTGCGCGACGGCCACCAGGTCCACCTGGCGGTGAACGGCACCCACGCCGGCGAAAGCCTGCCGCTCTACGTGCGCGACCACATGGCCGGCGAGCTGCACCGCCTGGGCATCACCATCACCCCTTATGCGCGCCTGTACGGCGTCGACGACAGCACCGTGTACCTGCAACACACCGCCAGCGGCGAGCCGATGCTGGTGGAAAACATCGACACCCTGGTGCTCTGCCAGGGCCACCAGCCGGTGGACGAACTGGCCGACGCAATCGCCGACCTCACCGAGGTTCGCCGCATCGGCGACTGCCTGGCGCCACGCACGGCGGAGGAAGCGATCTACGAGGGGCTGAAAGCGGGGTGGGCGATCTGAGCCTGCTTGAGCCCTGGGGACGGATCAATCCGTCCCCAGGGCCAATCGACCAGGATTGCGTTCTAGAATGGCCGCTCCGCAGCCAATCGTTGAAGCCATGAACGCAGGTCTCGCCAAACTCGTCGCCGACTACCAGCGCGCCGTACGCCAGGCAGTGGCGCTACTCGAACAATCGGCCATCGCTCGCCCCGCCAGTAATCGCGAATGGGCATTTCTCGACATTCCCCACCGGGGAACACTCAAAGACGGTGTGCACTACTTCAAGCATGGCTACGGCTGCGCCGTGCACCTGCCTGATGGAACCGTGGACTTCGACTTTGGCGCCAAGGGTGAAATCGACGGGTTCGATTTCTGGCGTCTGGCCGGCTTCGCGGAAGCGAAGCTACCTGACTATGGTTTTGCCGACGAAGATGCCCTCAAGAAGTGCTTCAGCCAGGAAATCGAAGCTGGAACGCTGCGGTACTCCGGCTACATCCTCTACTACCTTGTGCGTTTTGAGCCGAACTGCGCGCAACGATGAATCGGCGCATTGTTTAGAATGCCCCACGACGCCAATCGCCAGGACCACCGCCGCATGAGCCGCAAAGCCCCGCAGGAAGCCCCCGCCAACGCCGAAGCGCAGTTCCTCGGCACCCGCATCCGCGGCCTGCGCAAGCGGCGCGGCATGACGCTGGCGGAGCTGGCCGAGCAGAGCGGGCTGACCGCCGGCTACATCAGCCAGCTGGAACGCAACCTGGCCTACCCATCGATCCCGGCGCTGTTCAACATCGCCCGCAGCCTGGGGGTGACCATCCAGTGGTTCTTCGCCAGCGAAGTGCAGGTCGACCCGGCCGACGCCGGCTACGTGGTACGGCGCAACGCCCGCACCAGCGTGCATTACGAAGACGGCATCGTCGACGAACTGCTCAGCCCGCAGCCCAGCCGCCAGCTGGAAATCCTCCACTCGAAGTTTCCGCCCGGCACCTACAGCCAGCAGAGCTACAGCCACGACGGCGAGGAAGCCGGCTACCTGCTCAGCGGCACCTTCGAGCTCTGGGTGGGCGAGCGGCATTTCGTGCTCAACGAAGGCGACAGCTTCAGCTATTCCAGCCAGGAGCCACACCGCTACGGCAACCCCGGCGATGTGGATGCCGTGGTGCTCTGGGTGATTACGCCGCCGACTTTCTGATCAGTCGCCCGAGGCCATCCAGCAACCGCCCCAGCGCCCCCTGGTTGGCCTTCATCACGCCCAATCCCGCTTCGGCCATGCGCTCAGCCGAAGTCGGCTCGTCCCACAGGGCCGCTACGGCGACGGCCAGCGAAGGCGCATCGACCACTTCGCGCAGCGCGCCGACTTCGCGCAGTTGCGCAGCGATTTCCAGGAAGTTGAACAGGTGCGGGCCGGACAGTACCGGCTTGCCCAGCGCCGCCGGCTCCAGCAGGTTATGTCCGCCATTGGGCACCAGGCTGCCGCCGACGAAGGCGACATCGGCCAGCGCATAGAGGAACAGCAGCTCGCCCATGGTGTCGCCCAGCAGCACCTGGGTGTCCGCCGTGACCTGCTCACCGATGGAGCGGCGCAGGGTGCGCAAGCCTTCGCGGCTGCACAGCTCGAACATCGGGTTGAAGCGTTCCGGGTGACGCGGCACCAGGATCAGCAATGCGTCCGGGTGTTTCTCCAGCAGCTGGCGGTGCGCAGCGAGGATGATTTCGTCTTCCCCGGCATGGGTGCTGGCGGCAATCCAGACCGGCCGCTGCTGCGCCTGCCACTGGCCGCGCAGGTCACTGGCGCGCGCCAGCAGCTCGGGATCGATGGTCAGGTCGAACTTGATCGAACCGGTCACGCTCACGCAGTCCGGGCGCGCACCAAGCTGGCGGAAGCGTTCGGCTTCGGTCTCGGTCTGCACGGCGATCCAGCTCATCTCTTCCAGCATCGGCCGGGTCAGCCCGGCGAAGCGCGCATAACCGCGCGCAGAGCGCTCAGACAGCCGCGCATTGGCCAGAGCCACCGGAATACCGCGCTTGGCGCACTGGTGGATATGGTTTGGCCACAGCTCGGTTTCCATGATCACGCCCAGCACCGGCTGCGCACGGTCGAGGAAGCGCGCCGCCGCCCAGGGCAAATCGTAGGGCAGGTAGCAGTGCTGCACCTGGTCGCCGAACAGCGCGCGGATGCGCTCGGAGCCGGTGGGCGTCATGCAGGTGACGGTGATCGGCAGGCCAGGGTGGCGCTGCATCAGCGCGCGGATCATCGGCGCAGCGGCGATGCTCTCGCCCACCGACACCGCATGCACCCAGATGCCGCCGGGCTTGAGCGCCGGCAGGCCGAGGGCGAAGCGCTCGCCGACGCGCTGGGCATAGGCCGGCGCCTTGCGCGAGCGCAGGAACAGGCGCAGCGCAACCAGCGGCAGGCCCAGGTGGAACAGCAGGGTATAGAGGGTCCGGTTCATGGCGGCGGAGAGTAGCAAATTCCCCTCATCCCCCGCCGCAGAATCCATCAGAGCCGCGCCAGTCGTGGGGCGCATAACGCGCCAGCGTTATCCGCCGAGCAAGAGCCGGCGGATAACCTGCTCCAGGTTATCCGCCCTACGAAAAGCTCTTCAGACCGGCGAAGCGAGGTGCTCGGCAAAGCACTCGCCCAACCACTGCGCCGCCGGCCCCAGCGGCTCGTCGCGGCGCCAGACCAGCTCCACCACCAGCGGTGGTGGCGTCCAGTCGCTGGCCAGTTCCACCAGCAGCGGCTGGTAAGCCGGGTACTGCGCCACGTGGGTCGGCAGCCAGGCCCAGCCGAGGTCGCGCATCAGCAGTTCGGCCATGGCGTAGAAGCTGTCGGCGCGCCAGACCAGCGGGCTGATCTGCTCGCCGCCGGGGTAGTGGCTGTCCTGCGGGGCCATCAGCAACTGGCGATGCCGCGCCAGCTCACGGCGGTCGGCGTAGTCCAGCCTGGCCAGCTCATGCCCGGCGCCGCACACGGTGACCATTTCGATGGTGCCCAGCCGCTGCCGCTCCAGTTGCTCGGGCATGCCCTCATGATGAAACAGCAGGCCGAGGTCGGCGCGGCGCTCCAGCAGCTTGCGCGCCACGTCGCCCTGGGCGCCGCTGGCCAGCTGCACCTCCAGGGTAGGGAATTCCTGCGCCAGCGCCTGCAGCCCGGAAAGCACCGGCTGGTAGGGCATCGCCTCGTCCTGCGCGAGGCGCAGCAACGGCTCGGTACCGCGCACCAGCGCCAGCGCCCGGCTCTCCAGGCGCTCGCACTGGCGCAGCACTTCGCGGGCTTCATCCAGCAGCGCCCTGCCCTCGCCGGTCAGCACCGGCTGGCGGCCGCTGCTGCGTTCGAACAGGGTGACACCCAGGTCGCTCTCCAGCAGCGCGATGGACGAACTCACCGCCGACTGTACGCGCTGCAGCTGCCGCGCCGCCGCCGAGAAGGACGACTGATCGGCGACGCTGACGAAGAGTCGCAACTGGTCCAGGTTCCACTGCATCGTCGCCACCTATCTCCAATCCAGATAGGTAATGACTTTATCCCATCATCCGGGGGACTAGAATGCCCGGCAGATTCGAACGTCAGCTGCGTGTCGCTCATACCGAGCGGCGTGTCGTTCCGGGGAGCACCCACCATGCCCGGCTATCTCTACCTCGCCATCGCCATCGTCGCCGAAGTCATCGCCACCGCTTCGCTGAAATCAGTGAAGGGCTTCTCCACGCCCCTGCCGCTGGTGCTGGTGATCGTCGGCTACGCCATTTCCTTCTGGATGCTCACCCTGGTGGTGCGCAGCATTCCGGTCGGCATCGCCTACGCCATCTGGGCGGGCCTGGGCATCGTGCTGGTCAGCATCGCGGCGCTGGTGCTCTACCAGCAGAAGCTCGATACCGCCGCCCTGCTCGGCATGGGCCTGATCGTCAGCGGCGTGGTGGTGATCCAGCTGTTCTCCGGCAACGCCGGTCACTGATGAGGCCATGGTGCGCGGCCTGTCGCCGCGCGCTATCGGGTTATACTGCGCGCTTCGTTTTTCCCTCGAGGCGCTTTCATGTCCGAATCCCTGAGCACCGACATCCTTATCGTCGGCGGCGGCATCGCCGGTCTCTGGCTCAATGCCCGCCTGCGGCGCGCCGGCTTTTCCAGCGTGCTGGTGGAGAACACTGCGCTGGGCGGCGTGCAGAGCATGCGCTCGCAGGGGATCATCCATGGCGGCACCAAGTACGCCCTGCACGGCGCGCTGACTGGCGCCTCCGAAGCCATCGCCGACATGCCGGCGCTATGGCGCGATTGCCTGGCCGGCACCGGCGAGGTAGACCTGCGCGGCGTGCGCCTGCTCTCCGACGCCCATTACCTGTGGTCGCCCGGCGGCCTGGCCGGCAACCTCACCAGCTTCTTCGCCAGCAAGGCAGTGCGCAGCCGCGTAGCCCAGGTGAAGGGCAGCGACCTGCCGCCAGCCCTGCAGGACAAGGCCTTCAAGGGCAAGGCCTACCGCCTCACCGAACTGGTACTGGACGTGCCCAGCCTGGTCGCCCGCCTCGCCGAACTGGCCGGTGACAGCCTGCTGGCCGGCGAACGCATCGAAGCCCTGCGCGACGGCGACAAGCTGGCAGGCCTGCGTGTGGACGGCCGCGAAATCCGCGCCCAGCGCGTCGTGCTCAGCGCCGGCGCCGGCAACGAGGCGCTGCTGCGCGAGCTGGGCCTGGAGCGCCCGGAGATGCAGCGTCGCCCGCTGCACATGGTGCTGGTCACCGCACCCACCCTGAAGCCGCTGTACGCCCACTGCCTCGGCGGCGGGCCAAAACCGCGCGTCACTGTCACCACCCACCCGCTGAGCAATGGCGACTGGGTCTGGTACCTGGGCGGCGACATCGCCGAAGCCGGTGGCGTGGCGCGCAACGAGGCCGAGCAGATCGCCGAGGCGCAGCGCGAGCTGCACAAGCTGGTGCCGTGGATCGACCTCTCCGCCGCTCGCTGGGCGACCCTGCGCGTGGACCGCGCCGAACCCTCGCAGAACAACCTGCTGCGCCCGGACAGCGCCTTCCTCGCCGAGGACGGCGCCCTGCTGGTCGGCTGGCCGACCAAGCTGGCCCTGGCGCCGAACTTCGCCGACCGCGTACTGGAGTCGCTGGAGAAAAGCGGCATCCGCCCGCAGGCCAACGCCGCCCTGCCGGACCTGCCGCGCCCGGCCATGGCCCGCCCGGTATGGGAGGAACTGCTCGGATGAAGACCCTGCATCACCTGCATCGCCCGCTGGGCAGCACCGGCCTGAACGTCTCGCCACTGGGCCTGGGTACCGTGAAGCTCGGCCGCGACCAGGGCGTGAAGTACCCCGAAGGCTTCCGCATCCCCGATGACCGCGAGGCCGCCGACCTGATCGCACTGGCCCGCGAACTGGGCATCAACCTGATCGACACCGCGCCGGCCTACGGCCGCAGCGAAGAGCGCCTCGGCCCGCTGCTGCGCGGCCAGCGCCACCAGTGGGTGATCGTCAGCAAGACCGGCGAGGAATTCGTCGGCGGCCAGTCGCAGTTCGACTTCAGCGCCGCCCACACGCGCCGCTCGGTGGAACGCAGCCTGCAGCGTCTGGAGACCGACTACATCGACCTGGTGCTGGTGCATTCCGACGGCAATGACCTGGACATCCTGCGCGGCACCGAGGTCTACGCGACCCTTGAGCGCCTGAAGGACGAAGGGCTGATCCGCGGCTTCGGCTTCTCCGGCAAGACTGCCGACGGCGGCCTGCTGGCCCTGGAGCGCGGTGACTGCGCGATGGTCACCTACAACCTCAACGAGCAGGCGGAAAAGCCGGTGATCGACCATGCCCAGGCCCATGGCCGCGGCATCCTGATCAAGAAGGCCCTGGCCAGCGGCCACGCCACCCTCGCCCCCGGCGTCGACCCGGTGCGCGCCAGCTTCGAACTGGTGCTGGGCCATCCCGGCGTCGCCAGCGCCATCGTCGGCACCATCAATCCACTGCATCTCGCGCACAACGTGGACATTGCCGCCGAGGTCCTCGACCGCTGATCGGCGGTCATGTGGATTACGCATTCCTGTGCCATGCTCCAACTCCCCCGGCGAAAACCGCGGGCACAGAAACTGTCGCCAACCAGCGATTCCCACGCAAAAGCCTCGGAATCGCCAAGCCTTTCAGGGAAAAATCCGGAAATCCTTTGGATTTTCGATGACACCAGGAGCGGTGTCAGGCTGTCTAGGTTGTAGCGACCCCGTAATTGAACGATCGGCCGGACCGTCCCCAGCAGACGGTCAGCGTTCGCGTCGGCGTCGCCTGCCAGTTATCACTGGAAGAGGATCCGTCAGCGCAACCCGGCGCCCTGTACGACGCCCTGTACGAGAAGGAAGACCCTATGCCCCGTACGCTCGCCCGCAAGGACCCGACCGCCTTCAAGACCCTGCCGCTGCTGGTGGAAGCCAGCCCGGAAGGTCTCATCTACCAGACCCTCGGCAAGCCCCTGAACTTCGCCCAGGTCCTGGAAAAACGCCGCCCCATCGAGATCAACGAGACCGAGCGCTTCGTCACTGAACTGGCCAACCTCGGCGTTTCGGTGCGCCTGACCCTGAACTACCAGGGACGCGACCACTGGATCCTGGTGCGCCAGCGCCGCCTGGACCGTGGTGACACGGTGCTCAAGCTGATTTCCGGCTACGTGCCGGCCCACGAATTGAACCTGCCGCTGCTCACCGCGATCCAGGAAGTCGCCGAGGAATGCCTGGTGGAAACCGCCGACGGCTGGCTGGGCGGGCGCTTCGGCGACACCTGGCTGCCGACGCCCTACGAGGGCATCCTGCGCTACCGCGAAACCAGCCACTTCTCCCTGACCCCGCTATCCGGCGCCTCGCGCCCGGTTCAGGCCGGTGCGCTGCGCTTGCTGGAGCGCCCGCAGGCCTATGTGCACCTGCCGACGGCCTCACTGCAGTTGGTTTATGACCTGCGCATGGAGCTGCCCAAGGATGCCCGCGAGGTGAGCCTGTTCCACGTCGACGAGAAACTCGAAAGCGGCCCGCTGGTGGCGCGGCTGGACCGCCGTCGCCCGGATATCTACCTGCTGCCGCTGGAGCATGGGCAGCCGACCGGCGAGCTGCTTACCCTGAGCAAGGGCGAGCTGTGCAAGGCCAGCACTCGCGGCCTTTGGCTGTCGGAGAGTTTCGCCGAGCAGGATGGCTGGCTGGTGCGCGAGGAACGCATCCGCTTCCGCGAATGGATGGAGCAGTGGCCGCCCGCCGCCGGCAATGCCGGCAGCGGGCGGCGCACGGCCTGATTCCGCCGACATGATCACTCCGACCTGACGGCCGGTTCGCGGGCATGGCCCGCTCCTACAGGAGAAGTCGCTTTTGTAGGAGCAACTGTCTGATTCAGGAAATAGTGTGCCTGGGCATTCCCTCACCCCTGCCCTCTCCCAGAGGGAGAGGGAGCTGTCCATACCGGCTGACGCCACGGTTTGATCCTGCACCGAACGGTCCCCTCTCCTCCTGGGAGAGGGTTAGGGTGAGGGCCGATCCGAGCGCAGAGATATCCAGTAGCAGCGGTCGAAGACCGTTCACTTCAACTGACTGGAACTCTTGCCCAGCAGCCGCCGCGCCACGATCAATAACTGGATCTGCTGGGTGCCCTCGAAGATGTCGAGGATCTTCGAATCCCGCGCCCACTTCTCCAGCAACTCCTCTTCCCCGTAGCCCAGCGCGCCGGCCAGCTCGACGCATTTAAGCGTCACCTCGTTGGCCACTCGCCCGGCCTTGGCCTTCGCGATGGAAGCCTCCCTGGAGTTGGGCAGGCGGTTGTCAGCCATCCAGGCGGCCTTCAGGGTCAACAGGCGTGCGGCCTCCCATTCTGCTTCCAGGCGATATAGCGTCGCCTCGGCGTGGCTGGCGCTGAGCAGCGGCTGGCGATAGTCGAAGCGGCAACCGGCCTTCTTCAGCAGCTCGCGGGTGCGATCCAGCGAGGCCTTGGCCACGCCGATGGCCATGGCAGCCACCAGCGGACGGGTGTTGTCGAATGTTTCCATCACCCCGGCAAAACCTTTCTGCACGTCGATCTCGGCGTTACCCAGCAGGTTGGCGGCCGGCACCCGGCAGTCGCTGAAGCTGATGGACGCGGTGTCCGATGCCTTGATGCCGAGCTTCTTCTCCAGGCGGGTGACGGTCATGCCCGGCGTACCCTTCTCCACCACGAAGGACTTGATCGCCGCGCGGCCGAGGCTCTTGTCCAGGGTCGCCCAGACCACCACCGCGTCGGCGCGGGCGCCGGAAGTGACGAAGATCTTCTCGCCGTTGAGCAGGTAGTCATCACCATCGCGGGTGGCGGTGGTGCGGATCGCCGCCGAGTCCGAGCCGCAGCCCGGCTCGGTGATGGCCATGGCCGCCCAGGTCCCGGAGAAGCGCTTGAGCTGCTCCTCGTTGGCCACCGCAGCGATGGCGGCGTTGCCCAGCCCCTGGCGCGGCATGGCCAGCAGCAGGCCGGTGTCGCCCCAGCACATCTCCATCACGCCCAGGCAGGCGGACAGGTTGCCGCCGTTCTTCACGCCCTCCTCCGCCCCGGCCTTGCGCTTGCTGGCCGAGGTGGCGCCGACGGCGTCCGGCGAGCCGGCGTTCATGCCGTCCAGCAGCGCGGCCAGCAGGTCCAGCTCCTTGGGGTAGGCGTGCTCGGCCTTGTCATACTTGCGTGAGATCGGTCGCAGGTAGTTCTCTGCCACCTGGCGGGCCTGGTTCTGCAAGGTGCGGAATTTCTTCGGCGTCTCGAGGTACATGCAAAGCTCCTTACAGGTGCAGGCCGCCAGCCATCAGGCTGACGGCGCGCAGGTCGCGGTACCAGCGCTCGGCCGGGTGTTCCTGGGTGAAACCGTGGCCGCCGAGCAGTTGCACCGCGTCGGTGCCGATCTTCATCGCCTTCTCGGCGCAGAGCAGCTTCGCGAGGTAAGCCTCGCGGTGGAACGCCTGGCCGCGCTCAGCCAGTGCGCAGGCGCGCCAGACCATCAGGCGCATGGCATCCAGCTCGACAGCGATGTCGGCGACCATGAAGGCCACGCCCTGGCGATGGCTGATCGGTTCACCGAAGGCCTCGCGCTCATTGCAGTAGGTGATCACGTAGTCCAGCGCGGCCTGCCCGGTGCCCACGGCCAGCGCACACCAGGCCAGCGCGGTGTGATCGAGGAAGGCCTGGTAGTCGAAGCGCTCCGCCGCCAGCCGCTGCTCGGCCGGGACCTTCACGCCCTTCAAGCGAACTCGCGCGGTGCCGGTGGCCTTCAGGCCCATAGCCGGTTCGGCACGCACTTCGACGCCCTTGGCGCGGGTGTCGATGAGGAACAGCGCCGGGCCGTCGCCGGCATCCGCCGCCACGATCAGCTTCTGCGCATCCACGCCGCGCACGACCAGGCATTTTTCGCCGGTCAGCGTGTAGCTCGAACCCCGCTTGCGCGCCTTGGTGGACAAGCGCAGCGGATCGGCCAGCAACTGCGGTTCGTTCACCGCGATGGCGATCAGCGGCGCGGCCTCTTCGCCAACGAACGCCGGCAGCCAGCGCGCCTGTTGTTGCGGCGAAGCCCAGCGGCGAATGCAGTTGGCCGCCGACAGCGGCACCAGCAGCGCAGCAGCCAGGCTCAGGTCGCCACGGGCAAGGGACTCGGCGATCAGCGCGTTGGTCACCACGGTGCGCTCGCCGGCCATGCCGCCGTGCACCTCGCTGACGCCGTAATGGGTCAGGCCCAGTTCCTGCGCCTGGGCAAGCAACTCCAGGCTCAGGCTGGCCTTGGCGTCGGCCCCATGGGCGGCCGGGCGCAGCACTTCGGCGGCGAAGCCTTCGAGCATCTCCACAAGCATCTGCTGCTCGTCGGACAGGGACAGGTCGAACAGCCCGTCCGGGTCGGCCTTGCGTGGGGTCTTGGGCTGTTTGGCGGCACGTTCGCTGGCCAGCCGGAAGCCGGTGCGGCTGCCGCTGTAGAGGAGTCTTTCAAAGGGCTTGCGCAGCTTCAGTCGGTCCGGCCAGTCGGCCTGGGCGACACGGTTCAGCACGGCCAGGGCGCGGCCCTGCACGTCGGTGGTCATGGCATCTCGCTCCGCGGAGGGTGGATGCCCCGATCATGCGCTGCAAAATGCCGCAGGGACCATGACCGCTTTGCCGCCGGTGACTGGCAGAGCGGTCAAAGAAAAACCGGCCTGACGGCCGGTTGGTGCACACCTGTAGGAGCGGGCCATGCCCGCGAACGCCGGCAAGGCCGGCGCCCCACGCAGTCGTGAACGAGATCAGCCCTGGTGACGAATCTTCTCGACGATGGCGGTGGTGGAGCTGTTCTCCACCAGACCCAGCACGCGCACTTCGCCGCCGTAGGCCTTGACGATGTCGGCACCGACCACCTGCTCGACGCCGTAGTCGCCGCCCTTCACCAGCACGTCCGGGCGGACTTCGGTGAGCAGGCGCTCGGGGGTGTCCTCGGCAAAGCTGACAACCCAATCTACGGCGCCGAGGCCCGCAAGCACGGCCATGCGACGGTCGACGCTGTTGATCGGGCGGCCCGGGCCTTTCAGGCGGGTCACCGAGGCGTCGTCGTTGGTGGCAACGATCAGGCGGTCGCCCTGCGCGCGCGCCTGCTCCAGGTAGGTCACGTGGCCGGCATGGAGGATGTCGAAGCAGCCATTGGTGAAGACGATCTTCTCGCCATGGGCGCGGGCGTCCTCGATGGCCAGCAGCAGTTGCTCGAGGCTCAGTACGCCACGCTCGGAGCCCTGCTCGCGCTGCACGGCGCGGCGCAGTTCCGGGGCGCTGATGGCGGCGGTGCCGAGCTTGCCGACGACGATACCGGCCGCGAGGTTGGCCAGGGCCACGGCCTGCGGCAGGTCTTCACCGGCGGCGATGGCGCCGGCCAGCGTGGAAATCACCGTGTCGCCGGCGCCAGTGACGTCGAACACTTCGCGGGCACGGGCCGGCAGGTGCAGGGCGCTGTGGCCCGGGCGCAGCAGGGTCATGCCGTGTTCGCCGCGGGTGACCAGCAGCGCGCCGAGCTCCAGCTCGGTCATCAGTTTCTGGCCCTTGGCGACCAGATCGGCCTCATCCGTGCAGCGACCGACGATGGCTTCGAATTCGGAGAGGTTCGGAGTGATCAGGCTGGCGCCACGGTAGATGGCGAAGTCCTTGCCCTTGGGATCGGCCAGCACCGGGATGCCGCGCTGGCGGGCAGCCTGGATCAGTTGCTGGTGGTTCTTCAGCGCACCCTTGCCGTAGTCGGAGAGCACCAGCACGCGAACCTGGTCCAGCAGCGCCTCGACGTCGGCGGACAGGGCCACGGCGTCGGTACGGAAGGCTTCCTCGAAGTCCACGCGCAGCAGTTGCTGGTGGCGGCTCATGACCCGCAGCTTGACGATGGTCGGCTGGCCGGCGATGCGCTGGAAGCGGGTGGTCACGCCCACTGCCTGCAGGCTGTCGCTCAGGCTGTCGGCCGCTTCGTCGACGCCGGTGACGCCGACCAGGAAAGCCGGGGCACCGAGGGCGGCAAGGTTCAGCGCGACGTTGGCGGCGCCGCCGGGGCGGTCCTCATGCTGCTCGACCCGCACCACGGGCACCGGCGCCTCGGGCGAGATGCGCGAGGTCGCGCCGTGCCAGTAGCGGTCGAGCATCACGTCGCCTACCACCAGCACGGGGGCCTGATCGAATCGGGGCATGGTCAATTTCATGGGAACTCCGCAGGTCGAAATCGCCGCGGATAATACCATAGCCGCCCAGTGCGACTTGCGCCGAACACCGGGCGGTCACGGCAATGCCTAGGGGACTTTGCGAACCCAGAACAGCTCGTGGCGACGCACCGCCTTGCGGAAGAACTCGTCGTCACCAGTGGCCGGCCACCGACGGCCGGCGAGCACGCGCTGGATCAGCCGGCGCAGGCGTTTCTTGCCGGTGAGCGGAGTCTGCAGGTCGTGCTGCAGGGCCAGGGCCTGAGCCTTGTCGATGCGGGTCGCGGCGTCCAGCACCGGGCTCCACAGCGGGTCGGCCGGCAATGCCTCGATACAAGGCGGCAGGGCAATGCCACCGTCGGCCGGGCCCATGGGCCAGCGGTCGTTGTCGTGCAGGTGGTTGGCGTAGAGCAGCAGCGTCTGCGGTTTCCAGCTGCTGCGCGAAATCGCCTCCAGCGTCGCCTGGGTGGCGTGAACGTGGTCGGCGTGGGGGTCCAGTTCCGGGTGCGCGGTGAGGATCACTTCCGGGCGGATGTGCTCGATCAGCGCGGTGAGGTCGGCCACCAGGTTGAGCCAGGTCGGTGCGCCGTCGCTGTCACCCGGCAGCGCGAAGGGGTTGAAGCCGCGCACGCTGCGGATGTCGATCTCGCCGGACTCCCGCGAGGCGAACGCCTGGCTCGGCTCGGCGGCCATGGCCGGCAATTGCAGGCAGTAGTAGCCCAGTTGCACGCAGCGCTCGGCCGGCACGCCACCCCAGAGCGGTGCGGCAATGCTGTCCCAGGTGCGCAGGCGGCCCTTGAGCCGGGCGGCCTCGGCCTTGCCCAGCCCGAGACGCTGGTAGTGTTCGGCCTCGATCTCGCCTTGCGTCAGGGTGACGATCCAGGCTTCCGGGCAACGGCTGTACTGGCCGAAGGCGGCCAGTTCGGCATCGTCCGCGTGGGGCGCGATGATCAGCAGGCGCTGTCGGGCGTAGTCCGGATTGTCGAAGGCGTGCAGCACGCCCTGCTGCGCCAGTCGGCAATGGCGGCTGCGGATGCGCAGATGCCCGGAACGCAGTGCTTCGCCCTGGCCGGAGAGGTTGATGTAGCGCTTGCCGCTGACGCCACGCTCGAAGTCCTGGCGATCGGGCTCGACGCCTTCGATCAGCACCTGCGGGTCGAGCCAGCGGCCGAGCAGCGAGGCTTTGACCTCGATCTCCAGCACCAGCGTCTCCTCGCCCGCCGGCAGCGCACCGGTGGCGACGTGCAGGCCGTGCGGGCCGAGGGATACCGGCAGGGCGATGGAGCCCTCGGGGAAGTCGTAGCGGTAGTCGTCGCGCGGCGAATAGAACAGGTGATCGGCGAACCACGCTTCATGGGCGACCCAGCCGAGCAACACGGCCAGCGGCACGCTCCACCAGGGCGCGAAGATGCCCAGCAGGATCAGCGCCAGCAGGGCGACGAGCAGGACCGCGCGCTTCTTGCGGCGGTGCTGTTTGAGCAGGTGCTGCTTGCGGGCGCTCATGGCGACTCTCCATCAAGCCCGCTGTCGCGGGCGGGGCGTCAGACCTGGAACACCGGCACGCGGTGGCACCAGCGGTCCTTGTACTCGCGGTCGGCGCGGCCGAAGGAATAGCGCAGCGGCTTGCCCAGCGCCTCGGCCTCGGCCCAGGCCTCTTGCGTATTGACGAAGCTGAGCACGCTACCGGGGCTGAACTCGCGGTTCTCCGGAGCGACGCCGCCGTTGATGTACTCGACGCTGACCCATCTGGGCGCTTCGACCCGGTAGAGAATCTGGATCGCCACCGGCTCGCCGTCCAGGCGCACCAGCGAACCCCGCATGAAGTCGCGCATCAGGCCGAAGACTTCGGCCAGCCGTGCCTTGCCCGGCACTTCGAACTCCCAGCGACGCTGGAACAGGTCGGCATAGATGCTCGCCTGCTCGTCGGAGCTCAGCTCGCTCATCGGCTGCAGCACGCCGCCCGCCTCTTCCAGCAGGCGCTGTTCGCGGCGCTGGTTGTAGCGGAATTTCTTCGAGAAGTCGGCCGGCGCGCGGTTCATCGCCAGTTGCTCGGGCTGCTCGCGGGCGTCGCTGACCTGCTCGCGGTTGAGCTCGGAGAGATAGCGCACCTGATGGCGCAGCTCGATGCGCGCACCTTCGGCGATGGGCAGGATGATCTCGGCGTTGCCCAGGTCGAACAGCGCCTTCTTGCCCTCGCGCTTGAGCACATCCTTGGACAACGCCAGGCTGCGCCCCCAGGTCGGCACGGCGGCGCGCAGTTCATCGCCCTCGAACCAGCCCAGGTAACGCACCGGAATGCCGGCCAGATGGGCGAGACGCTCAACCACATCCGGATGGGTGGCGACGCTGCCGCCGAAGCGCTGCCAGGCGGCGGCATAGTCGGCCGCCGCGATGGGCGTCCAGCCGCGTTCGCGGAAGACTCGCAGACGGTTCAGCATGCCAGGGGATTCCGCACCTGCATCATACCGGCTGCTCGACGGGCGCTTCTTCGCTGCCACCGACCGGGTCGTCGGCGAACTGGCGGGCGTGCAGGCGGGCGTAGTAGCCGTTCTGGGCGATCAGCTGGTCGTGGGTGCCACGCTCGACGATGTGGCCCTGGTCCATCACCAGGATCAGGTCCGCCGCCTCGATGGTGCTCAGGCGGTGGGCGATGACCAGGGTGGTGCGGCCTTCCATGACCTTCTCCAGGGCGGCCTGGATGTGCCGCTCGGACTCGGTGTCCAGCGCCGAGGTGGCCTCGTCGAGGATCAGCACCGGAGCGTCCTTGAGCAGCGCGCGGGCAATCGCCAGGCGCTGGCGCTGGCCACCGGAAAGCATCACGCCGTTCTCGCCGACCTCGGTCTCGAAACCTTCGGGCAGGCGGTCGATGAACTCGCGGGCGAAGGCGTCGTCGGCAGCCTTCTCAACGGCCTCGCGCGGTTTGCTGGCGAGGTCGCCGTAGGCGATGTTGTTGAGCACGCTGTCGTTGAAGAGGTTGACCTGCTGGGTCACCAGCGCGATGTGCCGGCGCAGGTTGCTCAGTTTGTAGTCTTCGACATCGGTACCGTCGAGCAGGATCTGCCCGTCGCTGTGGTCGTAGAAGCGCGGGATCAGGTTGGCCAGGGTCGACTTGCCGCTGCCGGAGCGGCCGACCAGCGCCACCATCTGGCCTGGCTCGACGCTGAAGTTCAGATCGTTGAGGACCGTCTTCTGGGTGCCCGGGTAGGTGAAGCTGAGGTTCTTCACTTCGAGGCGGCCCTGTACGCGTTCACGCTCGACTGTGCCGTTGTCCACCTCGGGCTGCTCGTCGAGCTGCTCGAAGATGCTTTCCGCGCCGGCCACGCCCTTCTGGATGGTCGAGCTGACTTCGGACAGCTGGCGGATCGGCTTGGGCAGCAGGCCGGCCATGGAGATGTAGGCCACCAGGTCGCCTACGGTGGCATCGCCACGCAGCAGCAGCACGAGGTACAGCAGCACCGCCATGGCGCTGTAGATCACCAGCTGCAGCATCGGCGTGTAGATCGCCGAGGTCTTGTTCATGCGCAGGTTCTTGCTGGTGTTCTCGTTGGTCACGTGGCGGAAGCGTGCGCGCTCATAGGGCTCGCCGCCGAAGCTGCGAACCACGCGATAGCCCTGGATGGTCTCGGACGACACATGGGTCACATCGCCCATGGCCACCTGGATCTTCTTGCTCTGCTTGCGGAACTTGCGGCTGGCGGTCGTCACCATCACCGCGATGATCGGCAGGATCGCCAGCATCACCAGGGTCAGTTTCCAGTTCATCCACAGCAGCGAGAGGAACAGGAAAACCACAGTCATGCCTTCGCGGATCACCACCTTGATGGCGTCGGTGGCGGCGCCGGTGACCATGGTCACGTTGAAGGTGATGCGCGAGATCAGGTGGCCGGAGTTGTTGCTGTCGAAATAGCGGTTGGGCAGGGTCAGCAGGTTGTTGAACAGCGCGATACGCAGGTCCTGCACCAGCCCCAGGGAAACCTTGGCGATGAAGTAGTTGCCAAGGAAGGAGCCGACGCCTTGCCAGACGGCGATCAGCACCACCAGCAGCGGCACTGCGTAGAGCAGCGACAGGTCACGGAGCCAGGCCACGGAGGAGTTGGGGAACAGCTTGGCATCCGGATGGGCCAGGCCATCGACGAAATACTTGAGGATGCCCGCCAGCATCGGCTGGGTCGCGGCGAAGATCAGGAAACCGATGATGCTGAGCAGGAACATCCCGATGTACGGACGCACATAGGACAGCAGTCGGAAGTAGATCTTCAGGCTCGAAGGAGCCTGGGGTTCTTTACCGGACATGTAGGAATCGCACGCTTAAAAGGTCGGCGATTATAACACAGCGCTCTCGTTTGCCCGGCGGCTGGGCTACTATAGCCGGCTATCGATTCAGGGACCCGTTATGCAAGACCTCGCTCTCTCCGCCTACGAAGCGCTGCGCGCCGGCGCCCAGGTGCTGGAAGCCGACAAGCATGGCGACAAGGTCCTGCGCCTGGCCGATGGCAACTTCCTGAAACTGTTCCGACGCAAGCGGCTGATTTCCTCGGCGGCGCTCTATCCCTATGCGCAGCGTTTCGCCGACAACACCCAGACGCTGCAGCGCCTGGCTGTGCCCTGCCCGCAGATCATCGCGGTGTACCGCATTGCCGATATCGCCCGCGACGCGGTGCACTACCGCCCCCTGCCAGGCGACACGCTGCGCCAGGTGATCGAAGCCGGCGAGGCGGACACGCAACTGGCGGCGCAACTGGGCGAACTGATCGCCGGGCTGCATGACCAGGGCGTGTACTTCCGCTCACTGCACCTGGGCAACGTGGTGAAGACCCCCGAAGGCACCCTGGGCCTGATCGACCTCGCGGACATGAAGAAGCAGCGCCGGGCACTGTCGCGCCAGCAGCGCAAACGCAACTTCGCCCACATGCTGCGCTATCCCCAGGATCGCCAGTGGCTGCTGGCCGGCAATACCGACAGCCTTTCACAAGCCTACCTTTCCCACAGCCCGGTACGCTGGCCGCTGGCCGAGCTGAGACAGTTCCTCAGTTCGGCTCCATGACCGCCGGCCGCACCTGAGGCCAGCGCTCCAGGCTGAGCCCCAGCAGGATCACCACCCAGGGCATCAGCCACATTGCGCGCGTGCGCTCCCACAGGCTGAACACATCGAACTGCATGGCGACGCTGGAGAACACCCACAGCAGCATCACCGACAGGCCCAGCGCCCGCGAGCGGCTTCGCCAGGCGTTGTAGCCAATCGTGCCCCACAGCACCAGGAACGCCAGCAAGGCTGGCACGCCATACTGGATCGCCGTGTGCACGGGGAAGTTGTGCGCCCCGTTCTCGTATACGGAACGCCCGCTGGTCACCGAATAATCGCCCCCCAGCCCAACGCCGAACCAGAAATGCTGCTGGATCTGCGGCCAGGCATTGCGCAGCAGCTCGAAACGCTCGGCGTCGCCGCGTTCCATAAGCCCCGGCTCGACGACAACCAGCGTTGCGCCACCGACCAGAAGCAACAGAGGCAGCAGCTTGGCGATCCGGCCCGGCACCAGACTCAAGCTGAAGATGGCGGTAACCATCAGCGCCAGCAATGCCCCCCGGCTTCCGCAGAGCACCACGTAGATCAGCGATGCGGCCAGCAGGAGTACCCAGGGCAGTTGCGACCAGCCGCGGCGCGGCAGCAACGGCACGCACAACACCGTGACGAAGGCGATCGAGTAAGCCGCCGCGTTGGGGTTATCCAGGAAGCCGCCAAACCCGTTCAGGCGCCCCATCCCATAAGCAGGGGCAAACAGGAGCGCCGCCACGCTGTAGAGGCCGACCACCAGAGCCAGCGACAGCATCGTCAGGCGCAGCCGACGCTCATCCGCGCGGGCCCAGAGCACCCAGCCGAAGATGAACAGCATGAACAACGAAACACTCTTGAGGTTGCCCGCCGGCTTGCCCGTCTTGGACCACAGCAGAGAAAGCACCGCCCAGCCGAACAGCGCCAGCAGAAGCCACAACTCCCGGTGAGCCCGAAGCAGGTGGCCGAGCTCCTGCCGGCGGGTGATGCACAACCACAACGATGGCAGGTAGACGAACAGCGCGACCATCTGGAAATAGAACTTCATGCTGGGTGTCAGCATCACCCCGGCGATGCTCCACAGCACGCCAATGCCCAGCATCGCCTCGGCTATCCGGCTTCCCCGGCGCTGCGACACGCCAGTGGGGGTCACCGTGGGGCACCAGGACTTCCAGGCGGAAGCAATTACATCTTTCATCGGCAAACGTCTTATTCCCGCCCGAACTTGAACAGCAGATGGCGAATCCGCCGCAGGGTGATGCGATTCCACCGCCATGGCGGAAGCTGCAGGAGCAGCGACCAGGCGTAGCCCTTGTCACCGACCACGGATTGCTTGAGCGCCTTGTTGAGGATACAGGTCATGCCAGCGCCGTACGCCGGGTGGTCACGGTAAGGAGCGACCGCCATCCGATCATAATTCAGCTGGTTCTTGTAGGCCGTCCGCGACAGGTTGCCTTCGTGGCGGCGGTAGCCGCTGACTACTTCCGGCAGGACTTCGACCCGGTAGCCCAGGTGGGCGATCTTCAGGGTCATCTGGAAGTCCTGGATACGGATCTGCGGATCGTAGCCGCCAACCCGGTCCATGGCCTCGCGCCGGTACATCGCGACGGTCGCGCCGACGGCGATGGCCTGCCCCAGCAACTCGTCGAAGCTGTACTGGCGCACGGCATTGCCCGGCCCGCCCTTCAGGTGTTTGCCGTCGGCGTCGATATAGACGGCGCGCCCGCCGAGGCAACCGACCTCCGGGTGCTCGCGCAGGTAGTTCGCCTGCAGGCGCAGACGCCCCGGCATCATGATGTCGTCGGAGTCCGGCGTGGCCACCAGTTCGCCCCGCGCATGGCTCAACGCCGTGTTGAGCGCGGCACTGACGCCCTGGTTGGCCTGGCGGTAGAACTGGAAGCCATGCTCCTGCTGGAGCGCCTGGATCTTCTCCGCACTACGATCCTGGGACCCGTCATCCACCACGATCAACTCGAAGTTGGGATAGTCCTGCCCAAGAATGCTCAGCAGTGTCTCTTCGATATAACGCTCTCGGTTATAGCAAGGCACCAGCACGGAAATCAGCGGGTTTTCCACAGACACCTCAATAACCGGCAGATAGTGGCCACAGGTCAGAACCCCAAAGCCAGTCGCCAGCGCTCCAGCATACCGGGCTGCGGCCTCTCACGCAGCGGGACAGCCATGGCCTGGACGATCCGTGCCCCGATCTGGCTGAACCCGAAACCTTCCACGGCCAGCATCCGGCCGGCCTCGGCAATGCGCGACGCGCGCTGCGGGTCATCCCGCAACTGCTGCAGTTTGCTGCGCAGTTGGGCGACATCGCGGTAAAGCACCACGTTGTGCATGTCCTGCAACCCCAGCGCGCGATTCTCCGCCTCACCCTGGTCATAGGCCAGCAGCACGCAGCCGCAGGCCATGGCCTCGAAATTCTTGATCATGTACTCGCCCATGCCAACATCGGCACTGACGAAGAAGCGGATACGGTTGAGCGTATTCAGGTAGTCCTCGCCCGAATTGGTCTTGGTCACCAGCAGGTTTTCCACCCGTCCCAGTTCATCCAGCAGCGCCTTGCGGCCGCTGTAGGCCACGCTACCGGTGCTGCCGACGAAGGCCAGTTCGATATCCCGCTCCCGCCCCAGGTCATGCAGCAGGTTCTGGTCATAGCCCTTGGGCACGAAGACCGCATCGAAGCCTTCCTGGCGCAGGCGCTCGCTGACCATGTAGCCCGAGCTGATCACCCGCGCCCAGGGCAGGCGACGATAATGCGCGCTGAACTTCCCGGTGTACTTGCAGGAAATATAGTTCTGGTAGGCGTCGTGCTCGAGAATGACCAGGTTGGGCACGCTGCGGATGAAGGCTGCCTGGCGCATTTCCTTCTTGAAGCGCAGGAAGAACAGGATGCGATCGTACTTCGACACATCCACGTGCTCACGGAAGTAACGGCGCAGGTTGGCCTGCTCGTCACTGGACAGCCAGCGCAGGTCACACTCGCAATGCTCGGCGATTCCGTCGTACAGGCGATCGAGGATGGCGCGTTGTTCTTTCTGGACCAGGAACAGAACTTTCAAGACTCACCTTTTGCATCGCAGAGTGCGGGCAATCGAATTAACGTGCATCCTGGGCCGGATACGGCAATCGCCCAGCTTCCATGCGCCCCGCCCCGTCACCCTCCACAAGGAGAGCGGCGACAAGGACAATGCGCCGCGAAGATTAGGGGACGCTGAACAACCCGGTCAAGACGATGGCCGTCTCAGGATGCAGAAGCAGGAGTTGGCTCTGACGGACGTTGTAATAGGTGCAACCCGCGGGGAGGTCCTTGATGACCAACGGCATCGCCCCAATGGTGACACCACTGCCAATCTCGAGTTCATCGGCGATGTTGCAGCTGTGCGCACCAAGGCTCAAATCGTCACCGATCACCAGCGAATAACGCGACAGCCCCAATGTCTTGATACCCACCGTGGAGCTCTGCCGGATGTTGCGGCAGAGCCATCACGAGCTCACTCGCAGGTGTTTGCCACCCGTCGCTGCCATTTCTGCTTCGAGCAATGCATCGAGTTGGGTAGGTTCGACTTTTGGCACCACACTGGCCGGCAACCGACTGTCTGGCGACAGATTGAACAGCCTCAGCGGGAAACGCGGCGAAACCTTCTCGGCGACGATCCGGAAGCTGGGCAGGATGTAATCCTCGAAATCTTCGTCGAGGCTGCTGGGCAGAGCAGCCGTCCCTGTTTCGTAGAAGCGCCCGATACTCTTGTTCAGGTCCATCCCGATGATGAACACCTGGCTGAAGCCCAGGTGACAGGCCAGTTGCGTCGCGGCGTAGGGGATGGTGCGCCCACCGAAATAGCCCTTGCTCATGTTGCGACTGAAGCCGATCCGATTGGTCTTCCTGCGCAACAGCGAGAACCCGCAGATCAGGTCGGGATCACGGCGGACGGACCAGGCATAGGAACGATCCGACAGCACCGCCATGCCATGCCGGCGGTTGACCCTCTCCAGCAGAAAGACATTCGCCCTGCCCGGCAGCAAGGCCGGGTCATGACGATGCAGCGCCTGGAAGCAGTTCAGGCTCATTGCCAGGTGCGTGGCGCTGCGCGCGCCGAGACAGGCGAGGTCAGGGCGATCACGCACGAACCCGGGGTCATCGCAGATATAGAAGAACGGCGTGATCTTCTGGTCGACGCAGCGAACGATGGAGCCGTTCATCGCGATGACCGGCCAGTCCGCATAGCGCGCCAGCGGGAACTCCCCGGCGGAAGGTCCGGAAGCGAGCAGGAACACACTCCCCTGGTATCGCCCACGGCACTCCCCGAACTCGGCCAGG
This sequence comes from Pseudomonas sp. PDM19, assembly GCF_014852215.1. Lineage (NCBI taxonomy): Bacteria > Pseudomonadati > Pseudomonadota > Gammaproteobacteria > Pseudomonadales > Pseudomonadaceae > Pseudomonas > Pseudomonas sp. PDM19. The sequence goes on along the minus strand of NZ_JACVBG010000004.1, from coordinate 456,490 downwards.
GGAACCTGCATGCTCCCATCGCCCAGCCAGCGTCGACCACCTTCCTGTTTGAGTTCCAGCATTTGCAATCGCGCGCTCGTCAATGAATCGCCCAAGGGCGCATCCAGCGTCCAGGCCAGTAAAAATGAAGGGAGAAACGCAGGGCCGTCAGCGGGATGGGGCGAGTAACGCCTTCACCAGCGGCAGACTCCAGAACTCCCGGCGCACCGCCTCATCGCAGAAGCGCGTCTGCAGACGCTGCTCCATCCGCTGCGCGCACATCACCCGCTGCTCGCGGTCCAGCACCGACAGATGGCGCAGCCCTTCGGCCAGCGCGGCATCGTCGCCCAGCGGGAAGAGAATGCCCAACCCCTCGACAATTTCCCCGGCACCACCGCCAGAAGTCGAGATCAGCGGCACACCCGCCACCATCGCTTCCAGCAGGACCATGCCGAATGGCTCGTGGTCGGAAGTCAGGGCGAATACGTCGAACGCCTTGAAGTAGCGCCTGGCGTCCGGGACCTGGCCGAGGAACAGCACGCGGTCGGCGATGCCCAGTTCGCGCGCGAGGTCCTTGAGGTCCTCCTCCAGCCGCCCCTTGCCGAGGATCGCCAGCAGGCTGTTGTGCGGCAGACGCGGCAGAGCGCGGGCGAAGCCGCGCAGCAAGGTGGCCTGGTCCTTGTCCGGATGCAGGCGACCGACGTTGCCGACCACCCAGGCGTTGTCCGCCAGCCCCAGGTGCTGGCGGGCCGGATAGCGCTCGACCTGCTGGTCCCTGAGGGCGTCGACGTCGACCCGGTTGTACAGCGTCTCGATGCGATCCTGCGGCCAGACCGGCAGGCAGGCACGGATTTCGTCGCGCACCGCGTTGGAAACGCCCAGCAGGCTCAGGCGTTCGGCGAAGAAGCGCGCGAACAGCTTGCGCCCCAGGCGCTGGAAGTCACCGAAGCCATGGTGCACACCGATGATCGGCAGCCTGGTGCCGAGCATGGCTATCCAGGTCGGCTTGAAACGGTGCGCGATGCAGAAGCGGAAATCGCGGGAACGGGCGATCTCGCGCAGGTCGCGGATTGCCTTGAGCTTCAGCCCGCGGATGTCCCGCGAGCTGTAGTCGAGGAAAAGCACCTCGTCGCTGGCGCAACCGGCCACGACTTCCGGATCGGGCGCACCGGTGAGGAACACCGTGGTAACCCGGTAACCGGTGCCGGCGAACAGGCTGGCGTACTGACGGGCACAGTCGAGGAACGGCCCGTCATAGCCGTGGCAGAACTGCAGGACGCGCGGTTCAGCCGAGCGAGTCATAGGGCTCCGCGCCATCCTTGACCACCAGGATGTCCTGCATGATCAGGTACTGCAGGTCCGAGCCGTAGAACATGTTCAGGGCATCGGTCGGCGAGCACACCATCGGCTCGCCACGGCGGTTCAGCGAGGTGTTGAGCGCCACGCCGTTACCGGTGAGCCGCTCCAGCTCCTTCATCATGTCGTAGTAGCGCGGGTTGAATTCGCGCTTGAGCACCTGGGCACGGGAGGTACCGTCTTCATGGACGACTTCCGGCACGCGGGTCTTCCACTCTTCGTTGACCTCGAAGGTGAAGGTCATGAAAGGCGCCGGATGGTCGATCTTGAACATCTGCGGGCCGACGGTATCGAGCATCGACGGGCAGAAGGGCCTCCAGCGCTCGCGGAACTTGATCTGCGCGTTGATGCGGTCAGCCACGCCGGGAACGCTCGGGCAGCCGATGATCGAACGGCCACCGAGTGCGCGCGGGCCGAACTCCAGGCGCCCCTGGAACCAGGCCACCGGGTTGCCGTCCACCAGCACCTTGGCGATCAGTTCGGACAGGTTGTCGATCTTGCGCCAGGTCGGCTTGGCCTCGTGGCGGGCGCAGGCGGCGATGACGTCTTCGTTGCTGTATTCCGGGCCGAGGTAGACGTGTTCCATCTTCTCGACCGGCACGCCACGTTCCCAGGACACGTACGCGGCGGCGCCAACAGCGGTGCCGGCGTCGCTGGCCGCGGGCTGCACGTACAGCTCCTTGACCTCGGGGCGAGCGATGATCTTCTGGTTGAGCTTGACGTTCAGCGCGCAGCCGCCGGCGAAGGCGATCTTGCCGGTCTCGCGGATGATGTCGCCCAGGTAGTAATCCATCATCTCCAGCGACAGCTTCTCGAACAGGGCCTGGATGCTGGCGGCGTAGTGGATATACGGATCGTCGGCGATGTCGCCTTCACGCTTCGGACCGAGCCACTCGATCAGCTTGGGCGAGAAGTAGTAGCCCTTGCCCTTTTCCTTGTAGCGACGGAAGCCGATGACGTTGGCGTACTCGGTGTTGATGATCAGCTCGCCGTTCTCGAACTTGGCCAGACGGGAGAAATCGTACTTGCTGGCATCGCCGTAAGGCGCCATGCCCATGACCTTGAACTCGCCGTCGAGCATGTCGAAGCCGAGGTACTCGGTCAGCGCCCCGTACAGGCCGCCCAGGGAGTCCGGATCGTAGAACTCCTTGATCTTGTGGATCTTGCCGTTCTCACCGTAGCCGAAGAAGGTGGTGGCGTACTCGCCCTTGCCGTCGATCCCGAGGATCGCCGTCTTCTCCTTGAAGCCCGAGCAGTGGTAGGCGCTGGAGGCGTGGGCCAGGTGGTGCTCGACCGGCTGGATCTTGGTCTTCTTCAGGTCGAAGCCCAGCTGCTGCAGGCACCACTCGATGCGCTTGTAGTAGCGCTTGTAGCGGCGGTTGCCGAGCAGGATGGCGTCCAGCGCGCGGTCCGGTGCGTAGGCGTAGCGCTTGGCGTAGTGCCAGCGGGCCTTGTCGAAGATGCTGATGGGGGCGAAGGGAATGGCCACCACGTCAACGTCCGACGGCTTGATCCCGGCCTGCTCCAGGCAGAACTTGGCCGACTCGTAGGGCATGCGGTTCTTCGCGTGCTTGTCGCGGACGAAGCGCTCTTCTTCGACGGCCGCGACCAGCTTGCCGTCGATGTACAGGGCGGCGGAAGGGTCATGGCTTACGGCGCCGGACAGGCCGAGGATGGTCAATGCCACAGGGTCTAGCCTCTTTCATCTGGGCGGGTGCCAGGCACCCGCGGTAAACGTTCGTCGAGCAGCCGGTGCAGTGCGCTGCCCTCTGGCCAGTTGCGCAGGAAGCGCGCACGGTCGCGGGCATAGGCGCGGGCGAAGCTCGCTTCTCGCGAGTGGCGCTGCATGGCATCCAGGTCGATCAACGACCACTGCCCGCCTTCGCCCTGCTCCTGCCAGAACAGGTTGTGCCCTTTCAGGTCGCCGTGGCTGATGCGCTCGCGCACCAGCGCCGCGAACAGTCTGTCCAGGGCCACAAGATCCGATTCCGGCGGCAGGCCGCCCCCCTCCGGATGGTCCAGGTAGGGTTTGAAACGGGCGATTATATCCTGACCCGCCAGGTAATCGGTAATCAGGAAGGCCGGGCCGCGCAGCCACAGCCAGCGCCGCTCGATCACCGCCAGCGGCTTGGGCGTGGCGATGCCGAGGAAGTCCAGGCGGTTGCCTTCGCGCCAGGAAGCCCAGGCGCGACTGGGGCGCCAGAAGCGCTTGAACCAGTGCAGCAGGTTCTTGATGTTGTAGCGCTTGACCACCAGAGGCCGGCCATTCAGCTCTACGCGGGCGACAGTCGCGGCGCCGCCGGTCTTGTAGAGGTGTCCGCGATTTATGTAGGAATCCGGATCGGTCAGCAGTGGCTGCAGGCCCTCTTCCTCCTCGCGGCGCACCGCGCGCAGGCCGAACGGTCCCTTGAACACGCTGAACAGGCTGCAGTCGCGAGCGATCTTCTTCATCAGGTCGCCGACCCGCCAGCGTCGAACCCTGGCGATTTCCTTCTGCAGGGCCTCCAGCGGCAGTGCGTGCTCGCCGTTGGCCAGCAGGTAGTGGATCAGCAGCTCTTCCAGATACGGATCGAGGCTCGCTGGCAACTGAGCGAAGAACACCCCGAGGTTTTCCAGCACGTGCTTGCGCGACAGCGGCTGACCGGCGGTTTCCGCACGGATGCCGGCGCCGTCGATCAGGTACAGCTGGCCGGCGTGGCGCAGCAGGTTGTCCAGGTGCAGGTCTTCCTGCCACAGGCCCTTGGCGTGCATCCGGGCGATGGCCGTCAGCGCCTCGGCGATGACAGCGGTCTGGCCGTCGGAGAGCAGCGGCTCGCCCTCCACGGCGCGCCAGACATCCCAAAGGCTCTCGGCGTTGTCGAGGAACTCGAAGAGCAGCCAGCCACCCTCGCCGTCCTTCAGGCCGTCGGCCAGCAGCTGCGGCGTGGTCAGGCCCTGTTCGGCGAGCAGTCGCACACCGTCGCGTTCGCGCTGGAACTGCTTTGCCGCACGACCGCCCACCAGCAGCTTGGCCAGCACCGGGCGGCCGCGCCAATTGGCCGCACCGACGTAGCGCTGGCCGGGCAGGACGCGCAGCAGACTGTCCAGACGCAGCTCGGCCGGGCCGGCGCCGTCTTCCAGCTCGATGCGCAGGGGCAGCGCCGGAGCGCGGCCGGCATCGCGCAGGGCAGACAGCCTCATGCGCGGTTTTCCTTCTTCTTGCGGCGCGCACCCAGGCGGCGATACCAGTCGTCGACCTCCGGGCCGCCGGAAGCGGTGCCCAGGTAGGCCGCCAGCAGGTTGCGCACGTCGGTTTCGTTCCAGTCCGGCGCGCGGCGCAGCAGCGGCTCCAGGTCGCGCACGCGGTCGCGCTGGCCGAACCACAGCGGGCGGGTCTTCTCCAGGTCGATCAGGGTCGCCTCGAAGGCGTCGTCGGTTTCGCGCAGGAAGATGTGCTTGGGATAGAAGCAGCCATGCATCTGCCCGGCCTCGTGCAGGCGACGGGCGAGCATGCCGCACGCGCGCAGGATGGCCTGGCGGCGCTCGGCGGGCAGGTTCGACCAGCCCTGCAGCAGGCTGTCGAGGTCACGCCAGCCGTCCAGGGCGCGGGTCATCAGGATCGCCCGGCGCTCGCCGCCGACCTGCCGCGCGCCGAAGAAGGCCGCCTGCATCGACGGAATGCCGAGCTGGTGGTAGCGCTGGATGTTGCGGAACTCGCGACTGAAGGTCGGCTCGCCGAGTGGACGCTTCAGGCTGCGGGTCAGGTGGTTGCTCTGGCGCTTGAGGTAGTAGGCGGTGCCGTTCAGCTCCAGGCGGTACACGCTGCTCCAGCCGCCACGCTCGGTGTTGGGCTCGTCCACGGCTTCCAGCTGCAGGGCCCAGAGGGCGTCGAAATCGGCCAGGGCGTTGTTTTCCAGCAGGGCCTGGTCGCCCTCGGCAATGAAATCCTTCACTCGCGTCCCTCGAAGAAATGGACGATCTGCCGGACACGCTTCTTGTCCGACGCGTTCAGTCGCTCGCGGCGACGGTACAGCAGGTAGAACTGCAGGCGCTGCGTGTAGGAGAGGTGGTACTTGGCGACCTTGTCGAGGGTGGCCAGGTCCTTGGTGATGCGGTAGCGCAGCATGAAGCTGACCCAGAAATCACCGATCGGGCAGTCGATGAAGTACACCGTACCCTCGCCGTCCACCAGGATGTTGCGCCACTTCAGGTCGTTGTGGGTGAAGTGGTGGTCATGCATGGTCCGCGTGTAGCCGGCCAACTGGCGCATGACGTGCTCGACCCAGGCGCGATCCTTCAGACGCGGATCGTCCTGCTTGGCCAGGGCGTGCAGGTCTTCGGTGCCGACCAGCTCGCGGGTGATGATCGCGCCACGGGCAAAGGCGCCGTTGACGCGCTCCAGGCCGTAGGCCACCACCTTCGCGGTCGGTATGCCCCACTTGGCGAACTGCTTGAGGTTCTGCCACTCGGCCTTCACCCGCGGGCGCGGCAGGTAGCGGCGAAAGCCCTTGCCCGGCTTGCGGTAGCGCTTGACGTAGTAGCGCACGCCGTCGCGCTCGATGCGCACGACGTCGGACATCGCATCCTTGGTGATGCGCTCGCCTTCGAGGGCGAACACGGCATCCAGGCTGCCGAAATCGGCGGCGAGATGCTGGTAGTCGGCTTCGAGTACCCAGCCGGCCATCAGAGCAGGTCTCCGTATCGTTGTTTGCGGTCGTAGAGCTTGGCCGCCTTGCGCTCCATCCACGCCAGCAGCGCGGCTTCCTCGCGGAGGATGTCACGCAGCGGACGCAGGAAGTAACCGCGCAGGAAGCGCAATTTGTCACGGCGCGTAAGGCCGATGTCCAGCGCGGAGAAGTACAGCGCCGCCAGGTCCTTGTCGCGCCAGCGGCGCGGGGTGGCGGCCCGGGTCTGGGCGCGGTGCAGGTCGATCACCGACAGGCGCAGGTCATCGGCGCTGATCGGGCGGTCGGTATGCAGCAGGAAATGGCAGATGTAGCAGTCGCGATGATTGACCCCGGCGCGATGCATGGTGCCGACCATCTTCGCCACTTCGGCGATCAGCGCGCGCTTCAGGCGCGGCTCGGGCGGTGTCTGCAGCCAGTCCAGCGAGAGCACTTCCAGGTCGGTGGTCGGCGCCAGTTCCTCGGTGATGATGAAGGAATGCTGCGCGGCCGGATTGCCGCCGCGCTCGCCATAGGCCACCGAGGTCATGGTCGCCACGCCGGCCTGGTGCAGGCGCTCCAGCGCGCGCTGCTCCTGGCCCGCACCGAGTACCGGAAGCTTGGCGCTGAACAGGTTCTTGACGATCTCGCCCCAGCCGATGCCGCGGTGGATCTTCACGAAATAGCCGCGACCTTCGACTTCGGTGCGCAGCGTGCGGCGGCCTTCCAGCTCGCGGTAGACCTTGCCCTGCAGGCGCTCGACTTCGGCGAACGGGTCCTTGCCGGCCCACAGGCGCTTGAATGGCTCGTGCAGTTCGAGCTTCATGCGCGCTCCCGCAGGATCAGGTCGGCGGCGTGCTGCGGCATGCTGTAGAGATCGGCACTGTCGGCGAAGGCCAGGCCGTTGCGCCCCCACTCCGCCCGCGCTGCATCGTCCTCCAGCATCTGCTGAAGCATCGTGTTCAAACGGTCCTGCTCGAACGGCGACGGCACCACACGGCCGGCTTTCGCCTCGTCGATGTAGTGCGCATAGCCGCAGACGTCGGTGACCAGCACCGGCAGTCCCGCGACCAGCGCCTCCAGCAGCACGGTGCCGGTGTTCTCGTTGTATGCCGGGTGGATCAGCAGGTCGGCGCCGAGCAGGAAGCGCGGAATGTCGCTGCGCCCCTTGAGAATCTGCACATTGTCCGACAGGCCCAGCGCCTTCACCTGCAGCAGGAACGGCTTGGGATCGTCCTGGCCGATGGCGATCAGGCGGGTGCGCTTGCGCAGCGAACGCGGCAGCGCGGCCAGTGCCTTGAGGCTGCGGTCCAGGCCCTTGGTCTTGAAGCCGGAGCCGATCTGCACCAGCAGCAGGTCGTCGTCGCCCAGCTTGAACTCGCGGCGGAACTCCGCGCGGATTTCCCCGGCATTGGCCGGTGCGCGGCGGTCCTGGGCAATGCCCGGCGGCAGCAGGTGGAAGCGTGCCTCGGGGGTGCGGTAATGCTTGATGAACAGCGGCTGCTGGACTTCGGAGATCATCAGGATCTCGGTCTTCGACTCCGGCGCGAACACCGCGCGCTCGTAGTCGGCAAAGTGCTTGTAGCGACCCCAGCGACGGTAGAAGGAGTTGCGCAGGGTCTGCGCCTTGTCCTCGAAGCAGCCGTCGGCGGCGTAGTAGACATCCAGGCCCGGCATCTTGTTGAAGCCGATCACCCGGTCCACCGGCGAACGCGCGAGGTCCGCGGCCAGCCAGGCGCTGAATTTCTCGTTGCGGCGATGGTTGAACAGCGACTTCACCGGCGCCACGCGCACGTCGAAGCCCGGCGGCACTTCGCCTTCCCAGATAGGCGTGTAGACGCGGATCGAATGGCCGCGCTGCTGGCATTCCAGGGCGATGCGCATGAAATCGCGCTGCAGCCCGCCGAACGGGAAGTATTTGTAGAGAACGAAAGCCAGGGTCATCGAAGCGTCTCCGGGGCCAGCAGCAGTGCCTCCAGCTGGTTCGCCACGCGCTGGGGATTCAGGCGCGTGAAGCACAGAGGCTGTTCATGCCGCAGGTCGAACTGGCGCTTGTCTTCGGCCGTCGGCTGGTAGGTGCAGGTCTTCTGCAGGCAGGGCGCGCACGACGGCCAGTCGGCGGCCAGGTGCACTTGCGAGCGCCCGTAGGCGCCGGTCAGACCGGGGTTGGTCGGGCCGAACAGCGACAGCGTCGGCACGTCCAGGGCGGCGGCCAGGTGTCCGAGCCCGGTGTCGACCGCCACGCAGGCGGAAGCGCCGGCCAGGACCTTGGCCATGCCCGCGAGGCTTAACTTGGGGAGTACCGAGACGTTTTCCAAGCCTTCGGCGAGCCGTTCGGCGCGTTGCCGCTCGGCGTCGTTGCCCCACGGCAGGCGGACTTGCCAGCCGCGCTCGCCCATGCGCTGGGCCAGTTCGCGCCAGTAGACCTCGGGCCAGTGCTTGGTCACCCAGGTGGTGCCGTGGAGGAATACCAGGTAGGGCTCGGTCTCCACCGAATCCAGCAGGCGATTGCGGTCCAGGCCGTAGTCGCCGGTACCAGTGGGCAGCGGGTAGTCCAGCGCCTGGGCGAACAACTGGCGCACGCGTTCGACGGCGTGCTGGCCCCAGGCAACGGGGTAGGTACGGTTATAGAAGCGGCTGGCTGCCGGCTCGCGGGCCGACTCCTTGTCCAACCCCGCAACCGGCGTGCGGCGGCGCGCGTAGCGGGTCAGCCAGGCGCTTTTCAGCAGGCCCTGGGCGTCGATCACCAGGTCGTAGTCGACTTCCTTCAGGCGGCGCTTGAAGCGCCCCCATTCGCCACTCCTGAACGTCTGCCAGAGGTTCTTGCGCCAGCGGCGGATCGCCACCGGGATCACCTGGGCCACGGCGGGATGCCAGGCGGGAATCTCGGCGAAGCCCTCCTCCACCACCCAGTCGAACTGGATGCCGGGAATGGCGCGGGCAGCGTCGGTCAACGCCGGCAGGGTGTGGATGACATCGCCCAGGGACGAGGTCTTGATCAACAGGACCCTCATTCAGCGCTTTCCACATCCACCGGGTCGGCGACCAGTCGGTCCAGCGCTTCGATCACCGGGCGCGGCTTCAGCTCGCGCAGGCAGTTGTAGTGGCCGAAACGGCACACGCGATCGAAGCAGGGGCTGCATTCCAGGCCGAGGCGGACGATCTCCACGGCATCGGCCAGCGGCGGGGTGAACTGCGGCGACGTGGAGCCGTAGACCGCCACCAGCGGGCGGTTCAGCGCGGCCGCCACGTGCATCAGGCCGGAATCGTTGGTGACCACGGCGCCAGCGCAGGACATCAGGTCGATGGCCTCGGCCAGGGCGGTCTCGCCGGCCAGGTTCACCGACTCTTCGCGCAAGCCGGGAATCAGGCGCATGCGGATGTCTTCGCCGCCGGGATGGTCGTTCTTCGAGCCGAATATCCACACCTGCCAGCCGGCGCGGATCTTCACCTCGGCGACCTTGGCGTAGTACTCGGCCGGCCAGCGCTTGGCCTCGCCGAACTCGGCACCGGGGCACAGCGCCAGCACCGGGCGATCCAGGCTCAGGCCGAACTTGGCCAGCGCGGCCTCGCGGCTCTGCGGGTCGATGGACAGGCGCGGCTGCGGATAAGGTTGCGGCAGCTCGGCGCCCGGCTCATAGGCCAGGGCCATGAAGCGCTCGATCATCAGCGGGTAGCGCTCTTTATCCAGCGCGCGGATGTCGTTGAGCAGGCCGTAGCGCATCTCGCCCTTCCAGCCAGTGCGCTTGGGAATGCCGGCGAAATACGGCACCAGCGCCGACTTGAGCGAGTTGGGCAGGAGGATCGCCTGGTCGTACTGACCCTTGAGGGTCTTGCCGATGCGCCGGCGCGAGGCGATATCCAGCACGCCGTGGCCAAGCGGGAAGCTCAGGGCCTGGCGCACTTCGGGCATGCGCTCGAGGATCGGCCGGCTCCAGTCGGGCGCCAGCACGTCGATCACGCAGTCCGGATGCTGCCGCTTCAGACACTGGAAGAGCGTCTGCGCCATCACCATGTCGCCCACCCAGGAGGGGCCTACGATCAGAATTCTCATGCCTTTTCCGAAAACAAGCGGGGAGGCTCTCGCCTCCCCGTACTCCATTCATCCAGCCGCAAGGCGCGGGCCTCTACGGTCGGGTGCCGAGCAGCGAATGCCGGCAGTCTAGCCCAGCCACTCTTCGGGCCGGGCGGTTTTCGTCACTCCCTGTGACCTGGCGCAATGGCATTACGCGCCTTGTTCCTGCTGCCAGCCCAGCACTGACAGCGCGATCCGCTCCGGCGAGCATCATCTCGCCGGATGCTATCTGTTTCATGGGAAATCGCAGCGAATCAGGTCAGCTCGAAGGCCTTCCACATCTGCATCACCATGCGACGTTCCGCATGGAAGTGATCGCCGCTCACCACGCCCGGCTGCTTCTGCAGGGACAATCGGTGCGCCGCCGCCCGGTAGGCCTTGTAGGCGTCCTGCAGCTTCAGGACATCCTCGCCGGACATCAACCCGACCCGCTCCAGGGCTTCCAGAATGCGGATATTGTCGGTGAACTCCACCAGCTCCGGGTGTTGCCACGACCAGGCCAGGGCCGCGTATTGCACCATAAATTCGATATCGACGATACCACCGGCATCCTGCTTGAGATCGAACGGGGCCGCGGCCTCGAAGGCATTCGTCGCGGTGCCGGCGGCCGTGCTCGGGGTACCGAGGTTGTCGCGCATCTTCGCGCGCATCTCGCTGACTTCCTTGCGCAGCTCGGCCAGGTCGCGCTGCTGGCCCAGCACTTTCGCGCGGATCGCTTCGAACGCCACGGCTACCCGCTTGCAGCCGGCCAGCACACGGGCGCGCACCAGCGCCTGGTGTTCCCAGGTCCAGGCCTCGCCCAACTGGTAGGCCTCGAAGGCGCGCAGCGAGCTGACCAGCAGACCGGAAGCGCCGCTCGGGCGCAGGCGCATGTCCACCTCGTAGAGCATGCCTGAGGGCGTCTGCGCGGTGAGGAAGTGGATGATCTTCTGCCCCAGGCGCGTATAGAACTGCGCCCCGTCGATGGGCTTGGCGCCGTCGGTCTCGCTCTGCGGATCGCCGTCGTGGATGAACACCAGGTCCAGGTCCGAGCCGTGGCCCAGCTCCAGGCCGCCGGACTTGCCGTAGCCGATGATGATGAAGTCCGGGTCGCAGGGCGTGCCGTCCACTCGGGTCGGCCGGCCGTGACGCTGCACCAGCTGGTCCCAGGTCAGGCTCAGCACCTGTTCGAGGATCGCTTCGGCCAGCCAGGTCAGGTAGTCGCTGACCTTCATCAGCGGCAAGGTGCCAGCGATCTCCGAAGCCACCACGCGCAGGGCGTGGGCCAGCTTGAAGTGGCGCAGGGTTTCCATCTGCTGCTCGAGGTCATCCTCGGGGATGCGCATCAGCCGCTCGCGCAGCTCCGCGCCCAGCTCGGCAGCCTGTGGCGGACGGAACAGCCGCCCTTCATTCAATAGCTCGTCGAGCAGGATCGGGAAGCGGGCGATCTGCTCGGCCACCATCGGGCTGGCCGCGCAGAGCGTCAGCAGGCGCTCCAGTGCACCGGGGTTCTCGGTGAGCAGCACCAGATAAGCCGAACGCCGCGCCACTGCCTCGATCAACGGCAATACGCGCTCCAGCAACACGTCCGCCGGGCCGCGCTCGGCGATCATGTTCAGCAGGCGCGGCATGAAGGCATCCAGCCGCTCGCGGCCCAGGCGCTGCATGGCGCGCACCTGCGGACCATTGCGCAGGTCGGTCAGGCGCTTCCAGGCCGCCGCCGGCTGGGCGAAACCGGCGTCGGCGAACTGCCGGCAGGCGGACTCTTCATCCACCGCCTCTTCCCACAGCGGAATCCACTCGCCGCCAATGGTGGTATCCACCTGGCCTTCTTCATCTTCATCCGGGTCGGCGATGACCTGGCGGAAATGCCAGTCGATGCGCTCGCGCCACTGGTTGGTGGCCTGGTGGAACGCCGACCAGTTGGCGAAGCCCATGATGAAGGCAACGCGGATACGCTCGAATTCGTCCTCCGGCAGCATCTGCGTCTGGCGGTCGGCGATGGCTTGCAGGGCGTGCTCGGCGTAGCGCAGGAACTCGTAGCCCTCGCGCAGCTCGCTGACCACCTGCGGCGGCAGGTAGCCCTGCCCTTCAAGGATCGCCAGCACGCGCAGCAGCGGTCGCTGCTGCAGACTGAGGTCACGGCCGCCATGGATCAGCTGGAAGGCCTGGGCGATGAACTCCACTTCGCGGATGCCGCCGGCGCCCAGCTTGATGTTCTCGCTCATGCCCTTGCGCCGGACTTCCTGCTGGATCAGCTGCTTCATGGTGCGCAGCGCCTCGATGGCGGAGAAGTCCAGGTAGCGCCGGTAGACGAACGGACGCAGCAACTCCAGCAGGCGCTGGCCGGCCTCCTGGTCGCCGCCGACCACGCGGGCCTTGATCATCGCGTAGCGTTCCCAGTCGCGCCCCTGGTCCTGGTAGTACTGCTCCAGCGCGGCGAAGCTGTGCACCAGCGGGCCGCTGGAGCCGTAGGGTCGCAGGCGCATGTCGACGCGGAAGGCGAAGCCTTCGACAGTGATGGCATCCAGCGACTTGATCAGCTTCTGCCCCAGGCGGGTGAAGAACTCCTGGTTATCCAGCGCGCGCTTGGCGCCCTGGGTCTCGCCGCCCTCGGGGTAGCCGAAGATCAGGTCGATGTCGGAGGACAGGTTCAGCTCGCCCGCGCCCAGCTTGCCCATGCCCAGCACGATCATCTTCTGCGGCAGGCCCGAACGGTTGCCGATGGGCACGCCGAACTGCTGGCAGTGGCGCTGGTAGAGCCACGCCAGGGACTGGTCGATGCTGGCGTCGGCGAGGTCCGACAGGTCGCGACAGGTGCCGGCCAGGTCGCTGCGGCGGGTCAGGTCGCGCCAGATGATGCGCATCTGCTGGCGCCGACGGAAGCGGCGCAGGCGGCGGCCCAGCTCGTCCTCATCGGCACAGTCGGCCAGCAGCGCTTCCAGCTGCGCGCCCATCTCGCCGGGCTGCAGGGCACGCTCCAGCTCGCCGGTCGCGGCCAGCGCCAATAGAAAGGCAGGATCGCGCTGGACCTGCTCGGCGACGAAATCGCTGCCGGCGGTGACGCGGGCGAAATCAGCATGCCGCTCGTCGGACCAGCTGTCGAAACTGGCGATCTGCTCGGCGGAAAGCGCGGCGATGGCGGTGCGGAAATTCTGCTCAGCGCGCTCGGCGAGAGGCTTGAGAGTAGCCGGCAAAGCGGCCAGGGACGGCAGGCTCATGGTCTATCCTGAGTGGTCGGCGAGGCGCCGGCATTCCTGTCTTTTCGCGCCCCTGTAGTTTTACTACTAACTTTTTCAGGGGGAGGGATGTATCCGCTGGCGATTTGTAGTAAAACTACAACCCGCCGGGCGTACCCCCGGAGCACTTCCAAGAATTCGCCGCGTCGCCCACGAGGTTGGCGCAGCTGTCGGCAACGATCTACTGGCTTCCGATTCTGGAAGCCTTTCCGCCCTGGAGCAAGCCATGCAAGACCTCGATCCCGTCGAAACCCAGGAATGGCTGGACGCCCTGGAATCGGTCCTGGACCGTGAAGGTGAAGACCGCGCCCATTACCTGATGACCCGTATGGGCGAGCTGGCCAGCCGGTCCGGCACCCAACTGCCCTACGCGATCACCACGCCGTACCGCAACAGCATCCCGGTCACCCACGAAGCCCGCATGCCCGGCGACCTGTTCATGGAACGCCGCATCCGCTCCCTGGTGCGCTGGAACGCCCTGGCGATGGTGATGAAGGCCAACAAGGCCGACCCGGATCTGGGTGGTCACATCTCCTCCTTCGCCTCCTCGGCGACCCTGTATGACGTTGGCTTCAACTACTTCTTCCAGGCCCCGACCGACGAACACGGCGGCGACCTGGTGTTCTTCCAGGGCCACGCCTCCCCCGGCGTCTACGCCCGCGCCTTCCTCGAAGGCCGCATCAGCGAAGACCAGCTGAACAACTTCCGCCAGGAAGTGGACGGCAACGGCCTGTCTTCCTACCCGCACCCCTGGCTGATGCCGGACTTCTGGCAGTTCCCGACCGTTTCCATGGGTCTGGGCCCGATCCAGGCGATCTACCAGGCGCGCTTCATGAAGTACCTGGAAAGCCGCGGCTTCATCCCCGCCGGCAAGCAGAAGGTCTGGTGCTTCATGGGCGACGGCGAGTGCGACGAGCCCGAATCCCTGGGCGCGATCTCCCTGGCTGGCCGCGAGAAGCTGGACAACCTGATCTTCGTCATCAACTGCAACCTGCAGCGCCTCGACGGCCCGGTTCGCGGCAACGGCAAGATCATCCAGGAACTCGAAGGCGTGTTCCGTGGCGCCGAGTGGAACGTCAACAAGGTGGTCTGGGGTCGCTTCTGGGACCCGCTGTTCGCCAAGGACACCGCCGGCCTGCTGCAGCAGCGCATGGACGAGGTCATCGACGGCGAGTACCAGAACTACAAGGCCAAAGACGGCGCCTACGTGCGTGAGCACTTCTTCGGTGCGCGTCCGGAGCTGCTGGAGATGGTCAAGGACCTCTCCGACGAGGAAGTCTGGAAACTCAACCGTGGCGGCCACGACCCCTACAAGGTCTATGCGGCCTACCACCAGGCGGTCAACCACAAGGGCCAGCCGACCGTCATCCTGGCCAAGACCATCAAGGGCTACGGTACCGGTTCGGGCGAAGCGAAGAACATCGCGCACAACGTCAAGAAGGTCGACGTCGAGTCCCTGAAGTCTTTCCGCGACAAGTTCGACATCCCGATCAAGGATGCCGACCTGGAAAACCTGCCGTTCTACCGCCCCGAGGAAGGCAGCGCCGAGGCCAAGTACCTGGCCTCCCGCCGTGCTGCGCTGGGCGGCGTGATGCCGGTTCGCCGCGAGAAGAGCTTCCAGGTCCCGGTTCCCCCGCTGGAAACCCTCAAGGCCATGCTCGACGGCTCGGGCGACCGCGAAATCTCCACCACCATGGCCTTCGTGCGGATCATCTCGCAGCTGGTAAAGGACAAGGAACTCGGCCCGCGCATCGTCCCGATCGTACCGGACGAAGCCCGTACCTTCGGTATGGAAGGCATGTTCCGCCAGCTGGGTATCTACTCTTCCGTCGGCCAGCTGTACGAGCCGGTGGATAAAGACCAGGTGATGTTCTACCGCGAGGACAAGAAAGGTCAGATCCTCGAGGAAGGCATCAACGAAGCCGGCGCCATGTCCAGCTGGATCGCCGCGGGTACCTCGTACTCCACGCACAACCAGCCGATGCTGCCGTTCTACATCTTCTACTCGATGTTCGGTTTCCAGCGTATCGGCGACCTGGCCTGGGCCGCTGGCGACAGCCGCGCACACGGCTTCCTGATCGGCGGCACCGCCGGCCGTACCACCCTCAACGGTGAAGGCCTGCAGCACGAAGACGGTCACAGCCACCTCCTGGCGGCGACCATCCCGAACTGCCGCACCTACGATCCGACCTATGCGTACGAGCTGGCGGTGATCATCCGCGAAGGCTCGCGCCAGATGATCGAAGAGCAGCAGGACATCTTCTATTACATCACCGTGATGAACGAGAACTACGTCCAGCCGGCCATGCCCAAGGGCGCAGAGGAAGGCATCATCAAGGGCATGTACCTGCTCGATGAGGACAAGAAGGACGCCGCGCATCACGTGCAGCTGCTGGGCTCGGGCACCATCCTGCGCGAAGTCGAAGCCGCCGCGAAGATCCTGCGCGAAGACTTCGGCATCGGCGCCGACGTCTGGTCGGTACCGAGCTTCAACGAACTGCGCCGCGACGGCCTGGCTGTCGAGCGCTGGAACCGCCTGCACCCGGGTCAGAAGCCCAAGCAGAGCTACGTCGAAGAGTGCCTCGCCGGCCGCAAGGGCCCGGTGATCGCCTCCACCGACTACATGAAGCTCTACGCCGAGCAGATCCGTCAGTGGGTGCCGAGCAAGGAGTTCAAGGTCCTGGGCACCGACGGCTTCGGCCGCAGCGACAGCCGCCGCAAGCTGCGCGACTTCTTCGAAGTCGACCGCCACTGGGTCGTGCTGGCCGCGCTGGAAGCCCTGGCCGATCGCGGTGATATCGAACCCAAGGTCGTGGCGGAAGCCATCGCCAAGTTCGGCATCAACCCCGAAAAACGCAACCCGCTGGACTGCTGAGGAGAGGCACGATGAGCGAACTGATTCGTGTACCCGACATCGGCAATGGTCAGGGTGAAGTCATTGAACTGCTGGTCAAGGTCGGCGACACCGTCGAGGCCGACCAGAGCCTGCTGACCCTGGAATCCGACAAGGCCAGCATGGAAATCCCCTCGCCGAAAGCCGGCGTGGTGAAGAGCCTGAAGGTCAAGGTGGGCGACACCCTGAAGGAAGGCGACGAGATCCTCGAGCTGGAAGTCGAGGGTGGTTCGGCTACCGCCGAAGCGCCCAAGGCCGAAGCTCCGGCGCAGGCCCCGGAAGCACCGAAGGCAGAGGCTCCGGCCGCTGCCCCGGCGCCGGCTGCCGCGCCCGCCGCTGCCAGCGTCCAGGACATCCACGTCCCGGACATCGGCTCGGCCGGCAAGGCCAACGTCATCGAAGTCATGGTGAAAGCCGGCGACACGGTCGAAGCCGACCAGTCGCTGATCACCCTGGAGTCGGACAAGGCCAGCATGGAAATCCCCTCGCCGGCCTCCGGCGTGGTGGAGAGCGTATCAATCAAGATCGGTGACGAAGTCGGCACCGGCGACCTGATCCTCAAGCTCAAGGTCGCGGGCGCTGCTGCTCCGGCCGCCGCAGAAGCTCCGGCTGCTGCACCGGCTCCGGCCGCTGCCGCTCCGGCCGCAGCTCCCGCACCGGCTGCCGCGGCTCAGGCCAAGGCTCCGGAAGCTGCTCCGGTGGGCGCGCCCAGCCGTGACGGCACCAAGGTTCACGCAGGCCCCGCGGTGCGCATGGTCGCCCGCGAGTTCGGCGTCGAGCTGGGTGAAGTCAAAGGCACCGGTCCCAAGGGCCGTATCCTCAAGGAAGACGTGCAGGCGTTCGTCAAGGAACAGCTGCAACGCGCCAAATCCGGCGCACCGGCTGGCGCTACCGGCGGCGCGGGCATCCCGCCGATTCCGGAAGTCGACTTCAGCAAGTTCGGCGAAGTGGAAGAAGTGGCCATGACCCGCCTGATGCAGGTCGGCGCCGCCAACCTGCATCGCAGCTGGCTGAACGTGCCGCACGTGACCCAGTTCGACTCGGCCGACATCACCGAGATGGAAGCCTTCCGCGTGGCCCAGAAAGCCGTCGCGGAGAAGGCCGGCGTCAAGCTGACCGTGCTGCCGATCCTGCTCAAGGCCTGCGCTCACCTGCTCAAGGAAATGCCGGACTTCAACAGCTCGCTGGCCCCCAGCGGCAAGGCGCTGATCCGCAAGAAGTACGTGAACATCGGCTTCGCCGTGGACACGCCGGACGGTCTGCTGGTCCCGGTGATCAAGAACGTCGACCAGAAGAGCCTCCTGCAGCTCGCCGCCGAAGCCGCCGAACTGGCCGAGAAAGCGCGCACCAAGAAGCTCTCCGCCGACGCCATGCAGGGCGCCTGCTTCACCATCTCCAGCCTCGGCCACATTGGCGGCACCGGCTTCACGCCGATCGTCAACGCGCCGGAAGTGGCGATTCTGGGTGTCAGCAAGGCGACCATGCAGCCGGTGTGGGACGGCAAGGCCTTCCAGCCGCGCCTGATGCTGCCGCTGTCGCTGTCCTACGATCACCGCGTGATCAACGGGGCGGCCGCCGCGCGCTACACCAAGCGCCTGTCCGACCTGCTGGGTGATATCCGCACCCTGCTGCTGTAAGTGTCGCGGTTGTAAGTGTTGTAAAAGGCCGGCCCTGTGCCGGCCTTCCTCTCGACGAGCACGCCACGCTCGTACTCTCCAGCCCTGCCGGATGGCGGGGCTTCTTTTTGTCCGGACCGGCGGTCACGCCTGGCGCCCGGCACTGCCTCAACTTCGCTCTGTGACGGCCGATACAGTCTTGGCTTGTCATGGCCCCGTGCCTCATGCAAATCTTGCCAACGCCCATAGAAGTCGGGCGAGGCCATGTACCTCGTCCAGCACCCTGGAAATCCACCGCGCATGAAGAGTCATCCCGATGCCGCCAGCCGTCAGGCGGCCGAGGTTGTCACGCAGCTTCCCGTCCCTTCGAGGCTCGGGATGCTGCGCTTCGAGCGCCTGAATGAACCCAGCTGGACCCTGCTGTTCCTCGACCCCGGCTGTGAGCGCCAGATCGGCGTGCCGGCCCAGGACCTCTGCGGCATCCTCGACGCCCCCTACGCCAGCCTGATGGAGCCCGAAGCGCGCCATCGCCTGCATGAGCAGGTGCAGCAGCAACTGCTCAAGGACGGCCGTTACCGGGTGCGCTACCTGCTCCACTCGCCGCGCGGCACGCTGAACGTGCTGGAGGTCGGCGAAAGCTTCCAGCAACACGGCCGCCAGCTGCTCCACGGCTATCTGCTGCAGACCGAGGCGGACGAGCACGAAACCGAACTGGACCCGCGCCTGCTGGACCTGGAAGCGCAGAACATCCGCCTGAAGATGTCCCTGGAGATGTACCAGCGCTCCCAGGACGAACACCTGCAGCACCTGGTGCGCTCGCGCACCCAGCAGAACCTGATCGTGCGCCTGGCGCGCCACCGCTATCTGTCCAGCGACCCGCTGCTCGAGGCTGCCCAGCTGATCGCCCAGGCCGCCTGCGAGGCCTACGACGTGGCCCGCGCGGGCATCTGGCGCCTGCACACCGACCATCGCCTGGAAGCGGTGACCATCTACCGCCGCGACACCGACCAGTACGAAAAGCCGCAGGACATCGACGCCAGCAACTTCCCCAATTACCTCGACGCGGTCCACAGCGGCCGCGCCATCGACGCCCACAACGCCCAGCAGGACCCGCGCACCCAGGAACTGGCCCAGCGCTACCTGCGCCCGCAGGGCATCAGCGCCATGCTCGACGCCACCATTCGCGTCGGCGGCGAAGTGGTCGGCGTGCTCTGCCTGGAACACGTCGGCGAAGTGCGCATGTGGCAGAGTGACGAGATCGCCTTTGCCGGCGAACTGGCCGACCAGTACGCCCAGGTGCTGATGAATCACGAGCGGCGCAACGTCTCCAGCGCCCTGCACCTGTTCCAGCGCGCCGTCGAGCAGAGCGCCAGCGCCTTCCTGCTGATCGACCGCGACGGACTGGTGGAATACGTCAACCCGAGCTTCACCGCGATCACCCAGTACGGCGCCGACGAAGTGCGCGGCCGCCGCCTGCCTGAGCTGCCGGCACTGGCGAACCTCAGCGAGCTGCTGTTCGACGCGCGCTCCACCCTGGTCACGCAGAACAGCTGGCAGGGCGAGTTCCGCAGCCGGCGCAAGAACCTCGAGCCGTACTGGGGTCAGCTGTCGCTGTCCAAGGTCTACGACGACAAGGGCGAGCTGACGCACTACATCGGCATCTACGAAGACATCACCCAGAGCAAGCTGGCCCAGCAGCACATCGAGAAGCTCGCCTACCGCGACAACCTCACGGGCCTGGCCAACCGGCACTTCTTCATCAACGCCCTGGAAGAACGCCTGCAGGTGGGCAGCGAACATTCGCTGAGCCTGCTGCTGGTGGACATCGACAACTTCAAGCGGATCAACGACAGCCTCGGCCACCAGACCGGCGACAAGCTGCTGGCCAACCTCGCCCGCCGCCTGCGCAGCAGCCTGAGCGACAGCGCCACCCTGGCGCGCTTCGCCAGCAACGAGTTCGCCGTGCTGCTGGAGGAGTCCGTGGCCGGCCGTGGCGAGAAGGTCGCTGCGCAGATCCTCGACGTGCTCGACAAGCCGCTGTTCGTCGACAACCAGCTGATCAGCATCACCGGCTCCGTGGGCATCGCCTACGCGCCGCAGCACGGGCAGGACCCGCAGACCCTGATGAAGCACGCGGGCCTGGCGCTGCACAAGGCCAAGGCCAACGGCAAGCACCAGGTACAGACCTTCACCGAAGCGATGACCGCCGAGGCCAGCTACAAGCTGTTCGTCGAGAGCAACCTGCGCCGCGCGCTGGTGCAGGACGAACTGGCCGTGCACTACCAGCCCAAGCTGTGCCTGCGCAGTGGCGCGCTGCTCGGCCTGGAAGCGCTGCTGCGCTGGCAGCACCCGGAGAAGGGCATGATCCGCCCGGACCAGTTCATCAGCGTCGCCGAAGAAACCGGTCTGATCATCCCCATCGGCAAGTGGGTGATCCGCCAGGCCTGCCGCCAGGTGCGCGAGCTGGCCGCCAAGGGCCTGGGCGAGCTGCACATGGCGATCAACCTGTCGCCCAAGCAGTTCAGCGACCCGGACCTGGTCGGCTCCATCGCCGCGATCCTCCACGAGGAAAGCATCCCGGCCTGCCAGCTCGAGCTTGAACTCACTGAAAGCCTGCTGCTGGATGCCACCGACGACACCCGCCAGCAGTTGGAGCGCCTGAAGAGCCTCGGCCTGACCCTGGCCATGGACGACTTCGGCACCGGCTACTCGTCGCTGAGCTACCTGAAGAAGTTCCCCATCGACGTGATCAAGATCGATCGCAGCTTCATCAAGGACATCCCCGACAACCAGGACGACATGGAAATCACCTCGGCGGTGATCGCCATGGCCCACAACCTCAAGCTGCAGGTGGTCGCCGAAGGCGTCGAGACCGCCGCCCAGCTGGCCTTCCTGCGGCGCAACCGCTGCGACATCGGCCAGGGCTACCTGTTCGACAAGCCCATCCCCAGCCACGACCTCTCCTCCAGCCTGCAGCGCTACCCCTGCCGCCCGCACTGAGCCCCACAGGCACGGCGTGCCCGCAGCCATCCCCGCTCCCGGAAAAAACGCTGTAATCTTCGGCGAGTACCCGAGTCTATTGCCGCCCCTATTCAGAGGAGACGAATGCCATGACCCTGCGCTCGCAAATACTTGCCCACAAGCTGGAACTGCCCAGCTCCGCCCAGGCCCTGCCGGGGCGTGAAAGCCCGATGCCGGTGCCCGAAGCGCATTACGTCAATGGCCGCCCGCTGTCCGCGCCCTACCCGGCCGGCGTGCAGCAGATCGTGGTTGGCCTGGGTTGCTTCTGGGGCGCCGAGCGGCGCTTCTGGCAACAGCCAGGCGTTTGGGTCACCGCGGTGGGCTATGCCGGCGGCTTCACGCCGAACCCGACCTACGACGAAGTCTGCTCCGGCCTGACCGGCCACAGCGAAGTGGTGCTGGTGGCGTATGACCCGCGTGAAACCAGCATCGAGGCGCTGCTGAAGGTGTTCTGGGAATCCCACGATCCGACCCAGGGCATGCGCCAGGGCAACGACACCGGCACCCAGTACCGCTCGGTGATCTACTGGTTCGACCAGGCGCAGAAAGCCGCCATTGACGCCAGCCGCGCGGCCTTCCAGAAGGAACTCGACGCCAAGGGTTACGGCGCGATCACCACGGAAATCCGCGAAGTGCCGCCGTTCTACTACGCCGAGGCCTACCACCAGCAGTACCTGGCGAAGAACCCCAACGGCTACTGCGGCCTGGGTGGCACGGGCGTCTGCCTGCCGGCGTGAAGCTTCGCCGGCCACAAAAAGCCCCGGCACTGCCGGGGCTTTTTCATTCGGCGATCAGCCAGTCCACCTGACTGCTGCCTTCGCTCTGCGCCAGTGTCTCGGCCAACCACGGCAGCAGGCCGCGCAGCTCCTCGTCCAGCGGCCACGGCGGGTTCACGATCACCAGTCCGGAGCCGTTCAAACGATCGGCCGTCTCGGCCGGATGCACGCACAGCTCCACGCGCAGCATCTTCGGCGCCGAGCTCTTCTCCAGGCGCTGGTAGAAACGCTTGAGCTGGCGGCGGTCCTTGATCGGGTACCAGATGGCGACCACGGTCTGGCGCATGCGGCCGATGGCCTCGTCCAGCGCGGTCACGCAGCGCTCCAGGTCGTCCGGCTGCTCGAAGGGCGGGTCGATCAGCAGCACGCCGCGCTTCTCGGAAACGGGCAGGAAGGCACGGGGCAGCAGCCAGCCGTCGCCCTGGTGTACCGAGATGCGGCGCTCGCCGGCCATGTTGGCCTTGAGCAGGCGACCGTCTTCCGGGTGCAATTCGTTGAGCATCACCCGGTCCTGCGGGCGGGTCAGGCGACGCGCCAGCTCCGGCGAGCCGGGGTAGAACTCCAGGCCACCGTCGGGATTCAGCGCACTCACGACGCCCAGGTAATCCTCCAGCAGCTCCGGCAGGTCATCGCGCTCGACCAGGCGACCGATGCCCGATTCCCACTCGCCGGTGCGGCTGGCTTCATCGCCCAGCAGGTCGTAGAGGCCGATGCCGGAATGGCTGTCGAGGTAGGCAAACGGCGTGTCCTTGCGCGCCATCAGCGCGAAGATGCGGGCGAGGACGATGTGTTTCAGCACGTCGGCGTGGTTACCGGCGTGGTAGGCGTGGCGGTAGTTCATGGATAGCGGACTCCTCAAGGCGCGCAGTTTAGGCCCTGGGGCGGGTGCGGTGCGAGCCCGCCGTCGCCGGGGCCCGCCGGGAGGCCGGGCGTTTTAGCCCTTTATCACGCTCATGGATGATTCTGTGCGCGCTTCATTCACCAGACTAGACTGCGCAGATTCCCACGGAGGTCGATCCATGTCCGAGACCCTGCTCAGCTCCCGCAACCTCGCTTTCGAACTCTACGAAGTGCTCGACGCAGAGGCTCTGACCCGGCGCGAACGCTTCGCCGAGCACAACCGCGAGACGTTCGACGCCGCCCTGGGCACCGCCCGCGGCATCGCCGAGGAGCTGTTCGCCCCACACAACCGCAAGAACGACGAGAACGAACCGCAGTACGTCGACGGCGGCGCGGTGCTCATCCCGGAAGTGAAGCCGGCGGTGGACGCCTTCAACGAGGCCGGTTTCCAGAACGCCTCGCGCAGCTTCGAACAGGGTGGCATGCAGCTGCCGCACCTGCTGGCGCGCGCCTGCTTCGCGCACTTCCAGTCGGCCAACATTGCCACCTCGTCCTACCCGATGCTCAGCATGGGCTCCAGCCACCTGATCGAAACCTTCGGCAGCGAAGAACAGAAACGCCTGTTCCTGCAGCCGATGATCGAAGGCCGCTGGTTCGGCACCATGGCCCTGACCGAGCCCCATGCCGGCTCGTCCCTGGCCGACATCCGCACCCGCGCGGAACCGGCCGCCGACGGCAGCTACCGGATCAAGGGCAACAAGATCTTCATCTCCGGCGGCGACCACCCGCTGTCGGACAACATCGTGCACATGGTGCTGGCCAAGCTGCCCGACGCGCCGCCCGGCGTGAAGGGCATCAGCCTGTTCATCGTGCCCAAGTTCCTGGTCAACGAAGACGGCTCGCTCGGCGCGCGCAACGACGTGACCCTGGCCGGCCTGTTCCACAAGATGGGCTGGCGCGGCACCACCTCCACTGCCCTCAACTTCGGTGACAAGGGCGAGTGTGTCGGCTATCTGGTCGGCAAGCCGCACCACGGCCTGGCCTACATGTTCCAGATGATGAACGAGGCGCGCATCGGCGTCGGCATGGGCGCCATCATGCTCGGCTACGCCGGCTACCTGTACTCCCTGGAGTACGCCCGCGAACGCCCGCAGGGCCGCCCGGTGGACGCCAAGGACCCGACCTCCGCGCCGGTGTCGATCATCGAGCACACCGACGTGCGGCGCATGCTGCTGACCCAGAAGGCCTACGTCGAAGGCGCCTTCGACCTCGGCCTGTACGCCGCGCGCCTGGTGGATGACTGCGAGACGCTGGCCACCGAAGAAGAACGCAAGCAGGCCCACGAGCTGCTCGACCTGCTCACCCCGATCGTCAAATCCTGGCCCTCGGAGTTCTGCCTGAAGGCCAACGAGCTGGCGATCCAGATCCTCGGCGGCCACGGCTACACCCGTGAATACCCGGTGGAGCAGTACTACCGCGACAACCGCCTGAACCCGATCCACGAAGGCACCCACGGCATCCAGTCGCTGGATCTGCTCGGCCGCAAGCTGGCGCAGAACAACGGCGCCGGCCTCAAGCAACTGACCCGCCTGATCAGCCAGTGCTGCGAGCGTGCCAGCGCGTATCAGTCGCTGGACAAGCTGCGCGAGCCGCTGGAGCAACTGATGGCCCGCCTGTCCGCGACCACCCTGAGCCTGCTCGGTGACCTGATGCAGGGCCGCGTGGCCCAGGGCCTGGCCAACTCCGCGCTGTACCTGAAGGTCTTCGGCCACGCCGTGATCGGCTGGCGCTGGCTGGAGCAGGCCATTCGCGCCGAGGAAGGGCTGGCGCGTGGCGATGCGTCGGACACTGACTTCTACCGCGGCAAGCTGCAGGCCGCGCGCTACTTCCTGACCTGGGAAGTGCCGTCCTGCCACCACGACCTGGCGCTGCTCGAAGGCCGCGACGATACCTGTTCCACCATGCAGGACGCCTGGTTCTAGGCCCCCGCATGTCCCTTTCGCCCCGGTCACGTCCGGGGCTTTTTTATGCCTGTGGAAAAGTGCCGTTTCGACAGGGATGCGGAAGTAAGCCGAATGAACTGAACGAAGATTCCGACAACAACAGCTGACCAGGCCGACAGCGAAGCCAGGGGCAATTGCCGTTGAATGGCGCCCGCGCAACTTTTCGCCTTCACGACCCTGGCCATGCATCCCTCCTTACTCGCTACCACCTCACGCCGCTGCCTGCAGCTTTTCCCGCTCATCGCCGTCATTGCCGCGCTGGGCTGCGTGCTCGCGCTGTTCAATACCGGCCCTGCCGATGCGCTGCCCCAGAGCGACCCGCAAAGCAGCCTGGCGTCCCCACTGAATTCTGCGCCGATCTTCACCGAGCCCAGCACGGAAGCCTTGCAGCATGCCGACGACTATCTGCAGAGCATCGACAAGGCCATGTCCAATGGCCTCGAAGTCCTGCGCGGCGGCGACGGCAAGTCGATCGCCGCGCAGAGCCGCTACTTCAATGCCCTGGTCAACGCCGGCTACGCCCAGTTCGGCTCGTCCTACTACGATCCGCTGGGCAGTTGCGGCGTCGCCGGCAGCTCGGCCCGCCATCTGTGGCATACGCAGGTCCGCACCATCGGCGGCGAGGCGAACATCGCCGGCGAAATGCGCAGGGCTCGCACCACCTTGCAGCGCGACCGCCAGGCCTGCCTCGATGCCGTCCGGCTGCCCCTGGACGAGGCCGTCGCCTGGGCGCCCACCCAAGTGACCTCACCAAGTCTGGTACCCACCTGGGCCACCGCCGGGGCGTGGCCGGAAAGCGCCGCCGAACGGTCCTCAACAAACCTTTGACAGCCTTGTAAATCCGCAGGTTAGAATCGATTGGCATGCGGCCTGCATCCTGATCCCCAAGTAGCGTCGCCACTCCCCTACTCCCCAGGAGGTCGACACCTTGGATGCCGTGGCCATCAACAGCTATTTCCTGATCGCTGCTGTGCTGATCGGCATGAGTATCCTGGTCAGCTCGCTGTCCTCGCGGCTGGGCATCCCGATCCTGGTCATCTTCCTCGCCGTGGGCATGATCGCGGGCACCGACGGCCCCGGCGGCATCGGCTTCTCCAACTACCCCATGGCCTACCTGGTGGGCAACCTGGCGCTGGCGGTGATCCTGCTGGACGGCGGTTTGCGCACACGGGTGTCGAGCTTCCGTGTAGCACTCTGGCCAGCCCTGTCACTGGCCACCGCCGGGGTGCTGATCACCGCCGGGTTGACCGGCATCGCTGCCGCCTGGCTGTTCAAGCTGAGCTGGATGGAAGGGCTGCTGATCGGCGCCATCGTCGGCTCCACCGACGCCGCAGCGGTGTTCTCGCTGCTCGGCGGCAAGGGCCTGAACGAGCGGGTCACCGCTACCCTGGAAATCGAATCGGGCAGCAACGACCCCATGGCGGTGTTCCTCACCGTCACCCTGATCGATATGCTCGCCCACGGCGAAAGCGGCCTGTCCTGGAGCTTCCTCTGGCACTTCCTGCGCGAGTTCGGCATCGGCTCGGTGCTCGGCCTCGCCGGCGGCTGGCTGCTGCTGCAGGTGATCAACCGCATCCACCTGGCCAACGGCCTCTACCCGTTGCTGGCGATCAGCGGCGGCCTGCTGATCTTCGCCCTGGCCAACGCGGTGCACGGCAGCGGCATCCTCGCCATCTACCTGTGCGGCCTGGTGCTGGGCAACCAGCCGATCCGATCGCGCCACGGCATCATGCACATGCTCGACGGCATGGCGTGGCTGGCGCAGATCGGCATGTTCCTGGTGCTGGGCCTGCTGGTCACGCCCCACGACCTCTGGCCCATCGCCCTGCCCGCCCTGGGCCTGGCACTGTGGATGATCCTCTTCGCCCGCCCGTTGTCGGTGCTGGTCGGCCTGTTTCCGTTCCGCGCCTTCCATGGCCGCGAGAAGGCCTTCATCGCCTGGGTCGGCCTGCGCGGCGCGGTGCCGATCATCCTCGCGGTGTTCCCGCTGATGGCGGGCCTGCCCAACGCCCAGCTGTTCTTCAACGTGGCCTTCTTCATCGTGCTGGTTTCGCTGCTGGTGCAGGGAACCAGCCTGCCCTGGGCCGCCAAGCTGCTGCGCGTGGTGGTGCCGCCGGACCCGGCGCCGATCTCCCGCGCCGGCCTGGAAGTCCACCCGACCAGCGAGTGGGAGCTGTTCGTCTACCACCTGAGCAAGGAAAAGTGGTGCATCGGCGCCGCCCTGCGCGAACTGAAGATGCCCGAGGGCACGCGTATCGCCGCGCTGTTCCGTGGCACCCAACTGCTGCACCCGTCCGGCAGCACCATCCTCGAAGCCGACGACATCCTCTGCGTGATCGGCCACGAGCACGATCTCTCGCCGCTGGGCAAGCTGTTCAGCCAGGCGCCGGATCGCGGCCTCAGCGCACGCTTCTTCGGCGACTTCGTCCTCGAGGGCGACGCCCAGCTCTCCGCCGTGGCCTCGCTCTATGGCCTGAAGCTCGAAGGCGTCGACGGCGAGCAGAACCTGGGCCGCTTCATCGCCCACGAAATCGGTGGCCAGGCGATCATCGGCGACCAGGTGGAATGGAACGGCCTGACCTGGACCGTGGCCGCCCTGGACGGGAACAAGATCCGCAAGGTCGGGGTCAAATTCCCGGAAGGCCGTCCCGGCCCCGGTCTGTTCCTCTGACCGCCCACCGGCGCCCGCTTGCGGGTGCCGGCCAGCCAGCACTACCCTCACTCCACTTTTTCGCACGAGCCGCTGAACGCGACCATGTCATTCCTGCTGCGTACTCTCCTGACTGCTGTCCTCCTGGGCAGCTCGCTCACCGGCCTGCCCGCGCTGGCCGCCGATACCACCGTCCCCAGCGCCGAGAAGGTGCAGCAGAGCCTCGACGGCCTGGCCGACCGCAAGCTCAGCGATGCCGAAGCCAAGCCGGTCAAGGCCAGCCTGGAGAACACCCTCAGGCTGCTGGCAGCCAAGGAAGACAGCGAGAAGCAGCTCAGCGAGCTCAACGGCCGCCTGGCCGATGCGCCCAAGCTGATCAGCGAGAACCAGAAGGCCCTCAGTCGCCTCAAGGGCAGTGCCGACAAGCCCGCGGCCCAGCGCTACGGCGGCTATAGCGCCACCCAACTGGAAATGCTCCTCAACGAGCAATCCACCCAGTTGGCCGCCTGGCAGAAGGAGATGATCGACGCCAAGAGCGAGATCCTCACCGCGCAGACCCGCCCCGAGCGCGCCCAGGCCGACCTGAGCAAGAACCAGACGCGCCTGCTGGACATCAACACCGCCCTCAAGGCCGGCAAGG
Source organism: Pseudomonas sp. PDM19 (assembly GCF_014852215.1). NCBI lineage: Bacteria > Pseudomonadati > Pseudomonadota > Gammaproteobacteria > Pseudomonadales > Pseudomonadaceae > Pseudomonas > Pseudomonas sp. PDM19. Next base: position 428,780 of record NZ_JACVBG010000004.1, on the reverse strand, counting down.
AAGGCGCCAAGCCCCTGACCGACGAACGCCGCAACGAGCTGCTCGCCGAACAGGCCGCGCTGACCGCGCAGAACCTGCTGCTGCGCAAGCAACTGGCCGGCAACAACCTGCTGCTCGACCTCGCCTCCAGCCAGCGCGACCTGCTGGCCGAACGTATCGGTCGCGAAGAGCGCGAAACCCTCGAACTGCAGGCGATGATCAGCGACAAGCGCCGCGAGCAGTCGGAGAAGACCGTCGCCGAGCTGTCCAAGGACGCCGACCAGGCCGCTGGCACCGACAGCCTGCTGAGCCACGAGAACGCCGCCAACCTCAAGCTCTCCGACTACCTGCTGCGCACCACCGACCGCCTCAACACCCTGACCCGACGCAACCTGGAAGCCAAGCAGCAGCTGGACAACCTGACCCAGGGCGAGCAGGCCCTCGACGAGCAGATCAACGTGCTGCGCGGCAGCCTGCTGCTGTCGAAGATCCTCTACCAGCAGAAGCAGTCGCTGCCGGTGATCAAGACCGACCAGGACCTCGCCGACGAGATCGCCGACCTGCGCCTGTACCAGTTCGAGCTGAACCAGAAGCGCGACGAGATCAACAACACCCAGGTCTACATCGACAACCTGCTGGCCCAGCAATCCCAGGAAAGCGTCACCGCGCAGCTGCGCCACGACCTGTCCGAGCTGGTGGACACCCGCCTGGAACTGATGGAGCGCCTCAACCACGAGCTGAACGCGCTGCTCAATGAGGCCATCACCCTGCAGCTGAATCAGAAGCAGCTCAAGGAAACCAGCAGCAGCCTGCGCGCCACCCTCGACGAGCAGATGTTCTGGATTCCCAGCAACCGCCCGCTGGACCTGTCGTGGTTCAAGATGACCCCGGCCCTGCTGCACCACCAACTGGCCGAAGTGCCCTGGGGCTCGGGCGTCAAGGAGCTGGGCGAGGGCCTGATCGACCGGCCCTTCCTGTTCCTGCCGCTGCTCCTGCTGGTTGCCGCCCTGCTGTGGAAGCGCAAGTTCCTCTACGACAAGCTGGAATCGCTGAACGACGATATCGGCCACTTCAAGCGCGACAGCCAGGCCCACACCCCACTGGCCCTGCTGCTCGCCGTGCTGCTGGCACTGCCCGGCACCCTGGCCCTGGCCATCGCCGGCCTCGCCCTGCTGCTCGACGCCCGCGGACAGAACGCCACCCTGGGCAGCGCGCTGCTGGAGATGGCGCAGGTCTGGCTGGTGTTCTACACCGCGCACCGCATCCTGCGCCCGGGCGGCATCGCCGAGCGGCACTTCCACTGGAGCCAGCCGCAGGTGCAGTTCCTCGGCAAGCTGATGCGCCGACTGGGCCTGGTGGTGATGTCGCTGGTCGCCGTGGTCACCGTCGCCGAGCACTCGCCGGCCTCGCTGGCCGATGACGTGATCGGCATTGCCGTGGTGCTGTTCGGCTACGGCGCAATGACCTGGCTGCTCGCCCAGCTGCTGTTCAACAGCCCGTCCAGCGAACGCCCGTCGATGATCAAGATGATTGTCGGCCTGGGCTTCACCGCCCTGCCGGTAGCGCTGTTCCTGGCCGTGGGCTTCGGCTACTACTACACCGCGCTCAAGCTCACCGACCGGCTGATCGATACCCTGTTCCTGCTGATGTTCTGGATGGTGGTGGAAGCCACCTTCGTCCGCGGCATGGGCGTTGCCGCCCGCCGCCTGGCCTACCAGCGCGCCCTGAAGAACCGCCAGAACGCGCCCAAGGAAGGCATCGAGGGCACCGAGGTGGTCGAAGAACCGACCCTGGGCATCGAGCAGATCAACGAACAGTCCATGCGCCTGATCCGCCTGGGCCTGCTGATCGGCTTCGTGGTCACCCTGTACTGGGTCTGGGCCGACCTGATCAGCGTCGTCTCCTACCTCGACAACGTGACCCTCTACCAGTACACCAGCGGCACCGGAGATGCAGCGTCCACAACGCCGATCAGCCTGAGCGACTTCCTCATGGCGCTGGTCATCGCCGCCGTGACCGTCGCCCTGGCGCGCAACCTGCCCGGCCTGCTCGAAGTGCTGGTGCTGCAACGCCTGACCCTGGCCCAGGGCAGCGCCTACGCCATCACCACCCTGCTGTCCTACACCATCAGCGGCATCGGCTTCGTCAGCGCGCTGTCCACCCTCGGGGTGAGCTGGGACAAGCTGCAATGGCTGGTGGCCGCGCTGTCGGTCGGCCTCGGCTTCGGCCTGCAGGCGATCTTCTCCAACTTCGTCTCCGGCCTGATCATCCTTTTCGAGCGCCCGGTGCGGATCGGCGACGTGGTGACCATCGGCACGCTGTCCGGCACCGTCAGCCGCATCCGCATCCGCGCCACCACCATCACCGACTTCGACCGCAAGGAAATCATCGTCCCCAACCAGACCTTCATCACCGGCCAGCTGGTGAACTGGTCGCTGAGCGATACCGTCACGCGCGTCACCATCAAGATCGGCCTGGCCTACGAGAGCGACCTGCCGCTGGCGCGCAAGATCATGCTCGACGCCGCCCACGCCAACACCCGCATCCTGCGCGACCCGGAGCCGGTGGTGTACTTCACCCTGATCAGCGCCAGCACCTTCGACTACGAGCTGCGCTTCCACGTCCGCGAACTGGGCGACCGTAACCCGGCGGTGGACGAGACCCTCACGCGCATCGCCCTGGCCTTCCGCGAAGCCGGCATCGACATGGCCTTCAACCAGGTCGACGTGTTCCTGAAGAACTTCCAGGGCCAGGAAGCCCAGGTCATCGTCGGCCAGCAGCAACCCGCTGCCGCACCCGTGAAGATCGGCGGCCCCCAGGGCACCGACAAGCCTGGCGGCGACAAGGCCTGAGGGTGGACGCCTTCGGACAAGTCCGAGCACAATGCTCGGACTTGTACCGGAGATGCGCGTGAAAAAGCTCGACGAACTGACCTTCGATAACCGCTTCGCCCGCCTGGGCGATGTGTTTTCCACCCAGGTCCTGCCCGATCCCATCGCCGACCCGCGCCTGGTCGTCGCCAGCCCCGCCGCCATGGCCCTGCTCGACCTCGACCCGAGCGAGGCGGCAAGCCCGCTGTTCGCGGAAATCTTCGCCGGCCACAAGCTCTGGGAAGAAGCCGATCCGCGCGCGATGGTCTATTCCGGGCACCAGTTCGGCTCCTACAACCCGCGGCTGGGCGACGGCCGCGGCCTGTTGCTGGGCGAAGTGGTGAACGAGGCCGGCGAGCACTGGGACCTGCACCTCAAGGGCGCCGGACAGACGCCCTACTCGCGCATGGGCGATGGCCGCGCCGTGCTGCGCTCGTCGATCCGCGAATTCCTCGCCAGCGAATACCTCGCCGCCCTGGGCATCCCCAGCAGCCGCGCACTGTGCGTGATCGGCTCCAGCACCACGGTGTGGCGCGAGTCGAAGGAAACCGGTGCCATGCTGCTGCGCCTGGCGCCCAGCCACGTGCGCTTCGGCCACTTCGAATACTTCTACTACACCAAGCAGGAAGACCAGCAGCGCACCCTCGGCGAGTTCGTCCTGCAGTCGTACTACCCACAGTGCCTGGATGACGAAAAGCCCTACCTCGCATTCTTCCGCGAAGTGGTCGAGCGCAACGCCGAGATGATTGCCTACTGGCAGGCGTACGGCTTCTGCCACGGGGTGATGAACACCGACAACATGTCGATTCTCGGCATCACCTTCGACTACGGCCCCTACGCCTTCCTCGACGACTTTGACGCCAACCACATCTGCAACCACTCCGACGACAGCGGCCGCTACTCCTTCAGCAACCAGGTGCCCATCGCCCACTGGAACCTCGCGGCCCTCGGCCAGGCACTGACGCCCTTCGTCGAGGTGGACGACCTGCGCGCCACGCTGGACCTGTTCCTGCCGCTCTACCAGGCCAGCTACCTGGACCTGATGCGCCGCCGCCTCGGCCTGACCACGGCCGAAGAGGGCGACCTGGAGCTGGTGCAGCGCCTGCTGCAGACCATGCAGAAGGGCGCCGTGGACTACTCGCTGTTCTTCCGCCGCCTCGGCGATCAGGCACCGGAGCAGGCGCTGGCCGTGGTGCGGGAAGACTTCGTCGACCTCGCCGGTTTCGACGCCTGGGCCGCCGACTATCAGGCCCGCACCGAGTGCGAAGGCGGCAGCCAGGACGAGCGCCGCGCCCGCATGCACGCGGTCAACCCGCTCTACGTGCTGCGCAACTACCTCGCCCAGGAAGCCATCAGCGCCGCCGAGCAAGGCGATTTCAGCGTGGTGCGTCGCCTGCACGAAGTGCTCGGCAAACCCTTCGAAGAGCAACCCGACGCCGAGGTCTTCACCCGGCGGCCGCCGGACTGGGGCCGTCACCTGGAGATCAGTTGCTCATCCTGAGACGGTTATAAGCTCAGCAATAAGCGATCTAGCGGCGCCCGCTCTGCATTGCTCCCGGTCATTGACCGGGGCCGGGCACCGCTCGCATCCTCGGGGCTTTCTGCCACAAGGACGCTCGAGCAATGAAACCGGAAACCCTGGCCATCCACGCCGGCTACAGCCCCGACCCGACCACCAAGGCCGTGGCCGTACCGATCTACCAGACCAGCTCCTACGCGTTCGACGACACCCAGCACGGTGCCGACCTGTTCGACCTGAAGGTCGCCGGCAACATCTACACGCGCATCATGAACCCCACCAACGCGGTGCTGGAGGAGCGCGTGGCCGCACTGGAAGGCGGCGTCGCCGCTCTGGCCGTGGCTTCCGGCATGGCCGCCATCACCTACGCCATCCAGACCGTCGCCGAAGCCGGCGACAACATCGTCTCGGTGGCCAAGCTCTATGGCGGCACCTACAACCTGTTCGCCCACACCCTGCCGCGCTTCGGCATCCAGACCCGCTTTGCGCCGCACGATGACATCGCCGCCCTCGAAGCACTGATCGACGAACGCACCAAGGCGGTGTTCTGCGAATCCATCGGCAACCCGGCGGGCAACATCGTCGATCTCCAGGCCCTGGCCGATGCCGCGCACCGCCACGGCGTGCCGCTGATCGTCGACAACACCGTCGCCACGCCGATCCTCTGCCGCCCGTTTGAGCACGGCGCGGACATCGTCGTGCACTCGCTGACCAAGTACATCGGCGGCCACGGCACCAGCATCGGCGGCATCGTCGTCGACTCCGGCAAATTCCCCTGGGCCGAGAACAAGGCGCGCTTCCCGCTGCTCAACACGCCGGATGCGTCCTACCACGGCGTCACCTACACCGAAGCCTTCGGCCCCGCCGCCTTCATCGGCCGCTGCCGCGTGGTGCCACTGCGCAACACCGGCGCCGCGCTCTCGCCGTTCAACGCCTTCCTCATCCTGCAGGGCCTGGAAACCCTCGCCCTGCGCATGGAGCGCCACTGCGAGAACGCGGTGAAAGTCGCGCAATACCTGCAGGACCACCCGCAAGTCAGCTGGGTGAAATACGCCGGCCTCGCCGACCACCCCGAGCAGGAACTGGCACTGCGCTACATGGGCGGCAAGCCCGCGTCGATCCTCTCGTTCGGCATCAAGGGCGGGCAGGAAGCGGGCGCGCGCTTCATCGACGCACTCAAGCTGGTGGTGCGCCTGGTGAACATCGGCGACGCCAAGTCCCTGGCCTGCCACCCGGCCTCCACCACCCACCGTCAGCTCAACGACGAGGAACTGGAGAAGGCCGGCGTGCCGCGCGACATGGTGCGCCTGTCCATCGGCATCGAGCACATCGACGACATCCTCGCCGACCTGGCCCAGGCGCTGGACGCCGCCAGGGCCTGACGGCCAGCCCCGCACGAGGCGCCAGGCGGTGCCTCGTGCGGGGCCTCATGAATAAGCTGACGCATCACCGTCATATCCAGATGCCATCATCGGGCAGACGATGGCCTCACCATTCCGTACAATGCCGTCGCTGCCTGCACCCCAGGCAACCGCGCGACCGCGCCACCTGATACGCCAGCGAAAAGGGAATTGCGCGGCCGTCCACCGTCTCCCTTCCCCCGTCATCCGCACCCCGACCCGCCTCCCGGCGCCGGCCGGCGGATAACTTTTTTCGCTCGCCACCATCGGGTTCCGTCCCGGCCTGCCGATAGTGCAGGGACGTGGTTCGCCACCCTGGCCCCCAATAACAACAATCTCCGAACGGCCTGACTTCACACAACCTTTCCTGGAGATCGTCAATGAACAGCTGGATTTCCAACCTGAGCGTGAATCTCAAGTTGGCCCTGGGCTTCGGCCTGGTCCTCGCCTTCACCGCCATCCTCGCCATCGTCAGCTGGGTCGGCCTGGGCTCGCTGATCGACCGCAGCAACTGGATGAGCGACATCACCGAGCTGAACTCGCGCCTCACCAAGCTGCGCATCACTCGCCTGCAGTACATGATCGCCGACGGCGCCGAGCAGGAAGCCGCCAACGTCATGAGCACCCTGGCCGACTTCAAGGCGCAGCAGCAGAAACTGCGCGCGTCCTTCGTCAGCCCGGAGAACGTGCGCATGCTCGACCAGCTCGGCGGCATCATCGGTGACTATGAGAAATCCCTGGCCGCCATGCGCGCCGGCTACCAGAGCGCCGGCCTCACCCGCCGCACCCTGCAGGACAACGCTGCCCGCGCCAACGAGCTGACCGCGCAGATCCAGCAGGACATCCTCAAGGCCCCGGCCGACGAAGAGCGCGCCACCCGCTTCCAGGCCATCACCGGCACCCGCGAAGACCTGCTGCAGGCCCGCTACGACGTGCGCGACTACCTCGCCACCGCCCTCACCAGCAACGGTGACGGGGTGACCCGCGGCCTCGACGAAAGCATCGCCGGCCTGCCAGCCCTGGAAAGCGTGCTCGGCGTCGCCGAAGCGCAGTACGTCCAGCAACTCGGCACCGCCCTGCGCACCTACCGCGACGCCGTCGTCACGCTGCGCCAGAACATGGCCGCGATCGTCCAGGCGCGCAAGGAAATGACCGCCCAGGGCCAGGACATCGTCAAGATCAGCGAAAACCTCTACCAACTGCAGCTCGATCGCCGCGACGTCGAAAGCGCCAAGGCCCGCAGCCTGCAAACCCTGGTCACCCTGCTCGCGCTGGTGCTGGGCAGCATCGCCGCGCTGATCATCACCCGCCAGATCACACGCCCGCTGCACGACACCATGGCGGTGGTCGACCGCATCGCCGCCGGCGACCTGTCGCAGACCATCCAGGTCAGCCGCCGCGACGAACTCGGCCGCCTGCAGCAGAGCATGCAGCGCATGAGCCAGAGCCTGCGCGAGCTGATCGGTGGCATCCGCGATGGCGTCACCCAGATCGCCAGCGCCGCCGAGGAACTCTCCGCCGTCACCGAGCAGACCAGCGCCGGCGCCAACACCCAGAAGGTCGAGACCGACCAGGTCGCCACCGCCATGCACGAGATGTCCGCCACCGTGCAGGAAGTCGCGCGCAACGCCGAGCAAGCCTCCCAGGCCGCCTCCGCTGCCGACCACCAGGCCCAGGACGGCGACCGCGTGGTGAACAAGGCGGTCGAGCAGATCGAGCGCCTGGCCGAGGAAGTCGAACGCTCCGCCGAAGCCATGCAGCGCCTGGAACAGGAAAGCGAGAAGATCGGCAAGGTCATGGACGTGATCAAGTCGGTGGCCGAGCAGACCAACCTGCTGGCCCTCAACGCCGCCATCGAAGCCGCCCGCGCGGGCGAGGCCGGGCGTGGATTCGCCGTGGTCGCCGACGAAGTGCGCGGCCTGGCCCAGCGCACCCAGCAGTCCACCGAAGAGATCGAAGCCCTGGTTGCCGGCCTGCAGAGCGGCACCCGCCAGGTTTCCAGCGTCATGCTCGGCAGCCGCGAACTCACCGCCAGCAGCGTCGCCCTGAGCCGCCAGGCCGGCGAATCCCTCGGCGAGATCACCCGCACCGTCTCCAATATCCAGGCGATGAACCAGCAGATCGCCACCGCCGCCGAAGAGCAGAGCGCCGTGGCCGAGGAAATCAGCCGCAGCGTGGTGAATGTGCGCGACGTTTCCGAACAGACCGCCTCGGCCAACGAAGAAGTCGCCGCCTCCAGCGTCGAACTCGCCCGCCTGGGTGGGCAGTTGCAGACGCTGGTCAGCCATTTCCGCGTATGACCCGAATGGCCGCCGGCACCATCGGCGGCCTGATTGGGCCGCACCGTTTTTCGTAGGAGCGAGCTTGCTCGCGAACCCGCCCGGCACAAAACCAGGCGGGACTACATCAAATTCCCGCCGTCCTACCCCGCCCAAAGCCGCCTTTTCGCAAGCTCCTGCCAGACACGGTGGATTCCCCTTCCCGCCGGGTTCTGGCTTATCTCAAATCCGTAGAATGACGGCATCTTCTCGCGCACATATAGCACGATGCAGGAATTTTACTGCATGTTCCACGCGGCGGGAGATTGCGATCCAGAACTGCCGAACGGCACGGATCAAAAGACGCGAGCCCCCGGTGCGACAACACCGAAGGCCCGCTAACCACAATCAGTTAACAGGCAACTCATCATGGCTAAAACCGATGGTAATGCACCCGCACCCCCCGAAAAAGACCGTTTCCTCCCCCTGGGAACCGACTCACAACACCACGCCCATCCCCGCAACGCCACCCTCTACCTGCGCACCGACGCCCCGACCGACGAACTCTACAACGCCGCCGAAGACCGCCTGAGCGCCGTCATCGACCTGCTCGGCATCCTCTCCCTCTCCACCCTCGACGCCCAGCCGCTGCGCAACGTCCTGCAAATCAACCGCGCCCTCCTGCTGCTGGCCTCCGACGCCCACTCGCTGTACGAGGCAGACCACGCACAGCGCGTCAGCCACAGCTAGCCCCTGACGCGCACGGCCCGCCCGCTGTAGGAGCGGGCCATGCCCGCGATCCGTCGGCGGCAGCCGACGCCAGCGACAGAGCAAGCCAGCCCATGCATTTCGTCACGTAATACGACCGCCATGGACATTTGTATGTACAAACGTCAATACGGAGAGCAGCATGCTGTTCGAATGGGACGAAGCCAAGAACCTGGCAAACATCCGCAAGCACGGGATCGACTTCAACGACGCGATGGAGCTGTTCCAGCAGCCCTACCTCGCACAACGCGATGACCGCGAGAATTACGCCGAGGAGCGCTGGATCAATCTCGGCCGAATACGGTCGTTGATTGGAGTGGTCGTGAGCACCGAACGAGAAGGAGATGTCATCCGCATCATCTCCGCCCGGAAAGCCACCAGAAGGGAGGCCAGACACTATGTCCAAGCCATCGAGAACTGACTTCAAGCGCCTGAGCAAACTGAAGGACAAGGACATCGACACCAGCGATATCCCCGAGCTGGGCGAAGACTTCTTCAAGAACGCCGAACTCCACATACCAGCCAAACAGGCCGTTACCATTCGCCTGGACGCGGATGTACTGGAGTGGTTCAAGAGCCAGGGGGCCGGCTACCAGACTCGCATCAACCAGCTTCTGCGGCAGTACATGCAGGCTCATCGAAACTGAGCTTCGCCACCGGGTACAGTTGATAATCTCCGGATCGCCACCACCTAGCTCCCCATAGCCCGAGGAGCCCCGTCATGTCCGATTCCCTGATCATCCCCTGCCCCAACTGCAACGGCCTGAACCGCGTGCCCGCCGCGCGGCTGGGCGACTCGCCCAGTTGCGGGCGCTGCCAGTCGCCGATCGTGCTGGATACGCCGTTCGACCTCGACGAGGCCGGCTTCGCCGCCCAGGCCAAGGGCGACCTGCCGTTGCTGGTAGACGTGTGGGCCGACTGGTGCGGGCCGTGCAAGGGCTTTGCGCCGGTGTTCGAGCAGGCCGCCGCGCGGCTGTCGGGCAAGGTGCGCCTGGCCAAGCTCGACAGCGATGCCAACCCGAACCTCTCCACGCGCCTGGGGATTCGTTCGATCCCGAGCCTGATCCTGCTGCGCAACGGCCAGGAAGTGGCGCGCCAGAGCGGCGCAATGCCGCTGCCGCAGTTGCTCGACTGGCTGTCGCGCCAGGGCATCTGAGGGCGAGCGTTTCGGTCAATCCACGCGGTCATTGCCAGGCCGCGTGGTGCGGCTAGGCTTGGGGACAAACCCCGCCGGCGAATCGGAGCGCGCCCATGCGTCATAACCTGGAATTCATCCGCCAACTCACCGAAGAGCACATCGCCTTCGTCAAGCGCACCGGCCTCAAGGCCGAGGTGCTGGAACCGGGCCTCGTGCGCCTGCGCATGCCGCTCAAGGACAACGAGAACCACCTGCGCAACATGTACGCCGGCGCATTGTTCACCGTGGCCGAGCTGCCCGGGGGCGTGCTGATGCTGACCAGTTTCGACGCCCGGCGCTTCTATCCCATCGTCAAGGAAGCCGGCCTGCGCTTCCTGCGCCCCGCCGCCAGCGACGTGACGGTCGAGGCACGGCTCAGTGAAGAGGACATCCAGCGTATCGGCGAAGAAGCCACGAACCTCGGCAAGGCCGAATTCGTCCTCGACCTGCAGCTGAAGGACGAAGAAGGCAACGTCGTCGCCGAAAGCCACGCCATCTATCAGCTGCGTAGCCGCTGAATCCGGGCCATTGCCCTGCATCAAGGTGAAATTTCCTACGTGGCGCGACAGTGGAAGCGCCACAGAGGGAGCCCACCATGTACAGGAACCTGCTCGTCGCCCACGACCTCAGCGTCGAGGCGGATATCGCCGTACGCCGCGCCGCCCAGCTGGCCCGCCAGCACGGCGCCAGCGTCACGCTGCTGCACGTCATCGAGGAATTCTTCCCCGACCGCATGATGGCTACGGTGCGCGAAGCCGCCGAGGTGGCGCTGCGTGATGCGGCCCGCACCAGTGACATCACCGATTACCAGCTGGTGATCCGCCAGGGCCGCGCGGCGAATACGGTCACCCAGGCCGTGCAGGAACTGAACGCCGACCTGCTGGTGATCGGCGCGCACCACCAGCAGTTGCTGGAGCACTTCGACGGCACCACCCTGGAGCGCATCGCCCGGCATTGCCGCACGCCGATCCTGCTGGCCGTGGACGAGTCCGCCAGACCTTACGCGAAGGCCCTTGCCGGTCTGGACCTGTCGCACTGCTCCTGCCAGGCCTGGCGCGCCGGTTACCGGCTGCTCGCGGCCGACGCCGAATTGCTCGCGCTCAACGCCTACCAGCCGGGCAAAAAGGCCGGTCGCGCCGACAGCCACCTGGACACCCAGCGCGAACTGCTGCGCCAGGCGCTGCAGGATGAGCGCACACAGGTGCCGGCCGCCGGGCCGCAATTGCTTTGCGCAGTGCAGCAGGGCACACCCCAGCAGGCGCTGGAAACGGCATTACGCGAATGGACACCGGACCTGCTGGTGCTCGGCAGCCGCAGCCGCGGCGCCATCGAGCAGGCCATGTTGGGCGGCTCGACGCGCTATTTCCTGCGCCGGCCGCCCTGCGATGTGCTGATCAGCCAGTAAGCGTTCAGGCTTCCAGCAGGTTGTGCAGCTCGACGAACTGCTGGGTCAGCTTGTGCCGCGGCTCGAGGAAGATCAGCGGGGTGCAGGCCTGGTGCGACTCGCGCATCTTCACCGAGCTCATCAGGTACACCGGCAGCACCGGCAGTTCCTCTTCCACCAGCTCATCCAGCAGTTGCTGCGGCAGGGTCGCGCGCGGCTGGAACTGGTTGACCACGATGCCTTCGACTTCCAGCTCCTCGTTGTGGTCTTCCTTCAGCTCTTCGATCTCCTGCAGCAGGCCGTACAGCGCCTGGCGGGAGAAACTGTCGCAATCGAAGGGGATCAGGCAGCGATCAGCGGCGATCAGTGCGGAAACCGTGTAGAAGTTCAGCGCCGGCGGCGTATCCAGGTAAATTCGGTCGTAGTCTTCGGACAGCTCGTCCAGCAGTTTGCGCAGCTTGTTGATCTTGTGCTTCTGCTCGAGCTTGGGCTGCAGGTCCGCCAGCTCCGGGCTGGCCGTGACGATGTGCAGGTTGTCGAAGGGCGTCTCGTAGATGTCGACCTTGCCCTTGCGGCTGAAAGGCCCGGACGACAACGTCTGCTTGAAGAAGTCGGCGATGCCCACCGGCAGGTCCTCGCCGGTCAGGCCGGTGAGGTAATGCGTGGAATTGGCCTGGGCATCCAGGTCCACCAGCAAGGTGCGATAGCCCTCCGCTGCGCTCACTGCCGCCAGGTTGCAGGCGATGCTGGACTTGCCGACCCCGCCCTTCTGATTGAACACCACGCGCCGCATGAGCCATCCCTCCAGAACCATTCAAGACCCCGGGATTCTATGCAAAGCCCATGACAAGGGCGAGCATCCTCGCACCGAGGCTCCGCTACCGCTCGGCGGCTGACCGGATTTCATACAGTGGTTCGTCATAAAGTCGGCATTCAATCGAGAATTGCCCTATTTCCTGCGTCAGCCCTTTTGTAAGCAAAGGTTTGCTTGACAGCAGCATGACCGGGATAATACCGGCCCTGCGCCATGGCACGTGTCGACGAAGCTCTTGGTGGATCAAGGAAGACCCATTAGCCGACCGGAATGCCCCGAAGGGCCCACAAGAGCTCGCAGCGTGATTCAATTCAATATCGACCAGTGGAGCGCCTGGGCCCCGGGTCTGTCCACGATTGCCGACTGGCAGAGCTGGGTACGGGAAGAACGTCTTCCTGACACTGCCGCCCAACCGGATGTCGCCTTTCTCCCCGCCATGCAACGCCGACGCCTCAGCCCCCTGGCGCGGATGGTGTTCAGTGTCGCCTGGCCGCTGGCCGACGGGCGGCCACCGATGCCACTGATCTTCGTTTCCCGCCACGGCGAAACCGGCCGGAGCCTGGAACTGCTGCGCGAGCTGGCCGTCGAACAACCACTGTCGCCGACCCAGTTCAGCCTTTCCGTGCACAACGCGGTCATTGGCCTGTGGTCGATCCTGCGGCAGGACTCCAGCGAAATGACGGCGATCGCCGGCGAACGTGACGGCTTCGAGCACGGCCTGCTGGAGGCCGCCGCACTGCTGGCCGAGGGTACCCCGGAGGTACTGCTGGTGGTAACCGAAGAGCCGCTGCCGGAGCTGTATGCCCCCTGGGTCGACGACGTGCCCTTCCCCTACGCCGTGGCCCTGCGCCTGAAGGCTGGCAGCGAATGGTCGCTGGAACTCGCGGAAAACGGCACGGCCCTTGCTCCGCCGTCCCACCCCAATGCCCTGAACCTGGTGCGCGCGCTGATCGAGCGCACCGGCCTGATCCACCACCCCTGGAAGAAGCGTCTATGGACCTGGCAACGCAACCACTGAGCAAGCGCGCCGACGCTTGGCTGTGGCGCCTGTTCGCCACCGGCCTGTGCTTCGCCCTCTTCGGTATCGGCGGTCTGCTGCTGCGGGTGCTGGTCTTCCCGCTGCTGGCCTTGCTGCCCGGCGACGCCTTGCGCCGCCGCACCCGCGCGCGCCAGACGGTCAGCCGGCTGTTCTGGCTGTTCGTGCGGATCATGCAGCGCAGCGGCGTGCTGACGTACGAAGTGGAAGGCATCGAGCGCCTGGGCCGCCCAGGGCAGATGGTGATCGCCAACCATCCCTCGCTGATCGACGTAGTCTTCCTCATCGGCCTGATCCGCGACGCCAACTGCGTGGTCAAGCAGAGCCTGTTCGCCAACCCCTTCACCCGCGGTCCGGTGACGGCGGCGCAGTACATCAGCAACAACGGCAGCATGGACATGTTCGATGAGGCCGTGGACGCGTTGCAGCAGGGCCAGACCCTGATCGTCTTCCCCGAGGGCACCCGCACCACGCCGGGCGCGGCTCCGCAATTCCATCGTGGCGCGGCGTCCATCGCCCTGCGCGGCGCCAGCGTCATCACCCCGGTGACCATCACCGTGACCCCGACCACCCTGACCAAGGCCGAGCCCTGGTACAGCATTCCCGCCCGCCGCGTGCATTTCCGGCTGCGCGTCGGCGACGACCTGGACCCGCAGGTCTTTGCCAGCCAGGGCCCCGCCCCGGCAGCCTCGCGCCGGCTCAATGCCTTCCTGCACCAGCATTTCATCAAGGAGCTCGCAAGAGATGAGCGATCTGCAACTGGAGATTAAACAGCTGATCATCGACGCCCTCGGCCTCGAAGATATCGGCCCTGACGACATCGGCGCCGAAGACGCGTTGTTCGGCGACGGCCTCGGCCTGGATTCGGTCGACGCCCTGGAACTGGGCCTGGCCATCCAGAAACGCTACGGCATCAAGATCGACGCCGATGCCAAGGACACCCGCCAGCATTTCGCCAATGTGGCGAGCCTGGCGGCCTTCGTGACCGCCCAGAAAGCCGCCTGAGACCGCTGACCATGCAAACCCGTGAGGACATTTTCAACACCCTGCGCGACGCCCTGGTCGAGCTGTTCGAACTGGAGCCGGAGCAGATCAGCCTCGACGCCAACCTGTACCAGGACCTGGAGATCGACAGCATCGACGCCGTCGACCTGATCGACCACCTCAAGCGCCAGACCGGCAAGAAGATCGCCGCCGAGGAATTCAAGTCGGTGCGTACCGTCGGCGACGTGGTCGAAGCGGTCTATCGCCTGGCCAACCCATGACACGCCTGGTCGGGCTCGGCCTGCTGCTGGCCGGGCTGCTCTACCCGTTCGCGATCTACTTCGGCATCGATCACCTGTCGCCGAAATTCTTCGCGCTGCTGCTGGGCGGGTTGTGGTTCGCCCGCAGCCTGGGCAGCGGGCAACGCCCCGGGCAACGCTGGATGGCGCTGGCGGCCGTGGCCTTCTGCATGCTGCTGTGGTTCCTCAACGAGCCGCACCTGCTGCGCTGGTACCCGGTGCTGATCAGCGCAGGCCTGCTGAGCCTGTTCGCCCTCAGCCTGAAATTCGGTCCGCCGCTGGTCGAGCGCCTGGCGCGCCTGCGCGAGCCGGAGCTGCCGCCCCACGCGGTGCGCTACACCCGCCGGGTGACCCAGGCCTGGGTGCTGTTCTTCCTGGGCAACGGCCTGATTGCCGCGGCCCTCACACTGTGGGCACCGCTGGCCTGGTGGACGCTGTACAACGGCCTGATTTCCTACCTGCTGATGGGCGTGCTGTTCGCCGTCGAGTGGCTGGTACGGCAGCGGGTCAGAGGTCAAGGATGAAATCGATTTCCCTCGCCCGGCTGCTGCTGGAGCTGCCCGCCGGGCGCCCATTGGCGCTGGAGCCGACGCTGCTCGCCAGCGACTTCCTGCAGCGCGTCTGCGCAGCCGCCGGCGCCCTGCGCCAGCGCAATGCCCGGCGCGTGGCGATCCACCTGGAAGACGCCGCCGAACTGGCAATTGCCCTCTACGCGGCGTGGCTGGCCGGTGCCGAAGCGGTGCTGCCGGCCGACAACCTCGCCCACAGCCGCGAGCGACTGGCCTCGCGGATCGACGCCTGGATCGGCGATCAGCCCGGTGACCTGCTGCTGGCCGAGCTGAACGGCCCGGCACTGCCTCCGGCCCCTCTTGCACCTGAAGAACTGGACCTCGACGCCTGCCGCCTGGTGCTCAGCACCTCCGGCTCCACCGGCGAGCCCAAGCTGATCGGCAAGTCCCTGCGCCAGCTGAGCAACGAAGTGCAGGTGCTGGAAGCCCTCTGGGGCGAACAACTGGGCGATGCGTGCATCCTCGGCAGCGTCGCCGCGCAGCACATCTACGGCCTGCTGTTCCGCGTGCTCTGGCCGCTGTCCGCCGGCCGCGCCTTCCTGCGTCGGCAGATCGCCTTCCCCGAAGACCTGCAACGCCTGAGCCTCGACCAACCGCGCTTCGCCTGGGTCGGCAGCCCGGCGCTGCTCAAGCGCATGGGCGACAACCTCGACTGGCCGGCGCTACGCCCGGTGGTGCGGGTGTTCTCCTCCGGCGGCCCGCTGCCGGCCGAAGCCGGCGAGCAGTTGCACGAACGCCTCGGCCAGGCTCCCACGGAAATCTACGGCAGCTCCGAGACCGGCGGCATCGCCTGGCGCCAGGGCGGCCAGCTGTGGCAGCCGTTCCAAGGCGTGGCGCTGAGCCAGGACGAGCACGGCGCACTGCGCATCGAATCGACCTACCTGCCGCCCGGCGAAACCGAACAGACCGCCGACGCCGCACGAATTTGCGCCGACGGCCGCTTCGAGTTGCTCGGCCGGCTCGACCGCATCGTCAAGCTGGAAGAAAAACGCATCTCCCTGCCGCAACTGGAAGCGGCGCTGATGAAGCATCCCTTCGTCAGCGAAGCGCGCCTGGGCGTGGTGCAGGAGAACCGCGCCAGCCTCGGCGCACTGGTCGCCCTGAGCGACGCCGGCCTGCATGAGCTGCGCAATGGCAGCCGCCGCGCGCTGACCCAGCGCCTGCGCGAACACCTCGCCGACCACTGCGAAGCCCTCGCCCTGCCGCGCCGCTGGCGCCTGCTGCGACGCCTGCCGGGCAATGCCCAGGGCAAGCTGCCGCAAAGCCTGGTGGACGAACTGCTGCACGCGCCGCGCAGCCGCGATCCCGACGTACTGACGCACAACGCGGTGGACGGCGAACAGCACTTCCAGCTGGAAATCCCCCTGGACCTCGCCTACTTCCCCGGCCACTTCCCCAAGGCTCCCGTGCTGCCGGGCGTGGTGCAGGTGCAATGGGCGCAGCAACTGGGCCGCCAGGTCTTCGACCTGCCGCCACGCTTCGGCGGCATGGAAGTGCTGAAGTTCCAGCAACTGCTGCGGCCGGGCGATCTCTGCCAGCTGGCCCTGCGCTGGGACGCCGAGCGCGGCAAGCTGTACTTCGCCTTCACCCGTGGCGAGGCCGCCTGCTCCTCCGGGCGCATCCTGCTGGGGGCGGACGAATGAGCACCAAACCGTGTGCCGTGATTCCGGTGTACAACCACGAGCACGCGCTGCCCCAGGTGGTCGCCGAACTGCTCGCCGCCGGCCTGCCCTGCGTGCTGGTCGACGACGCCTCCAGCCGCGAGTGCGCGGCGGTGATGGACCAGCTCGCCGCAGGCCGCGACACGTACCTGGTGCGCCTGCCGGTGAACCAGGGCAAGGGCGGCGCGGTGATGGCCGGCCTGCGCGAAGCCGCGCGCCTGGGCTTCACCCACGCGCTGCAGGTGGACGCCGACGGCCAGCACGACCTGGGCGACGTGCAGCGCTTCCTCGGCACCTCCCGCGAGCACCCCGAGGCGCTGGTCTGCGGCTATCCGCAGTACGACGAAAGCGTGCCCAAGGGTCGTCTCTACGCGCGCTACCTGACCCACATCTGGGTATGGATCAACAGCCTGTCGCTGTCGATCCGCGACGGCATGTGCGGCTTCCGGGTCTACCCGCTGGCATCCACGCTCAAGCTGATCGACAGCACCACGCTGGGCAAGCGCATGGATTTCGACCCGGAAATCCTCGTCCGTCTGGCCTGGCGTAACCAACCGATGCAGTGGCTGCCGACGAAGGTGCATTACCCGCTGGACGGCCTCTCGCACTTCCGCCTGTTCCACGACAACGCACTGATCTCCTCCATGCACGCGCGGCTGTTCTTCGGCATGCTCTGGCGCTCGCCGGCCATCCTCTGGCGCCGCCTGCGGAGCGCCGCGTGAGCGCGCAGCACTGGGCGCAACAGCGCGAGCGCGGCAGCCTGCTGCTGATGCGCTTCACCGCCTGGGCGGCGCGCACCCTCGGCCGCCGCCTGTTGTCGCCGCTGCTGCACCTGATCGTGCTGTACTTCTTCCTCTTCGGCTCCCGTGCGCGCGGCGCCATCCGCGAGTACCAGCAGCGCCTGGCGCAGCACAGCGGTGACGCCTCGCTGAGCCCGACCACCGGCCGCGTGTTCGGCCAGTTCATGGCCTTCGCAGACGCCATCCTCGACAAGCTCGATGTCTGGGCCGGCCGCCTGGACCTCGCCAGCATCCAGCTCAATGACCCGCACAACCTGCGCGCGCAGTTGCGCAGCGGCCGTGGCCAGCTGCTGGTGGGCGCGCACCTGGGCAACCTCGAAGTCTGCCGCGCGCTGGCGGAACTGGGCGAGAAGGTGCGCATGAACGTGCTGGTGCACACCCGCCACGCCGAGCAGTTCAACAAGCTGCTGGGCGAGTCCGGCGCCAGCCACCTGCGGCTGATCCAGGTGAGCGAGCTGGACCCGGCGATCATGCTGCAGTTGTCCCAGCGCCTGGACGCCGGCGAATGGCTGGCGATTGCCGGCGACCGCATTCCGCTGCACGGCGGGCGCAACGTCGAGGTCGATTTCCTCGGCGCCCCGGCCGCGCTCCCGCAGGGCCCCTGGCTGCTCGCCGGGCTGCTGCAGTGCCCGGCCAACCTCATGTTCTGCCTGAAGGAAGAGGGCCGCTACCGCGTGCACCTGGAGCCCTTCGCCGAACGCATCCAGTGGCGCCGCAGCGACCGCGCGGAGGTCCTGAAACACTGGACCCAGCGCTACGCCCAGCGCCTGGAACACTACTGCCTGCGCGCACCGCAGCAGTGGTTCAACTTCTACCCGTTCTGGAAAGCCCATGACGACAGCCACTGAAACGCCGGTTTTCGGCCAAGGCCACCTGAGCATCGAACAGATCGTCGCCCTCGCCGAGCGCCGCGTCGAAAGCCGCCTGGACGACGACGCCGACTTCCGCGCACGGATCGCCCGCGGCGCGCAGTTCCTCGACACCCTGCTGGACAAGGAAGGCGTGATCTACGGCGTCACCACCGGCTATGGCGATTCCTGCGTGGTGGCTGTGCCGCTGGAGCACGTCGAGGCACTGCCGCAGCACCTGTACACCTTCCACGGCTGCGGCCTGGGCAAGCTGCTGGAACCGGCCGCCGTGCGCGCCGTGCTCGCCGCGCGCCTGCGCTCGCTGAGCCACGGGGTTTCCGGCGTACGCCTGGAACTGCTGGAGCGCCTGCATGCTTTCCTCGCCCTGGACATCCTGCCGCTGATCCCGGAAGAGGGTTCGGTGGGCGCCAGCGGTGATCTCACGCCACTGTCCTATGTCGCCGCCACCCTCGCCGGCGAGCGTGAAGTGCTGTGGCGCGGCGAGCACCGCAGCGCCGCCGACGTCCATGCCGAGCTGGGCTGGCAGCCGCTGGTGCTGCGGCCCAAGGAAGCGCTGGCGCTGATGAACGGCACGGCGGTGATGACCGGCCTGGCCTGCCTCGCCTATTCGCGCGCGGACTACCTGCTCAAGCTGGCCACGCGCATTACCGCGCTGAACGTCATCGCCCTGCAAGGCAACCCGGAGCACTTCGACGAGCGCCTGTTCGCCGCCAAGCCGCATCCGGGGCAGATGCAGGTCGCCGCGTGGATTCGCCAGGACCTCGCCATCGACGCACCGACGCCGCCGCTGCACCGCCTGCAGGACCGCTACTCGCTGCGCTGCGCCCCCCACGTGCTGGGCGTGCTGGCCGACAGCCTGGGCCTGCTGCGGCAGTTCATCGAGATCGAACTGAACAGCGCCAACGACAACCCGATCATCGACGCCGAGGACGAGCGCGTGCTCCACGGCGGGCACTTCTACGGCGGGCACATCGCCTTCGCCATGGACAGCCTGAAGAACCTCGTGGCCAACGTCGCCGACCTGCTCGACCGGCAGCTCGCGCTGCTGGTGGACACCCGCTACAACCATGGCCTGCCGAGCAACCTCTCGGGTGCTCCGGCGGACCGCGCGATGATCAACCACGGCTTCAAGGCCGTGCAGATCGGCGCCAGCGCCTGGACCGCCGAGGCGCTGAAGAACACCCTGCCGGCCAGCGTGTTCTCGCGTTCCACCGAGTGCCACAACCAGGACAAGGTGAGCATGGGCACCATCGCCGCGCGCGATGCTCTGCGCACCCTGGAGCTGACCGAACAGGTCGCCGCCGCCACCCTGCTGGCCGCGCAACAGGGCGTCTGGCTGCGCTGCGGCGAAGCCGGTGCGCGCCCGCTGCCGGCGCCGCTGGGCGGCATGCACGAGCAGCTCGGCCAGGACTTCCCGCCGCTGATCGAGGACCGCGCCCTGGAAGGCGAACTGCGCCTGTGCCTGGAGCGCATCCGCGCGCGCCACTGGGGGCTCTATGCGTAAGGCCGGCGTGCTGCAGGCCGAGGTGGAAATCCTCGTGCCGTTCTTTGACGTCGACATGATGGAAGTGGTCTGGCACGGCCACTACGTCAAGTACCTGGAAGTCGCGCGCTGCGCCCTGCTCGACAGGCTCGACCACAACTACTCGCAGATGCGCGAGGCGGGCTACGCCTGGCCGGTGATCGACCTGCAGCTGCGCTACGTACGCGGCGCGCGTTTCGGCCAGCGCATCAGCGTGCGCGCCGACCTGGTGGAGTGGGAGAACCGCCTGAAGATCAACTACCTGATCAGCGACGCCGAGACCGGCGAGCGCCTGACCCGCGCCAGCAGCACCCAGGTGGCGGTGGAGATCGCCAGCCGCGAGATGCAGATGGTTTCGCCCCCCGTGTTCATCGACGCCGTGCAGCGCGCGCTGGAGGCCGAAGCATGCTGAAGCGCGCCCTGCTCGTCTGCGGCCTTCTGCTCGCTCCGCTGGCCCACGCCTTCGACCTGCCGCAACTGGCCGCGCAGCTCGGCAAACCGGCGGTGGTACGCGGCGAGTTCGTCCAGGAGAAACACCTGCGTTCGCTGCCGCAGCCGCTGGTGAGCAAGGGCCACTTCATCCTCGCCAAGCAGCACGGCCTCCTCTGGCTGCTGCAGACGCCGCTGAAGCAGGACTACCGCATCGACGACCAGGGCATCGCCCGGCGCGACGCCAGTGGCTGGCAGCAACTGCCGCAACGCAGCGCCAGCGCGCAACAGAACCGCCTGTTCCTCGCCGTACTGGAAGGCGACAGCAGCGGCCTGCAGCGCGACTTCGACCTCGCCCTGAGCGGCGAAGCGAACGACTGGATACTCACCCTGACGCCGCGCGCCGTGCTGCTCAAGCAGATCTTCGACAGCATCGAGATTGCCGGCGGCGAACTGGTGCAGCGCATCGAGCTGCACGAAGCCCAGGGCGACCGCACCGTGCTGCGCATGAGCAGCAGCCAGCCCGGCGACAGCCTGACCGATGCGGAGCGCAGTGACTTTGCCCGCTGAGCGGCCGCAGTGGCTGCCACGCCTGGTGATCGCCGGGCTGTTGGCGCTGCTCGCCCTCGCCGCCTGGCAATGGCGCGGTGCCGCGCCGCTGAGCACCGACCTGCTGGAACTGGTGCCCGGCAGCAGCCGTGATGCCCTGCAGAAGCAGGCCGAGCAGCGCATGCAGGAGCCGCTCAACCGCGAACTGCTGGTGCTGGTCGGCTACCCCGAGCGCGACACCGCCATCGCCCACGCCCGCGAGCTGGCCGAGCGCTGGCAAGCCAGCGGCCTCTACGAGAAGGTGCAGTGGGGCGTACAGGCCGACCTGCCGGCCCTGCGCGAGCAACTGCGCGCCGGCCGCCTCGCGCTGCTCAATGCCGATGACCGCCGCCAGCTCTCCGATGACCCCGCCGCCTTCATCCAGCAGCGCGTCGAACAACTCTTCGATCCCCTCTCCGGCTTCGGCCTGCTGCCCAATGACCAGGACTGGTTCGGCCTGGCCTTGCGCATCCAGCACCACCAGCCGTTGACGGCGAAGGTGCAGCTGGACATCGGCAGCGGCGCGCTGCTCGCCGAAGACGACGGGCGCAACTGGGTGCTGCTGCGCGCACGCACCCGCGCCGATGCCTTCGACATGAACCTGCCGCGCGCCGTGGCCGCGCAGATCGCCGAGGCGCGCCAGCAACTGGCGGCCGACGGCGGGCAGATCGTCGCCGCCAGCGGCCTGCTGTATGCGGCCGACGGCCAGCGCCAGGCCAGCCGCGAAATGACCTGGGTTGGCGGCGGCGCCGCGCTGGGCACCCTGCTCCTGTTGCTGCTCGCCTTCCGTCGCGGGCGCGCATTGCTGGCCTTCCTGCCGGTGCTGGTCGGCGTGCTGGCGGGCGCCACCGCGTGCATCGCGCTGTTCGGCAAGATCAACCTGCTCACCCTGATGCTGGGTGCCAGCTTGATCGGCGTGGCCTCGGATTACCCGCTGCACTATCTGTCGAAAGCCTGGACTGTCGCTCCTTGGCAGCCCTGGCATGCTTTGAAGCTGAGCCAGCGCGGGCTGTTTCTCAGCCTCGCCACCAACCTGATCGGCTACCTCGCCCTGGCCTGCACGCCCTTCCCGGCGCTGACCCAGGTGGCGACCTTCTCGGTGGCCGGCCTGCTCGCCGCCTACCTGTGCGTGATCGGCCTGCTGCCGCTGCTGTTGCGCGGCAACGCCATCGCTCCACAACCTCTGCTGCTCTCGCTGGGCGAGCGCCTGATCGGCCTGCGTCAGGCCCTGCTCCAGCGCACCGGCAGTTGGCCGCTGCTCGCGGTGGTTGTGCTGTTCTGCGCCGGCGGGCTGTGGCAACTGCAGGTAAAGAACGACCTGCGCCAGTGGCTGGGCGCCAAGCCGCAATTGCTCAGCGAGGCCCAGGCCGCCGCGCGCATCACCGGCTACCAGCCCACCAGCCAGTTCTTCCTGGTCCGCGCCGGCGATGAAACCCAGCTGCTGCAACGCCAGGCCGAACTGGCTGCGCGACTGGACAAGCTGGTCGCCTCTGGTCAGCTCAAGGGCTACCTCGCGCTCAACCAGTTGCTTGCCACCGCGCAGCAACAACAGCAGGCCCGCGAAGCGCTGCGCCAGTTGCCGCAACACTGGCAGGCACTGATCGACCTGGGCATTGCGCAGGCCGCGCTGCAAGCCGAGCTGGATCAGCTGGAACAGCTTCCGCCACAGTCCCTGGACCAGGCCCTGAAGGGTCCGCTCGGCGAGCCGTGGCGGCCGCTATGGCTGGGCACGGTGGACGGCGGCGTGGCCGGGCTGGTGAGCCTGCAGGGGCTGTCCGACGCCGGCGTGCTGGCCAAACAGGCCAAGGGGCTGGAGGGCGTGCAGCTGGTGGATCGCCTCGGCGAGCTGAACCGCCTGTTCGCCGCCACCCAGGTCAGCGCCACCGAACTCAAGCTGCTCTCCTGCGTGCTGATCTTCGCCCTGCTGCTCAAACCCTTCGGTCCGCGCGGCGCCCTGCGCATCGTCCTGCTGCCGCTGCTGGCAGCGCTGTGCAGCCTCGCCAGCCTCGGCTGGCTGGGCCAGCCGCTGACGCTGTTCAGCCTGTTCGGCCTGCTGCTGGTGACCGCCATCGGCGTGGATTACACCATCCTCATGCGCGAACGCGTCGGCGGCGCGGCGGTGAGCCTGGTCGGCGTGCTGCTGGCGGCCATCACCACCTGGCTGTCGTTCGGCCTGCTGGCGCTGTCGGCCACGCCGGTGATCAGCAATTTCGGCCTGGCCGTGGGCCTGGGCCTGGGGTTCTGCTTCCTGTTCTGCCCCTGGGCACAAGCCAGCACCCGAGAAGGAGCTCCGGCATGCTGACGATCCTCTTCTGGCTGGCCATGCCGCCGCTGTTCGCCCTGGCCGTGATCGGCGGGCGACGCCTGCGCCTGCTGCCCATCGTCAGCCAGCTGCTGGTGGCCGGCCTGCTGCTGCCGTTGTTGTTCATCGTGCTGCAGGGCCAGGGTTTCGAGGTGCGCACGCTGGTCGCCGCGCCCTGGCTCAAGCCACTCTACGACATCGGCTTCGCGCTGCTGCTGGGGCACATCCTCAGTGACGTGATCGACCTCGACGTCAGCCGCCAGAGCCTGAAGATCGCCCTGCCCAGCTTCGCCGTGCCGCTGGCCTGCGGCATGGCCAGCGCCTGGTGGCTGCTGGGCGTGCGCGAAGGCATGAGCGTGCTGGGCATCGGCCTGCTGTTCTCGATCACCGCGATCCCGGTGCTCTACCTGTTCCTGCGCAACATCGATTACCCCGAGGACGCCACCCGCCGCCTAATGCACGCGGCGGTGCTGATGGACCTGTGGTGCTGGAGCCTGTTCGGCCTGGCCCAGGGCAGCAGCGATCCGTCCCAACTGGTGTGGCCACTGCTGGCCGGCGCGGGGCCTCTGTTGCTGAGGCTGATCGGCGTGCGCCAGCACCTGGCCTACAGCCTGCCCTTCTTCGGCCTGATGATCGCCTGCCAGCACTGGCACCTGAACACCCTGGTGTTCGCCATCACCTGGCTGATGGCCCAGGCCGCGGTGCGCCAATCGTTCCGCCTGCCGGTGTCGCCGCGGGCGGCGCAGGCGCTGCAGAACTATCTGCTGGTACCGCTGGTGCTGGCCTTCGGCATCCTCCAGATCGATTTCCACCACGCCCTCGCCGGCTACTCCTGGCTCTACCTCGGCGCGCTGCTGGCGCTGCCGGTACTCAGCAAGCTGGCCGGCAGCTGGCTCGGCCTGCGCTGGGCGCTGCCGCGCGCGAGCCTGGGTGAGTTGTGGAAGGAAAGCCTGCTGCTGAACATCCGCGGGCTGACCGAGATCGTTTTCCTCAACCTGTTGTTCCAGCAGGGCCACATCGACTCGCTGCTGTATTTCAGCCTGCTGCTGATGAGCCTGTTCGCCACCCTGCTGCCCGCCCTCTGCGGCGTGCGCCGCCCGCGCGCCGCCACCGCTACCCCGCCTGATTCCCTGTCTTTGTCCCAGGATCAGGCACCGGCAAGGAGCCCTTCAGATGTCCGCCCCTGAACTGCAACAACGCACCGTCGTCGTCATCGGCGCCGGCCCGTCCGGCGCCATCGCCGCCGCCCTGCTCAAGCGCAAGGGCCACGATGTGCTGGTGCTGGAACGCCAGCGCTTCCCGCGCTTCTCCATCGGCGAGAGCCTGCTGTCGCACTGCCTGGACTTCGTCGAGGAAGCGGGGATGCTCGACGCCGTGCTCGCCGCCGGCTTCCAGGTGAAGCACGGCGCCGCCTTCGGCTGGGGCGAGCGCTACACCGCGTTCGACTTCCGCGACAAGTTCACCCAGGGCAAGGGGTCGACCTTCCAGGTCCAGCGCGCGCGCTTCGACCAATTGCTGGCCGACCAGGCCGAGCTGCAGGGCGTGGAAATTCGCTACGAAGAAGAAATCATCGCTGCCGATTTCGCCGGCGACTGCCCGCGCCTGCGGGTGCGTCGCCTGGACGGCAGCGAGTACGAAGTGGAGTGCGCCTTCGTCCTCGACGCCAGTGGCTACGGCCGTGTGCTGCCGCGCCTGCTGGACCTTGAGGCGCCGTCCGGCTTCCCGGTGCGCCGCGCCGTGTTCACGCATATCGAGGACCGGATCGACGCGCCGGAATTCGACCGCGAGAAGATCCTCATCAGCATCCACCCGCAAGAGCGCGGCATCTGGTACTGGACCATCCCCTTCAGCGATGGCCGCACCTCGGTCGGCGTGGTTGCCGAGGACCGTCACTTCGAAGGCAAGCTGGATGACCTGGACGCCTGCCTGAAGGGCTTCTTCGACGCTGCGCCGAACCTGCGCCCGCTGCTGGAGAATGCCGTGTGGGACACCCCCGCGCGCACCCTCGGCGGCTACTCGGCGAACGTCAAGCGCCTGGCCGGGCCAGGCTTCGCCCTGCTCGGCAATGCAGCGGAATTCCTCGACCCGGTATTCTCCTCCGGCGTCACCATCGCCATGCGCTCCTCCAGCATGGCGGCCAACCTGCTCGACCGTCAGCTCAAGGGCGAGACCGTGGACTGGGAAGGCGATTTCGCCCAGCCACTCAAGCGCGGCGTGGACACCTTCCGCGCCTACGTCGAGGGCTGGTACGACGGCAGCTTCCAGGACGTGATCTTCTACGAGAAGGCCACCCCGGAAATCCGCCGGATGATCTGCTCCATTCTCGCCGGCTACGCCTGGGATACTCGCAATCCCTTCGTCGCCGAACCGCAGCGTCGCCTGCGGGTACTCTCCGAAATCTGTGCAAGCTGAAAGGACAAGGACTGTCATGACCCGCCCCGCCTCCACCTACGTCGAAGAAACCCGTTTCGGTTTCTGGTTCCTGCAGAGCCACACCTGGCAGCACCACGTGCTGCGCGTGGCGATCAACGACCTCAAGCGCCTGGTCAGCTGGGACATCCCGGCAAACCCGGTGCTGCTGGACGCCGGCTGCGGCCAGGGCCGCTCGTTCCGCCTGCTGAGCGAGGCCTTCAAACCCGGCCGCATGATCGGTCTCGACGCCGACCCGCACAGTCTCGACTGCTCGGCCGTGGAAGCGGCGCGGGAGAACATCGAGGTGGAGCTGAACTGCGCCGACTGCGCCGACCTGATGCTGCCTTCGGCCAGCGTCGATATCCTGTTCTGCCACCAGACCTTCCACCACCTGGTGGAGCAGGAGCAGGCGCTGCAGGAGTTCTGGCGGGTGCTCAAGCCGGGCGGCCTGCTGCTGTTCGCCGAGTCCACCGAGGCGTACATCGATACCTGGGTGATCCGCTGGTTCTTCCGCCACCCGATGCATGTGCAGAAGAGCGCCGCGCAGTACCTGCAGATGCTCCGCGAGCAGGGCTTCGAATTCAGCGAGAAGAACGTTTCCTACCCCTACCTGTGGTGGAGCCGCGCCAAGGACTTCGGCCTGCTGGAACGCTGGGGCCTGCGCAAGCCGAAACCGTTCGGCCAGCGCGAGGAGACCCTGGTCAACGCCGTGGTGCGCAAACCCCTGGAGAGCCGCTGAGCATGATCCGCTGGCTGAGTCTCGCCTTCGTCCTGCTGCTGGCCGGCTGTGCCCAGCATGCGCCGCTGCCGTCCGTGTTGCCGCCGCTGGCGACGCCGTTGCAGCTGCACATCCAGCGCGAACAAGGCCAGGCCAGCCAACCCTCGACACAGGACTGGCTGCTGGTGATCCAGCAGGAAGGCACAGCGCTGCGCTGGTCGCTGATCGATCCGCTGGGCATCCCGCTGTCGCGCCAGCTGCTGCGTGAGGGAGAATGGAGCAACGACGGCCTGCTGCCGCCCAACCCCGAGGCGCGCGAACTCTTCGCCGTGCTGCTGTTCGCGCTGACGCCCGAGGGTGATCTCGCCTCGCGCTACCAGACCACGGACTACCGGGCGGACGAGCACGGTCGCCACCTGCAGCAACGCTGGAAGATCACCTACCGGTCGGTGCAGGAGTTCACCCTCGAATCCGCCGACCTTCGCTACCGGGTGACGCCCCTGAACGCCGAGAGCGCCGCACCATGACCGCCACGCACCTCAACGTGAGCTACCTCAACGAGCTGGGCCTGATCTGCGCGCTGGGCAACGACCGCCGCGAAGTGGCCGCCGCGCTGCTGGCGGGCGAGTCCGCCGGCATGCAGGTGCAGGCCGGCTGGGTGCCAGGCAGGAGCATTCCCGTCGGCACGGTGAAGGCGCGCCTGGCAGCCATCCCGGACAAGCGCCACGACACCCGCAACAATCGCCTGTTGCTGGCCGCCGCCACGCAGATCGACCCGGCCATCCGCGCCGCTATCCAGCGCTACGGCGCCGCACGCGTGGCAGTGGTGCTGGGCACCAGCACGTCGGGCATCCAGGAAACCACCCAGGGCGTGCGCCACCACAGGCTGCACGGGCAGTTGCCCGAAGGCTTCCACTACTCCCACCAGGAGCTTTCGGACCCGGCCGTGTACCTCGCGGATCACTACCAACTGGCCGGCCCGAGCTACGTGATTTCCACCGCCTGCACCTCCAGCGGCCGCGCCCTGCAGAGCGCGCGCCGGCTGCTGAAGCTGGGGCTGTGCGATGCCGTGCTGTGCGGCGGCGTGGACAGCCTGTGCGAGCTGACGCTCAACGGCTTCAGCGCGCTGGAAGCGGTGTCGGATGAGCTGTGCAAACCCTTCTCGGCGAACCGCAAGGGCATCAATATCGGCGAAGGTGCCGCGCTGTTCCTGATGACCCGCGAGCCCGGTACAGTCGCCCTGTTCGGCACCGGTGCCAGCTCCGATGCACACCACATCTCCGCCCCCGAACCCGAAGGGCGTGGCGCCCGCGCAGCGATGCGCAAGGCGCTGGCCGAGGCGCGGCTGGAGGCCGGGCAGATCGCCTACCTGAACCTGCACGGCACCGCGACCACGCACAACGACGCCATGGAGAGCCTTGCCGTCAGCGCGGAATTCCCCGCCGGCGTGCCCTGCTCCTCGACCAAGCCGCTGTCCGGGCATACCCTCGGCGCCGCCGGCGCGCTGGAAGCGGCGTTCTGCTGGCTGCTGCTGGGCGAGCACAACCCCGAGCGGCGCCTGCCACCGCAACGCTGGGACGGCATCGCCGACCCGCAGTTGCCGGCGCTGCAACTGGTGGGCGACGACACGCCGCGACTGCCGGCCGAAGGCCCGCGCTACCTGATGAGCAACTCGTTCGCCTTCGGCGGCAACAACATCTGCCTGATCCTGGGCGAGATGAGCAAGGATTCTGGAGTGACCCGATGATCGACTGGCCGATCGCCTCCCTGCTGCCCCACGCGGGCGACATGATCCTCATCGACGAAGTGCTCGACTTCGGCGACGAGGATATCCGCACGCGCCTGACAGTGCGCCCGGGCGGCCTGTTCAACGAAGCCGACGGCAGCCTGCCGGCCTGGGTCGGCGTGGAGCTGATGGCGCAGAGCGTCGCCGCCTACGCCGGTTGCCAGGCACGCTCGCGCGGCGAGCCGGTGGAGCTGGGCTTCCTGCTCGGCACCCGCCAGTACCAGTGCGACGTGGCGAGCTTTCCGGCCGGCGCGCAGCTCACTATCCATGCCATCCGCACCCTGCAGGACGACAATGGCATGGGCGTCTTCGAATGCCATCTGGAAGGACCGGGGATCAAGGCGCTGGCGCGCCTCACCGTGTTCCGCCCGCCAGAGGTTGCCAGCTATCTACAAGAACCCGCTCTCGCTGATCAAAAAACCGAGAACCGAGAGCCGAAAGAGCCAAGCGTATGACTGATTCCATCCTCGTAACCGGCTCCAGCCGTGGCATCGGCCGCGCCATCGCCCTGCGTCTGGCGCGGGCCGGCTTCGATCTGGTGCTGCACTGCCGAAGCGGCCGCGCCGAAGCCGATGCCGTGCAGGCCGAAGTCCAGGCACTGGGGCGCAGCGCCCGCGTGCTGCAGTTCGACGTGGCCGACCGCGAAGCCGCGCGCAACATCCTCGAGGCCGACGTGGAAACCCACGGCGCCTACTACGGCGTGGTGTGCAACGCCGGCCTGACCCGCGACGGCGCCTTCCCCGCGCTCACCGAGGAAGACTGGGACCAGGTGCTGCGGACCAACCTCGACGGTTTCTACAACGTCCTGCACCCGGTGATCATGCCGATGATCCGCCGCCGCCAACCGGGGCGCATCGTCTGCATCACCTCGGTGTCCGGGCTGATCGGCAACCGCGGCCAGGTCAACTACAGCGCCTCCAAGGCCGGCGTGATCGGCGCCGCCAAGGCTCTGGCCATCGAGCTGGGCAAGCGGAAAATCACCGTGAACTGCGTGGCACCGGGGCTGATCGATACCGCGATGCTCGACGAGCAGGTGCCGGTGGAGGAAATCCTCAAGATGATCCCCGCCCAGCGCATGGGCACCCCGGAAGAAGTCGCCGGCGCAGTGAATTTCCTGATGTCGGCCGAGGCCGGCTACATCACCCGCCAGGTGCTGGCGGTCAACGGAGGGCTGTGCTGATGAAGCGCGTCGTCATCACCGGCATGTCCGGCATCACCTCCCTGGGTTCGGACTGGGCGAGCATCGAGGCGCACTTCAGCGCCAACCAGAGCGGCATCCGCCGCATGGACGAGTGGGATCGCTTCACCGAGCTGAACACCCGCCTGGCCGGCCCGGTACTGGATTTCGTGGTGCCCAGGCACTGGACCCGCAAGCAGCTGCGCAGCATGGGCCGCGTCTCGCGGCTGTCGGTGGGCGCCGCCGAGCGCGCGCTGGCCGACGCCGGGCTGCTGGGCGACGAATCCATCCGCGACGGCCGCATGGGCGTCGCCTGCGGCTCGTCCACCGGCAGCACCGACGAGATCAAGGCGTTCGGCAACATGCTGCTGAACTCGGTGGCCGACGGCCTCAACGCCAACTCCTACGTGCGCATGATGCCGCACACCACGGCGGCGAATATCAGCATCTTCTTCGGCCTCACCGGCCGGGTGATCCCCACCTCCAGCGCCTGCACCAGCGGCAGCCAGGGCATCGGCTACGCCTACGAGGCGATCCGCTTCGGCCGCCTGCCGCTGATGCTCGCCGGCGGCGCCGAGGAGCTGTGCCCGACCGAGGCCATGGTGTTCGATGCGCTCTACGCCACCAGCCTGAAGAACGACACCCCGCAGCAGACACCGCGCCCCTACGACAGCGGCCGCGATGGCCTGGTGATCGGCGAAGGCGCCGGCATGCTGGTACTGGAAGACCTGGACCACGCCCTCGCCCGCGGTGCGCGCATCCACGCCGAGATCGTCGGCTTCGGCAGCAACGCCGACGGCCAGCACACCACCCGCCCGGAACAGTCGACCATGCGCCGCGCGATGGAGTTGGCGCTGGAAGATGCCGGCCTGCCGACCGAGGCCATCGGTTACGTGAACGGCCACGGCACCGCCACCGAGCAGGGCGATATCGCCGAAACCCTGGCGACCAGCGAACTCTTCGGAAATCGCATGCCGATCAGCTCGCAGAAGAGTTTCCTGGGCCACACTCTGGGAGCGTGCGGCGCGCTGGAGTCCTGGTTCAGCATCGAGATGATGAACAGCGACCGCTACGTGCACACCCTCAACCTGGACGAGATCGACCCGCGCTGCGGCGACCTCGACTACCTGCGGGGCGAGCCGCGCGCGATGAGCCACGAGTACGTGATGAACAACAACTTCGCCTTCGGCGGGATCAACACCTCGCTGATCTTCCGCCGCTGGCGCTGAGCCTTTCTCACCGTTACCGCCCAACGACACTGCAAGGAGAGCAAACCATGTCCCGACTGATCCGCAGCCTGCTGCTCTGCGTGGCCACCGCGATGGCCGTCGGTTGCACCACCAAGCCCGTGGAAAACATCGACCAGAGCCTGCCGCCGGACAGCAACCGCACCTCGGTGCAGGTGCAGGCGGCGATCCACGATGCGCTGGAAGAGCAGAAATGGACCGTGCAGCAGGACTCCGGCAACGTGATCTACGCCGAGATAACCGTGCGCGAGCGGCACCACGCCGAGGTCAGCATTCCCTACAGCAGCCAGCAGTACTCCATCAAGCTGCGCAGCAGCCGCGGCCTGGACGAGAAGGACGGGCAGATCCACCGCAACTACAACAAGTGGGTCGCCATCCTCAACAACAAGATCCTGCAGAACCTGCACCTCGCCCCGCCGAGCAACTGATCCCCCTCATCGACAAGGAGTCGATCCATGCAACGCAAGACCCTCGGGCTGTTCGCCCTCGCGCTCTGCGCGTCCATCCCTGGCATCAGCCAGGCTCGCGACACCACTCTGCACCTGCCCTTCGACGAAGTCGTCGCCGAGGCGGTGAAGGCCGGTCGTCTGGACGGCAGCGTGAAGTTCTACCTGGCGGGCAACCCGGCGGGTGACAAGCTGAACGTGGTCCAGTCCGGCGCCATCACCAACAAGAAGACCAACGCCTTCAACAAGAGCGACGAGGAAGCCTGCCGCTGGGCCCTGCAATCGGCACTGATTACCCTGCAGGACTCGGCGAAGAAGGCCGGCGCCACCGCCGTGACCAACATCGTCAGCTACTACAAGCGCAACGAGTACAAGGACGCCAAGCAGTTCGAGTGCCACGCCGGCGCAGTCATCGCCGGCGTCGCGCTGAAGGCCGACTACGCCAAGTAAGCCGCTGTCCCGCAGCGCTGTCCGCCGTGCCCGGCTTTGGGTATCGGCGGATAAAGCGTTCCGCTTTATGCGCCCTACGTTATCTGGCCCACCCGTAGGGCGCATAACGCCCCAGGCGTTATCCGCCGATGTGCCTGAGTCAGGCCTGGATTTGCTGGGTCACCAGGTCGAAGAACGACTGCGCCAGGCGTGACGTCTCGTTGCGCCGCCGCACCAGCCACACCGAACTGGTTGCGCCCGGATCGCTTAGGGTGCGATAGACCACGCCATCCACCCGCGTCCGGCGGAACGACGCCGGCAGCATCGACACACCGAGCCCCGCTGCCACCAGGCCGATGATGGTCATCGCCTCGCCCGCTTCCTGGGCGATGCGCGGGCTGAAGCCGGCCTGCCGCGACAGCGCCATCAGCTGGCTGTAGAGGCCCGTGCCGTAGCTGCGCGGGAAAAACACGAACGGCTCGTCCGCCAGCAAGGCGAACTCCAGCCCCTCCTGGCTGGCCTGTGCCAGCGGGTGATCGGCGCGCAGCACGGCCACCAGCGGCTCGCTGAACAGCTCCACGGCTTCCAGGGTTTCCGGCAGCGGGATCGGACGAATCAGGCCGACCTGCACACGCTCTTCCAGCAGCGCCTGCACCGCTTGCCCGCTGCTCAGTTCCTGCAGGTCCAGGTGCACGTCCGGGTAGGCCTGACGGAATGCCAGGATGGCGCGCGGGATGCTGGAGGTGAACGGCGCCGAGGCGGTGAAGCCAACCTTCAGCTCGCCGATCTCGCCCTGATGCGCACGCCGCGCCAGCAAGACGGCACGGTCCACCTGCTGCAACACCTGCCGCGCTTCGTCGAGAAACAGCTTGCCGGCCTCGGTCAGCGCCACGCGGCGGTTGGTGCGCTCCAGCAGCCGCGCGCCGATTTCCTCCTCCAGCGCCTGGATCTGCTGGCTCAGCGGCGGCTGGGAAATCCCCAGCTGCTCGGCGGCGCGGCCGAAGTGCAGCTCTTCCGCCACGGCGATGAAATAACGCAGGTGTCGCAGTTCCATCCAGCCTCCGCCATTAACGATTCGTAAAACGACTCAAACGTGTCGATTAATATATTGGAAATAATAAAGCCCGCTCCTTATCCTTTCCACACAAGCCCAATAACGACTACCAACCTGCTCCTTGCCTGGCCGCGCGGGCCCTTTTCCGCCACTCCAGGTCCTCTGCTGTCATCTACCCCAGCTTTTCCATCCAGAGGTGTGTCGTGAGTCAACCTGCCCTGCGGGCTTTGCGGGAAGAACATTCCATGGCGGCCCAGCCGTCTGTCGTACAAGAACCGTCCGCCGCCAACGATCCGGCGGAGGTGCTGCCCGATCTGCGCGAGAGCGCGCGTGAAGCCAACGGCGACGTGGTGCGCGCCGTCGAAGAGATCGAAACCTACATCGAGAAAGGCACCCCGGAATTCATGCGCACCTCGCTGGCGCTGTTCTCCGGCGGCTTCGCCACCTTCGCCCTGCTGTACTGCGTGCAGCCGATGATGCCGGTGCTGTCCAGGGCCTTCAGCCTGACCGCCGCGCAGAGCAGCCTGGTACTGTCGATCTCCACCATCACCATGGCCTTCGGCCTGCTGGTCACCGGGCCGATCTCCGACGCCATCGGGCGCAAGTCGATCATGGTCGCCTCGCTGGTCCTCGCCGCCCTGTTCACCATCGGCAGCTCGCTGATGCCGACCTGGCACGGCGTGCTGGCCATGCGCGCGCTGCTCGGCCTGTCGCTCAGCGGCCTGGCGGCGGTGGGCATGACCTACCTCTCCGAGGAAATCCACCCGCAGCACATCGGGCTGTCCATGGGGCTGTACATCGGCGGCAACGCCATTGGCGGCATGAGCGGGCGGCTGATCAGCGGCGTGCTGGTGGACTACGTGAACTGGCACGTGGCACTGGCCACCCTGGGCGTGCTTGCCCTGGCGGCGGCGCTGCTGTTCTGGCGCATCCTGCCCGAATCGAAGAACTTCCGCCCGGCGCCGCTCAAGCCGCGCCGGCTCATCGAGGGCTTCACCGGGCACTTCCGCGATGCCGGCCTGCCCTGGCTGTTCCTCGAGGCGTTCCTGCTGATGGGTGCCTTCGTCACCCTGTTCAACTACATCGGCTACCGCCTGCTGGCCGAGCCCTATCACCTGAGCCAGGCCATCGTCGGCGTGCTCTCGCTGGTCTACCTGTCGGGCATCTACAGCTCGGCGTGGGTCGGCTCGCTGGCCGACAAGCTGGGCCGGCGCAAGGTGCTCTGGGCGATGATCGCGCTGATGCTCGGTGGCGTACTGATCACCCTGCTGCAACCGCTGGCCCTGGTGCTGGTCGGCCTGCTGGTGTTCACCTTCGGCTTCTTCGGCGCGCACTCGGTGGCCAGCAGCTGGATCGGCCGCCGCGCCCTGAAGGCCAAGGGCCAGGCCTCGTCGCTGTACCTGTTCTGCTACTACACCGGCTCCAGCGTCGCCGGCACCGCTGGCGGCCTCTTCTGGCACCAGTACGGCTGGAACGGCGTGGGCCTGTTCATCGCCAGCCTGCTGGGCATCGGCCTGCTGGTGGCCCTGCACCTGGCGCGCCTGCCGGTGTTACCGCGCGACCTGCCCGCACCCAACAAAGCTGAGTAGTTTCTACACACAAAACAAACTGCATGCCTGAAAACGACATGGAACGGTCGTGCAAAGACATGGATGTCGTTTTCAGCAATGCCTTTGCGACGGGGCTCGTAGAGAAACACCCCAACCTACAACTTAAGTCGTAACAGAATGTGGCGCGATACTTGCGTTCAATTTCTTGAACGACTTGTTGGAATCCTGAAACGGACCTCGACTCCCGCAGTACGCAATTCCCTCCGTAGTTGTAGGTAAAGCATGAGCAGCACCCCCTCTTCCGGGCTCTCCCAGGGCCTGCAAAATCGTCACGTCACGATGCTTTCGATCGCCGGTGCCATTGGCGCGGGCCTGTTCGTAGGCTCCGGCCACGCCATCGCCGAAGCTGGCCCGGCCGTCATGGTCTCCTATCTGGTCGCCGGCCTGCTGGTGGTCCTGGTGATGCGCATGCTGGCCGAAATGGCCGTCGCGCAGCCCGACAGCGGCTCCTTCTCCACCTACGCCGACCGCGCCATCGGTCACTGGGCCGGTTTCACCATCGGCTGGCTGTACTGGTGGTTCTGGGTCCTGGTGATCCCGCTGGAAGCCAACGCCGCCGCCGCGATCATCCACGCCTGGTTCCCCGGCGCGCCGATCTGGGTGCTGGCCTTCCTGATCACCTCCGCGCTGACCGTGACCAACCTGTTCAGCGTGAAGAACTACGGTGAGTTCGAGTTCTGGCTGGCGCTGATCAAGGTCGTCTCGATCATTGCCTTCCTGGTGCTGGGCTGCGCGGCCATCTTCGGCTTCTCGCCCAACAGCGAAGTCTCCGGCATCGGCCACCTGACCAGCGAAGGCTTCCTGCCCAAGGGCTGGGGCGCCGTGCTCGCCGCGCTGCTGACCACCATGTTCTCCTTCATGGGTTCGGAAATCGTCACCATCGCCGCCACCGAGTCCAAGGACCCGGAGCAGCAGATCACCCGCGCCACCAACTCGGTGATCTGGCGTATCGCGCTGTTCTACCTGCTGTCGATCCTGATCGTGGTCTGCCTGGTACCGTGGAACGACCCGCGCCTGGTGAGCATGGGCTCCTACCAGACCGTGCTGGAACACCTGCACATCCCCTACGCCAAGCTGATCGTCGACATCATCGTGCTGGTCTCGGTCACCAGTTGCCTGAACTCGGCGCTCTACACCGCTTCGCGCATGATGTACTCGCTGAGCAAGCGCGGTGACGCACCGAAGATCGCCCAGGTAACCAGCGCCAGCCGCACCCCGGTCTACGCCGTGCTGCTGTCCACCGCCATGGCCTTCCTGTGCACCTTCGCCAACTACCTGGCCCCGGCCGAAGTGTTCAACTTCCTGCTGGCCAGCTCCGGCGCCATCGCCCTGCTGGTGTACCTGGTGATCGCCATGTCGCAGCTGCGCATGCGCAAGAAGCTGCTCGCCCAGGGCCACCAGCTGAAGCTGAAGATGTGGCTGTTCCCCTGGCTGACCTGGGCGGTGATCCTCTTCATCGTCGGTGCCCTGGTGATCATGCTGATCCGCCCGGACCATCGCATGGAAGTGGTCGCCACCACCCTGCTGACCGTCGTGGTGGTCTGCTCCGGCCTGCTGGTGTCCAACCGCCGCAAGTCCCAGCGCGCCGCCGGCCTGGTGGGCGACGCTGCGTGATGCACTCTGATGGGGCCTGAAGCTCCATGAGGGAACGAAAAAGCCCCGCTGCAGAGCGGGGCTTTTTTCATTGCGTCGTGGAACGTCGTGCCTTGCGGTTCGCGAACAATAACGATGGTGTCCCCCTCGCTCCTACGAAGAGCCAATGCTCCGGCTCTTAAGATCTTCCAGAGAAACATCAGCACACGCCGAATGCCCCGTTCAGGAGGACTCGCTGAAGCGGTGCAGAAACACCCAAGCCAACGCAGCAAACCTGCAACACCAGAGCAAAAGAAAGCGCCGGCCCTGCCGGCGGATCGCGGGCATGGCCCGCTCCTACAGGGAGCCACAAAAAAGCCCCGCATTTGCGGGGCCTTTCAGTGAAGCATCAGGCTCAGTGATACTGCGCCGACAGCTCGTGCACCGCCTCGAAGAAGGCGCCGGCATGGGCAGGATCGACTTCCGGGGTGACACCATGGCCAAGGTTGAACACGTGGCCATTGCCGTTACCGAAGGCACCGAGGATACGCGCCACTTCAGCGCGGATGGCTTCCGGCTTGGCGTAGAGCACCGCCGGGTCCATGTTGCCCTGCAGGGCCACCTTGTCGCCGACGCGGGCGCGGGCGCTGCCGATGTCGCAGGTCCAGTCCAGGCCCAGCGCTTCGGCGCCGGTATTGGCCATGGACTCCAGCCACAGGCCGCCACCCTTGGTGAAGAGGATCACCGGCACACGGCGCCCTTCATGTTCGCGGATCAGGCCGTCGACGATCTTCTGCATGTAGGCCAGGGAGAATTCCTGGTACGCCGCTGCCGACAGCGCACCACCCCAGGAATCGAAGATCTGCACCGCCTGTGCGCCCGCGAGAATCTGGCCATTCAGGTAGCTGGTGACCGACTGCGCCAGCTTGTCCAGCAGCGCGTGCAGGGCCTGCGGGTTTTCGTAGAGCATCGCCTTGGTCTTGCGGAAGTCACGGCTGGAACCACCTTCAACCATGTAGGTGGCCAGGGTCCAGGGGCTGCCGGAGAAGCCGATCAGCGGCACGCGGCCGTTCAGTTCGCGGCGGATGGTACGCACGGCGTCCATCACGTAGCCCAGGTCCTTTTCCGGATCAGGGATCGGCAGGGCTTCGATGTCGGCCAGGTTGCTGACGACCTTCTTGAAACGCGGGCCTTCGCCGGTTTCGAAGTACAGGCCCTGGCCCATGGCGTCGGGGATGGTGAGGATGTCGGAGAAGAGGATCGCCGCGTCCAGCTGCGGGTAGCGGTCCAGCGGCTGCAGGGTCACTTCGCAGGCCATCTGCGGGTTCATGCACAGGCTCATGAAGTCACCGGCCTTGGCGCGGGTGGCGCGGTACTCCGGCAGGTAGCGGCCGGCCTGGCGCATCATCCAGACAGGGGTGACATCGACGGGCTGCTTGAGCAGGGCGCGGAGGAAGCGATCGTTCTTCAAGGCAGTCATAACGGCATCCGGCAAAAAAGTGCGGGTATTTTCGCAAAGCCCAAAAGAAAAGGCACGGCGGGTGCCGTGCCTTTTGTCTATCGCGACAGTTTGTCGCTGCGTCATCAATGTAGGGCGCATAACGCCAAAGGCGTTATCCGCCACGGCGGATAAGGCGTTCCGCCTTATTCGCCCTACATGGAACGCACTCAGACGCCCAGGTAGTCCAGGATGCCTTCGGCGGCGGTGCGGCCTTCGAAGATCGCGGTCACCACCAGGTCGGAACCGCGGACCATGTCGCCACCGGCGAAGATCTTCGGGTTGCTGGTCTGGTGCTTGAACTGCGAGGCCGCCGGGGCGATGACGCGGCCCTGGCTGTCGATTTCCACCTGGTGCTGGTCGAACCACGGCGCCGGGCTCGGGCGGAAACCGAAGGCGATCAGCACGGCTTCCGCCGGGATGATTTCCTCGGAACCCGGGATCGGCTCGGGGCTGCGACGGCCACGGGCGTCCGGCTCGCCGAGACGGGTCTCGACCACCTTCACGCCCTCCACCTTGTCCTCGCCGACGATGGCGATTGGCTGGCGGTTGAAGAGGAACTTCACGCCCTCTTCCTTGGCGTTCTTCACCTCTTTGCGCGAGCCGGGCATGTTCTCTTCGTCACGGCGGTAGGCGCAGGTCACGCTCTTGGCGCCCTGGCGGATGGAGGTGCGGTTGCAGTCCATCGCGGTGTCACCACCGCCCAGTACCACGACGCGCTTGCCCTTCATGTCGACGAAGTCTTCCGGCGACTTCTCGAAGCCCAGGTTGCGGTTCACGTTGGCGATCAGGAAGTCCAGCGCGTCATGCACGCCGGGCAGGTCCTCGCCGGGGAAGCCGCCTTTCATGTAGGTGTAGGTGCCCATGCCCATGAACACGGCATCGTACTCATCGAGCAGTTGCTCCATGGTCACGTCCTTGCCGATCTCGGTGTTCAGGCGGAACTCGATGCCCATGCCGGTGAAGACTTCGCGACGGCGCGAGAGCACCTGCTTCTCCAGCTTGAACTCGGGGATGCCGAAGGTCAGCAGGCCGCCGATTTCCGGGTTCTTGTCGAACACCACCGGGGCCACGCCATTGCGCACCAGCACGTCGGCGCAGCCCAGGCCCGCCGGGCCCGCGCCGATCACCGCGACGCGCTTGCCGGTGGGCTTGACCTTGGACATGTCCGGGCGCCAGCCCATGGCGAAGGCGGTGTCGGTGATGTACTTCTCCACCGAGCCGATGGTGACCGCGCCGAAGCCGTCGTTCAGGGTGCAGGCGCCTTCGCACAGGCGGTCCTGCGGGCACACCCGGCCGCAGACTTCCGGCAGGGTGTTGGTCTGGTGGGACAGTTCGGCGGCGGCGAGGATGTTGCCTTCGGAGACCAGCTTCAACCAGTTGGGGATGAAGTTGTGGACCGGGCACTTCCACTCGCAGTACGGGTTGCCGCAGCCCAGGCAACGGTGGGCCTGGTCAGCCGCCTGCTGCGGCTTGAACAGGTCGTAGATTTCCACGAACTCGCGCTTGCGCTGGCGAAGAAGCTTCTTCTTCGGATCCTTGCGCCCGACTTCGATGAACTGGAAGTCATTGTTAAGACGTTCAGACATTTTCAGACCTCATCAAACTTCAGGCGCTTATTGCGGGTTGGCACGAGTGCTGGTCAGCAGGGAACCGAGGCTTGCGGCCTTCGGTTTCACCAGCCAGAACCGACGCAGGTAGTCGTCGAGGTTCTCCAGCAGATGTGCGCCCCACTCGCTCGCCGTTTCCGCCACGTACTCGACCAGCACCTTGCGCAGATGGTTGCGCTGGGCCTCCATCGCCTCGCCGCTGATGCGCTGGATTTCCACCAGCTCATGGTTCACGCGGTCGACGAAGGTGTTGTCCATGTCGAGGACATAAGCGAAGCCACCGGTCATGCCGGAGCCGAAGTTGTAGCCGGTCTTGCCCAGTACGCAGATGAAACCGCCGGTCATGTATTCGCAGCAGTGGTCACCGGTACCTTCAACCACGGCATGGGCGCCGGAGTTGCGCACGCCGAAACGCTCGCCCGCGGTGCCGGCGGCGAACAGCTTGCCGCCGGTGGCGCCGTACAGGCAGGTGTTGCCGACGATGGCCGATTCCTGCGACTTGAACGGGCTGCCCTTGGGCGGAGTGACGACCAGCTTGCCGCCGGTCATGCCCTTGCCGACGTAGTCGTTGGCGTCGCCTTCCAGGTACAGGTGCAGGCCGCCGGCGTTCCACACGCCGAAGCTCTGCCCCGCAGTGCCCTTGAAGCGGAAGGTGATCGGCGACTTGGCCATGCCCTGATTGCCGTGGACCTTGGCGATCTCACCGGAAATCCGCGCACCGATGGAACGGTCGCAGTTGCAGATGTCCAGTTCGTACTCGCCGCCCTTGGCGCCTTCGATGGCGGAGCGCGACAGCTCGACCATCTTCTCGGCCAGCAGGCCCTGGTCGAACGGCGGATTCTTCTCGACTTCGCAGAACTGCGGCTTCTCGGCCGGGATCAGGTCGCTGCCCAGCAGCGGCGTGAGGTCGAGGTTGCCCTGCTTGGGCGTCTCGCCCGGCAGGATTTCCAGCAGGTCGGTGCGGCCGATCAGTTCTTCCAGGCTGCGCACGCCGAGCTTGGCCAGCCACTCACGGGTTTCGCTGGCAATGAAGGTGAAGAAGTTCACCACCATGTCCACGGTGCCGATGAAGTGGTCCTTGCGCAGCTTGTCGTTCTGGGTGGCGACGCCGGTAGCGCAGTTGTTCAGGTGGCAGATACGCAGGTATTTGCAGCCCAGGGCGATCATCGGCGCGGTGCCGAAGCCGAAGCTCTCGGCACCGAGGATGGCCGCCTTGATGACGTCCAGGCCGGTCTTCAGGCCGCCGTCGGTCTGCACCCGGACCTTGCCGCGCAGGTCGTTGCCGCGCAGGGTCTGGTGCGCCTCGGCGAGGCCCAGCTCCCACGGGGAACCCGCGTACTTGATGGAGGTGATCGGCGATGCGCCGGTGCCGCCGTCATAGCCGGAGATGGTGATCAGGTCCGCATAGGCCTTGGCCACGCCGGCGGCGATGGTGCCAACGCCCGGCTCGGATACCAGCTTCACCGATACCAGCGCCTGCGGGTTGACCTGCTTGAGGTCGAAGATCAGCTGGGCGAGGTCTTCGATGGAGTAGATGTCGTGGTGCGGCGGCGGCGAGATCAGGGTCACGCCGGGCACTGCATAGCGCAGGCGGGCGATCAGGCCGTTGACCTTCCCACCGGGCAGCTGGCCACCTTCGCCAGGCTTGGCGCCCTGGGCCACCTTGATCTGCAGGACTTCGGCGTTGACCAGATATTCCGGGGTCACACCGAAGCGGCCGGTGGCCACCTGCTTGATCTTCGAGCTCTTCAGCGTGCCGTAGCGCGCCGGGTCTTCGCCACCCTCACCGGAGTTGGAGCGGCCGCCCAGGCGGTTCATCGCTTCGGCCAGGGCCTCGTGGGCCTCCGGCGACAACGCGCCGAGGGAGATGCCGGCAGCGTCGAAGCGCTTGAAGATGGACTCCAGCGGCTCGATCTCGTCCAGGCTCAGCGGCTGCTCGCTGGTCTTCACCTTGAGCAGGTCGCGCAGCATGGAGACCGGGCGCTGGTCGACCAGCGCGGTGTATTCCTTGAATTTGGCGTAGTCGCCCTGCTGCACGGCGGCCTGCAGGGTGTTCACCACGTCCGGGTTGTAGGCGTGGTACTCGCCACCGTAGACGAACTTCAGCAGACCACCCTGCTGGATCGGCTTGCGGTTGTTCCAGGCCTCGAACGCCAGCAGCTTCTGCTCGTTCTCGATGTCGAGGAAGCGCGCACCCTGGATGCGGCTCGGGGTACCCGGGAAGCACAGGCCGGTGACTTCGTCGGCCAGGCCGATGGCTTCGAACAGCTGGGCGCCACGGTAGGAGGCGATGGTGGAGATGCCCATCTTCGAGAGGATCTTCAGCATCCCCTTGGAGATGCCCTTGCGGTAGTACTTGAAGACCTCGTAGAGGTCGCCCAGCACTTCGCCGGTACGGATCAGGTCGGCCAGCACTTCATAGGCAAGGTACGGATAGACCGCGGACGCGCCAAAGCCCACGAGAACCGCGAAGTGGTGCGGGTCACGGGCAGTGGCGGTTTCCACCAGGATGTTGGAGTCGCAACGCAGGCCGGTCTGCACCAGGCGGTGGTGCACGGCGCCGACGGCCAGGGCCGCATGCACCGGCAGCTTGCCGGGAGCGATGTGACGGTCGGACAGCACCAGCAACACCTTGCCGGCGCGCACGGCCTCCTCGGCCTGGTCGGCAATGTTGCGCACGGCCGTTTCGAGGCCGACGGACTCGTCGTAGTTCAGGTCGATATGGTGCAGGTCGAAGCCCGGACGCTCCAGGTTCATCAGGGTCCGCCACTTCGCCGGGGAGATCACCGGTGTAGTCAGGATCGCCTGGTTGGCGTGGTGCGGAGACTCTTCGAAGATGTTCTGCTCGATGCCCAGACAGGTTTCCAGGGACATCACGATCGCTTCGCGCAGCGGGTCGATCGGCGGGTTGGTGACCTGCGCGAAGACCTGGCGGAAGTAGTCGTAGGGCGAGCGGATGCGTTTGGACAGCACCGCCATCGGGGTGTCGTCGCCCATGGAGCCGACCGCTTCCTGGCCCTGCTCGGCGAGCGGGCGCAGCACCTGGTCACGCTCCTCGAAGGTGACCTGGAACATCTTCATGTATTGCTTGAGCTGGTCGCCGTCGTAGCTGGCAACGCCCTGGTCATCGTCCAGGGTGGCCTGGATGCGCAGCGCGCTCTGGCGCAGCCACTGCTTGTATGGGTGGCGCGACTTCAGGCGGTTGTCGATGTCCTCGGTCTGCAGCAGCTGGCCGGTCTCGGTGTCCACCGCAAGGATCTGGCCCGGACCGACACGGCCCTTGGCGATGACGTCCTCGGGCTTGTAGTCCCATACGCCGATTTCCGAGGCGAGGGTGATGTAGCCGTTCTTGGTGGTGACCCAGCGCGAGGGACGCAGGCCGTTGCGGTCGAGCAGGCAGACGGCGTAGCGGCCGTCGGTCAGCACGACGCCGGCGGGGCCGTCCCACGGCTCCATGTGCAGCGAGTTGAATTCGTAGAACGCGCGCAGGTCGGCGTCCATGGTCTCGACGTTCTGCCAGGCCGGCGGAATGATCATGCGCAGGCCACGGAACATGTCCATGCCGCCGGTGACCATCAGCTCGAGCATGTTGTCCATGCTGGAGGAGTCGGAGCCCACGCGGTTGACCAGCGGGCCGAGCTCGTCGAGATCGGGCATCCACTCGTTGGCGAACTTGGCGCGACGGGCCTGGGCCCAGTTGCGGTTGCCGGTGATGGTGTTGATCTCGCCGTTGTGCGCCAGCAGGCGGAACGGCTGGGCCAGCGGCCACTTCGGCAGGGTGTTGGTCGAGAAGCGCTGGTGGAAGACGCAGATGGCGGTCTTCAGGCGCTCGTCGGAGAGGTCCGGATAGAAGGCGGCGAGGTCCGCCGGCATCATCAGGCCCTTATAGATGATGGTCTTGTGCGAGAAGCTGCAGATGTAGTGGTCGGCGTCCTCGGCGTTGGCCACGGAGGAGCGGCGACGGGAGCTGAACAGCTTGACCGCGAATTCCTGGTCGGACAGGCCTTCACCGCCGATGAACACCTGCTCGATCTGCGGCAGGCGCTCCAGCGCGAGGCGACCCAGGACGCTGGTGTCGATCGGCACCTTGCGCCAACCGACCAGCTTCAGGCCGGCGCGCTCGATCTCGCGATTCATATTCGCGCGGGCGGCTTCGGCTTTCACCGGATCCTGGTTGAAGAAGACCATGCCCACGGCGTACTGGGCGGGCAGCTCGGCGCTGAAGGACTCTTGGGCCACGGCGCGCAGGAACTGGTCGGGCTTCTGGATCAGCAGCCCACAGCCGTCCCCGGTTTTCCCGTCCGCGTTGATCCCACCTCGGTGGGTCATGCAGGTCAGTGCTTCGATGGCGGTTTGCAGAAGTTCGTGGCTTGCCTCGCCCGTCATATGGGCGATCAGACCGAATCCGCAGTTATCCTTGAACGTCTCAGGATGGTACAGACCTGCTTTCATAGGGAACTCTCACCGGCAAAACTTTTATAAATTCCAGGGTCTGCTGACGTTTCGCCATCGCCCTGTTTCGCCGTGCAGGCTCGTTTCCCGCGCACCCCAAAGGCTCGGGCCGCATCTATCGTGCAGCGCCGTTGTAGCCCCTGGTTCACCTGGAATGACCGTTCCGCGCGAGGTGCCACGTCTTACCCAACGTGGCGGCGGTTCCGGCCCTGGCCATGACGAAACGTCAGCAGACCCTCTTCAAGCACTTCGCCTGTCTACTCGCTCAAGCGGCAAGTTTCCGATAGGCAAAGGGAGGTCATTGTACACATGGGGAAAGCGACGTCACTGTTTTTTTTGACGCACTGCTGACACCCGATGTCGCATTTTTATAAGAATGCAGCAAAAGACACAAGCCAATAAAAAAGCCGAGCCCCAGGGGATGGGGCTCGGCTTTTTCAGTATTGCGACACTGCGACCTTTCAGCGCGCCCCGGCGATGTCCTGCTGGATGCTGGAGAAAGGACGAGCCCAGGGCTTGGAGGCCTGGATCTTCGCCGGCAGCTTCTTGATCGCCGCCTGCGCGGAGGCGCGGTCGGCGAAGCTGCCGTAGGTCACGACGTAGAACGGCTTGCCCTGCAGGTTCTTGCGGAAATAGCGGTAGTCGCCGCCGCCCTGCTGGCTGATAAAGGCCTTGGCACTGGCTTCAGAGCCGGTGCCCAGCACCTGCACGGAGTAGCGCGAACCGGCCTGGGACTGGTACCAGCTGCTGCCACCGGCGCTACCGGTTGCGGCGGCGGGCTTGCTGGCGGCGGTCGCTGGCTTGGCGCTGGCAACGGTGGTGGCAGGTTTGGTCGCAGCCGGCTTGGCAGCCTGGACAGGCTTGGCCGGCGCAGTAGCGGCAGGCTTGACCGGTTCCGGACGCGGAGCGGGCGCAGGAGTCGGGGCCGGCTGGATCGCAGCCTGCTGCTGGACGGGAGCCGCCGGCACCGGGTTCAGCGGTTTCGGGCCATTGTTCGCCAGCGGGGTCACCGGCGGCGCGGAGGTGGTCACGGTCGGCGGGATGGCTGCCGAAGGCATGCCGCCTTCGTCGGCATCTTCCTGGCCACCAGCCTGGGCCATGGGCTCACGAATCACCGGCTGGCTCTCGCCTACCAGTGGCAGCGGCAGCGGCTGGTTGGAACCGGCGAACTCCACCGAAGGACCATTACCCTGGGCATCCGGCTGCGGCTGCGCGCTCGGCTGCGGAGCAGCAGCGCCACCCAGCGGCAGTTGCGACGAAGTCTGCGCAGCGGTGTTGTTCGCGGTCTCCGGCTTGGTGGTCTTGCCCTGCATGAACCAGGCAGCGATGACGCCGATGGCGACCACGCCGAGGATCGCAAGGTGCTTCTTCGGCAGCTTGAAGCCGGCGCCGGAAGCTTTGCGCTCGCCACTGCGGTCAGCCAGCATCGCCTCGATCATGGCGTCGCGGGCAGTCTGGTTGATGGTGCCGGGCCAGCCGCCGGATTGCTCGTGGATGTCGGCCAGCAGGTCGGCCGAGATCAGCTCGATGCCCTGCCCCGCACCCTCGAGGCGCTGCGCCAGGTACTCGCGGGTCTCTTCCTCGCTGTACGGCTGCAGCTCAATGGCGTGGAAGCGCTCCTCACCCTCGGACAGCACTTCGAGGCGCGACAGCAACTCGGGCTCGCCGAACA
Organism: Pseudomonas sp. PDM19; assembly: GCF_014852215.1. Taxonomy (NCBI): domain Bacteria; kingdom Pseudomonadati; phylum Pseudomonadota; class Gammaproteobacteria; order Pseudomonadales; family Pseudomonadaceae; genus Pseudomonas; species Pseudomonas sp. PDM19. The sequence continues at coordinate 383,869 of NZ_JACVBG010000004.1, read as the reverse complement.
GGAAGACATGCAGGCGCGCCTCGGAATTACCGGCAGCCAAGAGCAGGAGGACTTCCAGAGCGTCATCGCGCAGTTGCTCGGCATCATCCACCAGCAGGTAGACGTCCTGGCCGGTGATCGCCAATTGAGCGACCTTGGCAAGGATCGCCTCGATGCTGGTCTGGGTGATGCCCAGGCCTTGCGCGAGCTGGCGCAGCAGGGTGGCTTCGTCGGTCACCGAGCGACCGGAAATCACCACGCTGGAGACGGCGTCCTTGTTGGTGCTGGCCACCAGGGCCTGGCGCAGCAGGGTCTTGCCACTGCCCAGCGGGCCGGTGACGGCCAGCAGCAACTGGCTGTAGCGCGCCAGGTGGTGCAACTGTCCCAGCACGGGCTTGCGCTGCGCGGGGAAGAACTTGAAGCCCGGAACCCGCGGTGCGAACGGGTCGTGACTGAACTGGTAGTGGGCCAGGAAGGCCTCATCGGCATGCAAGCTGGACATGGGACCTCAGTGTTCTCCTGCCTGACCGACCAGTGCCTGGTAGTCAGCGCGCAGTGTTTCTTCCAGAATCTCACGGGGGAATTCGGCGGTCACGACCGCGCCCCCCAGCCCTTGGAGCAATACCAGACGCAGACGGCCATCGAGCACTTTCTTGTCGACGGCCATGTGCTCGAGAAAATGCTCGGCGTTCATTTCCTGCGGCGGGACCACCGGCAGCTTCGCCGCGGCGAGCAGGCGGATGCCGCGATCGAGCTCGGCCTTTGTCAGCCATCCCAGCCGATGCGACATCTCAAGTGCCATCACGGTTCCCGCCCCCACGGCTTCGCCGTGCAGCCAGACGCCATAACCCATGTGAGTCTCGATGGCGTGGCCGAAGGTATGGCCCAGGTTGAGGGTGGCGCGGACGCCGGTTTCCTTCTCGTCGGCACCGACCACGCGGGCCTTGGCCGCGCAGGAGCGCTCGATGGCTTCGGTCAGCGCGATGGTATCCAGCGCCAGCAGGTCATCCATGTGCGCTTCCAGCCAGGTGAGGAAGGGCTCGTCGCAGATGAAGCCGTACTTGATCACCTCAGCCAGGCCGGCGGAGAGCTCGCGGGGCGGCAGGGTCTTCAGGGTCGCGGTATCGATGACCACCGCCTGGGGCTGGCAGAAGGCCCCGACCATGTTCTTGCCCAGCGGGTGGTTGATGCCGGTCTTGCCGCCCACGGAGGAATCCACCTGGGACAGCAGGGTGGTAGGCACCTGGATGAAGTCGACACCGCGCTGGTAGCAAGCCGCAGCGAAACCGGTCATGTCGCCGATGACGCCGCCGCCCAAGGCGATCAGCGTGGTCTTGCGGTCATGGCGCGCGGTCAGCAGGCCATCGAAGATCAGTTGCAGGGTTTCCCACTGCTTGTAGGCCTCGCCATCGGGGAGCACGACCGTGGTGACCTTGTAGCCGGCCAGGGTCTTCTGCAGTCGATCCAGGTACAGCGGCGCGATGGTTTCATTGGTGACGATGGCTACCTGACGGCCACGGATGTGCGGCTCGAAGTAGCGCAGATCATCCAGCAGCCCCTCGCCGATGTAGATCGGGTAGCTGCGATCGGCCAGATCGACGTTGAGTGTGCGCATGAAACCCCCAGGCAAGAAAGGGGACTAGGATACCGCAGATTGCAGCGCCGTTAATGGCGCTCCAGCTCACGCAGGCGCTCGATGATCTCCAGCACGACAAGACGCGGAGGCCGCTCGTCGGTTTCGATGATCACGTCGGCTATTTCGCGATAAAGCGGATCGCGCATCTGCATGAGATCACGAAGGATCTGCTCCGGATTGGGCTTCTGCAGCAACGGGCGGTTCTTGTCGCGCGCCGTGCGGGAAATCTGCTGCTCGACCGAGGCGTGCAGGTAGATCACCTTGCCGCCACCCTTGAGGATGAGCCGGTTGGCGTCACGCATGACGGCGCCACCGCCGGTGGCGATGACCATGCCCCCTTCATCGCATAGCTCGGCCAGCATCGCCTGCTCACGCTCACGGAAGCCCGCCTCGCCCTCGACATCGAATATCCAGGGGATGTTGGCTCCGCAGCGCTGCTCGATCTCTTTATCCGAATCTTTGAAGACGAGGTGAAGCTCTTTGGCGAGAAGACGCCCGATGGTGCTTTTACCAGCTCCCATCGGGCCTACCAGAATCAAATTGGACACGACATTGATCAACGGCCGATTGCAATGGCCTGATTATTCATGATCCGCGGGGTAAGGAAAACCAGCAGCTCGTTCTTGCTGTCGGTCACATAGTCGTTCTTGAACAGGCGGCCGATCATCGGCACGTCGCCCAGGAACGGCACCTTGGCCGTGGACTTGGTCTGGGTGTTGGAGAACACGCCACCAATCACGATGGTTTCGCCATCGTTGACCAGCACTTTCGCGTTCACCTCGTTCTTCTTGATTGGCGGTACGCCGTTCAGGGCGTTGGCGTAGTCCGGCTCGTCCTTGTTGACCTTCACTTCCATGATGATGCGGTTGTCCGGAGTGATCTGCGGGGTCACTTCCAGGGACAGTGCCGCTTCCTTGAAGGACACCGAGGTTGCGCCGCTGGAGCTGGCTTCCTGGTAGGGAATCTCCGAGCCTTTCAGGATCTTCGCGGTTTCCTTGTCCGAGGTGACGACCTTCGGCTGGGACACCACTTCACCGTTACCGGTCTTCTCCATGGCGTTGAGCTGGAGATCCAGGATGGTGTTGTTGGTGGTGAAGCCGATGCTGATGCCCGAAGTCGGGGTGGCGTTCGACGTGCCCAGGTCAACGAAGGTGTTGCCAGTGCTGTTGGTGCCGCCGGAGACATCGAAGTTGCCGTGGCCGGAGAGCGAGCCGCTCCAGTTCACGCCCAGTTCCTTGGTGTAGTCGACGTTGGCTTCGACGATGCGCGCCTCGATCATCACCTGACGAACCGGGATGTCCAGCTGGGCCACGATGCGGCGCAGCTCGTCCAGGCGATCCTGGGTCTGGTAGGCAATGATGCTGTTGGTGCGATCATCCACGGTGATCGAACCGCGGTTGTCGCCCTGTGCAGCCGCTGCAACACCCGGAGCGCTGGCACCGCTGCCAGTGACGGAGCTGAACAGCTTGGCAATGTCCGCCGCCTTGGCGTAGTTCACCTGAATCAGCTCGCGACGCAGCGGAGCCAGTTCGGAGATCTGCTTCTGCGCTTCCAGCTCCTGGCGCTCGCGAGCCGCGATCTCGTCAGCCGGTGCGACCAGCAATACGTTGCCGACCTTGCGCTTGTCCAGGCCCTTGGTCTTGAGCACCAGATCCAGCGCCTGATCCCACGGCACGTTCTGCAGACGAAGGGTGATGTTGCCCTGTACGGTGTCCGAAGCCACCAGGTTCAGGTCGGTGAAGTCGGCGATCAGCTGCAGCACCGAGCGCACATCGATATCCTGGAAGTTCAGCGACAGCTTTTCACCGGTGTAGGCGAAGGTGTCCTTCTTGCGCTTCTCGGCATCGTCCTGGGTCAGCGGTTTGATGCTGACGGTCATGCGATTGTCGGTCTGGTAGACGAGGTAGTCGTACAGACCGGTCGGCTCGATGGTGATGCTGGCCTTGTCGCCGACTGCGGAAGCGTTGACCAGCTGTACCGGGGTCGCGAAGTCCTTCACGTCCAGGCGGACGCGCAGATTGTCCGGCAGCTGGGTACGCGGGAAGTCCAGGCGGATCTTGCCGCCCTGCTCCTGAATGTCCGGGCTGACAGTCGGATCGGACAGATCGATCACGACATTGCCTTCGCCTTGCTCGCCACGCTGGAAGTCGATATTACGAATCGCCTTGCCAGCCGGGACGTAGGGCTTGGGCTGAGCGGGCCTGGCCGCTGGAGCCGCTGCCGGCGCCGCGGAGGCGTAGGAGCTGGAAGTCGCTGCGCCCGCACCGACCACGACGTACAGGTTCGAACCTTCCGCACGGGTGCTGTAGGGCACGAGGGTCGCCAGATTGACGATCAGGCGAGTACGGTCCTTCGCCTCGACCACGGTCAGGCTGCGGGCATTGCCCACGCCCAGCTCGCGGTTCTTGCTGCCCAGCTTGTTCTGCACACCCGGCAGGTCCAGCGCGATTCGCGCCGGCTGCTCAATGGTGTAGCCACGCGGCGCGGCAACCGGCTCGTCGAAGCCCAGCTTCAGCTCCACGCGATCGCCCGGCAGCGCCGCCACGTCGACACTCTGCAGGTTCGCGGCCAGCAGAGCCGGCGCGAATACGGCCGCGAGCACGGAAATGCCGAGGCGGGAAAGCTTTCTATTCATCGTCTGAATCCGTCGTGCAGACTGCTGTTTGTTATCCATGTTCATCCCCGCCCTTAGGAGCGTTCCTTGAGAGTCAGGCTGCGCGGACGCTCCAGCCAGCCACCCTCACCATCAGGAACGATTTCAATCACGTCGATCTTGGCTTCGTTGATCGCAACGATCTTGCCGTCGTTGCGCCCAAGGTAGTCACCCACTCGTACCCGATGCACCCCTCCTGCACCTTTCACGAGAGCAAATACCTGACTGTCCTTGGCCAGGGTGCCGACCATTTCGAAGGTTTCGATGTTGAAGCCCTCGAGGAACTGCTTGACCCGTGTTTCATCGGGCTTGATGACTCTGTTGCCCTTCTGCTTGATCGCCAGGTCGATCTTCACCGGCGGCTGGAAGGGGCTGCGCAGGGACGAGGCGCTATAGGTAAAGGCTTCATAGGCCTGGAACTTGGGCATCGGCTCGATCGTCCCCTTCGGGCGAGCGCGCACTTCGTCCATGTAGCTCTGCAGGTCGGCAAAATCACTACCCGAGCCACAACCGTTCAAGGTCAGGAGCAGGAAACTGCAAATGATCAGGCGCCCCCTCATTTCTTCGCTCCTGTCTTCGCTCCAGCCGCCGGGGCAGTAACCTTCACGCCCTTGTCGTTGTAGCGATAGGTTTTCGCCAGGATGCTCATGCGCAGCTTGGAGGTGCTGTCCGAGCTCGCCGGCTTGATGTCGAAGTCATGCAGCGTGACGATTCGCGGCAGGCTGGACACACCGCTGACGAAGGTCGCCAGATCGTGGTATCCGCCTACGACGCTGATCTGGATCGGCAGCTCGATATAGAACTGCTGGGTCACTTCCGGCAGCAGCTTGATCTCTTCGAACTCCAGGCCACTACCCAGGCCAGTGCGGGTGATGTCTTCCAGCAGGCCAGGGACCTCGGTATCACTCGGCAGCTGACGCAGAAGGGCGCCGAAGGACTCTTCCATCTCCTTCATCTGCCCTTTGTAGGCTTCCAGGTTTGCCGCCTGGAAGGCCTTGGTCGAGAACTGCTGCTTGAGGGTCTGCTCTTCCTCGCGATTGCGGTCGAGCTGATCCTGCAGTTCCTTCAGATGGAAGTTGTAGCCAAGCGCCAGAACCACGGCCATCAGCAGGATACAGGCGATGACCTTGACTGCTGCCGGCCAGGAACCAAGGTTGTTCAGGTCAAGATCGTTGATATCGACCTTGCGCAAGCTCTCCAGAGAACTGGCCAGACTCATTTCTTGGCTCCTTGCGGGGTGCTCTGCTTGTCCTGTTCCTCACTGCCGGGCTGGGTCTGCTGCACCGTCAACTGGAAGACATTCGCCTGATCCAGGGCGCCCTGGGTAACAGCCTTCACTTCGGTCAGGTTCGGCGAAGTCAGCCACTCGGACGAATCGAGGTTGCGCATGAGATTGGAGACGCGGTTGTTGGACTCTGCCGCACCGGCAATGGCAATGGACTTCCCGGACATCTTCAGCTCAGTGAAGAACACGCCATCAGGCAGGGTGCGGACCAGTTGGTCGAACACCCGGCCGATGATCGGGCGGTTGCCCTGCAGGTCCTGAATGATCTTCATCCGCTCCAGCAATTGCTGGCGACGGGTCTTCAGCTCACTGATCTCCTTGATACGCGCATCCAGCACGGCGATTTCCTTGCGCAGGAAGTCGTTGCGCGCTGTCTGGTTCTCGATGGCCGAGTTGAAGTACTGATCCCCGAGGAAAACGATCGCCCCGGAAGCCAGCAGAACGGCACCCAGGATCACCAGGAAGCGCTGCTTGCGCTCCTCGCGCAGCTGCTCCCGCCACGGCAATAGGTTGATGCGTGCCATCAGTCGAAACTCCTCATCGCCAGACCGCAGGCAATCATCAGCGCGGGCGCATCACTGGCCAGCGCTCCGGCGTTGACCTTGCCACTGAGCACCATGTCGGCGAAGGGGTTGGCCACCAGGGTCGGAGTGCCGATCTTCTGCTGGATCAGGCGATCCAGGTCAGGGATGGACGCAGTGCCTCCCGCCAGCAGGATGTAGTCCACATCGTTGAACTGGCCGGCCGCGAAGAAGAACTGCAGCGAACGCGACACCTGCTGAACCACGGCGTCCTTGAACGGCTGCAACACTTCGCTGTCGTAGTCATCCGGAAGACCGCCCTGCTTCTTGGCGAGACCCGCTTCCTCGACCGACAGTCCATAGCGGCGCTGGATCTCCTCGGTGAGCTGACGCCCGCCGAAAAGCTGCTCACGCGTATAGATGGTGCGGCCATGGTGCAGGACGCTCAGCGTGGTCATGGTGGCGCCGATATCGACCACCGCAACTGTGAGCTCGTCGGCATTGCCGCCCAACTGGTCTCCCAGCAGACTGAACGCTCGCTCCAGCGCGTAGGCTTCGACGTCGACGACCTTGGCCGTCAGGCCCGCGAGCGCCAGCGCAGCTTCGCGCACCTCGACGTTCTCCTTCCGGCATGCGGCGAGAAGAACATCGACGCGATCCGCGTTGCGTGCGGACGTGCCCTGCACCTCGAAGTCGATCGCGACCTCTTCGAGGGGATAGGGGATGTACTGGTCGGCCTCGATCTTGAGCTGATTCTCCAGCTCGTCGTCCGAGAGTCCGCCGTCCATCTCGATGGTTTTAGTGATGACCGCCGAGCCGGCAACCGCGACCGCAGACGTTTTCACTGCGGTCCGCGCCTTGGCGACCACACGTGACAGCGCCTGGCCGACACCCTCCAGCTCAGCGATGTTCTTTTCTACCACTGCATTGGGCGGGAGCGGCTCGACAGCGTAGGCCTCTACCTTGTAGCGGCCTCCAGAGCGGCTCAATTCGAGAAGTTTGACCGAAGTCGAACTGATGTCTATCCCCAGCAGCGTGTTCGCTTTCTTATTGAAGAGCCCTAGCACGACTGATTTCCTATCAGCATCCGAGACTTACGGACGATTTATGTTTTTCCACATTAGATACCAGACTTGACAGCTTCGCAAATGGCTCGCCAGCAAAAAAACTGCTTATAATGTGATCAGCTTTTCCCTTTTTACCGCGCCATCCGCTTAACTCTTTCTTTTCCCTGGAAATCCAAGACCTTCCCGATGCGCCTGCTGAAGTTTCTGTGGTGGACCTGCGTCACCATTATTTGTGGAGTGCTGCTCAGTTTCAGCGGCGCCTATCTGTACCTCAGCCCGAACCTCCCGTCCGTGGAGGCCTTGCGCAACGTGCGGCTGCAGATGCCGCTGCGCGTGTACAGTGCTGATAACAAATTGATAGCAGAGTTTGGCGAGATGCGCCGAACGCCGATTCGATTTGCTGAAATCCCCCCGGATTTCACCCACGCACTGTTATCGGCTGAAGATGACAATTTCGCCAACCATTATGGCGTGGACGTCAAAAGCCTGATGCGTGCTGCCGCGCAATTATTGAAGACGGGGCACATCCAGACCGGCGGCAGCACCATCACCATGCAGGTGGCGAAGAACTACTTCCTCACCAATGAGAGAAGCTTCTCCCGCAAGATCAACGAGATCCTGCTCGCCCTGCAGATCGAGCGCTCGCTCACCAAGGACGAGATCCTCGAGCTCTACGTCAACAAGATCTACCTGGGCAACCGCGCCTACGGCGTCGAAGCCGCCGCCCAGGTCTATTACGGCAAGTCCATCAAGGACCTGAGCCTGGCGCAGATGGCGATGATCGCCGGCCTGCCCAAGGCACCGTCGCGCTACAACCCGCTGGCCAATGCCGCGCGCAGCCTGGAACGACGCAACTGGATTCTCGAGCGCATGCTCAAGCTCGGCTTCATCGACCAGCCGCGTTATCAGGCCGCCATCCAGGAACCCGTCGGTGCGTCCTACCACGTCCAGACTCCGGAGCTGGCGGCCCCGTACATCGCCGAGATGGCCCGCGCCGAACTGGTTGGCCGCTTCGGTGGCGATGCCTACACCGAGGGCTATCGCGTCTACACCACGGTGCGCAGCGACCTGCAGGAAGACGCCAACACCGCCCTGCGCGAAGGTCTTCAGGATTACGACCAGCGGCACGGCTACCGCGGCCCCGAGACGCGCCTCCCGGGCAAGACTCGTGACGCGTGGCGCCAGGCCATCGCGCAGCAGCGCCCGCTGGGCGGCCTGGAACCAGCCATCGTCACCCAGGTCGAGAAGAGCGGCGCCATGGTCATGACCCGCGACGGCAAGGAAGAAGCCCTGAGCTGGGACGGCATGAAGTGGGCCCGCCCCTACCTGAGCAACAACAGCATGGGCCGCATGCCCAGCCAGCCCAGCGACGTGGTGCAGGCCGGCGACGTGATCCGCGTACAGCGCAAGGAAGACGGTTCGCTGCGCCTGACCCAGGTGCCGGCCGCGCAGAGCGCCCTGGTCTCGCTCAACCCGCAGGACGGCGCGATCATGGCGCTGGTGGGCGGCTTCTCCTTCGAGCAGAGCAACTACAACCGCGCCACCCAGGCCCGTCGCCAGCCCGGCTCCAGCTTCAAGCCGTTCATCTACAGCTGTGCGCTGGACAACGGCTTCACCGCCGCCTCGCTGATCAATGACGCCCCGGTGGTGTTCTATGACGAGTACCTGGACAAGGTCTGGCGTCCGAAGAACGACACCAACACCTTCCTCGGCCCGATCCCCATGCGCGAGGCGCTCTACAAGTCGCGCAACATGGTATCGATCCGCATCCTCCAAGCCCTGGGCGTCGACCGCGCACGCAACTGCATCAGCAAGTTCGGCCTGAACAAGGACGACCTGCCGCCGAACCTGTCCATGGCGCTGGGCACCGCGACCCTGACACCCATGGAGATCGCCAGCGCCTGGACCGTTTTCGCCAACGGCGGCTTCAAGGTCGCGCCCTACATCGTGCAACGCATCGAAAGCCGCGACGGGCAGGTGCTGTACCAGGCCAACCCGCCGAGCATTCCGCAGAACGAAGAACAGGTGCAGGCGCAGCCACAACCGGCCGCCACCGACGCTTTCGGCAACGACGATCCGAGCCAGGCCAAGACCACCATCGAGCCAGCGGCCGCCGAACGCGTCATCGATGCGCGCACCGCGTACATCATGACCAGCATGCTGCAAGACGTGATCAAGCGCGGCACAGGCCGTCGCGCACTGGCGCTCAAGCGCGATGACCTGGCGGGCAAGACCGGCACCACCAACGAGTCCAAGGACGCCTGGTTCTCCGGCTTCAACGCCGACTACATGACCACCGTCTGGGTGGGCTTCGACCAGCCGGAAAGCCTCGGCCGCGCCGAATACGGCGGCAACGTCGCCCTGCCGATCTGGATGCGCTACATGGGCGCGGCGCTGAAAGACAAGCCGTCGCACCTGCTGCCCGAGCCGCCCGGCCTGGTCAGCCTGCGCATCGACCCGGTCACCGGCCGTGCTGCGCCTCCGGGCACCCCGGGCGCGTACTTCGAACTGTTCAAGAACGAGGATACGCCGCCGTCGATGAACGAACTGGCGCCCGGCAGCGCTCCCGGCAGCGGCATGCCGGCGGATGAAGAAGCGCCAATCGACCTCTTCTGACAGAAAGGCCCCTCCCCGGAGGGGCCTTCTCATTTTCGGGAATCATTCCCGACAAAATTATGGCATTTCGCCAAATCATTGATTAATCTGGGCTTTGCGGCGGCGAACAACCCCAGGCGACCGACCCCATCCGGCGCGTCAGGGGCTTCCCGCAGCAACTTCATCAGGAGTTTCGGATGCCACGTGCCCTGCCAGGCTGGCTGTTCTGCCTGATCGCCCTTCTGCTCGGTGCGCCCTTGCTGCGCCTGCTCGCACAACCCCGCTCGCTCGAACCCTCGCCCGATCTCGTCTATCTCGACCAGTTGTTTGCTCTGTTGATTGCCAGCGCAGGCCTGGCGGGGCTGCTGATCGCCTTCCTGCTGCAAGTCGCCGGGAGAATCCTGGTGGCATCGGCCCTGCTGGTGCCGGCAATCGCTCTTTGCGCATGGCATCTCACCCATACCCACCTCGGGCCGGTTTCGCCCACGACGGAGCAGTACGAATGGCTGCTGGCAGGCCTGGCGACCTATGCGCTGGTGCTGGCGGGCGTCAATTGGCTGAACCGGGGCGAGAGCGGCCCGCGGACGGCGCTGCGCTACCTGGGCTTCGCCCTGCTGCTGCCGTGGTGCCTGGGGCTGCTCTACCTGGGGCGGCTGTACTACTGAGGCAGGTCGCGCCAGGTCAGGTAGACACGCAGGTCGAACTCCAGCTGGTGATAGCCGGGCAGCATGTGCTCGCAGAGCTGGTAGAAGGCCTTGCTGTGATCGCGCTCCTTCAGATGCGCCAGTTCGTGGACGACGATCATCTGCAGGAATTCGGGGGCCGCGTCCTTGAACAGCGAGGCGACGCGGATTTCCTTCTTCGCCTTGAGCTTGCCGCCCTGCACGCGGGAGATCGCCGTGTTCAGGCCCAGCGCGCGCTGCACCACGTCCAGCTTGTTGTCGTAGAGCACCTTGTCCACCGCGGGCGCGGTGCGCATGTACTGCTGCTTGAGGTCCATGGCGTAGCCGTACAGCGCCTTGTCGCTCTGCACGTCATGACGACCCGGATAGCGGCGCTCCAGGTACTCGCCGAGGCGGTCCTGCTCGATGAGCTGGCGCACCTGATCCTGAAGTTGTGGCGGATAGGCCTGGAGATAGCGAAGCGGCTGCATGGGATACGACTGGCGGAGGAAACGTCCGCCAGTCTACCGCATTCCCCGGTCAGGCCAGCGCGCGGGTGCTGTAGGCCTCGGTGCGATAGGGGAAGGCGACTTCGCTGCGCCCCTTCAGCGCTGGGTGCGTGGCGATCAGCTCGTGAAGTTGCTCGGCGACCCGCTGCTTCTGCTCGTCGGGCAACGCCGCGATGAAGCTCACCGACAGGGTACGCGCGACAATCACCTGCTCCGGCGGGCCGATGTGCTGGTAGCTGAATTCGCGCAGGCGCAGGTCTTCGAAGCGCGACCCGGCAAAGGCGCGGCGCCACTGCCCGGTGTGGAAGCGCGGCGTGCTGCCTTCGTAGCGTTCGAGAATGCGCGTAACCTGGGCAACCCAGTCGACACGCTCGTCGCGCACATTCCAGACCAGCCCGAGATGGCCGCCCGGTCGCAGCACACGATGGATTTCCTCCAGCGCCCGCTCGTCGGCGAACCAGTGGAAGGCCTGGGCACAGGTCAGCGCATCGACGCTTTCCGTCACCAGCGGCATCGCCTGGGCCGTGCCGTTGAGCACCTTCACAGCGGGCAAGGAAGCACCGAGCTGCTCCCGCATGGCCGCCACCGGCTCGATGGCCGTGACCTGCGCACCAGTGCGCAGCAACAGGGAAGTGAACTTCCCGGTACCGGCACCGAGGTCGACCACTTCCGTGTCGGCACCTATGCCCAGCTCCTCGCCGAGCCAGCCCAGCAGCTCGTCGGGATAGTCCGGGCGCCCGTGGGCGTAGGCCTTCGCCTCGCGGGAGAAACCTTCCTGCGCACTGCCATGTACATCCGTCATCGTGCCTCCAGAGCCGGTCCGGCCCGCCTCGAGCACCAGCGCTCAGCGGAACCGGCAGGCCTTGCCGTCGAGAGTGGTCTTTCCATCAAGGTAACTACGGTAGCAGCTGAGCAGACGCGATTCCTTGATACGGCAGCGCTTCTGCCGGCACTCGCTGGAGAACTCGAAGCGCCCACCATCCGGATCGGCCAACTGGATGCGGATCGCCGGCCAGCCTTTCTTCGGTGCCTTCTCCGGCGTACTGAGCACGCGGTTCTCGTTTTCCACCAGGGCTGCGCCCGCCTCGGCATAGTCGAAGACGAACAGCAGGGTGCGCGAGGTCTTCAACGTGCATTCCTGGTGAGTCAGGCAGTTCTGCGCGTCCACCGGCAGGTCCACCGGCGGCTTGGAAGGCGGCGCGACAGGCGCGGTCGGGCGCAGCGAGCAACCGGCGAGCGTCAGCAGCAGGACACAAAGCAAGGCACGCAGCATCGGCGATTTCCTTCTGGCAGATACGAAAGAGCCCCGCAGGGCGGGGCTCTTCAGGAACAAGCAGGGCTCGGGATCAGTTGACCTTCGACACCAGCTCACCCTTGGCGTAACGCTGGAACATGCCTTCCAGGGAGATCGGCTTGATCTTCGAGGCATGGCCGGCGGTGCCGAAGGCTTCGTAGCGAGCGATGCAGATATCACGCATGGCGACGATGGTCTTGGCGAAGAACTTGCGCGGGTCGAACTCGCTCGGCTGCTCGGCCATCATGCGGCGGATGGCGCCGGTGGAAGCCAGGCGCAGGTCGGTGTCGATGTTGACCTTGCGCACGCCGTGCTTGATGCCTTCGACGATTTCCTCGACCGGCACGCCGTAGGTTTCCTTGATGTCGCCGCCGAACTCGTTGATCACCTTCAGCCACTCTTGCGGCACCGAGGAGGAGCCGTGCATCACCAGGTGGGTGTTGGGGATGCGCTTGTGGATTTCCTTGATGCGCTCGATGGAGAGCACATCGCCGGTCGGCGGCTTGGTGAACTTGTAGGCGCCGTGGCTGGTGCCGATGGCGATGGCCAGGGCGTCGACCTGGGTCTTCTTGACGAAGTCCGCGGCTTCTTCCGGATCGGTCAGCAGCTGGCTGTGGTCCAGCACGCCTTCGGCGCCAACGCCGTCTTCCTCGCCGGCCATGCCGGTTTCCAGGGAACCCAGGCAGCCCAGCTCACCTTCCACGGACACGCCGCAGGCGTGGGCGAAGGCAACGGTCTGCTGGGTGACGCGGACGTTGTACTCGTAGTCGGCCGGGGTCTTGCCGTCTTCCTTCAGCGAGCCGTCCATCATGACGGAGGAGAAGCCCAGCTGGATGGAGCGCTGGCAGACGTCAGGGCTGGTGCCGTGATCCTGGTGCATGCACACCGGGATGTGCGGGAATTCCTCGATGGCCGCGAGGATCAGGTGGCGCAGGAAGGGCGCACCGGCGTATTTGCGGGCACCAGCGGAGGCCTGCACGATCACCGGGGAATCGGTCTTGTCGGCCGCTTCCATGATGGCGCGCATCTGCTCGAGGTTGTTGACGTTGAAAGCCGGAACGCCGTAGCCGAACTCGGCGGCGTGGTCCAGCATTTGGCGCATGCTGATGAGTGCCATGGTCTTCGCTTCTCCCAGAAGTCAGGCTCGGTCACACGAGCCCCTTAACTACATGTTTGGAAGCCTGCCGCAGGGGCAGGCCGTGTTCAAGTCTTCCGGCGCGAGCCGGACAATCGGCGCTCAGTGCGCCTTGCAACCACGGCCGATCAGGTCGTTGCTCTCGACCCAGTACACCAGGCCCTGGTCACCTTTGATGCTCAAGCCGATCAGCCCGTCGCTATAGAAAGCGCCGGAGCCGCCGGGTTCCTCTTCCAGGTGATGAACCACGTCGTCCTCCCCCAGCTTCAGGTCGACGACCGACTTGCTGGGGTCCACGTAACGCCACCGCACTTCGGCCTTGCTGTCGCAGACCCAGTGGCTCCAACCACCCTGCACAGCGGAGTTGCCGCCTGTCGAGTGACTGGAACAACCCGCCACCAGCGCAAGCGCCAGGGCCGGGACGAGATAACGCAACATCGGGCGACTCTCCTTCGGGCGGACGCGCCGCCGGATATCCAATACGCCAGATTGCCCGTCCCGCCGCAGGAACGCCAGTGCCGCCTGCGCCTGGGCGCGGGCGGCACTGTCAGATCGTGATCCCGGCCGCCAGGCGTTGCCTCAGGGGCAGTTCACCGGTTTCTGCTCGGGCGTCGGATCGCCGCTGCTCTGGCTATCCACCCGTTCGCGGTTCTGGTCCGAAGGCACCATGACCGAAGGCGGGCTCATCACTTCACAGGTACTGGGAGCTCCACCGCTTCCGGCACAGCCGACCAGCACGAGGCAAAACGACAACAGAGGGACGACAGCTCGCATGACCGTTCTCCTTGGCATCCGTACAAGGCTTGTGACCCGGGGATGCCGAAGAGGTTTGCTTTACTGTCGCCCGGCGGTGTCGCCAGGATCAGGCCTTGGCGCGCTGCTCCAGCACTTCCACGGCCGGCAGGACCTTGCCCTCGACGAACTCGAGGAAGGCGCCACCACCGGTGGAAATGTAGGAGATCTGCTCGCCGATGCCGTACTTGTCGATAGCCGCCAGAGTGTCGCCACCGCCGGCGATGCTGAAGGCGGTGCCTTCGGCGATGGCCTTGGCCAGGGTTTTGGTGCCTTCGCCGAACTGGTCGAACTCGAACACGCCGACCGGACCGTTCCACAGGATGGTCTTGGAAGTCTTCAGCAGCTCGGCGAACTGGGCGGCGGTCTTCGGACCGATGTCCAGGATCATGTCGTCGTCGGCCACGTCAGCGATGTCTTTGACGGTGGCAACGGCGGTCTCGGCGAACTCCTTGGCAACCACGACGTCCACCGGCAGCGGAACGCTGACTTTGGCGGCGATGGCCTTGGCGGTATCGACCAGGTCGGCCTCGTACAGCGACTTGCCGACCTTGTGGCCCGCCGCAGCGAGGAAGGTGTTGGCGATGCCGCCACCGACGATCAGCTGGTCGCAGATCAGCGCCAGGCTGTTGAGCACGTCGAGCTTGGTGGAAACCTTGGAGCCGGCGACGATGGCAGCCATCGGGCGGGCCGGGTTGCCCAGGGCCTTGCCCAGGGCATCCAGTTCGGCGGCCAGCAGCGGGCCGGCCGCGGCGACCTTGGCGAACTTGGCCACGCCGTGGGTCGAACCCTCGGCACGGTGGGCGGTGCCGAAGGCATCCATGACGAACACGTCGCACAGGGCGGCGTATTGCTGGGCCAGCTCGTCGGCGTTCTTCTTCTCGCCCTTGTTGAAGCGCACGTTCTCGAACAGCACGACTTCGCCCGGCTTCACTTCGACGCCGCCCAGGTAGTCCTTGACCAGCGGCACGGCGCGGCCGAGGGCCTTGGACAGATAGTCGGCAACCGGCTGCAGGCTGTTCTCGGCGGAGAACTCACCTTCGGTCGGGCGGCCCAGGTGCGAGCAGACCATCACCGCCGCGCCCTTTTCCAGGGCCAGCTTGATGGTCGGCAGCGAGGCCAGGATGCGCGCGTCGCTCTTGACCACACCGTCCTTCACCGGAACGTTGAGGTCTTCGCGGATCAGCACGCGCTTACCTTGGAGGTCGAGGTCGGTCATCTTCAACACGGTCATGACAGTCAGTCCTGTTGGGGCTGTTTGATTAACGTTCGGTAGCGGCGACCCGCAGGTAGTGCCCTGCGGTGTCGAGCATGCGGTTGGCGAACCCCCACTCGTTGTCGAACCAGGCCAGCACGTTCACCAGGCGGGGGCCGGAAACGCGGGTCTGGCTGCCATCGACGATGGCTGAGTGCGGGTCGTGATTGAAATCGCAGCTGGCGTGGGGCAGCTCGGTGTACGCCAGCAGGCCTTTCAGCGGGCCTTCGGTGGCAGCCTGGCGCAGCACGCGGTTGATCTCCTCGGCGGACGTATCGCGGGAGACCTGCAGGGTGATGTCCAGGGCCGAGACGTTCACCGTCGGCACCCGAATGGCTTTGGCCTGGATTCGCCCGGCGAGTTCCGGCAGCAGGCGCTCGATGCCTCGTGCCAGCCCGGTGGACACCGGGATCACCGACTGGAAGGCCGAGCGCGTGCGGCGCAGATCTTCGTGGTGGTAGGCGTCGATCACCGGCTGGTCGTTCATCGCCGAGTGAATGGTGGTGATCGAGACGTACTCGATGCCCACGGCTTCGTTCAGCAACTTGAGCAACGGCACGCTGCAGTTGGTGGTGCAGGAGGCGTTGGACACCAGCGTCTCGGCGCCCGAGAGACCCTGCTGGTTGATGCCGAAGACCACGGTGGCATCGATGTCCACCTCGCTGGCCATCGGCTGGGAGAACAGCACCCGCGGCGCACCGGCACCGAGGAAGCGCTCGCCGTCGGCGCGGGTGTTGTAGACACCGGAGCATTCCAGCACCAGGTCGATGTCCAGGGCGCGCCAGTCGATGGCCTCGGGTTCGGCTTCGCGGAATACCTTCACGCAGTCGCCGCCCACATGCAGGCAGCCGTCGGCCACACTCACCTCGCCGGGAAAGCGGCCGTGGGTGGAGTCGAAGCGGGTCAGGTACTCCAGGCTGGCCAGGTCCGCCAGGTCGTTCAGCGCGACGATGGAGAAATCAGCCTTGGCGCCGCGTTCGTGCAGGGCACGGAACACGCAGCGGCCGATACGGCCGTAGCCGTTGAGGGCAACTCGGTAAGGGCGCTTGGACATTGTTATCCCTTGGTGTTCGCTGCCGGGGCCTGATGGGCCCCGGCAGGCTCAGGCGCTCGTCAGGCTTCGAGCAGCTCGGCGGCGACTTCCAGCACGTTCTCGACGGTGAAGCCGAAGTGCTCGAACAGCGCCGGGGCCGGGGCCGACTCACCGAAGGTGGTCATGCCGATGACACGGCCTTCCAGGCCGACGTACTTGTACCAGTAGTCGGCGTGGGCAGCTTCGATGGCGATGCGCGCAGCGACCTGGACCGGCAGCACGGCCTGCTTGTAGCCGGCGTCCTGCTGGTCGAAGACGCTGGTGGACGGCATGGAGACCACGCGCACCTTGCGGCCTTCGGCGCTCAGCTTGTCGAACGCCTGGACGGCCAGGCCGACTTCGGAGCCGGTGGCGATCAGGATCAGTTCCGGCTCGCCGTCGCAGTCCTTCAGCACGTAGGCGCCACGCGCCACGTCGGCCAGCTGGGCGGCGTCGCGCGGCTGGTGCGGCAGGTTCTGGCGGCTGAAGATCAGCGCGGACGGACCGTCGGCACGCTCAATGGCGTACTTCCAGGCCACCGCGGATTCCACGGCGTCGGCCGGGCGCCAGGTGTCCAGGTTCGGGGTCAGGCGCAGGCTGGCCAGCTGCTCGATCGGCTGGTGGGTCGGGCCGTCTTCGCCCAGACCGATGGAGTCGTGGGTGAACACATAGAGCACGCGCTGCTTCATCAGGGCGGACATGCGCACTGCGTTGCGGGCGTATTCCATGAAGATCAGGAAGGTCGCGCCGTAGGGGATGAAGCCGCCGTGCAGGGCCACGCCGTTCATGATGGCGCTCATGCCGAACTCGCGCACGCCGTAGAACATGTAGTTGCCGTTGGCGTCGTCGGCGCTCACACCCTTGCAGCCTTTCCACAGGGTCAGGTTGGAGCCGGCAAGGTCGGCGGAGCCGCCCAGCAGTTCCGGCAGCAGCGGGCCGAAGGCGTTCAGGGCGTTCTGGCTGGCCTTGCGGCTGGCGATGGTCTCGCCTTTCAGGGCGACGTCGGCGACGTAGGCGGCAGCCTTCTCGGCGAAGTCGGCCGGCAGTTCACCGGCAACACGGCGCTCGAACTCGGCGGCCAGTTCCGGGTGCGCAGCCTGGTAGGCGGCGAAACGCTTGTTCCACTCGGCTTCGCGGGTGGCACCGGTGTCCTTGGCGCTCCACTCGGCGTAGACGTCCGCCGGGACTTCGAACGGCGCGTGGTTCCAGCCCAGCGCGGCGCGGGTGGCGGCCACTTCGTCGACGCCCAGGGCGGCGCCGTGGCTTTCTTCCTTGCCCTGCTTGTTCGGCGAGCCGAAGCCGATGATGGTCTTGCAGCAGATCAGGGTCGGCACGTCGCTCTTGCGGGCGGTCTCGATGGCGGTCTTGATCTCGTCGGCGTCATGCCCGTCGACATTGCGGATCACCTGCCAGCCGTAGGCTTCGAAGCGCTTGGGGGTGTCGTCGGTGAACCAGCCGTGGACTTCGCCATCGATGGAGATGCCGTTGTCGTCGTAGAAGGCGACCAGCTTGTTCAGGCGCAGGGTGCCGGCCAGCGAAGCGACTTCATGGGAGATGCCCTCCATCATGCAGCCGTCGCCCAGGAAGGCGTAGGTGTAGTGGTCGACGATGCTGTGGCCGTCACGGTTGAACTGGGCGGCCAGCACCTTCTCGGCCAGCGCCATGCCCACGGCATTGGCGATGCCCTGGCCCAGCGGGCCGGTGGTGGTCTCGACGCCGGCGGTGTAGCCGTATTCCGGGTGACCCGGAGTGCGCGAGTGCATCTGGCGGAAGTTCTTCAGGTCATCGACGGTGACGTCGTAGCCGGTGAGGTGCAGCAGCGAGTAGATCAGCATCGAGCCGTGGCCGTTGGACAGCACGAAGCGGTCACGGTCAGCCCACTGCGGGTTGCTCGGGTTGTGCTTGAGGAAGTCGCGCCAGAGGACTTCGGCGATATCCGCCATGCCCATGGGGGCGCCGGGATGGCCGCTGTTGGCTTTCTGCACGGCATCCATGCTCAGTGCGCGGATGGCGTTGGCTCGCTCACGACGGCTGGGCATCGCTAATCTCCTGCGGGGGCTGCTTCGAAAGATCGAAGGGAATGAAAAAAGGCCGGTATTTTCGCCCAGCCGGGCCCCGCGGGGCAATGACAGATCGGCAGATGCCTGATGCAAGGCACGCGCCTGGGTCATCCAACTGGTCAAAAGCCGCTCATCCGTCAATATCAAAACTTTTTGATACAGCTATTGCCCACCCCGTAAGCCACGACTAGACTGCCCGACCTATGAGTCTGCGCCTGCCCGAAATCCGCCACGACGATTGCGACCAGCTGGCTGCCCTGTGCAAGGCCGGCGGCGATCCGCTGCGGCTGAATGTCCTGCGGGTGCTGGCCAACGATTCGTTCGGCGTGCTGGAGCTGGCGCATATCTTCGGCGTCCGCCAGTCGGGCATGAGCCACCACCTGAAGGTGCTGTCCCAGGCCGGCTTGGTCGCCACCCGCCGCGAAGGCAACGCGATCTTCTATCGCCGCGCCCTGCCCCAGGGCGAAAACCTGGGCGGCACGCTGCACGGTGCGCTGCTCGAAGAAGTGGACGAACTGGCACTGGCCGATGACGTCAGCGCCCGCATCGACGGCGTACACGCCCAGCGTGCCGCCGTCAGCCGTGATTTCTTCGCCCGCAGCGCGGAGAAGTTCCAGGCGACCCAGGACCTGATCGCAGGACTGCCGCAATACCGCGAAAGCGTGCTGGCGCTGCTCGACGCACTGAGCTTCGCCCCGGGCGCCACGGCGCTGGAAGTCGGCCCCGGCGACGGCGGATTCCTCCCCGAGCTGGCCCGGCGTTTCGGCCAGGTCACGGCACTGGACAACAGCCAGACCATGCTCGACATGGCGCGACAACGCTGCGCCAGCGAAGGTTTGAACAACGTCCGGCTGCGGCTGGGCGATGCCCTGCAGGACGTCGACGACGCGGCGGACTGCGTGGTGCTGAACATGGTGCTGCACCACTTCGCCGCACCGGCGGAGGCCGTGAAGCAGCTGGCCCACCTGGTGAAACCCGGTGGCAGCCTGCTGGTGACCGAACTCTGCAGCCACGACCAGAGCTGGGCCCGCGAGGCCTGTGGTGATCTCTGGCTGGGGTTCGAACAGGAAGACCTGGCCCACTGGGCCGACGCCGCCGGGCTCGCGTCTGGCGAAAGTGTTTACATCGGTTTACGTAATGGCTTTCAGATCCAGGTACGGCACTTCGCCAAACCGGATTCGCAAAGCGTCCTCACCCACCGGTAATTGAATGGGAACCGTTAGATGAGCGAATACTCTGTTTTCACCTCCGAATCCGTCTCCGAAGGCCATCCGGACAAGATCGCTGACCAGATTTCCGATGCGGTGCTCGACGCCATCATCGCCAAGGACAAATACGCCCGCGTGGCCTGCGAAACCCTGGTGAAGACCGGTGTCGCGATCATCGCCGGTGAAGTCACCACCTCCGCCTGGGTCGACCTGGAAGAGCTGGTGCGCAAGGTCATCATCGACATCGGCTACAACAGCTCCGACGTCGGCTTCGACGGCGCCACCTGCGGCGTACTGAACATCATCGGCAAGCAGTCGGTGGACATCAACCAGGGCGTCGACCGCGCCAAGCCGGAAGACCAGGGCGCTGGCGACCAGGGCCTGATGTTCGGCTATGCCAGCAACGAAACCGACGTGCTGATGCCCGCGCCGATCTGCTTCTCCCACCGTCTGGTGGAGCGCCAGGCCGAGGCCCGCAAATCCGGCCTGCTGCCGTGGCTGCGCCCGGACGCCAAGTCCCAGGTCACCTGCCGCTACGAAGGTGGCAAGGTCGTCGGCATCGACGCCATCGTCCTGTCCACCCAGCACAACCCGGAAGTCAGCTACAAGGACCTGCGCGAAGGCGTGATGGAGCTGATCATCAAGCAGGTGCTGCCGGCCGAGCTGCTGCACAAGGACACCCAGTTCCACATCAACCCGACCGGCAACTTCGTGATCGGCGGCCCGGTAGGCGACTGCGGCCTGACCGGCCGCAAGATCATCGTCGACTCCTACGGCGGCATGGCCCGTCACGGCGGCGGCGCGTTCTCCGGCAAGGACCCGTCCAAGGTCGACCGTTCCGCTGCCTACGCCGGTCGCTATGTGGCCAAGAACATCGTTGCCGCCGGCCTGGCCGAGCGCTGCGAAATCCAGGTGTCCTACGCCATCGGCGTGGCCCAGCCGACTTCCATCTCGATCAACACCTTCGGCACCGGCAAGATCAGCGATGACAAGATCATCCAGCTGGTCCGCGAGCACTTCGACCTGCGTCCGTACGCGATCACCAAGATGCTCGACCTGCTGCACCCGATGTACCAGCCGACCGCGGCCTACGGCCACTTCGGTCGCAACCCGTTCGAAATGACCTACGGTGACGACACCTTCACCGCCTTCACCTGGGAGCGCACCGACAAGGCTGCCGCCCTGCGTGATGCCGCCGGCCTGTAAGACCCGGTAGCAGGAAAAGCCCCGCCTCGGCGGGGCTTTTTCGTTTCCGCGCTCCCACAAACCCTCGCGAAGAATCCACAGCCATCCCAGCGCCGAGTGCTGCGTCCCAGTCCTAGCCTTGCGGGTTTCCGCTGCCCGGATGCTCGCCATGCTTCGCCTTGCCCTCGCCCTTCTGCTGCTCCCTCCCCTTCTCGCCCATGCCTGCCCCGACTGGCCGGCCGAGCAGGCACCCCGGCAGATCGACGCGCTCCGCGCACAGCTGCGGCAGTGGGATGACAACTACCACCGAGACGGCCAATCACCGGTCGCCGATGAACTCTACGACCAGTCCCGCGAGCGCCTGCGCCAATGGCAGGCGTGCTTCCCGCAAGCCTCTGCCACCCCCGAATCACCGCTGGCCAGCAGCGCCGGGGCGGTTCGCCACCCCTTCGTCCACACAGGCCTCGACAAGCTTCCCGACGCCTCGGCCGTGGGCGCCTGGCTGGCAAACCGCAGCGATCTCTGGGTGCAGCCCAAAGTCGACGGCGTGGCGGTCACGCTGGTCTACCGCAACGGCAGGTTTGCCCAGGCGATCAGCCGCGGCGACGGCACCCGCGGGCAGGACTGGACCGCCAATGCGCAGCGGATTGCCGCAATCCCCAAGGAATTGCCCGGCACGGGCGGCGAATGGGTGCTGCAAGGCGAGTTGTACTGGCGCCTGCCGCAGCATGTGCAAGCGCTGAAGGGTGGCGCGGGTGCGCGCGGCAAGGTCGCCGGGCTGATGGCACGCAAGGAGCTTGGCGACGAAGGAACGCAAATCGGCCTGTTCGTCTGGGAGCTGCCGGACGGCCCGCTGGAGATGCCCGAGCGCCTGGCACGCCTGCGGCGGCTGGGATTCGGCGACAGCGCCGAGCTGACCGAGGCAGTGGCAGGGCAGCCGGAAATCGAAGCCTGGCGCGAACGCTGGTATCGCCAGCCCCTGCCGTTCGCCAGCGACGGCATCGTCATCCGCCAGGGCCGCCGGCCACCGGGCAAGGCCTGGAGCGCACAGGCGCCGGGCTGGGCGGTGGCCTGGAAGTACCCGCATCAACAGGCACTGGCCGAGGTGCGGCGCGTGGAGTTCAAGGTCGGTCGCAGTGGGCGGGTGACGCCGCTGCTGCATCTCGCCCCGGTGGAACTGGATGGGCGGACCATCCAGCGGGTCGCCGCCGGCTCGCTCAAGCGCTGGCGCAGCCTCGATATCCGGCCCGGTGATCAGGTCGCCATCGCCCTAGCCGGGCTGACCATCCCCCGCCTCGACGGCGTGGTCTGGCGCTCGCCGATTCGCCCCGAACTGGCTGTACCCACGGACGAGCAGTTCAACGCCCTCTCCTGCTGGCAACCCACGGAGGGCTGCACGGAGCAATTCCTTGCCCGCCTGCAATGGCTGAGCGGCAAGAGCGGCCTGGGACTCTCGGGCGTCGGTCCCGGCACCTGGCGGCGTCTGCACGAGGCCGGCCTGCTGGCGGGACTGCTCGACTGGATGGCTCTGACGCCGGAGCAATTGAGCCAGGTGCCCGGCCTGGGCGAGCGCAGCGCCGCCAACCTGCACCAGCAGTTCCAGCTGGCGCGACAGCGCTCGTTCGCCGTCTGGTTGCGCGCTCTCGGCACGCCCCTCCCGAATGCCTATCCGGCGGCAGAAGACTGGTCTGCCCTGGCCGCCCGCAGCGCGCCTCAGTGGCAGGAGCAACCGGGCATCGGAAAGGTCCGCGCGGCGCAACTGGAAGCCTTCTTCAGAGCACCGGAAGTCCTGCAACTGCGCGGGCAGTTGCAGGACCTCGGCGTCGCCGGGTTCTGAACGCCTCAGCGCATCTGGAAGGCTTCCTGGTGGAAGCGGCTGCCCGGCATGCCTTGCCGGCGCAGGTCACGGCGCAGCAGTTCGGCCAGTGCCTGCGGGCCGCAGAACCAGACGCTCGGCCAGCGACCCTGCGCTCCGGGCTGCAGGCCCAGGTCCGCCGCCTGCAGGTAGCCTTCGCTTTCGCTGTAATGCACGCGCAGATCAATGCGTGGCAACTTCGCGCACAGCTCGCGCAGGCGCCCGGCGTAGATGGCGTCGGACGGTGAGCGTACGCAATACAGCAGCGTTACTTCCGGACAGTCCTCCGGCCGCGCCTGCAGCGACTCGAGCCAGGCCAGGAAGGGCGTGATGCCGATACCACCGGCGATCCACACCTGCCGCTCGCCCTTGTCACGACGGAAGTCGAAGCGGCCGTAGGGCCCTTCCACCTTCACCGGATCACCGATCTTCAGAGCATCCTGAAGGCGCTGTGTGTAGTCCCCGAGCGCCTTGATGCTGAAGCGCACCTCGCCATTGCCCAGATCGCTGCAGGAAAGGGTGAAGGGATGCTGTCCCTCGAGACGATCACAGGTGAGGAAGGCGAACTGACCGGCGCGATGCTGCCAGCGCCCCTGCAGCTTGCAGGTGACTTCCAGCATGCGCTCGCCGGGGCGCTCGATAGCGACCACGACGCCTTCATGGGTACGCCGACGGCCGATCTGCCCGGTGAGCGACCAGAGCGCGCAGAGGCTGCCCACCACGGCGCAGAACGCCACCAGCCAGCCCACCGGCTGCGTCCAGTAACCCGCCGGCGCCAGCACCACGCCATGGAAGGCGAGCACCAGGTAGACCACCGCGAGGGTTTTGTGGACGTAGCGCCACAGGTGGTAAGGGAAGCGCTGCCAGAGGGTGATGACCAGCATCGCCGCCAGCAGCCAGGCCGACCACTCGCCCAGATCCTTGGCCGAGCCGCGGAACACGTCGAGGAAGGTCTCCACCCGCGGCCCCTTGGCCGGCTTGGCGATGAACTCGGCGAGCAGCGGCCCGCCCAGTTCCATCAGGTAGTGCGCCAGGCCCAGCACGATGGCCAGGATGCCCGCCCACTTGTGCGCGCGGTACATGCGGTCGAGGCCGTCCAGCGGCTTTTCCAGCCAGACCGGGCGCACCGCCAGCAGCATGATCAGCGACATCAGCGCGAAGGACGCGACGCCGGTAAAGAGAATGGCCTGCTTGCGCAGGACCCAGATGTCCAGGGTAGCCGGCGGGTCGAAGAACAGCGCCAGGCCAAAGGTGGCCGCAACGGCCAGCAGTACGATCCAGATGAGTTTCATGAGTCCTCCTTGGGGCGCCAAAGCAGCGAGCCCAAGCGGAAGCTGAAGGAATCTTCTGAATCATCCCTTAATTTCGAAAGGTCTTTAGGCAGACACCCGCGATGCCATGACCCATGTCAAACGCATCGCCCTTCGTTATGCTCGGCATATTCCTAAATACCAGTTTCACATCATGCGCCTGCGAATCCTGTCCGACCTCCACCACGAATACTTCCCCAACAGCCGCCGCGAACTGCCGCAGGCGGCCGCGGATGTCGTCGTGCTGGCCGGGGATATTCACGAGCACCTGCAGGGCCTGCACTGGGCGCGGGAGGAATTCCCGGACAGCGACATCATCTACGTCGCCGGCAACCACGAGTTCTATCACTCCGACCTGCCCGAACTGACCCAGGCCATGCGCAACCTGGCCCGCGCGCTGGATATCCACTTCCTCGAGAAGGATGCAGTGACCCTCGGCGGCGTGCGCTTCCTCGGCACCACGTTGTGGACGGACTTCCAGCTCTACGGCGAACGCGCGTCGGAACTGGCCTGTGAGCAGGCGCAGTTGCTGATGCCTGATTTCAACACGGTGGATTACTTCACCCAGCCCTTCACTCCCGAGATGAGTCGCGAGCTCTGCGGCGCCAGCTGCGAATGGCTGGCGGCGGAGCTGGATCAACCCTTCGCCGGCCCGACGGTGGTGGTGACGCACCACGCGCCCAGCGCTCGCTCCATTCCCTCGCACTATGTCGGCGACGCCCTGTCGCCCGCCTTCGCCTCGAACCTGGAAGCCCTGGCCGAACGCTGCGACCTGTGGATTCACGGACACGTGCACGAGTGCCTGGATTATCGGGTCGGCCGGGGTCGGATCATCGCCAACCCCGGCGCCTACCCTGGAGAGGACAGCGGCTTCGATCCCTGTCGGGTGATCGAACTCTAGAACGGCGGCTCGATGCGTGGCGGCTCGTCAGGTGACAGCTCGCTGAAGAAACGCCAGATCTCAGCCGGCCCGTCCAGTTGCGGGTCGACTCGGCCAAGCAGGCGCGGCGGTCGGTACAGCGGCTGCGAAATCAGATGGCCGCCGCCGAACACTGTCACCAATTCCACGGGCGGCCCGTCGCCGGCAGCCCAGCGCTGCCGCTGCGTCCACACCGGGCCCGGCTGGGTCAGCTTGTCCACCTGCGGCTCGCCGCCCTGGCCATTGCGCCGCGCCAGCGCGAGGGCAGAGTCCTCGGCGGAAAGCACGGTGCCGCGATCACCGAAGCCGAACAGCGTGACCCGGCCACCCGCGTAGGGATTGATCGGGTCACGCGTACCATTCATCAACAGCGCGGCCTTGGGTTGTTCGGCAGGACGGCAGGCGTCGTTGCCGGCGCCCGGCAGGCTGGCAGCCACGGCGGCGACGCCATCGACCTTGTCCGGCGCCTCGGCGGCCAGGCGCAGGGCCATCTGCCCACCGTTGGAGTAGCCAGTGACGAACACCCGAGCCGGATCGACGCCGCGCTCGCGCTGCAGGCTTTCGATCATCTGCGAGAGGAAGCCGACGTCGTCGATGTTCAGGCGCCGCGCGCTGTAGGAGGCCACTCGCCGACAGTCGTTCCAGTGCCCTTCGAAACCATCGGGATAGAGCACCAGGAAACCATCGCGATCGGCCAGGGCATCAAAGCGGTAGCCACTGTCGCGGCGCATGCGCTCGCCGTTGCTCTGCGAGCTGTGCAGGACCACCAGCAGCGCCGGGCGCTCGGCCAGTTTCTGCGGCACGTAGAGGACATAGCTGCGGCGCCGTTCGCCCTGGCGCACCGAGGCATCCTCGCTGCTGCCGGTCAGCACCGGCTGCAGCTTCAACTCACCGGGCACGTACCACCAGCCGCCCACCAGCAGCGCCAGCACCAGCAGCGCGATGAGTGCCTGCACGATCCGCATCGCCACCCGCATACCGCCTCTCCTTGCCCGCCTGGCGGGCCTTGCGAGTCCCGGCTTTCTCCTGGGCAATCAAACGGGGGCGATTGTCCTGGGGCAGCCCCTCGCCGCGCCGTCCATGGCAAACTCTAGCCGTTGACTCCAACGTCATAGTGTTTGGTAACCAAGGACTCCGAAAATGTTCCGAAGCTCTGCCCTGATGGCCGCCGTTCTCGCCCTCGGCTGCGCAAACCCGCTGTTTGCCGCCGATGCCGCCAAGCAACCGCTGACCGGCTGCGCAGCCAAGCGTGCCGCCATCGAAACCCAGCTCGAGCAGGCCAAGGCCCAGGGCAACGGCAACCGCGTCGCCGGCCTGCAGACCGCGCTGGAGAAGGTGAAGACCTACTGCACCGACGCCAGCCTCACGCAGGAGCGCAAGCAGAACGTGCTGGATGCCGAGAAGGAAGTCGCCCAGCGCGAAAAGGACCTGCGCAAGGCGATGAACAAGGGCGACGCGGAGAAGATCGAGAAGCGCAAGGACAAGCTGGCCGAAGCCCGCGCCGAACTGGAGCAGGCCAAGCGCGAGCTGGAGGAGTAAAGCCCGGCTTGGCGGGTCACGCTGACTGCAGGAGCGAGCTTGCTCGCTCCTGCAAAGGACTACGGCGTTAGAGCGCGCGGAATTTCTTGTGGCAGGCTTCGCAGGCGTCTTCCACCGCGGCGAAGTCCTTGCGCACGCCCTCGGGCGTCGGCGTGGCATTGCGGGTGTTCTCGCCCAGCGCATGGACGGCCTGCTGGAAGGTCTTGGCGTCGGCCTGGAACTCCAGCTGGCGCTGCCAGATTTCCGCCTTGGCGCGGGTATCGTCGCTTTCCACCTTGTCAGCCGGCGGCTGGGTAGTGGGGAAATACTGCCAGGGCTTGTCGGCCAGTTCGCCGAGCTTGGTCGAGTTCGCGCGGAACTTGTCCGCATCGAAGGGGATGCGTCCGCGCAGCATGCCGCCCATGTCCTCGCTGGTCTTGAGCATCTCCTTGAACACCGCCTGGCGCTTGTACTCCGGCGAGTTGGGGTCCTGGCGATGGCAGCCGGCGAGCGCCGTGCCGGCGAGCAGCAGAACGAGCAGGGTCTTCAACTTCATGGGGGACTCTTGTAGGACGGCTATTCACGGAAGCGCCGGATTATCCGCCCCGATGTCCGAATGTTCCAGACCACGCCCAAGCAGCTGCGGCCATCCGCCGCAGCCGTGCGCCTTTCGTTCAGCCGCCGTTCAGGCGCGCACAGGTCAGGCCGAAACGACGAAGATCGCGATGATCAGGCCCATGCCGAGGAACCAGACCAGCGAGCGCAGCAGCGCCAGGTCCGCGACGTAGAAGATCAGGTAGAGCAGACGACTGGTGACCCAGGCGATGGCCAGGCGGTCGATGGTGGCGGGTTCGGCGTTGTTCACCACGTAGGCGATGATCACCGCCGCGACGAAGGCCGGGGTGACCTCGAAGCTGTTCATCTGGAAGGCGTTGGCGCGCTTGCGGTAGCCCTCCAGGGTGGCGAGGAAGGTACGCGGGTCGTGGTTCTGCCGGGGGCCGAAACCACCGCCGGTGAACTTGGCGAGGCTGGTGCCGACGTAGGGCAGGAAGATCGCGATCAGGACGCACCAGAAGGCAATGGGCATGGGAAGAATCTCGTCGAGGGGAAAGCGCGCAGCTTAGGTCATCGCCACACGCCGCGTCCTTGACCGGCTTGGCGCCACGCGGCGTAGCGCGGGCCAATCCTCACAGCTTCATCACCAGCATGCCCGCCAGCACCAGGCTGCAGGCGGCCAGGCGCGGCAGGCCGAAGGGCTCCTTGAGGAAGCGCATGCCGAACAGCACCACCAGCAGCACGCTGGTCTCGCGCAGCGCGGCAGCCTCGGCGATGGAGCCCATCTGCATGGCCCAGAGCACCAGCCCGTAGCTGAGCAGCACGCAGAAACCGACGCTCAGGCCGAGCTTCCAGTCGTTGATCCAGAACTTGGCGAAGGCCCGTGTGCGCCCGACCAGCGCCAACAGCGGGAATGGCAGGCCGGACAGCAGCGACAGCCAGACCAGGTAGTCCAGCGGCTTGGGCCAGAGCTTCAGCGCGTTGCCGTCGGTCCAGGTGTAGCTGCCGATGCACACGCCCATCAGCAGCACAGTGGGATAGGCGATCCACGGCAGCTTCGAGCCGCCCCCGCCCTTGAGCAGGAACAGCATGCCGACCGGGATCAACAGGATGCCGAGGATCTGTTTGTCGGTCAGGTGCTCGCCGCCGAAGGTCAGGGTCAGCGCCAGCACCACCAGCGGCGACAGGCCGCGCATCAGCGGGTAGACCAGCCCCAGGTCACCGACCTTGTAGGCCTGGATCAGCAACACCCGGTAGACCAGTTGCAGCGACACGGCGGCCAGCAGCCAGGGCCAGACCGCCGCAGGAGGAATCTCGATCCATGGCAGCAGGACCAGCGCGGCTGCCAGGCCGACCATGTCCATGCAGGCGACCACCAGCAGGCGGTCGCTGCTGAATTTGACGAGGGTATTCCAGGTGGCGTGCAGCAGGGCGGCCAGCAGCACCAGGGTAGTGGCGAGCACGAAAACGAACTCCTGGTATAGACCAGATGAATTCTACCCTGAGCAACCCCATGGCCGGCAAGTGCTGGCTGTTTCGGACATTTCCATCTGACTCCTCAGCCGGAACTGACCTAGACTGGGCCTTTTCGTCAGCACGAGCGTCTGCCATGCCCCGTTTGATCAAGTTCCTCACCGGCTACATCCTGGTCACCCTGCTCTCCGGCTGCGGCTACAACGCCATGCAGGCCGGTGACGAGCAGGTGAAGGCCGCCTGGTCGGAAGTGCTCAACCAGTACCAGCGCCGCGCCGACCTGATCCCCAACCTGGTCAGCACCGTGAAGGGCTACGCCTCCCATGAAGCCAGCGTGCTGACCCAGGTGACCGAGGCCCGCGCCAAGGTTGGCAGCACCACGCTCAATGCCGACCAGCTGGACGATCCGGAAGCGGTCAAGCGCTTCCAGCAGGCCCAGGGCCAGCTCAGTTCGGCGCTCTCGCGCCTGCTGGTGGTCTCGGAAAACTACCCGCAGCTCAAGGCCGACGGCCTGTTCAAGGACCTGCTGACCCAGCTCGAGGGCACCGAGAACCGCATCACCGTCGCCCGTGGCCGCTACGTGAAGTCGGTGCAGGAATACAACGTGATGATTCGCCAGTTCCCGCAGGTGATCACCGCGAAAATCTTCGGCTACAAGCCCAAGGCCAACTTCAGCGTCGAGAACGAAGCCGCCATCTCCACCGCGCCTAAAGTGGACTTCGGCAACGCGCCAGCGCAGCCCGCGCAATGACCCTGCCGCGCTGGCTGCTGGCCGCCCTGCTGCTGTGCTGGGCGGGCCTGCTGCAGGCGGCGCCGGTCGCCGTCCCGCCGCTCAGCGCCCGCGTCACCGACCTCACCCAGACCCTCGATGCGGGTCAGCGCGCGCAGCTGGAAAGCCAGCTCGCCGGCCTCGAACAGCGCAAGGGCGCGCAGATCGCCGTGCTGCTGATCCCCAGCACCGGCGAGGACAGTATCGAGGACTACGCAGTCCGCGCCTTCGAGCAATGGAAGCTCGGCCGCAAGGGCGTGGACGACGGCGTGCTGCTGGTGGTTGCCAAGAATGATCGCGCGCTGCGCATCGAAGTCGGCTACGGACTGGAAGGCACCATCACCGACGTACAGGCCGGGCGCATCATCCGCGACACCATAGTCCCGCACTTCAAGACCGGCGACTTCGCCGGCGGCATCCAGGCCGGCGTCGACAGCCTCGTCGCACTGATAGAACCGCCAGCGGCAACCCCTGTCGAACCCGATGCGGGCGCAGCGGATCAGCTGCCGCAGACGGGCCCGGTGACGGGCTACAGCGATGCGTACTCCAACCGCAACGCCAGCGCCGCCGAGGAAATTCCCCCTGCGCGCCTGCTCGGCCTGCTCGCCCTGCTGGTGGGTGTGCCGCTGCTCTGCCTGCTGTTCCCGGTGCAGTGGTTGCGCCAGCGCAGCATGGGCCGCTACCTGCTGTGCAGTGCACTGGTCGGCGGCGTGGCCTCGGCAGTATTGCTGTTCAGCGAAGCCAACCCCGAAGCCCTGCAGCAGCAGATGATCGGTTCCTTCTCGATTCCGCTGGTGCTGTACATCTTCTTCCTGCCGCCGATGTGGCTGACCTCGGGCGTGCTGCAGCTGCTGCTGATGATCATCAGCTCGATCAGCCGTGGCGGCGGTGGGCGTGGGGGCGGCGGAGGCGGAGGCTTCCGAGGGGGCGGTGGCTCCAGCGGCGGCGGCGGGGCCTCCGGCCGCTGGTAAGCCCCTGCACGCTTGAGAATTACAGGGCGGCGACGCCCTGTTCTTCCTCGCGGATCGAACGCAGCACCTGGCGCTGCAGGTCGATGAACTCGGCGCTGGCGGCCATGTCCTCATGGCGCGGGCGACCGAGCTTCACGTCGAAGGTGGTCTTGATCCGCCCCGGGCCCAGGCCCATTACCACGATGCGGTCGGACAGGTAGACCGCCTCTTCCACGTCATGGGTGACGAACATCACCGTCAGCCGGTGGGTTTCCCAGATGCGCGTGAGCAGCTCCTGCATCTGGTGGCGGGTCATGGCATCCAGCGCACCGAAGGGCTCGTCCATCAGCAGGATCTTCGGCCGGTAGGACAGCGCTCGGGCAATCGCCACGCGCTGCTTCATGCCGCCGGACAATTCGTTCGGATAGGCCTCGGCGAACTTCGTCAGCTTCACCAGTTCCAGGTGCTCATCGGCGATCTCGCGGCACTGCGCGCGGGACATGCCGGCCGCCTTGAGGGCGAACTCGACGTTCTGCCGCGCAGTGAGCCACGGCAGCAGGGTGTAGGACTGGAACACCACACCACGGTCCAGGCCGGGACCTGCGATCGGCACGCCGTCCACCTTGACGCTGCCGCTGTCGAATTCCTCCAGGCCGGCAGCAATGGACAGCAGCGTGCTCTTGCCGCAGCCCGAGGTGCCGACGATGGAGACGAACTCGTTGTCCGCCAGGGTCAGGTCAATGTTGCGCAGCACCTCGCGGCGCTCCTTGCCGACCGCGAAGCTCTTGTTCAGGCCGGAGATTTCCAAAGTCGCCATCAGCTGCGTCTCCGGTTGTAGCGGAACAGGACCTTCTCGCCGGCGCGCATGGCCTGGTCGGTGACCAGCCCGAGGAAGCCCAGCAGAAGGATGTAGCCAATGATGGTGTCGGTCTGGAAGAAGCGCTGGGACACGGTGATGCGGTAGCCCAGGCCGGAGGTGGCGGCCACCAGTTCGGCCAGCACCAGCCAGGTCCAGGCCCAGCCGAGGCTGATCCGCAGCGCGTCCCAGATGCCCGGCAGGGCGCTGGGCAGGACGATCCTCAGGAGGATGCGGCGATCCGGCATGCCGAGGGTGCGGCCGAGGCCGACGAAGTCCGCCGGCACGCGCTTGATGGCGTCCATCACCATCAGCACCTGCTGGAAGAAGGTGCCGATCCAGATGATGAGGAATTTCTGGAAGTCGCTGGTGCCGGCCCAGAGGATGGTCAGCGGCACGAAGGCGACCACCGGCATGTAGCGCACGAAGTCCACCAGCGGCTCGGTGGCGGCTTTCCAGAAGCCGTAGCAGCCGGCGAAAACGCCGATCACGATGGACATCGCCGAGGACACCAGGAAGGCCACGGCGATGCGGTACACGCTGACCTTCAGGTCCGACCACAGGGTTCCGTCGGCGGCCAGCTTGAGCATGCGCGCCCAGACGTCGCCGGGCGCCGGCAGGAATATCTTCGGCACCGCGCCGCTGGCGCCGGCCAGCCACCAGAGCAGCGCCAGCAGGACGAACACGGCGCCGCCGATGAGCAGGAAGTGGCGCTGCGCGATCGGCTTGCCGATGGTGAACAGCGGGTTGGATTTACGGGCTTTCATGTCGGGCTCGTCGAACGGAGAAAGACGCGCGCCGGCTCAGGGCCGGCGCGCGGGGTGTTTCAGAGGATCAGAGAGCCTCGACGAAGCGCGCGTCGATGGCCTGCGCCGGGGTGACCGGCTGCTGGAGGATGCCGGCTTCGCTGGCGGCCTTCTGGATGTGCTCGAACGAGCCCTTCTGGAAGGCACCCTTCAGCTCGGCCTGGTTTTCCTTCACCGAGTAGAAGTGCACGCCGTCGAAGGCACTGGTCAGCTCGGACTCGTCGGCGCCCACGCCCTTGGCGATGGCGGCGCGGCCTTCGGCGCCCTTCTCGTTGTAGTGCTTGAGGCCGGCTTCCCAGCTCTTGATCAGCGCCAGCACCTGGCCGGGACGCTCCTTGAGGACTTCGTCGCGGACCACGAACACGTCGCTGATGATGCCCGGATCATCCGAGCCCTTGTACAGCAGGTTGACCTTGGGGTTCTGCTGCTTGGCGGCGGACAGGTAGGGCTCGTAGGTCACGGCAGCCGGGACCTGGCCGGCGATCAGCGCGCTGCCGGCGTTGGCGGCGGGCATCGGCACCGGCTGCACGTCGGCGATGGTCAGGCCGGCCTTGCGCAGGGCGCTGTGCAGGAGGATGTCGCTGGTGGTGCCTTCTTCGTAGGCGACCTGCCTGCCCTTGAGGTCGGTCAGTGTCTTGATCGACGGGTCGACGATCAGCGCGTCGGCGCTGGTGCTCTGGTCCAGCAGCAGGACGATCTTCACCGGCAGGCCGGCGGCGACCATGGCCATGGCGGTGTGGGTGGCGAGGTTGCCACCGTCGATCTGGCCGCTGGCCAGGGCGGCGTTCATGTCCTTGTCTTCGGTGAAGTTGACCAGCTCGACCTGCTCCAGGCCGTTGGCCTTGAAGGCGCCAGCCTGTTCGGCGACATACCACTGGCCGTAGCCCAGCCAGGGCTGCATGCCCATCTTGAAGGTGCCGGCTTCGGGCTTGGTGTCGGCCTTGATCGCTGCGGCGTGCGCGGCGCCGGCCAGCAGCAGGCTGGCACAGGTGGCCACGGCCAGTTGGCGCAGCGCGGATGCGAAGGTGGTGTGCATGGTCTCTCCCCGGTCATTGTTTTGCAGGCACATTCGGGTGAATGCGTGCTGCTGGATCGGCGGGGAGCGTGCGTCGGCCCATGCCCGCCGTGGGCGGGCACAGGCTCACATTCAATCGACGCAAATGCAAAGGTTTTCGCCGCGGTTCGGCTTGGCTCCGGGCACGCTGGCAATCACCTCGGCGAGCCAGCCATCAGGGCTGGGGAATGGCGTCGTCCTTGAACTGGTCCTTGATGTAGAGGATCTCGGTGCGACCATGGGGCGCCGGCTGACCGTCCGGACCGATGTTGACGAAGACCATCTTGTCGACCGTGAGGATGCTCTTGCGGGTGATCTTGTTGCGCACCTCGCAGGTCAGGGTGATCGAGGTGCGACCGAACTCGGTGGCGGTGATGCCCAGCTCGATGATGTCGCCCTGGCGTGCCGAGCTGACGAAGTTGATCTCCGAGATGAACTTGGTCACCACGCGCTGGTTGCCCAGCTGGATGATGGCGTAGATCGCCGCTTCTTCGTCGATCCACTTCAGAAGACTGCCGCCGAACAGGGTGCCGTTCGGGTTGAGGTCTTCAGGCTTGACCCATTTGCGGGTATGGAAATTCATGGAAGCTCCTTCTTGGGAGGTTGCGCCTCGTGAGCGCGATGACGGGGAAAGCCCCGCCGGCTATGCAAGTCTGGACCCGGCCGGCGCCTGTCTGCTTGTCATGGCTCAGCCAAGGCCGGCTTCGGCTCGGTACCTGGCCGCCTCGTCGACCAGCCAGTCGCGGAACGCGCCCAGGGTCGCCGACTCCACCTTGCGTTCGGGAATCATCAGGTAATAGGCATTTTCGCTCAAATAGGCATGTTGCATCGGCACGATCAGCCGGCCGTCGGCCAGCTCCTGCTGGATCAGCATCGGCGGGATCAGCGCCACGCCCATGCCGTGCATCGCCGCCTGGGCGAGCATGGAAAACAGCTCGTAGCGGGTGCCGCTCATGTCGTGCGCCACGCTCATGCCCAGCGAACCGAACCACTGGCGCCAGGCGTAGGGCCGGGTGGTCTGTTGCATCAGCGGCAACTCGGCGATCTGGGCCGCGGACAACGCCCGTTGCCCACCCAGCAGCTCGGGGCTGCACACCGGCACCGGGTTCTCGTGCATGAGGAAGTTGGCGACCGTACCGGACCACACGCCATCGCCGAAATACAGCGCGGCGTCGAATTCGGTGTCAGCGAAGAGGAACGGCCGGGTGCGGTTGGTCAGGTTGACCGTGACTTCCGGGTGCAGCCGCTTGAAATCCTTCAGCCGCGGCAACAGCCACTGGGTGGCGAAGGTCGGCACCACCGCCAGCTCCAGCGTACCGCCACCCTGCTGGCCCATCACCGCCAGGGTGTCGCGCTCCACGGCGTCCAGGCGCTGGGCCACGCGGCGGCTGTAGTTGAGCCCCGCCTCGGTCAGCTTCACCCCGCGCCGCGAACGACGGAACAGCTCGACGCCGAGGAACTCCTCCAGCGTGGCGATCTGCCGGCAGATGGCGCTCTGGGTCAGCGACAGTTCGTCCGCGGCCTTGGTGAAGCTTTCGTGGCGGGCGGCGGATTCGAAGGCGACCAGCGCCGCGGTGGTCGGGATCTTGCGTCGCATCGAATGCCTCTTCGGAATATCGTGATGCGCAGAATTCGCCAGGAACGCCTGATATAGAGGCAATTCCTGAAAAAAATCGCATCAACCCTGCCATTACGGAGTGACAAAATAGCACAACAGCGTGCGAATTAGTCGGTTGCCCGGCTTCCCGACGGCTGACTAGGATGGCCCACACCGAGCCCGCCTAGACTTGTGCGGGTCTTTCACTGTCTGCGTTCGAGGTTTCTCCATGGCGACCAAAGCAAGCTTCAACTGGGAAGATCCGCTGCTGCTGGATCAGCAACTCACCGAAGAAGAGCGCATGGTGCGCGACAGCGCCCAGCAGTTCGCCCAGGACAAGCTGGCCCCGCGCGTGCTGGAAGCCTTCCGCCATGAACAGACCGACCCGGCGATCTTCCGCGAGATGGGCGAAACCGGCCTGCTCGGCGCGACCATCCCCGAACAGTACGGCGGTAGCGGCCTGAACTACGTGTGCTACGGCCTGATCGCCCGTGAAGTCGAGCGCATCGACTCCGGCTACCGCTCGATGATGAGCGTGCAGTCCTCCCTGGTGATGGTGCCGATCAATGAATTCGGCAACGAAGCCACCAAGCAGAAATACCTGCCGAAACTGGCCAGCGGCGAGTACATCGGCTGCTTCGGCCTGACCGAGCCGGACCACGGCTCCGACCCGGGCTCGATGATCACCCGCGCCAAGAAGGTCGACGGCGGCTACCGCCTGACCGGCGCCAAGATGTGGATCACCAACAGCCCGATCGCCGACGTCTTCGTGGTCTGGGCCAAGGATGACGAAGGCCAGATCCGCGGCTTCGTCCTGGAAAAAGGCTGGGAAGGCCTGTCCGCCCCGGCGATCCACGGCAAGGTCGGCCTGCGCGCCTCGATCACCGGCGAGATCGTGATGAACAACGTGTTCTGCCCGGAAGAGAACGCCTTCCCGGACGTGCGCGGCCTGCGTGGTCCGTTCACCTGCCTGAACTCCGCCCGCTACGGCATCTCCTGGGGCGCCCTGGGTGCCGCCGAAGCCTGCTGGCACACCGCTCGCCAGTACACCCTGGACCGCAAGCAGTTCGGCCGCCCGCTGGCTGCCAACCAGCTGATCCAGAAGAAACTGGCCGACATGCAGACCGACATCACCCTCGCCCTGCAAGGCTGCCTGCGCCTGGGCCGGATGAAGGACGAAGGCACCGCCGCCGTCGAAATCACCTCGATCATGAAGCGCAACAGCTGCGGCAAGGCCCTGGACATCGCCCGCCTGGCCCGCGACATGCTCGGTGGCAACGGCATCTCCGACGAATTCGGCGTCGCCCGCCACCTGGTCAACCTGGAAGTGGTGAACACCTACGAAGGTACCCACGACGTCCACGCGCTGATCCTCGGCCGCGCCCAGACCGGCATCCAGGCGTTCTTCTAAGCGCCTCGCGCCAGTTCCTTCGGAGCTGGCGCCCGTTTTACCTCTCGCCCGAGAGGCCCCGGGGAGGACCGTGGAGTCCCCGCACTGCGCCCTCCCCGCCCCTATTCAAGCTGCAGGTGATTGCATGTCCGGCGCCCTTTCGCACATCCGTGTCCTCGACCTCTCCCGCGTTCTCGCCGGCCCCTGGGCCGGGCAGATCCTCGCCGACCTCGGCGCGGAAGTGATCAAGATCGAGCGTCCCGGCAGCGGCGACGACACCCGCGCCTGGGGCCCGCCGTTCCTGAAGGATGCAGACGGCCGCGACACCAGCGAAGCGGCGTATTACCTGTCGGCGAACCGCAACAAGAAATCCCTGACCATCGACTTCACCCAGCCCGAAGGCCAGCGCCTGGTGCGCGAACTCGCCGCCAAGGCCGACATCGTGCTGGAGAACTTCAAGGTTGGCGGGCTGAAAGCCTACGGCCTGGACTACGAGTCGCTGAAAGCGCTGAATCCGAAGCTGATCTACTGCTCGATCACCGGCTTCGGCCAGTTCGGCCCCTACGCCAAGCGCGCCGGCTACGACTTCATGATCCAGGGCCTGGGCGGCCTGATGAGCCTGACCGGCCGTTCCGACGCCGAGGAAGGCGCCGGCCCGGTGAAGGTCGGCGTCGCGCTGACCGACATCCTCACCGGCCTGTACTCGTCCACCGCGATCCTCGCCGCCCTCGCCCACCGCGATGTCAGCGGCATCGGCCAGCACATCGACATGGCGCTGCTGGACGTTCAGGTCGCCTGCCTGGCCAACCAGACCCTGAACTACCTGACCACCGGCAACCCGCCGCGTCGCCTGGGCAACGCGCACCCGAACATCGTGCCGTATCAGGACTTCCCCACTGCCGATGGCGACCTCATCCTCACCGTCGGCAATGACGGGCAGTTCCGCAAATTCGCCGAACTGGCGGGCCATCCGGAATGGGCCAGCGACGAGCGCTTCGCCACCAACCAGGCGCGCGTGGCGCACCGCGAGGTGCTGATCCCGCTGATCCGCCAGTCCACCGTGATGCGCACCACTGCCGAATGGATCACGCTGCTGGAACAGGCCAGCGTACCCTGCGGTCCGATCAACGACCTGGCGCAGGTCTTCGCCGACCCGCAGGTGATCGCCCGCGGCCTGCGCGTGGACCTGCCGCATCCGCTGGCTGGCAGCGTGCCGCAGGTGGCCAGCCCGATCCGCCTGTCCGAGACGCCCGTGGAATACCGCAACGCCCCGCCGACCCTCGGCCAGCACACCCAGGAAATCCTCGAAGGCGTGCTGGGCCTGGACCAGGCGGCCATCGGCAAGCTGCGCGACGACGGCGTGATCTGAGCCAACTGACAGCCGGCGCCCGCTCCCGCGAGCGCCCAACGATCCCCGCAACGACGCCCGCGCCAGGGTTTTCACGGCCCCTGGCGCGGGCGCGACGGGGATCCCGGCCGCGATGCAATACGTGAACGCGACCAAAAGCCTTTGGCTTGTCATGCGCCATGGCTATAATCCGCAAGCTTCAATAACGGCCGGCGCTGTCCGGCTGTTCCCGCCACCTGTCCGAGGGGCGCTGCAGCAGGTCGATTCGCTTCGACATGTCAGGCTCGGATGGGGCGCGTCACGGTCGGCAACCGCCGATCGCCAAACGCATCAACGGCGCCCATTCGCAGACAACGAATGGAGAGTTACGCATGAGCGCTGTCATGACGCCTGCCGGTTTCACCGACTTCAAAGTCGCCGACATTTCCCTGGCCGCCTGGGGCCGCCGCGAGCTGATCATCGCCGAGTCCGAAATGCCGGCTCTGATGGGCCTGCGCCGCAAGTACGCCGCCAGCCAGCCGCTCAAAGGCGCGAAGATCCTCGGCTGCATCCACATGACCATCCAGACCGGCGTGCTGATCGAGACCCTCACTGCCCTGGGTGCAGAGGTCCGCTGGTCGTCCTGCAACATCTTCTCCACCCAGGACCAGGCTGCTGCCGCCATCGCCGCCGCCGGTATCCCGGTCTTCGCCTGGAAAGGCGAGACCGAGCAGGAGTACGAGTGGTGCATCGAGCAGACCATCCTGAAAGATGGCCAGCCGTGGGACGCCAACATGGTGCTGGACGACGGCGGTGACCTGACCGAAATCCTGCACAAGAAATACCCGCAGATGCTCGAGCGCATCCACGGCGTTACCGAAGAGACCACCACCGGTGTGCACCGCCTGCTCGACATGCTCAAGGCCGGCACCCTGAAAGTCCCGGCGATCAACGTCAACGACGCTGTGACCAAGAGCAAGAACGACAACAAGTACGGCTGCCGTCACAGCCTGAACGACGCCATCAAGCGCGGCACCGACCACCTGCTGTCGGGCAAGCAGGCCCTGGTGATCGGCTACGGCGACGTGGGCAAGGGCTCCGCCCAGTCCCTGCGCCAGGAAGGCATGATCGTGAAGGTTTCCGAAATCGACCCGATCTGCGCCATGCAGGCCTGCATGGACGGCTTCGAGCTGGTTTCCCCATACAAGAACGGCCTGAACGACGGCACCGAAGCCAGCGTTGACGCAGCTCTCTTGGGCAAGATCGACCTGATCGTCACCACCACCGGCAACGTCAACGTCTGCGACGCCGGCATGCTGAAAGCGCTGAAGAAGCGCGCCGTGGTGTGCAACATCGGTCACTTCGACAACGAGATCGACACCGCCTTCATGCGCAAGACCTGGGCCTGGGAAGAGGTGAAGCCGCAGGTGCACAAGATCCACCGCACCGGCGCTGGCGACTTCGATCCGGCCAACGACGACTACCTGATCCTGCTGGCCGAAGGCCGTCTGGTGAACCTGGGTAACGCCACTGGCCACCCGAGCCGCATCATGGACGGCTCCTTCGCCAACCAGGTGCTGGCGCAGATCTTCCTGTTCGAGCAGAAGTACGCTGACCTCTCCGCCGAGAAGAAAGCCGAGCGTCTGACCGTCGAAGTCCTGCCCAAGAAACTGGACGAAGAAGTGGCCCTGGAAATGGTCAAAGGCTTCGGTGGCGTCGTCACCCAGCTGACCCCGAAACAGGCCGAGTACATCGGTGTGACCGTGGAAGGCCCGTTCAAGCCGGACACCTACCGCTACTGATGTGCCCGAGGGCAGACGAGCAATCGTCTGCCCTCTTTGCCATCTGGTGCCCCATGGACCTGCAGGACAGCTACAACCAGGCCTGGCTCTTCGCCGCCGGCGCTCACGCCGGGCAGACGCTGACCGCCTCGCCGCTACCCTACGCAGTCCACCTGGCGATGGTGGCCAATGAAGTGATGGCGGCCGACCGCGAAGCGCCCATCCAGCGCCTGGCGGAGACCGTCCAGATTGCCCTGCTGCACGACGTACTCGAGGACACCCCGGTGCCCTTCGAGGAACTGCAGATGCGTTTCGGCGAGTTCGTCGCCGACGGCGCCCAGCGCCTGAGCAAGGTGGTGAATGGCGAGAAACTGCCATTCGACATCTACCTCGAAAGGCTGGCGACCGGCGCGCCGCAGTGTGCGATCGTCAAGCTGTGCGACCGGATCACCAACCTGCAGCCGCCACCCTCGACCTGGGCGCGGAGCAAGATCGCCGAGTACCATGTTCAGTCGCAGCGCATCCTGGCCGTCCTCGGTCATGCGCACGAGCCCAGCGCCGAGCGACTGCGCACGAAGATAGACAACTACCGCCGTTACTTCTGAAGTCGACGGCACATGCCGGCAGCCACGCGATGACGGGGCGCCGAAGGAACGACCATGAGTCAGAAAGAACGCCGTTTCAGCTTCGAGTTCTTCCCCGCCAAGACCGAAGCCGGCCATGAAAAACTGCTGGCCACCGCAAGCCAGCTGGCCGCGAAAAAGCCCGACTTCTTCTCCTGCACCTATGGTGCCGGCGGCTCCACCCGCGATCGCACCCTGACCACCGTGCTGCAGCTGGATGGCGAAGTGAAGGTGCCGACCGCACCGCACCTGTCCTGCGTCGGCGACACCAAGCCCGAGCTGCGTGCCCTGCTGGCCCACTACAAGGACGCCGGCATCCGTCGCATCGTCGCCCTGCGCGGCGACCTGCCCTCGGGCATGGGCATGGCCAGCGGCGAGCTGCGCTACGCCAACGAACTGGTGGAATTCATCCGCGCCGAAACCGGCGATCACTTCCACATCGAAGTTGCCGCCTATCCGGAAGTTCACCCGCAGGCGCGCAATTTCGAGGATGATTTGGCGAATTTCGTGCGCAAGGTCAAAGCCGGCGCCGACTCTGCCATCACACAATACTTCTTCAACGCCGACAGCTACTTCCATTTTGTCGAGCGTGCGGAGAAACTCGGTGTCAGCATTCCGGTCGTACCGGGTATCATGCCGATCACCAACTACACCAAACTGGCCCGCTTCTCCGACGCCTGTGGCGCGGAAATCCCCCGTTGGATTCGCAAGCAGCTGGAAGCCTACGGCGACGACATCGCCAGCATCCAGGCCTTTGGTGAGCAGGTCATCACCGACATGTGCGAACGCCTCCTTGAGGGCGGCGCACCCGGTCTGCATTTCTACACCCTGAACCAGGCTGAACCCAGCCTGGCGCTCTGGAACAACCTCAAGCTCCCCCGCTGAGGATCATTGCTCCGGGCTTACCGTCCGCGATCCCGGCCAGCGCAACGCCGGCGTATCGTGGACGGGGTGCTTCCAGCCGTCGGCTGAGCGCTCGCCCCGAGCCTGAAATCACGCGCCCTCGAGCCGGCAGGTCGCCGGCCTACAGGAACCCCGCATGTCCTTTACTTCCCTCGGTCTCTCCGAGGCCCTGGCTGGCGCCGTTGAAGCCGCCGGCTACGCGCGCCCCACTCCCGTCCAGGAACGCGCCATCCCCGCAGTACTGCAAGGCCGCGACCTCATGGTTGCCGCCCAGACCGGCACCGGCAAGACCGGCGGCTTCGCCCTCCCGGTGCTCGAACGCCTGTTCCCCGAAGGCCACCCGGACCGCGAACACCGCCACGGCCCGCGCCAGGCCCGCGTCCTGGTACTGACCCCGACCCGCGAGCTGGCTGCCCAGGTGCACGACAGCTTCAAGGTCTACGCCCGTGACCTGCCCCTGAAAAGCGCCTGCATCTTCGGCGGCGTCGGCATGAATCCGCAGGTCCAGGCGATGTCCAAGGGCGTCGACGTCCTGGTCGCCTGCCCCGGCCGCCTGCTCGACCTGATCGGCCAGGGCAGCGTCGATCTGTCCCGCGTGGAAATCCTCGTCCTCGACGAAGCCGACCGCATGCTCGACATGGGCTTCATCCACGACGTGAAGAAGGTCCTCGCCAAGCTTCCGGCCAAGCGCCAGAACCTGCTGTTCTCCGCGACCTTCTCCAAAGACATCATCGACCTCACCAACAAGCTCCTGCACAACCCGGAGCGCATCGAGGTCACCCCGCCGAACACCACCGTCGAGCGTATCGAGCAGCGTGTGTTCCGCATTCCGTCGGTACAGAAGCGCGCGCTGCTGGCGCACCTGGTGACCATGGGCGCCTGGGAGCAGGTGCTGGTGTTCACCCGCACCAAGCACGGCGCCAACCGCCTGGCCGAGTACCTGACCAAGCACGGCCTGCCGGCCGCCGCGATCCACGGCAACAAGAGCCAGAACGCGCGCACCAAGGCCCTGGCCGACTTCAAGGCCAACGACGTGCGCATCCTGGTCGCCACCGACATCGCCGCCCGCGGCCTGGACATCGACCAGTTGCCCCACGTGGTCAACTACGAGCTGCCCAACGTCGAGGAAGACTACGTCCACCGCATCGGCCGTACCGGCCGCGCCGGTCGTACCGGTGAAGCCATCTCGCTGGTGGCGCCGGACGAGGACAAGCTGCTCAAGGCCATCGAGCGCCTGACCAAGCAGCGCATCCCCGATGGCGACATGCTCGGCTTCGACCCCGACGCCGTGCTGCCGGAAGTCCAGCAGCCCGAGCCGAAGGAAGCCCCGCAGCGTCAGCCGCGCAAGGACAAGGCCAAGCGCGGCGAGCGCAAGGACCGCAACAAGGACAAGCCGCAACAGCCGCAGGCCGAAGAGCAGCAGAACGCCGCTCCCAGCGCTGAAGGCGAAGCCGCCGACGGCGACAAGCCGGCCGGCAAGCGCCGCCGTCGTGGCGGACGCGGCAAGAAGAAGGGCGACGGCCAGGGCGGCGATGCTCAGCCGAACGCCAACGCTCAGGCTCGTGAGCCGCGCGAACCGCGCCAGCCCCGCCAGCAGCAAGAGCAGCAGGGCCAGGGCCGTCAGCAGCAGGCCAAGCCGGCTCGCGCGCCGAAAGCTGTCGATGGCAATCGCGATCCGGAAGAATTCCTCGACGACGACTTCGACAACTTCGGCAACCGCGCCGACTACGTCAGCCCGTTCCCGGACAAGGACCAGCAACGCGGCCAGCGCCGCCGTGGCGGTCAGGGCCAGGGACAAGGCGCAGGTCAGGGCCAGAACCAGGGTCAGGGCCAGCAACGCGCCCGCGGCCAGGGTGGTCAGGGCGGCGGCCAGGGCGGCAGCGGTCAAGGCCGCAGCCAAGGTCAGGGGCAAGGCCAGGGCCGTGCTGCCAAGAAGCCTGGCGCCGGCGGTCGTGGACAAGGCCAGGGCGGCAACGGCCAGGGCAAGCAGGGGCAGGGGCAAGGCCAGCGCAAGCGCGGTGGCAAGGCTCCGGCTTCGCGCATGAACGACGCCCCGCTGCGCGAGCCGAGCGAGTACGGCGCCGCCAAGCCGACCCGCCAGCCGGTAGTGATCAACAAGCGCGACCTGGTCCGTACCGACCGCTTCCCGACGCCGGAGCAGTTGGAAGAACTGGAACCGCGCCGCAAGACCGAGCGTCCCGCGCTGCTGACCCGCAACCGCGAGTGATGCTGTAGAAGAAACCGCCCTCCGGGGCGGTTTCTTTTTGCCCGCGATTTGTCGCCGACACACCCTGTGATCCTACAAAAGCCCCGCACCTCATTTGCCCGCGTAGGGCGCATAACGCCGACGGCGTTATCCGCCGCCCTGGCGGATAACCCGTTCCGGGTTATTCGCCCTACGGGTGCCAGCGGCTGATCACAGAGAACAGACTTCCCGTCCGGGCAGGCACAAAAAAGCCGCCCGAAGGCGGCTTTTTCAGCAGTGCATGAAACTCACAGCACCTGCCGCAGGAAGCTCTGCGCACGCGCATCCTTGGGCTGGGCGAAGAACTCCGCCGGAGCGGCGTCCTCCAGCAGCTTGCCGTGATCAAAGAACAGCACGCGGTCCGCTACTTCGCGGGCGAAGCCCATCTCGTGGGTCACGCAGACCATGGTCATGCCTTCCACGGCCAGGGTCTTCATCACGTCCAGCACCTCGCCGACCATCTCCGGGTCGAGCGCCGAGGTGGGTTCGTCGAACAGCATCACCTTCGGTTCCATGCACAGCGCACGGGCAATCGCCACGCGCTGCTGCTGGCCGCCGGAGAGGCGCGACGGGTACTCGTTGGCCTTCTGGCCGATGCCGACCTTTTCCAGCAGCGCACGGGCCTTGGCTTCGCGCTCGGCCTTGCCGCGCTTGCGCACGACCTTCTGCGCCAGGCACAGGTTCTCCAGCACGGTCA
This sequence comes from Pseudomonas sp. PDM19, assembly GCF_014852215.1. Classification (NCBI taxonomy): domain Bacteria; kingdom Pseudomonadati; phylum Pseudomonadota; class Gammaproteobacteria; order Pseudomonadales; family Pseudomonadaceae; genus Pseudomonas; species Pseudomonas sp. PDM19. The sequence goes on along the minus strand of NZ_JACVBG010000004.1, from coordinate 340,333 downwards.
TGTGCGGGAACAGGTTGAAGTGCTGGAACACCATGCCGACTTCACGGCGGTAGGCGTTGATGTCGGTCTTCGGGTTGGCGAGGTCGACGCCGTCGATGCTCACCGAGCCGGAGTCGAACTCTTCCAGGCCGTTCAGGCAGCGCAGGAAGGTGGACTTGCCCGAGCCGGACGGCCCGATCACCACCACCACTTCGCCGCGGGCGACGCCGGTGCTGACATCGTCCACCGCGCGCACGACCAGCCCGCGGGTGTCGTAGACCTTGGTCAGATTACGGACTTCAATCACTTTGGCCGAGCCTCCGCTCCAGACGCCCCGCCAGATGCGACAGCGGCAGGTTGATCACGAGGTAGAGCGCGGCGACGCAGAACCAGATCTCGAAGGTGGAGAACGAGGTGGTGATCGCCTCGCGGCCGCTCTTGGTCAGCTCGGTGATGGCGATCACCGAGACCAGGGAAGTGTCCTTCACCAGGCTGATGAACTGCCCGGCCAGCGGCGGCAGCACGCGCTTGAATGCCTGCGGCAGGATCACGTGGCGCATCGACTGCGCGGCGTTCAGCCCCAGGGAGCGCGCGGCCTCATCCTGGCCACGGGCGATGGACTGCACGCCGGCACGGACGATCTCGGCCACGTAGGCGCCGGTGAACAGCGCCAGCGCCGCCACACCGGCGAACTCGCGGGACAGGTTCAGCACGGTGCCGATGAAGAAGTAGAAGATGAAGATCTGCACCAGCAACGGCGTACCGCGCACCAGTTCGACGTAGAGGGTCGAGAGGTCGTGCAGGGTCGGGTTCTTCGACAGGCGACAGAGACCGGTGAACAGGCCGATGAACAGGCCGAACGCGCCGGAAACGAAGGAGATCCACACCGTGGTCCACAGGCCCCAGGCCAGCGGGCCGGCAGCCCAGTGACGGGTCGAGCCGACCACATCGCCCTCGGCGACGTCGTCGTTCTCGGAGAACTGCAGGGTGTCGGCAGCCACGCTCAGCACCTGCTGCTTGCCGTCTTCGTCCACCAGGGTGACACGGGCGTTACCGCCCTGATCCTCGATCTTCTCGACCCGCGAGATGCTCTCCGCGCGCAGCGGTTCTTCGGCCTGGTAGGCGAAGTACTGCGGGACGCGGTTCCAGCGCCACTCGTAGGAGATCAGCGAAGTGGAGTACCAGAGGGCCAGACCGATCAACAGCAGGATCAGTCCGGTCAGCCCGTGCCAGGGCCAGGTTGCGCGTTTCGTTCTAGCCACGAATCTCTACCGTGAAAATGCGAACGCGCAGGCTCAGGGCCTGCGCGTCGGGTCAACCAGCGTCAGACGTGGATTATTCCATGTCCTTGAGCCAGTCGGTGTTCTTGAACCACTTGTCATGCAGGCGATCGTAGGTGCCGTCTTCGCGAATCTGCTTGAGGAAGTTGTTGATGAAGTTGATCGAGTCGTAGTCGCCCTTCTTCAGACCAAAGGCCAGCGGCTCGTAGGTGAACGGCTGGTCCAGGTGCACCAGCTTGCCGGCGCCGAACTTGCTCACGCCGACGACGTTGTAGGGCGAGTCGTAGATGAAGGCGTCAGCCTTGCCGTTGACCACATCCATGACCGCTTCGGGCTCGTTGTCGAAACCGTGGTACTGGGCCTTGGACAGCTGCTTCTTGGCAACGAATTCGCCGGTGGTGCCGATCTTGGAGGTGATGCGGTATTTCGCGTCGTTCAGGTCCTTGTAGGACTTGATCTCGCCTTGCAGTTCCTTGCGGATCAGCAGGGTCTGGCCGACCACGATGAAGGGATCGGAGAAGTTCAGGCGCAGGTTGCGTTCCTGGGTCAGGGTCATGCCCGAACCGATCATGTCGAACTTGTCGGTGAGCAGGGCCGGGATGATGCCGTCATAGGCGGTGGAGACCAGCTCCAGCTTGACGTTCATGGATTTGGCCATGGCCTTGAGCAGGTCCACTTCGAAACCGACGATCTGACCGCGCTTGTTGGTCATCTCGAACGGCATGTAGGTCGGGTCCATGCCTACGCGCAGGGTGCCGCGCTTGGCCGCTTCATCGATGGCGCCGGCCTGAGCCGCGCTCACGCTGACCAGGGCGCAGACGCCCATCACCAGCGATGCCAGGTACTTTTTCATCCCCATACTCCCAAGCAAGTGAAAGAACTTCTTGTTTTTTCCAGCGATCGAATCGCGCGCGCCCAGGCATGCCGGGCACAGAAGGGTGCGAAGCGTACCCCATGCGGCGGATATCTCAATCTTTTCTGGATAGCTGGCGAAGGGTACCAGCAGCGGTGCGCGGGGAAAACAGGCTAAACCGCCACGCCTCCCTCGCCCCGGACGGGACGAGGGAGGCGCTGGGTCAGGATTGCGCGGCGGGCAGTGCCATGGCGCCCTGCTCCGCGACCGGCGCCAGGGGCACGGCCGGAGCATGAGCGTCGGCCTGCAGCGATTGCCGCCAGGGGCCGATCCACTGTTCCTTGTCACCCTGCCAGAGCGCCAGGTGCAGGCGCGACAGCGCCACCGGGTCACTCAGCAGCGCCAGGCGGCGGTTGCCGTCGAGCTGCTCGGGGCCGGCTTCCAGTGCCTTCTCGACCAGCGCGGTACGGGTCGCCTCGATGGCGGCGGACTGACCGTGGCGGGCGGTGCCCATGGCGCACGCCAGGGCGTTCAGCACCGGGTCGACGGCGGAACGGACGAAGCCGTCCTTCAGCGCCTGCCAGCGGTTCTGGTAGGTGTACTCGTCGGTGGCACGCAGCTCGCGCGGGGTGTCGTACTCCTCGGGGATGAGGAACAGTTTCTCGTCGCGCGAGGCCAGGCCCAGCTTGACCCGGCTGCTGATCACCGAGACCGGGATCGACAGCATCAGGGCGCCGACGATGGGCGACAGCCACCACAGGAAGCGCGGGTTCAGCCACGCCACCAGCAGCGCCCAGCACAGGCCCAGCAGGGTCTGCAGGCCGTGGCGACGGATCGCCTCGCTCCACGGGGTATCGTCGTCGTCACGCTGCGGCGACTTCCACTGGGCTTCCCAGCCGAGGAACGCGGCCAGCACGAAGCGGGTATGGAAGAGCATGCGCACCGGGGCGAGCAGCACGGAGAAGAACATCTCCAGCAGCATGCTCAGGGTCACCTTGACCACACCGCCGAAGCCCTTGGCGCCCTTGGCCCAGATCAGCATGACGCTGAGCAGCTTGGGCAGGAACAGCAGGGTCAGGGTGGTGGAGAACAGGGCGATGGCCTTCTCCGGGTGCCACTGCGGCCAGATCGGGAACAGCTGGCGCGGCTCCAGGAAGTACTGCGGCTCCATCAGCTGGTGCACCGCCAGCAGCGCGGTGGACAGCACCAGGAAGAAGAACCACAGCGGCGCCGACAGGTAGGACATCACGCCGGTGAGGAACACCGCGCGGTGCACCGGGTGCATGCCCTTGACCAGGAACAGGCGGAAGTTCATCAGGTTGCCGTGGCACCAGCGGCGGTCGCGCTTGAGCTCGTCCAGCAAGTTGGGCGGCAATTCCTCGTAGCTGCCTTCCAGGTCGTAGGCGATCCACACGCCCCAGCCGGCACGGCGCATCAGCGCGGCTTCGACGAAGTCGTGGGAGAGGATCGCACCGGCGAAGGAGCCCTTGCCCGGCAGCGGCGCCAGGGCGCAGTGCTCGATGAAGGGTTTCACCCGGATGATCGCGTTGTGGCCCCAGTAGTGGGATTCGCCCAGCTGCCAGAAGTGCAGGCCGGCGGTGAACAGCGGACCGTAGACGCGGGTGGCGAACTGCTGCATGCGCGCGTAGAGGGTGTCCATGCCCGACGCCTTGGGCGCGGTCTGGATGATGCCAGCCTCGGGGTTGGCCTCCATCAGGCGCACCAGCTTGGTCAGGCAATCGCCGCTCATCACGCTGTCCGCGTCCATGACGACCATGTACTTGTACTGGCCACCCCAGCGACGGCAGAAGTCGTCGATGTTGCCGCTCTTGCGCTTCACCCGGCGCCGGCGGCGACGGTAGAAGATGCGACCGAAGCCCAGGGCTTCCTTGCACAGCTCGATCCAGGCCTTTTCTTCGGCCATGGCGATGTCGGGCTGGTTGGTGTCGCTGAGCACGAAGAAGTCGAAGCGATCCAGCTCGCCGCTGGCCGCGACCGACTCGTAGGTCGCCCGCAGGCCGGCGAAGACGCGCGGGACGTCCTCGTTGCAGATCGGCATGACGATGGCGGTGCGTGCGTCGGCGGCGATCGGCTCGCTGCCCGCGCTGCTGCCGGAAATGCGGTAGCGGTCGCGGCCGGTGAGCAGTTCCCAGAAGCCCATCAGGGCAGTCCAGAAACCTGCCGAGACCCAGCAGAAGAGGATGGCGAAGAGCGCCAGCACGCCGAACTGGATGACGTACGGCAGCACCTGCTCCAGGGTCTGCAGGAAAGTCTGGCGGTTGATTTCTTCGAGATCGACGAAGGCCCAGCCCTGGTAGGGCAGGATGCCTTTCATGTAGTAGGTGGCGACGCTGGTCTGGCCGAGCATGAGCAGGACCAGGATGAACCGGCGCAGCGAGCCGACCCGCTGCCAGCGCGCCTTGGGCAGGTCGCGGGAGGGCTTGGAGGGGTTGCTGCGACCGGTCAGGCGACGCCAGCCGCGCATGATCGGGTTGGTGCGCCAGGGCTCGGGGATCACCTTGGTGCGCTGGATCGGCGGCGCGGCCTTGAGGTAGGTACGACCGTTGTCGTCCATGCCCAGCATCTGGGCATCGTCGAGGTCCTGGCCGTAGCCGTGGCGCAGACGTGCGCCGACCGAAGCCAGCGCAGCGTCATCACCCTCGACGTCGCCAGCGAGCTGCTCGTGCAGCTCGCTGATGGAACCGGCCTTGGCCAGCCGCTCACGCTCCTGCGCCGACAGCGGCAGGTGCGCGAGATAATCGGCCACCGGCGCGGTGGTAGCGGTGGAGTTATTCATCGGCAGGCAGCTGGTAGCTCCAGGTTTCGGAAATGGTCTGGCCACCGTTTACCAGGGCAGCGCGCATTTCCGTCGGCTTCTTCGGATCCTTGACCTTGATCCGCAGGGTCAGACGCCAGCCCTGGGTCACTGCGTTGTAGCGCAGGCTGTTTTCCTTCACTTCTGCGTTGTCGTCGGTGCTCACCTGGGTGCTCACCGGGGCATCGCCAGCCAGCGCCTTCAGGGTCGGGCCGACGAAATCGACGACCAGGGCGACACTGCCATCCGGCTGGCGGATCAGGTTCTTCTGCTTCACGTCACCGACCGAGCGCAGGGTCTGCATGACCCAGGCGTTCTTCGGATCGTGCAGGGCCTGCTCGTCCTTGGTCCAGCGCATGCGGTAGGCGAAGTCCAGCGGCTCGCCGGCTTCCGGGCGCTTCTCGGGGTTCCAGAAGGCAACGATGTTGTCGTTGGTCTCGTCCGGGGTCGGGATCTCCACCAGCTCGATGGTGCCCTTGCCCCAGTCGCCCTGCGGCTCGACCCAGGCCGACGGGCGCAGGTCGTAGCGGTCGTCGAGGTCTTCGTAGCGGGAGAACTCGCGGCCACGCTGCAGCAGACCGAAGCCTTTCGGATTCTCGACGCTGTAGGCACTGACGGACAGGTGTTTCGGGTTGTTCAGCGGGCGCCAGATCCACTCGTCGTTGCCAGCATGGATCTGCAGGCCGGTGGAGTCATGCAGCTCCGGACGGAAGTTGTGCTCCGGCGACGGCTGGTTGGAGCCGAACAGGAACATGCTGGTCAGCGGCGCCAGGCCCAGCTTGGTCACCTTGTCGCGCAGGAACACGCGGGCCTTCACATCGACCACGGTGTCGTTGCCCGGACGGATGGTGAAGCGGTACGCGCCAGTCGCACGGGGCGAATCCAGCAGCGCGAAGATCACCAGGTGCTTGTCCTTGGGCTTGGGTTTTTCGATCCAGAACTCGCGGAAGCGCGGGAATTCCTCACCCGACGGCAGCGCGGTGTCCAGCGCCAGGCCACGGGCGGACAGGCCCCACCACTGGTCCTTGCCGATGATGCGGAAGTAGCTCGCCCCCAGGAAGGTGGCGATCTCGTCCTGCTTGTCCGGCGAGTTGATCGGGTACAGCAGGCGGAAGCCGGCGTAGCCCAGGTCCTTGGTGGCATTGGCGTCGAACTTCAGGGAACCGAAGTCGAAACGGGAGGGATCGTATTTGATCTCCTTGACGTCGGTCGCCGTGACTTCGTTGATCTTCACCGGGGTGTCGAAGTGCATGCCCTGGTGATAGAAGCTGATCTTGAAGGGGGTCTTCTCGTCGGCCCAGTAGGCCTTCTCGTTACGGAAGCGAATCTGCTGGTAATCGGCGAACTTCATTTCGCTGAATTCCGATGGCAGGTTGCTCGTCGGTGCGCTGTACTTCTCTGCAGCCAGCGCCTTGGCCTTTTCGCCAACGTCGTCGAGATTGAAGGCCCAGGCATGGGTAGCGCTCAACGCCAACAGGGCGGAGCCGACCAGTCCGCGAAGGATTTGGCGCGAAAGCGGTTGTTGAACGGAACGGAAAATCACGAGTCCCCCTCGTCCGTGAACACAAAACGATTAAAGCCAGCAAAGGCGATGCCAATCTGCTGGCGATTGAATTCCGACCCCGGTGAGCCTGAATGATTCCCCGATTTTTTCCACGGGTACTTCAGGCTCCCGGAGGCGCATTGTTCTAAGTGCATAAGCCCTAACCATCATCCCACGGCGATATGACAAGCTGCCGCGCGTTCAAGCCTCCAGTAGAAAGGTCACCGGGCCGTCATTGACCAGGTGGACCTGCATGTTGGCGCCAAAACGGCCAGTGGCGACCAGCGGATGACGCTCTCGCGCCTGTTCCACGAGTAGATCGAACAACGCGGCGCCCTTTTCAGGTGGCGCCGCGCTGGAAAAGCTCGGTCGCAGCCCCTTTCGGGTATCCGCGGCCAGGGTGAACTGCGAGACCAGCAGCAGACCGCCGCCGACATCGCTCAATGAAAGGTTCATTTTACCTTCATCGTCGCCAAACACTCGATAGTTAAGCAGCTTGTGCAACAAACGGTTCACTGACTCTTCATCATCCTGGGGTTCTACCCCCACCAGGGCCAGCAGCCCATGGTCGATGGCGCCGACGATTTCGCCGTCGACCTCGACGCGGGCGCCACGCACCCGCTGGATCAGACCCTTCATTCAGCCTCCGGCGGCAGGTTCAGCAGGCGCCGGCCGATCTCGTTGGTGGCGCGCACCAGCGCATCGGTGATGCCCGGCTCACCGGCCACGTGACCGGCGTCGCGGACGATCTGCAGTTCGCTGTTGGGCCAGGCCTTGTGCAGCGCCCAGGCGTTGTCCAGCGGGCAGACCACGTCATAGCGGCCGTGGACGATCACGCCCGGCAGGTGGGCGATCTTGTGCATGTCGCGCAGCAACTGGTCGGGCTCGAGGAAGCCGTCGTTGACGAAGTAGTGGTTCTCGATCCGGGCGATGGACAGCGAGCGGTGCGGGTCGGCGAAGCGCTCGACCACCGCCGGGTTCGGTCGCAGCGTGGCGGTACGGCCTTCCCAGGTGGACCAGGCACGGGCGGCGTGCATCTGGGCGATCTGGTCCGGGCCGGTCAGGCGGCGGTGGAAGGCGTGCAGCAGGTCGTCATGCTCATCGGCGGGAATCGGCGCCAGGTAGTCCTCCCAGTAATCGGGGAACAGGCGGCTCGCGCCTTCCTGGTAGAACCAGCGGATTTCCTGCGGGCGGCAGAGGAAGATGCCGCGTACGATCAGCGCCAGCACACGCTCGGGATGAGCCTGGGCGTAGGCCAGCGAGAGGGTCGAGCCCCAGGAGCCGCCGAACAGCACCCATTTGTCGATACCCAGGTGCTCGCGGATGCGCTCGATATCCTCGACCAGGTGCCAGGTGGTGTTGTTCTCCAGGCTCGCGTAGGGCGTGGAGCGGCCACAGCCGCGCTGGTCGAAGGTGACGATGCGGTAGATATTGGGATCGAAGAAGCGCCGCGACATGGCATCGCAACCGGAGCCCGGGCCGCCATGGATGAACAGAACCGGCAGTCCGTCGGGCGTGCCACTCTCGTCCACATAGAGGACGTGCGGCTCTTCGACGGCCAGTTCATGGCGCGCGTGAGGCTTGATTTCCGGATACAAAGTTTGCATGGCTCGCTCCTGGATCAGTACGTACGGTCGCTCCGGACCAGTAACCATCCTAGGGCCTGTCGCCACCTAATAGAAAGTCGCGTTGCCGCGGCGCGACTTCCATCGAAAGTCTTCGGCCCCCACGGTGTCGGGCATGATACTCGGGCCAGCGAAAAACCCATAAGGGAGTTAGTGAGCCATGCCACGGAAGTTGTTTCTTTCTCTATTCATCCTGCTGCTTGCCTTGACCGGTTGCGGCCGGGACGACCCGCGCGCGCAACTGGACGCTGCCGTCAAGCAATTGCAGGACAACCTCGAAGCCAAGAATAGCGGGGCCGTGATCGATCAGCTGGCCGGCGATTTCCGCGCCAATGGCGAGTTCGACCGCGACTGGGCCAGGCGCACCATGACGCTGATGTTCCTGCGCCACCAGCAGGTCAAGGTGATCCTGATCAGCAGCGAGAGCCGGATCGACCCGACCTATACCAATCGCGGCCATACCGACGCGCAGGTCGCCCTTACCGGCGCCGAGAACCTCATCCCCGACAGCGCCGGGCATTACGCCGTGAAGCTGGAGTGGTGGCGCGAAGGTTCTGAATGGAAACTGGCGAGGCTCGACTGGCAATGACTCTCCCCCTGCAACATCGCATCCGCGCCGCCGGCCTGCTGCTGCGCAACGACGAGATCCTGCTGGTGCGACACGAGGTAGCCGGGGACGTTTACTGGATTCCGCCGGGCGGCGGCTTCGAGTCGGACAAGGACGAGTCCACCCGCGACACGGTGCGCCGCGAGTGCCGGGAGGAAACCGGGCTGGTGGTGGAGGTCGGCCCACTGGTCTATGTGCGCGAGTTCGCCGAGCCGGTGGCCGGGCGCTTCCACATGGAACTGTTCTACCGCGTGGATGCCTGGGATGGCCGGGTCAGCCTGGACAACCTGCGCGGCCTGGGTGGCGACGAGTTCGATATCCGCGAGGTCGCCTGGGTACCGCGCCAGGAACTGCCGCGCCTGCCCTCCTACTACCCCGCCGAATTGCTCGACGACGTCTGGGAACGCCTGGCCGAGGCGCAGCCGGTCATTCGCCACCTCGGCCTGCAGCGCTAGCAGCGTTACTGCACCGGTTCGCTGGTGGGCTTGGCGATGATCGCCTGCAGCTCGGCGGTCATGGGGAACTCCAGGTTGAGGTTCTTCGGCGGGATCGGCTGCTCGAACCAGCGCTGGTAGATGCCCTTGATCTCGCCCGAGGCGTAGAGGTCGGCCAGCGTCTGGTTGACCAGCGCGAGGAACTGCGGATCGTCGCGGCGCACCATGCAGGCATAGATTTCCCGCGACTGCGGCTCGCCCACCACTACCCAATGATGCGGGTCGCGCGCCTTGGCCTTCTCGCCGTAGAGCAATGCGTCATCCATGTAGAAGGCTACCGCGCGGCCGGATTGCAGCATGAGGAAGGCTTCGCCATGGTCCTTGGCGCTGACCACGTTCATGCCCAGCTTGTGCTCGGCGTTGTAGGCCTTGAGGTAGCGCTCGTTGGTGGTGCCGGCGGTGGTCACCACGTTCTTGCCCTTGAGGTCATCGAAGCCCTGGATGCCGCTGTCCTTGGCGGTCAGCAACTGGCCCTTCACGTAGATGAAGCCGTAGGAGAAGGCGACCTGCTTCTGGCGCTCTGCGGTGACGCCGGTGGAGCCGCATTCCAGGTCGACCGTGCCGTTCTGCACCAGCGGGATGCGTGTCTGCGAGGTCACCAGGTTGTACTTCACTTTCAGGTCCGGCTTGTCGAGCTTCTGCTTGATGCGTTCAACCACCTTTCCGGCCAGGTCCACCGAGTAGCCCATGGGCTGCCCGCTGTTGTCGCCCAGGTAGGAGAACGGCACCGAGGCGTCGCGATAACCCAGGGTTATCGCGCCTCGATCGTCGACTTTCTTCAACGTGCCATCCAGCGCTTCGTTCGCCTGCGCCAGCGCGCAGACCAGGCTGGACGCCGCCAGTATTCCCAGTGCGAGTCGTTTCATGAGTTCGGTCCCTCTTGTTGTTGTGAGTCGGGTTGAGGTTCAGGGGCGCGCGGCGATCACCGTGATTTCCACCAGCACCGACGGCCGCGCCAGCAGCGCCTGCACCGTGGTGCGGGTCGGCGCGCAGCCTTCGGGCAGCCAGGCGGACCAGATGCCGTTCATGGCTTCGAAGTCCGCGGCGATGTCCTTCAGGTAAATGGTCGCGCTGAGGATGTTCGCCTTCCCGGTGCCGGCTTCAGCCAGTAGTGCGTCGATCTTCGCCAGCACCTCGCCGGTCTGGCCCTGGATATCGGTGGCCTGACCGGGCACCTGCCCGGAAAGGAACACCAGCGAGCCGAAGACCATAGCGCCGGAAAGGCGGTCGTTGGTGGCGATGCGTGTGAGTTGCATGGTGGGTCTCCTAAATCCGATGGAATCAGCCGGCCAGCCGTTCGGGGGTCAGGCCGCTGGTGTCGATGGCGGGTTTGCTCCCACTGATCTGCGCGGCGATCAGCTGTGCGCTGCCGCAGGCCAAGGTAAAACCGAGAGCGCCGTGACCGAGGTTGAGCCACAGGCCGCGCGGCCCGCACGCGCCCACCAGCGGCACGCCAGTGGGTGTGGCCGGGCGCATGCCGGCCCATTCGATGGCGGCGCCGTAATCGCAGGCGTTGGGCAGGGTATCCGCCGCCTGCTGGCGGATCAGCGCCAGCCGCTTGGGCTCCAGGTTCGGGTCGAAGCCGACGATGTCGACCATGGCGGCAATGCGCAAGCGCTCGCCGATGCGCGCGTAGACCACCTTGCGGTCGTAGTCGGTCAGGCTCACGTCCGGCGCGTGATCATTGGCGCGGATCGGCGCGGTCAGGCTGTAGCCCTTCAGCGGATAGAGCGGCAGACGCGGCCCGCGCGGCAGCAGTGCTGCGCTGCGGTAGCCGGCGGCGAGCACGACGTGATCGGCCTCGAAGCTTTCCACACCAGCCGCCCCGCCCGCCTCCACGCCTGCCACCGCGCCGTTGCGCAGAATCAGCCGGGATGCCGGATGGCCATAGAGGGTGCGGCAGCGCCCGGAAGCCTGAAGCCGCTCCGCCAGCCGCTGGCAGAACAGGAAGCAGTCGGCAACCTCCTCGTCCGGCGTATGGATGCCACCGACGAAGGGCGCGCGCTCCAGCGCCGGGTCCAGCTCGCGGCATTGCTGCGCCGAGAGGACGAATTGTTCGGCAGGGTCGGACAGGTTCTGCCTCGCACTGAGGAAGCTGCCTTCATCGCGGAAGGCCACCAGCTTGCCGTTGCGCCGCCAGTCGAAGCCGTCCAGCCCATCCTCGCGCCACTGCGCCAATGTAGCCTGGCTGAACAGCGCAAGACGCAGAAGGTGTTTGGCGTTGGCCTGGTTCACCGAGCGCCGGCAGGCGGCGGTGAACTCCAGCAGCCAGCGCCATTGCGCCGGGTCCAGGCGCGGGCGCAGGCGCAGCGGCGAATCGCCGCGCAGCAGCCAGCCCAGCGCCTGCTGCGGCACGCCGGCATCGGCCAGCGGCGCGACATAGCGGTAGGACAGCTGGCCGCCGTTGGCGAAGCTGGTTTCCAGCCCGGCCTGATCCCGCGCCTCCAGCACGGTGACGTCGAAGCCTTCGAGGACCAGCGCCTGGGCCGTGGCCAACCCGACCACGCCCGCGCCGATGATGCAAACCCGCTGTGTCATTGCCGTCTCACTGCCCATCCAAACCTGGCCTCGACCTTAGGCGCGGGTGACAGGCGGCGAACAATGAATAAATATGGGTAACCCATAAACCAGGGTTATACCCTGGCGAATCCGCCTACGAGGCAAGCCATGCGCCTGCGCCATATCGAAGTGTTCCAGGCCATCCGCGAGACCGGCTCGGTCAGCGGCGCCGCGCAATTGCTGCACGTCTCGCAGCCGGCGGTGACCAAGGTGCTGCAGCATGCCGAGCAGCAGTTGGGCTTCCCGCTCTTTCTCCGTGTTCGCGGAAAGTTGCAGGCGACACCCGAGGCGCTGGAGCTGGAGCGCGAAGTGGCCAAGGTCAGCGAAAGCCTGCAGGGCGTGCGGCGCCTTGCGCAGAGCCTGCGCGGCCAGCCGGAGAACCGCCTGCGCGTGGGCGCCACGCCAGCGATGGCGCTATCGCTGCTGCCGCCAGTGATCCGCGAATGGACCGACCGCTACCCGCAGAGCAGCTGCGAACTGGCCACCCAGCACTCCCGCGAACTGGTGCAGAACCTGCTGATGCGCGAACTCGACCTCGCCCTCACCCTGCAGCAGACCGACCACCCCGGCCTGCGCTCGCAGCCCATTGCCAGCGGCCCGCTAGTCGCCCTGGCGCCGCACGACCACTGGCCGACTGAACGCCTCGGCCAGCCGTTGACGCTGGACGAGCTGGCCGGCGAGCCAATGATCGGGCTGTCCACCTCCGACCCGCTGTCCGCCCGCCTGGAAAGCCATCTGGCCAACGTCGAACCGCCACCGCGCGTGCGCATCGCGGTGCAGACCTATGCGTTGGCAAGAACGCTGGTGGAAGCCGGCACCGGACTGGCTCTGGTCGATCCCTTTACCGCCCTGGGCGCCGACGAACGCCTGACGGTGCAGCGCACCCTGTCACCCACCGTGAAGGTGACGCTCTACGCCCTCACCCGCGCCGACGAAACCCCGCCGCACACCCAGGCGCTGCTGCTGGAAATGCTGGTGCGGCATGCCGAGAAGCAACTGGCGCAGCACCGCTTCGAATAGTTTTCCCGGCAGTGCGGGCAAGCAGACCGGGCGGATCAACATCCTTGGTTTAAAATGGCGCCCCATCTGCGCCCTTCTTCACCCGTGGGCGTTCAGGACACCGTTGAACCGGAATCGACAAGGAAAGCCATGTCTCGCGAGCAAGCCGACGCACTGCACCAACAAGCCATGAACCTGGACGACCAGGGCGATAGCGATGCGGCCCTGGCGCTGTATCTCCAGGCCATCGAGCTCGCACCGGAGAAGTCGGAAACCCACTACAACATCGGCCTGATCTACAAATACCGCGGCGACTGGCCGGCTTCGCAGCGTTACAACCAGCAGGCCGTCGACCTGACGCCGGAAGATGAAGCAGCCAACTGGAACCTCGCCATCGCCGCCACGGCGCTGCGCGACTGGAGCTGCGCGCGGGCCGTATGGAACCGGCTCGGGATCGCCATCGAGCTGGGTGACCAGCCCATCGAGGCCGACTTCGGCATGACCCCGGTGCGCCTGAATGCCGACGAGAGTGCCGAGGTCGTATGGGCACAGCGCATTGACCCGGTGCGCGCCAGCCTGCTGAACATCCCCTACCCGGATTCAGGCTTCCGCCATGGCGACATCGTCCTGCACGACGGCGCCGCGGTCGGCTACCGCGAAAACCAGGGCCGCGAATATCCGGTGTTCAACGTCCTCGAGCTGTTCACCGCCTCCCCGCACAGCACCTACGAAATCGACCTCCGCCTCGGCTCGCCGGAAGACCTCGACGAGCTACAGCAACACCTGGATGAGCTGGAGATCGCCAACGAATCCTGGTCGAAGAACGTGCGCGTGCTGTGCCGCCAATGCTCGGAAGGCCACCCGCACGAGCAGCACGATCACGAGCTGGAGGAAGAGGAAAGCTGGCAGCAGGAGCAGTTGCTTGCCGTCGCTACCAACGACGAAGCCCAGTTGCGCGCGGTCCTGGCCGACTGGGCGAACGATCAGCGGTGCGTCGAGCACATCGAATGCACGCTGGAAGGTGTGCGTTCCTGAAGCGATGTTGCGAATGAAAAGACAGCCCCCTGCCGCACCAGGGAAGCGCCGCCGGGATGCGTGGTCCGACGGCGCCGCGCCGACAGTCCCGGCGCGGCAGGAAGCTGCGTAAAACTCAGCGGCCGTAGCGCTCGCGGCCCCAGGCGATGAAGGTTTCCAGCAGGCGCCGGAGCACCTGGGCGGTCGGTGCGGCGAGGTCTTCGCGGTAGCCGAAGGGCGCGCGCTCATCCATGTAGTTGCACTGCGCGAGCTCCAGTTGCACCGCGTGCACGTTGTCCTGCGGCTGGCCGTACTGGCGGGTGATGTGCCCGCCCTTGAAGCGGCCGTTGAGGATGTGCCGGTAGGCCGGAGCATCGGCGCACACCGCGACCAGTCGCTCGGCCAGTTCCGCGTCGCAGCTCGCGCCGCTGTTGGTGCCGATGTTGAAGTCCGGCAGCTTGCCGTCGAACAGGTGCGGGATCACCGAGGCAATTGAGTGGGCGTCCCACAGCAGCGCGTAGCCGAATTCGGCCTTCAGGCGCGCCAGCTCCCCGGCCAGGGTGCGGTGGTAGGGCGTCCAGACTTCGGCGAGGTAGCGCGCGCGCTCTTCGGGCGACGGCGTCTGGCCGTCCTTGAACAGCGGGCGGCCGTCGAACAAGGTATCCGGGTAGAGGCCGGTGGTGGCGGTGCTGTACAGCGGCTTGTCGTCGGCCGGGCGGTTGAGGTCGATGACGTAGCGCGAGTAGCCGGCAGCCAGGGTGCTGGCGCCCAGTTCGTCGGCGAAGGCATAGAGCTGCGGGATGTGCCAGTCGGTGTCGGCCAGCTCGCGGGCTTCATCTACCAGGCCGTTTTCCACGGCTGGGGTCAGGCGGATGCCGGGGTGCGGCATGCTGATCAGCAGCGGTACGCGACCGCGTTTGAATTCGAGAACGTTGTCCATGGGGCTATCTCCACTCCAAGCGAGATGAGTTCATTTTCGTGGTGAAAGTCCGTGCCAATGCTTCCCCCTCACCCCAGCCCTCTCCCGAGGGAGAGGGAGCCGTCCGTACCGGCTGACACCTTGGTTTCATCCTGCACTGATCGGTCCCCTCGCCTTTCGGAGCGGGGCGCGCAGCCAGGGTTAGGGAGAGGGGCTTTTGATCTTGTGGATTCAAAGCTCTTCGCCGTGACGAATGACGCGCTTGGGCAGGTCGCCACCGAGCCAGTAGGCGAGTTCGGCGGGGCGCTGGATATCCCAGGCGATGAAGTCGGCGACCTTGCCCGCTTCCAGGCTACCGTGGCTGCCGGCCATGCCCAGTGCGCGCGCGGCGTTGAGGGTGACGCCGGCCAGCGCTTCTTCCGGGGTCAGGCGGAAGGCGGTGCAGGCCATGTTCAGCATCAGGCGCAGGGACAGCGCGGGCGAAGTGCCGGGGTTGAGGTCGCTGGCGATGGCGATGTGCACGCCGTGCTTGCGCAGGGCATCCATCGGCGGCAGCTGGGTTTCGCGCAGGACGAAGAAGGCGCCCGGCAGCAGCACGGCGACGGTGCCGGCCTCGGCCATGGCGATGGCGTCGCTCTCGTCCATGAATTCCAGGTGGTCGGCGGACAGCGCGCCATAGCGCGCGGCGAGGCTGGAGCCATGCAGCGAGGACAATTGCTCGGCGTGCAGCTTCACCGGCAGGCCCAGGCGCTGTGCTGCCTGGAATACCCGCTCGACCTGCGCCGGGGAGAACGCCAGGTGCTCGCAGAAGGCGTCTACCGCGTCCACCAGCCCCTCTTCGGCCAGCGCCGGGAGGATGTGATTGCAGACCTGCTCGATGTACTCGTCAGCGCGGCCGGCGTATTCCGGCGGCAAGGCGTGGGCGGACAGGCAGGTGGTGCGCACCGTCACCGGCAGCTCCTGCTCCAGGCGACGGGCAACCCGCAGCATGCGCTGCTCGCTGTCCAGGTCCAGGCCGTAGCCGGATTTCACTTCCAGCACGGTCACGCCATCGGCCAGCAGCGGGCGGGCGCGCTTGATGGCGCTGGCCAGCAGTTCGTCCTCGCTGGCTTCGCGGGTGGCGCGCACGGTACTGGCGATACCGCCGCCGGCTGCGGCGATCTCGGCATAGCTGACACCGTTCAGGCGCTGCTCGAACTCGCCGCTGCGGTCACCGCCGAACACCAGGTGGGTATGGCAGTCGATGAAGCCGGGCGTGACCCAGGCGCCGCCCAGGTCGGTGCTCTGGATGGGGCGTTCGGGCAGTTCGGCGCGCGGGCCGATCCAGATGATGCGCTCGCCCTCGGTGATGATCGCGGCGTCCTCGATGATCGAGTAACGGCCGTCCTTCATGGTCGCTGCGTGGCAGTGCTGCCAGAGGTGCTTCATTGCAGTCTCCCGATGCTCGCGCCGACGCTGTGCAGCGCCGCCGGGTTGGCCAGCAGCTCGGCGGCGCGGGCGATGTCCGGCGCCAGCCAGCGATCGCTGTCATAGGCCGGCACCTGCTCGCGCAGCAGGCTCCAGGCGCAGTCGGTGCCGCTGCCGAAGCGCTGCGGCTTGAGGAATTCGAAGGCCTGGGCGGCCAGCAGGTATTCGATGGCGAGGATGCGCCGGCTGTTGTCCAGGGCGCGGCCGAGCTTGAGCGCGGCGCTGGTGCCCAGGCTCAGGTGGTCTTCCTGCAGGCCGGAGGTGACGAAGTTGTCCACCACCGCCGGCTGCGCCAGCTGGCGGTTCTCGCCGGCCAGCGAGGCGGCGACGTACTGCACGATCATCATCCCCGAGTTGACCCCCGGCTGGCTGACCAGGAAGGCCGGCAGGCCGCTGACCAGCGGGTTGATCAGGCGGTCCAGGCGTCGCTCGGAGACCCCGCCCAGCTCGGCCACGGCGATTGCCAGCAGGTCGGCGGCCATGGCCACGGATTCGCCGTGGGGGTTGGCCTGGGACACCACCCGGTAGTCGTCCGGCGTACCCAGCACCAGCGGGTTGTCGGTGGCGGAATTGAGTTCGGTCTCGATCTGTTTCGCCGCATGCTCCAACTGGTCGCGGCAGGCGCCGTGGATCTGCGGCATGGAGCGGATGCTCAGGGCGTCCTGCGTGCGGATACCCTTGCTGCTCGCGATCACTTCGCTGCCCTCGAGCAGCGCGCGCAGGTTGGCGCCGACCTTCTGCATGCCCGGATGCGGCTTGAGCGCGATGATCTCGGCATCGAACGCGTCGATCTGCCCGCGCAGGGCTTCGAAGCTCATGGCGCCGATCACGTCGGCCCACTGCGCGAGGCGGTTTGCCTCGTCGAGGGCGAGGCAGCTCAGGCCGGTCATGCAGGGTGTGCCGTTGACCAGGCAGAGCCCGTCCTTGGCGCCCAGCTGCACCGGCTCCAGGCCTTCGGCGGCCAGCGCCTGGAAGGCCGGAACCACTTCGCCGCGATAGCTCACTTCACCGATCCCGAGCAGCGCCACGCCGACATGGGCCATGTGGGTCAGGTAGCCCACCGAGCCCTGTGCCGGTACGCGCGGGGTGATGCCGTGGTTGAGCAGCGCCAGCAGTGCTTCCACCACGCGACGGTGCAGGCCGGATTTGCCATGGCTGTAGTTGGCGATGGCGGCGGCGATGATCGCGCGGGTCTGTTCGTCCTTGAGCGGCTCGCCCACGCCGCATGCATGGCTGAGCAAGGTGTTGCGCGACAGCTGCGCCAGTTGCTCGCCCTGCAGCACCACGTTGCACAGCGCACCCAGGCCGGTGCTGATGCCATAGGCCCGCTCGCCCCGGCTGACGATGCTCTCGACGATGCCGTGGGCGTTGTCGATGCGCGCCCAGGCGGCCGTCGACAGTTGCAGGTGCGCGCCCTGGCGGGCCACCTCGACCAGGTCCTGCCAGCGCAGCGGGCCGTTGCCGAAGGTGATGGTGGAAGAGGACGACATGCGGAACTCCTGTAGGCGGGGAAGCCCCCTTCCCCGCCGGCGAATGGTGTTACAGCGCGGCGACGCGGCGCTGGACGAAGCGGTCGACGTACTCGTCGGCGGGCTTGTGCAGGATGTCGGCGGGCGCGCCCACCTGGATCAGCTGGCCGTCCTTGAGGATGGCGATCCGGTTGCCGATACGCACGGCTTCATCGAGGTCGTGGGTGATGAAGACGATGGTCTTGTGCAGGGTCTTCTGCAGCTCCAGCAGCTGGTCCTGCATATCCGCGCGGATCAGCGGGTCGAGGGCGCTGAAGGCTTCGTCCATGAGGATGATGTCGGTGTCCGCGGCCAGTGCGCGGGCCAGGCCGACGCGCTGGCGCATGCCGCCGGAAAGCTGGTGCGGGTAGGACTTCTCGTAGCCCTTCAGGCCCACGGTGGCGATCCAGTGCAGCGCGCGCTCCTGGCACAGCGCCTTGCTCTCGCCACGGATCTTCAGGCCGTAGGCGACGTTGTCGAGCACGCTCTTGTGCGGCAGCAGGCCGAAGCTCTGGAACACCATGCTGATCTTGCGCCGGCGGAAGTTCTCCAGCGCGGCGGCGTCGTAGGCGAGGACGTCCTCGCCATCCACCAGGATCTGCCCGCTGGTGGGGTCGATCAGGCGGTTGAAGTGGCGCACCAGGGTCGACTTGCCGGAACCGGACAGGCCCATGATGACGAAGATTTCCCCGGCCTCGATGGACAGCGAGAGGTCGTTGACGCCGACCACGCAATCGGTGGCGGCGAGCACCTCGGCCTTGCTCTTGCCCTGGCGGATCATCGCCAGCGCCGCATCGGCCTTGGCGCCGAAGATCTTGTAGACGTTCTTGACCTGGATCTTGCTCATTTGCTGGCCTCATGGTGGCGCGAGCGGCCGTATGCCTGGGTGATGCGGTCGATGACCACGGCGAGGATGACGATGGCCAGACCCGCTTCGAGCCCCTTGCCGACGTTGAGCGTCTGGATGCCCACCAGCACGTCCTCGCCCAGCCCGCGGGCGCCGATCATCGAGGCGATGACCACCATCGACAGGGCCATCATGGTGGTCTGGTTGATGCCGGCCATGATGCTCGGCAGCGCCAACGGCAGCTGCACGCCGAACAGTTGCTGGCGGCGGTTGGCGCCGAAGGCGGTGATGGCTTCCATCACCTCGCGGTCGACCTGGCGAATCCCCAGGTCGGTGAGGCGGATCAGCGGCGGAGCGGCGTAGATCACGGTGGCGAAGATCGCCGGCACCTTGCCCAGGCCGAACAGCATCAGCACCGGGATCAGGTACACGAAGCTGGGCATGGTCTGCATGATGTCCAGCATCGGCAGCAGCACCGCGCGGAAGCGGTCGCTGCGGGCGGCGACGATGCCCAGCGGGATGCCGATCAGCACCGAGATGATGGTCGCCACCATCATCAGCGCGAGGGTCTGCATCAGCTTGTCCCACAGGCCCACGGCGCCTACCAGGAACAGCAGGCCGACGATGACCACGGTCGGCAGGATGCGCCGGGTGGCGTGCCAGGCGATGCCGGCGACGATGGCCAGCATCAGCCACCAGGGAGTGGCCCGCAGCACGCTCTCCAGGTTGACGATGGCCCACAGCAGGGTGTCGGAGATGTGGCGGAACACGTCGCCGTAGTTGGTAACCAGGGCATCGACCCAACCGTTGACCCAGTCGGCGATGGAGAAAGTGAAGCGTTCGGGAAACATGGCACGTACTCGTCAGGAGTGGGCATCACCGGGGAAGCAGAGCCTCCCCGGATTCGGCGGCGTCAGAGCGCGGCCTGGACCTTCTTCGCAGCGTCCTCGCTGACCCAGGTGGTCCACACTTCCGGGTGCTCCTTGAGGAAGGCCTTGGCCAGTTGCTCGGAGGAGAGTTTCTCCTTGGCCATCTTCGCCAGGTTCTGGTTCAGCAGGTCGATGGGCAGGTTGACCTTCTCCAGCACCGCCACCAGTTCCGGGGCCTGATCGTGGAAGGCCTTGGACAGGCCGACCTGGATCTTCACGTCCTTGTTCACGCCCGGCTCGTCCAGCTTCACCAGGTCGGCCTGGCCCATCAGCGGCGTCGGCGACCAGTAGTAGAAGAGGATAGGCTCCTTGCGCTTGTAGCTCGACAGCACGGCGGCATCCAGGGCCGGGCCGGTGCCGGGGCGGAAGTTGGTGTACTTGTCCTCGAGGCCGTACTTCTTCAGCATCTCGGAGTTTTCCAGCTCGCAGGTCCAGCCGGCCGGGCAGTTGTAGAAGCGGCCCTTGCCCGGCTCTTCCGGGTCGCGGAAGACTTCGGAGTACTGCGCAAGGTCGGTCACGGCCTTCAGGTTCGGCGCCTTGGCTTCGATGTTGCGCGCCTTGTCGCCCTCGATCACGAAGCGCGGTACGTACCAGCCCTCGGTGGCGCCGACGATGGGCGCGCCCACGCCGACCACCTTGTTCGCGGCGGCGGCCTTGTTCCAGGCGTCGCTGCGGCCAATCCATTCCTCACTGAATATCTGGATGTCGTTGTTCGCCAGCGCCTGCTCCATGGTGATGGAGTTGCCCGGCAGGCTGTCGGTTTCGCAGCCGTAGCCGTTCTTCAGGATGATCTGCATGAGGTCGGTGAGCAGCATGCCGCTCTCCCAGTTCAGCCCGGCGAACTTCACCGGCTTGCCACTCTCGCACCAGCCGGCGGCCTGGGCCGACGCCAGGGTGCCGCCCAGCAGTCCGGCGGACAGGAACAGGCCCAGCAGCGTCTTCTTGGTGTTGTTCATCTGATGCTCCTAAACGTGAATGAGGTTGGGCAGTGCAAGGGCCGCGCGTGCTTGTGGCCGCGCGGCCGGGCCGGTCTGTTCAGGTGCGGGCCGGCAGGATCAGCCGGTCCGGTACTGCCCGCGTGATGCGGCGGGCGACCAGGTAATAGAGAACGGCCGGAACCACGAGGCCGATGATCCAGGAGATATCCACGCCACCCAGGGCATCCACCAGCGGGCCGGTGTAGAACTTGGTGGAGATGAAGGGCAGCTGCACCAGCACGCCGATCACGTAGACGCTGATGCCGGGGATGTTCCAGCGGCCGTAGCGGCCATCGGGATCAGCCAGCGCCGGCACGTCGTAGTGCTCGCGGGTGATGCAGTAGTAGTCGACCAGGTTGACCGCGCTCCACGGGGTGAAGAAGGCCAGCAGGAAGAGGATGAAGGACTTGAAGGCGCCAAGGAACGAATGCTGGCCGAGCAGCGCGATCAGGGTCGCGGCGCCGACGATCAGCAGGACGAATACCAGGCGCTGCACGCGGCTCACTTCCAGGTGGCCACGGAAGCCGCTGATCACCGTGGCGATGCACATGAAGCTGCCGTAGGAGTTCAGCGTCGAGATGGTGATCTTGCCGAAGGCGATGCTGAAATACAGCAGCGCGGCGACGGCGCCACTGCCGCTCAGGCCGACGATGTAGGCCACTTCATGGCCGGCGAACTGGCCGTTGGCCCCGGCCGCGGCGAACACGCCGAAGATCATCGCCACCTGCGCGCCGATCACCGAACCTGCGCCCACGGCGAGGAAGGTCTTCACCGAGGAAGTCTTGCTCGGCAGGTAGCGCGAGTAGTCGGCGACATAGGGGCCGAAGGCGATCTGCCAGGACGCCGCCAGGGACACCGCGAGCAGGAAGCTGCTCCAGCTGAAATGACGAATCTGCAGCAGCGCGCTGACGTCGGTCTGGTTCACCAGGCGGCTGAACAGGTAGATGAAGGCGATCACCCCGATGACGCTGGCGATGCGACCGATCACGTGGATCACCCGGTAGCCGAGCACGGTCACCAGCACGATCACGCTGGCAAACATCAGGATGCCGACGCTGTCGCTGACGCCGAACAGCTGGCCCAGCGCCTGGCCGGACAGCACCGTGCCGGTGGCGGTGAAGCCCAGGTACATCAGGCACACCAGCACGATCGGAATGGCCGCGCCGTAGACGCCGAACTGCACGCGGCTGGAGATCATCTGCGGCAGGCCGAGCTTCGGCCCTTGCGCGGCATGCAGCGCCATCACGCCGCCGCCCAGCAGCTGGCCGATGAGCAGGCCGATCAGCGACCAGAACACATCGCCGCCCAGCACCACGGCCAGGGCGCCGGTGACGATGGCGGTGATCTGCAGGTTGGCACCCAGCCACAGGGTGAACTGGCTGTAGAGCTTGCCGTGGCGCTCGGCCTCGGGGATGTAGTTGATCGAACGCACTTCGATCAAGGGTTTGGAGCTATCACTGGCCTGGGACATCGTTATTGTTCTCCCGAAGGGATTTATTGTCTGTCGATGTACTGCTGCTTCACGGACCGGGCCGCCGCACGACACCGTGCGGCGGCCCTCTCCCTGGTCCTGAATTTCTGCTACCGAATTACCGGTCCGTAGGGCGCATAACGCGCCAGCGTTATCCGCCGACACAACGGCGGATAACCTGTTCCAGGTTATGCGCCCCACGCGATTACTTGCCGGTGATCATCGGCAGGTTCAGGCCCTGCTCCTTCGCGCAGTCGATGGCGATCTGGTAGCCGGCGTCGGCATGGCGCATCACGCCGGTGCCTGGGTCGTTGGTCAGGACGCGGGCGATGCGCGCCGCCGCTTCGTCGGTGCCGTCGCAGACGATCACCATGCCCGAGTGCTGGGAGAAGCCCATGCCCACGCCGCCGCCGTGGTGCAGCGAAACCCAGGTGGCGCCGCTGGCGGTGTTCAGCAGGGCGTTGAGCAGCGGCCAGTCGGACACGGCGTCGGAGCCATCCTGCATGGCCTCGGTTTCACGGTTCGGGCTGGACACCGAGCCGGAGTCGAGGTGGTCGCGGCCGATCACGATCGGCGCTTTCAGCTCGCCGCTGCGGACCATTTCGTTGAACGCCAGGCCGAGCTTGGCGCGCTGACCCAGGCCGACCCAGCAGATGCGTGCCGGCAGGCCCTGGAAGCTGATGCGCTCGCGGGCCATGTCCAGCCAGCGGTGCAGGTGGGCGTCGTCCGGGATCAGCTCCTTCACCTTGGCGTCGGTCTTGTAGATGTCCTCGGCGTCGCCCGACAGCGCGGCCCAGCGGAACGGACCGACACCACGGCAGAACAGCGGGCGGATGTAGGCCGGGACGAAGCCGGGGAAGTCGAAGGCGTTGTCCACGCCCTCTTCCTTGGCCATCTGGCGGATGTTGTTGCCGTAGTCGAAGGTCGGGATGCCCTGCTTCTGGAACTCCAGCATGGCTTTGACGTGCACGGCCATGGACTGCTTGGCGGCTTTCACCACGGCTGCCGGGTCGGTCTGAGCGCGGTCGCGGTACTGTTCCCAGGTCCAGCCGGCGGGCAGGTAGCCGTTGAGCGGGTCGTGGGCGGAAGTCTGGTCGGTGACCATGTCCGGACGCACGCCGCGCTTGAGCAGTTCCGGGAGGACTTCCGCGGCGTTACCCAGCAGGGCGATGGAGATGGCCTTGCCTTCGGCGGTGTACTGGGCGATGCGCGCCAGGGCATCGTCGAGGTCCTTGGCCTGCTCGTCGACGTAGCGGCTGGCGAGGCGGAAATCGATGCGGCTCTGCTGACACTCGATGTTCAGCGAGCAGGCGCCGGCCAGGGTCGCGGCCAGCGGCTGGGCGCCGCCCATGCCGCCCAGGCCTGCGGTGAGCACCCAGCGGCCCTTGAGGTTGCCGTCGTAGTGCTGACGGCCGGCCTCGACGAAGGTTTCGTAGGTGCCCTGGACGATGCCCTGGCTGCCGATGTAGATCCACGAGCCGGCGGTCATCTGGCCGTACATCGCCAGGCCCTTGGCATCCAGTTCGTTGAAGTGTTCCCAGTTGGCCCAGTGCGGCACCAGGTTGGAGTTGGCGATCAGCACGCGCGGGGCGTTGGCGTGGGTCTTGAAGACGCCGACCGGCTTGCCCGATTGCACCAGCAGGGTCTCGTCTTCATTCAGCTCCTTCAGGGTCGCGACGATCTTGTCGTAGCACTCCCAGTTGCGCGCGGCGCGGCCGATGCCGCCGTACACCACCAGTTCCTTCGGGTTCTCGGCAACTTCCGGGTCGAGGTTGTTCATCAGCATGCGCAGCGGCGCTTCGGTCAGCCAGCTCTTGGCGTTCAGTTGGGTGCCGCGCGGGGCACGGATTTCGACGTCGCGGAATTTGGTCACGGAAGGCTCCTTCGCTTTGCTCGGGTCGTTGGCCGTGGGGGCGGCCTGGCGGTTCGTTCGACGGTGTCGAGGGGTCGCCACCATCATGTCTATGCTTGTATGTACAAGTATAAGCAAAGCGAGGGCCAACCTTGGCTGGCGGGGTATTCCGCCAGCTATTCACCTAGATCAACTGATTGATTTATAAGGATTAAAACAGAATTCTAGTGATTCGCTGGCGGCTGACAGACATCGCTGTCCTTCAGACAATTGCACCAAAAGCAGGCTTCGCTGCACCGTTTCGTTGCGTTCGGTAACACCGCTCGCTACCAAGGGACACAGGTTGTATAGACAAGCTATGTCCGAGCAGGAAATGCAAGTCGGCAGCGAACCGCATACTGCCGCGCTACTTCAACGCCGCATCGATCCGCGTCGCCGCCTCCGCCGTCACCCACTTCGACCACAGCTCCCGATGCTCGCGGAAGAACGTCGCCCGCACGTCCGCCACGTCCCGGTGGTGCTCGGCCATGTCCGCCAGCAGCGCGTTGAACAGCGGCAACGGCAGCTCGACCTTCTCGAACACCTGCACCAGCGCCGGCGCCTTGTCATGGAAGTCGCGGGACACGCCGATGCTGATCTTCGCCGGCAGCGAGCGCGAGCCCTTCGGGTTGGGATCGTTGACATCGGTCAGGGTCTTCCACGCCGCCTCGTCGAACGGCGGCTCCTCCAGCTGCACCAGCTTGAAGCGCCCCAGCAGCGGCGTCGGTGCCCAGTAATAGAAGAGCACCGGCTTGCCCTGGGCGATGGCCGAGCTGATCGCCGCATCCAGCGCAGGGCCGGCGCCGGTGCGGAAGTTCACGAAGCTGTCCGTGAGCCCGTAGGCCTTGAGCTTCTGCGTGTTGACGATCTCGCAGGTCCAGCCGGTGGGGCAGTTGTAGAAGCGACCCTTGTCCGGCTCCTCGTCATCCTTGAACAGCGCCTTGTACCTGGGCAGGTCGCTGACGGACTTCAGCTCCGGCGCGGAGGCCTTGATGCCCCGCTTCGCGTCGCCGTGCACCACGTAATCCGGCACCCACCAGCCCTCATTCGCGCCCTTCACCGTCTCGCCCACGGAGAACACCTGGCCGGCCTTCTCCGCCTGCTGCCAGACGGTGCTGCGCCCGGCCCATTGCTCGCCGGTGACCTGGATGTCGTTCTGCTTCAGCGCGTTCTCCATGGTCACGGTGTTACCCGGCACGGCGTCGGTCTGACAGCCATAGCCCTTCTCCAGGATGAAGCGCAACACGTCGGTGGTGAACATGCCGCTTTCCCAGTTCAGCCCGGCGAACACCACAGGCTTCGGGTAGGGGCAGGCGGCGAAGGTCTGCGCGCACAGGCCCAGGGCCAGCAGCAGCGCGAACAGGCAACGAGGGGTGGACATGGGCGTCTCCGGGCGCGTTGGTGTCCCATTGGGTTTAGCCGCCGATCCGCGTTTTGCCCACGACCATCGGACTGGAAATGCCACCGGCGGTGACATTCACTCCCTCCATGCACCACCGCACGCCAGGGTGAAATACCGAACCACGCGCCCCTGCGTGCCATGGCATAGCGATTGCTATACCTGTATATACAGGAACGATCCACGGTAACACTTTCACCGAACCCAGGATGCTGACATGCCCGAAACCCTGCTCCTGACGCCCGGCCAGTTCGACCTCGACCAGCTGCGCGCCATCTACCAGCACCAACCCGACCTGCAGCTCGCGGACCATTGCCGCGAAGCCATCCTGCGCAGCGCGCAGACGGTCAGCCAGATCATCGCCGACCAGCGCACCGTCTACGGCATCAACACCGGCTTCGGCCTGCTGGCCCGCACCTCCATCGCCGAGGACCAGCTCGCCACCCTGCAGCGCAACCTGATCCTCTCCCACTGCACCGGCACCGGCCCGCTGCTGGACGACGCCAGCGTGGCGCTGATCATGGCGCTGAAGATCGGCTCGCTGGCGCGCGGCTTCTCCGGCGTCGGCCTGCCGGTGATCGAGACACTGCTCAAGCTGTACCAGGCGCGGGTCTACCCGTGCATCCCGTCGCAAGGCTCGGTGGGCGCCTCGGGCGACCTCGCGCCGCTGGCGCACATGTCCTCGACCCTGCTGGGCGTCGGCCAGGTGCGCCATGAAGGGCGCATCCTCGAAGCCACCGAAGGCCTCGCCATCGCCGGCGCCGAGCCGCTGGTGCTGGGGCCCAAGGAAGGCCTGGCGCTGATCAACGGCACCCAGGTTTCCACCGCGCTGGCCCTGCACGGGTTGTTCGCGGCGGAGAAGCTGTTCATCTCGGCCGTGGTCGCCGGCAGCCTGACGGTGGAAGCGCTGAAGGGCTCGTTCGTGCCCTTCGATGCGCGCATCCAGGAAGTACGCGGCCAGCCGGGGCAGATCGCGGTCGCCGCGCTGTACCGCGAGCTGCTGCACGACAGCCCGATCAACCACTCGCACATCGACTGCAAGCGCGTGCAGGACCCGTACTCGCTGCGCTGCCAACCTCAGGTGATGGGCGCATGCCTGGATCACCTGCGCTTCGCCGCTGGCGTTTTCCTGCGCGAGGCCAATGCCGTTTCCGACAACCCTCTGGTATTCAGCGCTGACGGCGATGTTCTGTCAGGCGGTAACTTTCACGCCGAGCCGGTGGCCATGGCCTCCGACGTGCTGGCGCTGGCGATCTCGGAGATCGGCGCGCTGTCCGAGCGGCGCATCGCCCAACTGGTGGACCCGGCGATGTCCGGGCTGCCGGCCTTCCTGGTCAAGGAAGGCGGGCTGAACTCCGGCTTCATGATCGCCCAGGTCACCTCGGCGGCCCTGGCCTCGGAAAACAAGACCTGGGCCCACCCGGCCTCGGTGGACAGCCTGCCGACCTCGGCGAACCAGGAAGACCACGTCTCCATGGCCACCTTCGCCGCCCGCCGCCTGCAGGACATGGCCGGCAACAGCGCCGGCGTGGTCGCTATCGAATTGCTCGCCGCCGCGCAAGGCGTGGATTTCCACGCGCCGCTGCAGAGTTCTCCACAACTGCAGGAAGTGCGCACGCTGATCCGCAGCCAGGTGCCGCACTACGAGCAGGACCGCTACTTCGCCCCGGACATCGCCGCGGCGCGGGCGTGGGTGGAGGATGGGGTGATGAGCCGCTGGATCGGTTACGCGCGGCTGTACTCGTAACCACGACGTAGGGCGCATAACGCCTGTGGCGTTATCCGCCGCTCGGTGATGACGGCGGATAAAGCGTTCCGCTTTATCCGCCCTACGGTTGGAGCGCAGCGATTGATGGGTATCGCTTCGCTCCACGCCATCCTGCAAATGCAAAGGGCGCCTCCCGGCGCCCTTTTCTGTTCAGCGTGCATCGAGTTCGATCACGCAGATATCCGCACGACCCGCCACTGTCAGCTGCCACTCGCGCAGCGCTCCATCACCCTCGACGATCAATGTGTCATGCAGCCCCAGCACACCACTGGCCGCACCGTTCAGGCTGGCATGGATGCCCTCGCCAGCACTGAACAGCAGCACGGTCGAAGCGCTGCTGAAGAAGTGCGCCGAGCCATCCAGCTTCAGCCATTGCAGGCGCGCACGGTAGCGAGCCGGCGAATAGATCAGGTTGAAGTCGCGGATCGCGCCACCCAGCAGCGTGCAATCCACCGCACTGGCGCCATCGAAGGCAAAGGCATCGAGCGCGCGCAGGTCGCGGGAGTCGGCGCCGTCCACCTTCAGCCGCATGCCCTCGCCTTCCAGCACGCTGATGACGCGCTGGTAGCCGGTGAACCCGGAGAACGGGCCCGGTGCGCCGACGTCAGCGATGGACACGCGCCAGCCGAAACCTTCCAGGCCGTCGCCGGCGTCGCGGACGATCTCGCGGGTGGTGCCCGCGCCGTTCTTCCAGGGCATTGCCGGATAGTCGGCGGCGCGCAGCAACTTGGTTGCGATCATGAACTGAAACGTCCTTCCAGGCGGTAGCGCGAGCCCGGATACAGCAGGCGCGCGCTGGTGACGGTATTGCGCCCCGACCAGGTGCGCCGGCGGATCAGCAGGCACGGCTCATGGCGGTCGACGGACAGCAGCTTGCATTCCTCTGGGCTGGGCAGCACCGCCTCGACCACGTGCTCGCCCTCGCTCAGCGGCGCCACTTGTGTGAGGTAGGCGAACGGCGTCTGCCCGGTGAAATCCTGCTTCATGTAGTCCGGCGCCACGGCCGCGTTGACGTAGCGGTCCTCGATCTGCACCGGGATGTCGTTCTCGTAGTGCACGATGATCGAGTGGAAGATGCGCTGCCCTTCGCGCACATCCAGCGCCAGCGCGCGCTCGGCGGTGGCCAGTTCCTCGATCAGGCTGACCACCACGCAATGATGCTTGTGGCCACGGGCGGTGATTTCCTCGGCGATGTTCTGCACCTGGAACAACGCCGACTGGCCCTTGGGCTCGGCGACGAAGGTGCCCACGCCCTGCATGCGCACCAGCAGGCCGTCGGCGGTCAACTCGCGCAGCGCGCGGTTGATGGTCATGCGGCTGACGCTCAGTTCCTCGACCAGCTCCGCCTCGGAGGGCACGCGGTGGTGCGGCGGCCAGGTGCCGGACTGGATCTGCTGGATGATCAGCTGCTTGACACGGGCATACAGCGGCGCGGGAATTTCCCCCATCTGCGCGGCGAGCGACGAACCCTCGGCGGGCGGGGTAGGCGTGGACGATGCGGGCACGGGAAACTCCTTGTCGTGGCGACGGCTGGTCTGACTCCGGCATGTACCGGATTCGACCGGTGCATACAAGTCCTCTGACGACCGTCGGGTGCCTTGCAGTTTACGGTCTCGGCAAACGTCTGTATATGTATATACAAATTCCCCGCTTATTTAACAAGAACCCTGCGAGGCCCCGCGCATGCCCGTCCTGTTCGCCGAAACCGCCCTGCTGCCCTCCGGCTGGGCGCGCAATGTCCGCTTCGAGATCGATGCCGACGGCCTGTTCACCGCGATCACCCCGGACGCCAGCGCAGAGGGCGCCGAACGGGTTGCCGGGCCGCTGCTTGCAGGCATGCCGAACCTGCATTCGCATGCCTTCCAGCGCGCCATGGCGGGCCTGGCGGAAGTCGCCGGCAACCCCAACGACAGCTTCTGGACCTGGCGCGACCTGATGTATCGCCTGGTCGGCCGCCTGTCGCCCGAGCAGGTCGGCGTCATCGCCCGCCAGCTGTATATCGAGATGCTCAAGGCCGGCTACACCGGCGTCGCCGAATTCCACTACGTGCACCACGACGTCGACGGCAAGCCCTACGCCAACCCGGCGGAACTGGCCCTGCGTGTCAGCCAGGCGGCGACGGACGCCGGCATCGGCCTGACCCTGCTGCCGGTGCTCTACTCCCACGCCGGCTTCGGCGGTCAGGCGCCCAGCGAAGGCCAGCGCCGCTTCATCAACAGCACCGAAAACTACCTGAAACTGATCGACGGCCTTCGCGCCCACCTGGCGACGCAGCCGCAGCAGGGCCTCGGCCTGTGCTTCCACTCCCTGCGCGCAGTGACGCCGCAGCAGATCGCCGAGGTGCTCGGCGCCGATTCCAGCGGTTGCCCGGTGCACATCCACATCGCCGAGCAGCAGAAGGAAGTCGACGACTGCCTGGCCTGGAGCAGCCGTCGTCCATTGCAATGGCTGTACGAGAACGTCGAGGTGGATGAGCGCTGGTGCCTGGTCCACGCCACCCACGCCGAAGCCGACGAAGTGACCGCCATGGCCCGCAGCGGCGCGGTCGCCGGCCTCTGCCTGACCACCGAGGCGAACCTGGGTGACGGCATCTTCCCGGCGGTGGATTACCTCGCCCAGCACGGCCGCTTCGGCATCGGCTCGGACAGCCACGTATCGCTCAGCGTGGTCGAGGAACTGCGCTGGCTGGAATACGGCCAGCGCCTGCGCGACCAGCGCCGCAACCGCCTCTACGGGCAGGACCAGCCGATGGTCGGCCGCACCCTGTTCGATGCAGCGCTGGCCGGCGGCGCCCAGGCCCTCGGCCAACCCACCGGCGGACTGGCGGTGGGCAAGCGCGCCGACCTGCTGGTGCTGGACGGCGGCGACCCGTACCTGCAGACCGCCCGTGGCGACGCCATCCTCAACCGCTGGCTGTTCGCTGGCGGCGATCGCCAGGTGCGCGACGTGATGGTGGCCGGGCAGTGGCGCGTGCGCGGTGGCCGGCATGCCCTCGAAGAGCAGAGCGCCCACGATTTCGCGGACGTCCTCCGCGAGCTGCTGGGCTGATCCAAACGCCTTTGCAGGATGGCGTGGAGCGCTGCGATACCCATCGATAGCCCTGGCTAGACAGCATGGGTATCGCTCCGCTCCATCCTACGTCGAGGCACACGGTGAGATTCGGGAAATGCCGGCCATGAAAAAACGCCCCTCGGGGCGTTTTTTCGTCAGGGCGCGGTGGAGGTCTCCCCCGCCCGCCAGATCAGGTCGTCGGTCTGGTAACCGCGCTCGTGAGCCAGCTCCAGCAGCTTCATGCGGGTGGCGTCCGGCACCACCGGCTGGCGCGAGAGCAGCCAGAGGTATTCGCGGTTGGGGTTGCCGACCAGCGCGGTCTGGTAGTCGTCGTCGACATAGAGCACCCAATAATCACCCTTGGCGAGGCCGGGGAAGATCCGCGAGAAGGTGTTGTCGAAGCGCACCCAGAGCTTGTCGGTGCGGCCCGGCACCTGCGCCTCGGCGCGGCCGGCGGCCTGGTCCCATTCGCCGTCCCTGGTCAGGCAGCGGTTGGTTACGGCGATGCTGGCATCGTCCTGCAGGCGGTAGTGGGCTTCGGACTGCGCACACTGGCGCTGGAAGAACATCGGCTTGCGCGCCAGCTCGTACCAGGTGCCCTCGTAGCGCTTGAGGTCGACCTGCACGGTCTGCGGTGGCTGCTGGGTGGAGCCCGCGCAGCCACTCAGGGCGGCGAGGCAGGCCAGCCAGGTGAGGGATCGAGGGGTGTATCGACGCATTCTCTCCTCCTTGGCCGCCTGCCCTGCCCGGGCGCTCTTATTTCAAACCCTGGGCGGAGAACAGCAGCACTTTGTCGCCGGCGTACTGGATGCTGATGAAGGCCTTGTCGTCACCCCAGGTGCAGCTGGAAACGCCCAGGGCGCCGGAGCATTCGGTGGGCTTGCCGAGCAGGCTTTCCACTTCAGCCTTGGCCATGCCGGTTTTGATCTTGGAATAGTTCTCCTGGTTCACTTTGCTGCAAGCGGCCAGGACGACACAGAACGCGACGAGCGCGAGGCGGCGGAAGGACATCGACAACTCCATTGTTTTGGGGGGAGGCCAACAAGCTTGGCACAGGGCGACCGGTTCGGCCGCCGGGTTGGAGTCAGAAACGTGAGCCAGGTTCCGTGAGGAACGAAGCTTCTTCAGCCGTGGAGTCGCGGCCGAGAATGGCGTTGCGGTGGGGGAAGCGGCCGAAGCGCTCGATTACCACCTGATGCTTGCGTGCGTAGGCGAGGTAGCCGGCGAACAGCACCTTCTCGCTCTCGCTGGATTCGCCCTGCAGGGCTTCATACAGGCGCACTGCCTCGTTCTGGCTGGCCAGGTCCTCGGCGTGCTCCAGCACGATGTAGACAAACACCCGCTCGATGCGCGGCAGCTGGCGGTCGAAACCGGCCTGCAGTCCCTGGCGCACCAGTTGCTGGGCGCGAGCGTCGCCGGCGTAGGCACGCGGAGAATCGCGGAAGACCATGCGCGGCAGTTGGTCCAGCAGCAGGATCAGCGCCAGCCAGCTCTGCGGCTCGTGCTCCCACTCCTGCAGCCCGCCGTCCAGGGCCTGGCGCACCAGGCCGCCGAAACGGTTTTCCGAGTCCACGTCCTGGCAGCCGCTCTTGCCGAACCACAGCGCGTTGCGCTGGGCGGCGACCTCATTGGCATCCAGCGCAGTGCCGAACCACCAGTCGAGCAGGGTCTGCCAGGGCGCGGTGCTCATCAGCCTTCCAGGTGGTAGGCGGTGGCGCGCTCGACTTCTTCCTTCGAGCCCAGGAACACCGCAACACGCTGGTGCAGGCTATCGGGCTGGATGTCGAGGATGCGCTGGCGGCCGTTGGTGGCGGCGCCGCCGGCCTGCTCGATGATGAAGGACATCGGGTTGGCTTCGTACATCAGGCGCAGCTTGCCGGGCTTCTCCGGCTCGCGGGAATCGCGCGGGTACATGAACACGCCGCCGCGGGTCAGGATGCGGTGCACGTCGGCCACCATGGAGGCGATCCAGCGCATGTTGTAGTTCTTGCCCAGTGGGCCTTCCTTGCCGGCCAGCAGCTCGTCGACGTAGCGCTTCACCGGGGCTTCCCAGTGGCGCTGGTTGGACATGTTGATGGCGAATTCGGCGGTGCTGGTGGGCACGGTGATGTTGTCGTGGGTCATCACGAAGCTTCCCAGCTCGCGGTCCAGGGTGAAGCCTTTCACGCCGTTGCCCAGGGTCAGGATCAGCATGGTCTGCGGGCCGTAGATGGCGTAGCCGGCGGCGACCTGGGTGGTGCCCGGCTGGAGGAAGGCTTCCTCGCGCAGGCTGTCGTTCTGGCTCAGGTACTCCTGCGGGCAGCGCAGCACGGAGAAGATGGTACCGACCGAGACGTTGACGTCGATGTTGGAGGAGCCGTCCAGCGGGTCGAAGACCAGCAGGTAGGCGCCTTTCGGGTACTTGCCCGGAATCTGGTAGGGGTGGTCCATTTCCTCGGAGGCCATGCCGGCCAGGTTACCGGCCCACTCGTTGGCTTCCAGGAGGATTTCGTTGGACAGCACGTCCAGCTTCTTCTGCACCTCGCCCTGCACGTTCTCGGTTTCCATGCTGCCGAGCACGCCACCCAGCGCACCCTTGGACACGGCGTGGCTGATCTCCTTGCACGCGCGGGCCACCACTTCCACGAGGTGACGCAGGTCGGCCGGGGTGTTGTGACTGCGGGTCTGCTCGATCAGATAGCGGCTCAGGGTAACGCGGGACATGGAAGACTCCAGGGGAGAAGATGGAAAAAATCAGGGCGCATTCTAGCGTGGAAACGACCGCGATGCCTCCTTGCGCAGAGGCTCGCCGAATGCTTGGAGCCCGCCGCGCACGGGCAGTTCCCCAAAGGCGATCGGCCCCGCGACCTTCGGCCGCGCGGCGAGCGGTGCGCTGGAAAGAAAGCGGGGTGACGGCCGCAACCGCCCGTCACCCCGCGACGCTCGGATCAGACGATCAGAAGTCCAGGCTCAGCGCCAGGTTGATGCCCTGGGCCAGGTCGTCGCTGCTGCGGTGCGCGCTGTAGCCGCCGCGCAGCGACAGCTCCGGGGTCAGCTTCTGGGCGAAGCCGATGGTGGCACGCTGCAGGTGGCTCTGCGGGGTGTAGCCCTGCAGGCTGAAGCCGACGTCCGGCAGGCTGGTGAAGTTCATCCCGACGTTCTGGGTGTCGTCGGCGTATTCACGCTCCACGGCGACCTCGCCGAACAGCTGGGTGTCCTGGGACAGGTCCAGTTTGCCCTGCAGGCCGACGCCGAGGCGGCGGGAGTAGCGGTTCTGCTCTTCAAAGGCCAGCGCGGTGGAGCGGCCGCTGCCCTCTTCGTAGCTGTCCACCTTCACCCGCGCCCAGTCGGCACTGACGAAGGGCGACAGGTGCCAGTTCTCGCCACCCTGGGCGATGTCGTAGCCCAGGCGGCCACTGAAGGCCAGCAGGCTGCCGTCGGTATCGGCCTTCTCCTCGACCTCGTGGTTGATGATGGAGAACTTCCGATTGGCGTCCTCGTAGTCGAGCTTGCCGCCGGTCACGGACGCGTCAGCCCACCAGCGGTTCTGCTGGAACTGCACGAACAGGCTGCCCAGGTAGCTGCCCAGCTTGTAGTCGGAGTCGTCGGAGCCCAGCTCCAGCTTCTGCCGGTAGAAGCCCAGCGAGCCGCCGACACGCCAGGCGTCATCGAGGCGGTAGCTGGTGCCCAGGGTCAGGTTGGCGCCGTAGCCGGAGCCGTCGGCCGCGCTGTCCTGATCGTCGTAGTCCAGGTGCTGTGCGCCCCCGGTGACGAAGCCGCGCCACTGGCCGGTGCCCTGCCAGTTTTCCCAGTCCGCCAGCCACTGGCTGCGCAGTTGGTCCTGGTAGGCGTTGTACGTGCCCAGGGCCATTTCCGGCAGCATGGTCGCTTCCCACGGGGCGGAGAGCACCGAGTAGGCGTAGTCGGCGATCAGGCTCTGGCCGGCGATGGTCGGGTGCACGCCGTCGTTGAAGATCAGCTTGGTCGGATCGGGGTTGGTGCCGTGGCGGCCGTACACCGCGTTCTCGGGGCAGCTGTTGCCGCTGAAGCAGGTGCCGATCAGGTTCTGGTCGGTGGCCAGGCCATAGGCGCCCGGATTGGCCAGTACTTCCTTGAACATTGCCGGGATGTTCAGCGGAATGACGTTGGCGTCGGAGGCCGCCAGCTGGCTGACCAGCTCCTCGTTGAAGATGCCCGACAGCTGGGTGCCGAAGGACTCCAGCGCAGTGCCATTGGTGGCCGGGGTCTGACCGAGGTCGGGCAACAGCCAGACCATGATGTAGCGCGCTCCGGCGTTGTGCAGCGCATCCACGCTATCCACCAGGCGGCCGGCCGCAGCGCGGGCTGTGGGGTCGTTGGTGATGCGCAGCTGGAGGAAGTCGTTGCCGCCACCGGTGAGGTAGTAGAGCGCGTTCGGGTCGGCGCGGTTGTTCACCAGGTAGCCGTCGCGGGTGCGGCTCGTGGAACCGGAGGTGACCACCGAGCCACCGGCTGCAGTGATCGAATCGTAGATCTGGTCGGTGCGGTAGCCGCCGACTGCCCAGTTGTTGCCGTCCACGGTGCCGGGGACCAGCGATGTCGAGGGGTTCAGGTCGGTGCCACTGATGCCCAGCTTGCCGCCCAGGATCATCGGTGCGGTGGGGCCGAAGATCTCGCCGCTGCCGTCCAGGTAGGTCGGGCCGACGCGGTTGGTGAAGCGGATGCTGGCGCCGGCCGGGCCGCCGGCATCGGCGAACTGTCCGGAATCGCTCAGGCTGTCGCCGAAGACGACCAGGGTAGAATACGGCGAAGGGGCTGCGGAGGCCTGTGCGGCAATGGCCAACGCGCACGCAGCCGCCAGCGGGGTGAGCGCCTTTCTGATCATTCTGCTACTCCATGCTTTGTTGTTATTGGTAATCAGAACAACCCAGACAGTATCAGAATTTCTACAGGCGACACCCCTATCTTGCGGCGATCCGCGTCGATCAGCTCGCCTGGCGATTGCTCCGCAGCAGGCTCAGCGCCATCAGCGCGAGCAGGCCGACGCCAGCCAGCAGCAGCGCCCACAGGCCGTAGCGTTTCCAGTGGGTATCGGCTTTCGCGACATCGGCGGGCAATTGTGTCGCCGGCGCCTGAAGAGTGCCCATGAGCCGCGCCTCGCCCATGCTCGCCAGGCGCTTGGGCTCGTAGCCGGGCACCAGGGTAGTCAGCGGCAGGCTGCCATCGCTGATCGAGCCGCTGCCCACCGCCAGTTCATAGGGCGCGCCGCCGCGGGCGAGGAACACCAGTTCGCTGGCGCGAACGCCCACGCTCAGGTGCGCCGTCGAACCGCCGAGGCCGCCGCCGCGCGAATCCACCTGCAGACGCAGCTGGCCCAGGGTGGTGCCCGGCAGTTCCAGCTCCTCCTGGGTGATTTCGCCACCCTGCCCCGGCAGGCGATACAACACGCCGCGCGTCAGGGGAGTCCACTGCACATTGCCGTCATGGCGGCCGGAGATCACCACCGGCGCCAGGGTGTTGTCCTGCTGCAGGGGAATCCGCACGCGCTCTACCGGCAGCGCCAGCGGCAGGCTCCAGCTGAAATCGCCATTGTTGTCGGCCTTGGCCGCCAGCGGCTCGGACCAGAGCATCGGCACCGGGCCGCTACTGCTGCGGCTGCCACTGAGCGTGGCGCCGACCAGTTGTGCGGCCTGCTCCGGCGATTCCCACCACAGGCGCAGGTAGCGCGCCGTCTGGCCGGGCAGCGCGATGTCGTTCTGCTCGATGTGTTGGCCGTTGAAATCCAGCCGCGCCAGCTGCCCTTCCCCCAGGGAACGCCAGTGCTCCAGGTCGTCGCTGGCCTCGATGCGCAGGCGCTGGAAGCCGTCGCTGTCCGCCGTCCAGTCCAGCTGCAGGCGGTCCAGCGGCAAATCGCCGGAACCGGTTTCCAGCAGCCAGCCGCGCAGTACCTGGGTCTTGTCCTGGGCAGGCGCGTTCGGAGTGATTTCGAGGATGGTGCCGGTGGTGCTGCGGACGATCTTCAGGTTGTCGCCGGCCGCGCTGCCGGAAGCACCGCGCAGCGGGAAGAAGCGCGCCTGCACTTCGCTGCGCACCTCCTTCTCGCTGGCCGCACTGGTGCGCAGGCTGTAGGGCAGCGCCTCGCCTTCGGCATTGAAGATGCGCACGTCTCGCAGGTCGCCATGGCGGGCCGCGAACAGCACCTCGATGGGCAATTGCACGCGGTACCACGGACCGTCGCCGGACACTTCCAGCGGAACACGGTTGGCGAAGTCCGTCGGCGTGGGTGCGGCACTGGCCTGGTTGCCCGACAGGCAGGCACCGGCGAGCAGGATGAGGGTATTGAGCTTCATGCGGAGGGTTGCTCCTGTTGCGGTTGCGCTTCGGGCACCGGCCGGCGCGGCGGCAGCGGGGCGAAGTAGCCGACGATCAGCATCAGCACGCCGACGCCGATGAAGGAAATGATGCGTTCCAGGCTGCCGCCGCTGGCGCGGTCGACGAGGAACAGCTTGATCACCACCACGACCAGCAGCACCGCACCGACCAGCCAGAAGTCGCGGCGGCCGCGCAAGTGCCCGGCGATCATCAGGCCCAGGGCGATCAGCGCCCAGACGATGGACAGGCCGGCCTGCACCAGCATGGACTGGCTGAGGGAATCGAACTCGAACGGCACACCACCCCAGTGGTGAGCGGTGCGGCACACGGCCATGGTCAGCAGGGCGAACAACGAAGCGCCCAGCAGCGCCTGCACTGGCAGGCGCAGAGTCGACTCAGCCACGCCCAGTTGCGGCAGGCCCAGGCGCGTCCACTGGAAGATCGCCGCCAGCACGATGAGCATGCCCAGCTCCAGCGGGTTCACCAGCGGCAGGTAGGGCAGCGGGTCGGCCGCGCCGTTGCTGAACAGGTTGACCAGCCAGAACCAGCCCAGCAGCGCCAGGGCTACCGGGGCGGCGGCGATGGCGCGGTACTCGCGCTCGAAGGCCGCCACCGGCCACGGCAGGCGCGCGACTCCGCCCATGAGGATGAGGAACAGGCTCGGCACCAGCGCCCAGCCCAGCCAGCGCCAGGCGTTGTAATGCTCGGCCAGGGCGAAGAACAGGTAGCGCAGCTCCAGCGCCAGCACGCCGAGGATCAGCCAGCAGCCCAGCACATGGGCTGCCTGTGCCGCACGGTGCGGCAGCAAGGCATCGAGCCGGCGCAGAGTGAAGAAGTGCACCGCGAACACCGCCAGCCAGCCAAGCCAGCCCAGCTCGGCGAGCAGGTGGTACTGCAGGTTCCAGGCACTGGCCAGCGCCACCCACGACACCGGCACCAGCGCCAGGCACAGCAGCGCCAGCGCACGCCATTGCTCGCGGCGCGCCAGCAGCGACCAGAGGCCGACGCTGACCGCCGCTACCAGCAACGCCGTGTGTTCACGCATCTCGCTCGGCACGAAGCGGGCGATCTCCCACAGCGCGGTCAACGCCCACCAACCGGCGCCCCACACCAGCAGCAGCTGCGACAACTGCTCCAGGCCAAGGCCGCCCAGCGCCAGGTTGCGCTCGCGCTCGCTGGCCCGGTGCAGACGCCAGGCACCTACCAGCGCGGCCAGTGCCAGCACCGCCGGAGTCCAGAAGCCCATGTGCGCCAGCGGCTTCAGGCCCTCGCTGGGCAGGTCGCCAAACAGCGCCGAGCCGCCGAGCAGGAAGGCCCCGGCGCCGATCACCTGCAGCACCAGGCCGAAGACGAAGGCCGCGCGCTGCTGCAACTGCAGGCTCAGCCAGAGGATCAGCAGCCCGCTGCCGGCCCAGACGGCGGCGGCGGTCTGCCATGGCAGCACGAAGAGTACGGCGAGGTTGATGAAGGCCAGGCCCAGCAGCAGGACTACGCTCAGGCCGAGCATCAACCGGCGGTCGTCACGTACCAGGGAATCGCGCGCGGCGATCAGCATGGCGGCGATCAGCGCCAAGCCGATCAGCGAGGCAGTCACCAGCCCGCGCCAGCCTGAGCCGAGCACACCACTGCCCTCCTGCGCGCCGTGCAGATGCAGGAGGAACACCGCGCCACCCAGCAATTGCACCGCAAAGGCGCAGGCCAGGAAGGTGCGCGAGCGCAGGCGCAGCGCGGCGAACAGGGTCGCCAGCCCGGCGACGGCCCAGCTCATGGCGGTTCCGTCCGCGCCCATCAGCAGCGGCGCGATCAGGTAAAGGAAGGCCAGACCGAAGGCCGCCAGCACCGGGCGGGCATTCGGCTCCCAGCTGCGCAGGGTTTGCGCATCGGCATTGCGCAGGTTCCAGAAGCTGAACAGCAGCGCCACGCCGAGCATCAGTGCGCCCAGCGGTGCGCCTTCGAGCAGCGTCAGCGACTGCGGGTCGGCGCGCAGTTCGCCGAGGAAGGCCAGCGCCGCACCGATTTGCAGCAGCAAGGCGAAAATCCGCGCCAGCGGCCGCTGCTGGCGCAGGCCGAGCCAGAAGATGCCGGCGCCTTCCACGGCCCAGGCGGCGGAGGTCCAGCGTGCATCCAGGCCCAGCGGGATCGCCAGCGTGCCGAACACCACGCCCAGCGCCAGGCAGGTTTCCACCAGCAGCAGCGCGCGGCCGGCGGTGCGCCCGACCAGCAGGCGAGCGAGAAGCATGTAGAACAGGCCCAGCGCCAAGGCGCTGAACGCCGCGCCGAACTCCAGGTGCTGGATGATCCCGTATTGCAGGCCGAAGCCCACCAGCGGCGTGCCGAACAGCACAGTGCCGTCGACATAGTCGGTCTGCCGCGCCGACCAGCGCAGCAGTGCCGCGCGGGAATCATCCTCCGGCTCGCCAGCCGCCTCGCGCAGGCGACGGCGGGCGAACAGCAGGCCGATGGCGACGTAGGTGAGGAAGAACAGGATCAGGAACGGCTCGGTCGTGCCGAACAGCTCCGGCTTGTACGACCGCAGCCCCCAGGCCAGGCCGATGCCGAAGGTGCCGAAGAAGCCGATCAGGTTGAGCATCCGCCACGCCTTGAACCAGGCGATGGCGAAGATGCCGGCGTTGAGCAGGGCGAAGTAGCTGAACAGCGCGACATGGCTGCCACCGCCGGTGGACGCCAGGATCGGCGCGGCGAAACCGCCCAGCGCCGCGGCGGCGGCAAGGCCCACGGCATCCTGCAGGATAGCGAGGATCGCCGAGAACAGGGTGACCGCCACCAGCAGCACGAAGCCGGCTTTCGGGTCGATCAGCACTTCGCCATGGTTCATCGCCGGGTACAGCTTGATGCTGGCGAACACCGTCAGGTAGAGCACGGCGACGCCGGTGCCCTGGAGGATCAATGCATAGGCCGGGCGCCGATGACGCAGCCACCAACCGAGCCCGAGCAGCGCCAGCGCGGCGGCGGCGGTGCCGATGTAGGGGCCTTGCGGCGGCATGGTCATGCCTTCGGTGGCATAGCGCAGCAGGAAGGCCAGGCCGAGGAACAGCAGCACAACGCCGACGCGCAGCACGGTGTTGCCGCCCAGCAGCCAGTCGCGGGCGGCGCCGAAGGCGCGGTCGAACAGGGAAGGCACGGGCGGAGATGGCGGCAGCGGTGGTGCGGCAGGAGCCGGCTGCGGCTGGGCCCCGGACTCTTCGGCGCGAGCCTGGGAGGCAGGCCTTTGCATCGGTTCGAGCACCAGGTCGGACCACTCGATGGGCGCTTCCACCCGCGCGGCAGCGGCCGGGGCCAGCTCGTCGGCGGGCAGCTCGATGTTCCAATCAAGCTCGGCTGCTGCGGGTTCGCTGACGGGCGCCTCAGGCTCGGGCACGTCCGGCGCAACCGGCGTTTCCGGTGCAACGTACTCGGCAACGGCCGGCGGCGGCGTCTGCCCGCTCGCGCCACGCTCCACCTGCAGCAGCCGCTCATACAGGGCCTTGGTGCCCTGGTCGAAGCGCTCGCCAAAGGCCTTCAGCTCACCGCGAAGGCTGGCGTTCTCCCGTTGCAGGCTGTGCAGCGCGAAGATCTGCCCCAGCGCGAGACCAACCACCGCGCCCAATACCGCCCCAGTGATCGACTCGCCCGCAGCGGCGCCGATGACCAGGCCGACCAGCATGAAAATCCATTGCATGCTTTCGAATCCTTGAGGTTCTGTGCGAATCCATCCCGAACCGGACGGCAACGTCCGGCAGGCTGAGTATATCGGCCCGGTTCCCTGGCCTGCGTCCACTAACTCTCAGCTTCGAATACTCTGACGTCGCGAAGTTGCCTTGCAGCCACGCAGAAACGAAAAAGCCGGGCAGATGCCCGGCTTTTCCTTGCTACCAGTCGAATCAGACCTTGGCGCGCTCGTAGCGCTTGCGGTCGTTTTCGTTGAGCATTTTCTTGCGCAGACGGATGGACTTCGGAGTCACTTCCACCAGCTCGTCATCGGCGATGAATTCCAGCGCCTGCTCCAGGGTGAAGCGGATCGGCGGAACCAGGGCGATGACTTCGTCCTTGCCCGAAGCGCGCATGTTGTCGAGCTTCTTGCCTTTGGTGGGGTTGATCACCAGGTCGTTGTCACGGCTGTTGATGCCGGCCAGCTGGCCTTCGTAGATCTCGTCGCCTGGGCCGAGGAACAGCTTGCCGCGGCTTTGCAGGGTTTCCAGCGAGTAGGTCAGCGCGGTGCCGGTGGCCATGGAGACCAGTACGCCGTTCTGACGGTTGGTCACTTCGCCTGCCTTGATCGGGCCGTAGTGGCTGAAGGTCGAGGTCAGGATGCCGGTACCCGAGGTCAGGGTCAGGAAGTTGTTACGGAAGCCGATCAGGCCACGCGCCGGGATGGTGTATTCCAGGCGCACGCGGCCCTTGCCGTCGGGGATCATGTTGGTCAGATCGCCCTTGCGCAGGCCCATCTGTTCCATCACCGAGCCCTGGTGCTGCTCTTCGATGTCGATGGTGACGTTCTCGTAAGGCTCCTGCTTCTCGCCTTCGGCGGTCTCGATGATGACCACTTCCGGACGGCCTACGGCCAGTTCGAAGCCTTCACGGCGCATGGTTTCGATCAGTACCGAGAGGTGCAGTTCGCCACGGCCGGAGACCTTGAACTTCTCCGGGGAGTCGCCTTGCTCGACGCGCAGGGCCACGTTGTGCAGCAGTTCCTTGTCCAGACGGTCCTTGATGTTGCGGCTGGTGACGAACTTGCCTTCCTTACCGGCGAACGGCGAGTCGTTGACCTGGAAGGTCATGCTCACGGTCGGCTGGTCGACGGTCAGCGGCGGGCGCGCCTCGACGTTCTGCGGGTCGCACAGGGTGTCGGAGATGTACAGCTCGTCCATGCCCGAGACGCAGACGATGTCACCGGCTTCGGCTTCAGCGACTTCAACGCGCTGCAGGCCCGAGTGACCCATGATCTTCAGGATGCGGCCGTTGCGCTTGGTGCCGTCGTCGCTGATGGCCACGACCGGGGTGTTGGTCTTGACCTTGCCGCGGGCGATACGGCCGATGCCGATCACGCCGAGGAAGCTGTTGTAGTCCAGCTGGGAGATCTGCATCTGGAACGGACCGTCGACGTCGACTTTCGGCGCCGGAACGTGGTCGATGATCGCCTGGAACAGCGCGTCCATGTTGTCGTCCATCTTCTCGTGGTCCATGCCGGCGATGCCGTTCAGGGCACTGGCGTAGACGATCGGGAAGTCCAGCTGCTCGTCGGTGGCGCCGAGGTTGTCGAACAGGTCGAAGATCTGGTCGATGACCCAGTCAGGACGCGCGCCCGGACGGTCGATCTTGTTCACCACGACGATCGGACGCAGGCCGGCCTTGAAAGCCTTCTGGGTCACGAAGCGGGTCTGCGGCATGGGGCCGTCCTGGGCGTCGACCACCAGCAGCACGGAGTCGACCATCGACATCACGCGCTCCACCTCACCGCCGAAGTCGGCGTGGCCGGGGGTGTCGACGATGTTGATGCTGTAGTCATTCCATTTCAGGGCGGTGTTCTTCGCCAGAATGGTGATGCCACGCTCTTTTTCCTGGTCGTTGGAGTCCATCACGCGCTCGTTTTCCGCTTCTTTGCGGTCGAGGGTGCCGGACAGGCGCAGGAGCTTGTCTACGAGGGTGGTCTTGCCATGGTCGACGTGGGCGATGATGGCGATGTTGCGCAGTTTTTCGATCACAGTGTCAGTCTCGATAGTGAATCTTCGGCTGCCGTTTTCGGCAGCGGGGGCCGGGCCGTGGCGCGGCGGTGCAAAAGGTCAGGGCGTGAGCCTACGCACCGAATGTGTCGGGAGGTCGGTGGCGGATACTGCCGCCGAACAGTCCGGGCTGGCGGCGTTGGTCCGCGCCTTTATTGCGGACGGTAAACACGCACATTGGTGTGCCCTTCGTTGACCAGGTGGTGGGCGTGCAGGCGACTCATCACGCCCTTGTCGCAATACAGGAGGTACTGGCGATTGGGGTCCAGTTCCTTGAACTTGCTGTTGATCGCGTAGAACGGCATGGCCAGGACTTCGATGCCCTCGATGGCCAGCGGTTCATCTTCCTGGGCATCCGGGTGACGGATGTCCACGACGATCTGGCCAGCCAGCACTTCGTCGACCATTTCCACGGCCAGGTCCTTGCCCAGCTCGTCGATCACGCGGTCGACGGTCATCTGGGTGGAACGCTCCAGGGCGCGGTCGAGCACGGCCATGTCGAACTTGGTTTCTTCGTGGTCGACGCGGTACGGCTTGGCCTGGGTGGTCGGGTTTACCGAAATCACGCCGCAGTATTCTGGCATGTGCTTGGCGAACTCGGCGGTGCCGATCTTCGTCGCAGTGTCGATGATGTCCTGCTTGTGGCTGACGATCAGCGGGCGCAGGACCAGGGTGTCGGTCACCCGGTCGATCACCGAGAGGTTGGGCAGGGTCTGGCTGGAGACTTGGGAAATCGCCTCGCCGGTCACCAGCGCGTCGATCTCCAGGCGCTCGGCCACGCGGCTGGCGGCGCGCAGCATCATGCGCTTGAGCGTCACGCCCATGTAGCTGTCGTCGACCTTGGTGAGAATCTCGCCGACCACTTCCTCGAAGGGCACGCTGACGAACAGCACGCGCTGGGAACTGCCGTACTTCTTCCACAGGTAGTGCGCGACTTCCATCACGCCCAGTTCGTGGGCACGGCCGCCGAGGTTGAAGAACACGAAGTGGCTGATCATGCCGCGGCGCATCATCTGGTAGGCCGCCACGGTGGAGTCGAAGCCACCGGACATCAGCACCAGCACCTGCTCCAGCGCGCCCAGCGGGTAGCCGCCGAGGCCATCGTGCTGGGCGTGGATCACGTAGAGGCGGTCATGGCGGA
This sequence comes from Pseudomonas sp. PDM19, assembly GCF_014852215.1. Taxonomy (NCBI): domain Bacteria; kingdom Pseudomonadati; phylum Pseudomonadota; class Gammaproteobacteria; order Pseudomonadales; family Pseudomonadaceae; genus Pseudomonas; species Pseudomonas sp. PDM19. Next base: position 297,147 of record NZ_JACVBG010000004.1, on the reverse strand, counting down.
TTTCCACGCGCACTTGCACTTCCGGGTTCTTCAGCGACACGCCCGCCGCGCCGCAATGCTGGCGCAAGCCGCCGCCGACGTAGCGCTCCACATCGATGGAGGTGAAGGGGTGCTTGCCCGCGCGCTTGCAGCGCATGGAGAAGACCTTGCCCGGCAGCTGGTCGCCGAAGTGCGCCTTGCACTTCTCGAGGATGTCGTCGAAATCGCCCAGCGGGTATTCGTGCACTTCCAGGAAGTGGCCGATGCCCGGCGTGCAGGTCAGGCGCTCGATCATCTCGCGCAGGGCTTTCGGGTCGGTGACCTTGGTCTCGACCTCGAGGTTGTCCCACTCGCCTTCGACCAGCAGCTCGGGATCGAGATCGCGGAGCACCGTGCGAATGTTCTTCGCCAGCTGGCGGATGAAGCGCTTGCGCACCGGCCGGCTCTTGATGGTGATTTCCTGGAAGACCTTGACGATGAGTTTCATGCGGATCGGGCGATTGCCATGGGACTGAAAAAAAGGGGCGGAATTATATCCGAAATTGCTCAAGACTTGAGCAGAAATCGGAGACTTTCTTTTTAGTGCACCAAAATGGACTGACGCACCACGATGAAGCACCAAAGCGGTGCACTATTATCGCGCAATCCTCTATAACACCCGCCACACCCCGTGATTTCAGGGCCTCTGCCCATTTACGGGCACTGGCACGCAACTTGCTCTCTTGTGAGGCAGGTTGCCCTGGCCGACTATGCCGGCCGGCATCACCCGTTACTGGGGCACAGAAAGCTCCCAGCTCTAATCCCTCCTGGAGGACAGCATGTCGTACAAGTCGCAACAACTGATCAAAGATCATGACGTGAAGTGGGTTGACCTGCGCTTCACCGATACCAAAGGCAAGCAGCAGCACGTCACCATGCCCGCCCGCGACGCGCTGGACGACGAGTTCTTCGAAGCCGGCAAGATGTTCGATGGCTCCTCCATCGAAGGCTGGAAGGGCATCGAAGCCTCCGACATGATCCTGCTCCCGGACGACAGCACCGCCGTGCTCGACCCGTTCACCGAAGAGCCGACCCTGATCATCGTTTGCGACATCATCGAGCCGAGCACCATGCAAGGCTACGAGCGCGACCCGCGCAACATCGCCAAGCGCGCCGAGGAATACCTGAAGTCCACCGGTATCGGTGACACCGTATTCGTCGGCCCGGAGCCGGAGTTCTTCATCTTCGACGAAGTGAAGTTCAAGTCCGACATCTCCGGCTCGATGTTCAAGATCTTCTCCGAGCAGGCTTCCTGGAACACCGACGCCGACATCGAGACCGGCAACAAAGGTCACCGTCCGGGCGTGAAAGGCGGCTACTTCCCGGTACCTCCGGTCGATCACGACCACGAAATCCGTACCGCCATGTGCAACGCCATGGAAGAAATGGGCCTGGTCATCGAAGTTCACCACCACGAAGTGGCGACTGCCGGCCAGAACGAAATCGGCGTGAAGTTCAACACCCTGGTTGCCAAGGCTGACGAAGTTCAGACCCTGAAGTACTGCATCCACAACGTTGCCGACGCCTATGGCAAGACCGTGACCTTCATGCCGAAACCGCTGTACGGCGACAACGGCTCGGGCATGCACGTTCACATGTCCATCTCCAAGGATGGCAAGAACACCTTCGCTGGCGAAGGCTATGCCGGTCTGTCCGATACCGCCCTGTACTTCATCGGCGGCATCATCAAGCACGGCAAGGCGCTGAACGGCTTCACCAACCCGGCCACCAACTCCTACAAGCGTCTGGTTCCGGGCTTCGAAGCCCCGGTCATGCTGGCCTACTCGGCTCGCAACCGTTCCGCCTCGATCCGTATCCCGTACGTCTCCAGCCCGAAAGCCCGCCGCATCGAAGCGCGCTTCCCGGACCCGGCTGCCAACCCCTACCTGTGCTTCGCCGCACTGCTGATGGCTGGCCTGGACGGCATCCAGAACAAGATTCACCCCGGCGATGCCGCCGACAAGAACCTGTACGACCTGCCGCCGGAAGAGGCGAAGGAAATCCCGCAGGTTTGCGGCAGCCTGAAAGAGGCGCTGGAAGAACTCGACAAGGGCCGTGCGTTCCTGACCAAGGGCGGCGTGTTCACCGACGAGTTCATCGATGCCTACATCGAGCTGAAGTCGGAAGAAGAAATCAAGGTGCGCACCTTCGTGCACCCGCTGGAATACGACCTGTACTACAGCGTCTGATCCACGAATACCTATAAATAGCGACACCATTAAGGCCTCCTTTGGGAGGCCTTTTTTATGCGCCGAGAAAACTGCGACCAGGCATTTCGTACCTGTAGGATGGCGTGGAGCGCAGCGATACCCATCCTACAAAAGCAGTCCGCACGAAGCGGAATCAGATCCCGCCGTCCGCCGGTACGCCCTGCTCCTCGTCATCCTCGCGGCGCGACTTGCGCATGCGCGAGAGCTGCACGTTCAGGCGCGGCATGGACAGTTCCAGCCCGGCCTTGTCGAGCTTCTGCCGCAGGCGCAGGTTGAAAGCGCGCTGCACTTCCCACTGACGAATCGGCGCGGTCTTGAAGCGGAAGCGCAGGATCGCCTGGCCGGCGTCGAAGCTCTCGATGCCCTGGATTTCCAGCGGCGACCAGATGGCGCGGTTGATGGTGCGGTCGCCGCGCAGCTCGCCGGAGACTTCCTTGACCAGCGCCAGCGCGTCGTCGATCGGCATGCTCGCCGGCACCGGCCAGCGGAACATGGCGTAGCCGAACTGCCGCGAGTAGTTCTTGATGCTCTTGATCTCGCTGAACGGGATGGTGTGCACCACGCCGTCCAGGTCGCGCAGGCGCACGGTGCGGATGGTCAGGCCCTCCACCGTGCCGAGGTGGCCGCCGACGTCGACGTAGTCGTCGATGGACAGCGAGTCCTCGATGATGATGAACAGGCCGGTGATCAGGTCCGCCACCAGCGATTGTGCACCAAAGCCGATGGCCAGGCCGATGACACCGGCACCGGCAAGCAGCGGCGTGACGTTCATGCCCATGTTGGCCAGCGCGACGATCAGCGCGATCACCGCGATGGTCACGAACAGCACGTTGCGGATCAGTGGCAGCATGGTCAGCGCGCGGGCGTTGGCGCTCTTCTTGCCGCCCAGGCCGAGGCTGTGCTGCACCGCGGTGTCGGTAAGAATCCAGACCAGCCAGGCAACGAGCAGGGTGGTACCAAAGCTGAACAGCTTGAGACTGATCTGCGAGCCGTCGCCTTCGGCGAAACGCACCAGCGACATGCCCCAGACGCGCAAGCCGATCTCCAGGAAGAACAGCAGGCTGCCGATGTGCAGCAGCGTGTAGCCGAAGCTCTGCAACTGCTCGATGTACGGCGCATGGCGACGCGCACCGCGCCGCGCGGAGCGCTGGTGGGCGCGGCGGATCAGGCCGTTGACGGTCATCGCCACCACCGCAACGGCGGCGCAGACCAGGGCGCGGCGCAGGGCGTAGCTGCTGTCGCCAGCGGTGACGATGGTGGCGAACAGCGAGATGCCCACCAGCACCAGCACCGGCAGGAACCAGATCGAGCCGATCAGCTCCACCAGGTCGCTCAGGCCCCGGCGCTTGAGGCGACGCTCCAGCGGCTGGTTGCGGATCAGGTGGGCGATGGGCCGGCGGAACTGCAGGACGAACAGTGCAGTGAGCAGCGCGGCACAGATGTTCGCCACGGAACCGACAAACAGCGAGATGTTCATCCCCAGGCTCTCGATGACGCGCGGGTCGTGCATCACTTCACCCAGCGCCGCGAGGCTGCCGATCAGCCAGAGCGGACGGAAGGCGCGGCGGCGCAGGATGTCCAGCGCACGCATGCGGTGCGGGCCGCTGAGCAGCGACAGGGAGATCACGCACAGCGCGGAGAACAGCGTGCCGCACACCAGGGTGTAGGCGATCACCATCGCCACCAGCTTGCCCAGCGAGCTGGGCAGCACCAGGGACAGGTAGACGGTGATCAGGAAGGCCACCAGCCAGGGACCGAGCTTGCGCAGGGCGAACAGCAGCAGGTCGCGGGTCTTGGGGTGTTGCGGCAGCTCGCCCTCCAGGCCGAAGCGCTTGCGCATGCGCGCGGCGATCCAGCGCAGGCCGAGCGCGACGCAGGCCCAGATGAGGATGACCAGGGCGAAATCGAGGATCATCCCCGGCCATTCCGCCAGCGACGGGGTGCGGGCGTCGAGCTCAAAGCCGGCGCCCTGGAACAGCTCACTCCAGCGCACCACCGGGCTGTTGGCGCCCTCGAACTGGCGCTCCAGGCTACCCAGTGTATCGCCGATCAGGCCGAGCACTCCGCCCTGGTCCTCGGAACTCTTCTGCGTGGCGTCGCGCAACTGCTTGAGTTTCTTCAGCAGGTCGGCGCGCTGCTGGTCATTCTCCAGGGTCTTGATCACCTGGTTCAGCGACTGCTCCAGCTGGGCATCGCTGACCTTCGCCTCGCTACCTCCCGTCACCCCGGCCAGGGGCCCGGGAAGCGCCGCCAGCGCTGGCCCGGCGACGGACAAGCCGAGGCCCAGGCAGCACAGCAGCAGCCACTGACGAAGCAGGTAACGAATCGGACTCACAGGCATACCCCACCAACATGGACAATCACGCTTGCCCGCATCATACAGACGCCGGCGCCAGGCTCGGACCCGTCCCACGCAGGAAAGGTCCCCCCACGAGCAGCAGCGCACAACGCGCGGCGCCCCGCTGAAAGACAATAGGCAACTTGCCAGCCGCCGTCGGCGGTGCAAGGCTTGGCATGACCATCCGGAGATTCTTCATGCGCCTGATCCTCACCGCCCTGCTGCTCGCCGCCGCATTGCCAGCCAGCGCGCAGATCTACAAGTACACCGACGCCAACGGCAAGACGGTGTTCACCAACCAGCCGCCGACCAATGTCGACGCCAAGCCCGTGGAGCTGCCGCCGACCAACACCGTCGGCCCGCAAGGTCCAGTCGCAGTGCCCGCCGACAGCGGCACCGAGAACCAGGCGGCCAAGGCCTATGCGATTCTCGCTCTGAGCAACCTGCCCGATGACGAGTCGCTGCGCCAGAACAACGGCACCTTCATCGTCAACGTCGTGGTGCAGCCCGCCCTGGCAGCGGGCCATCAACTGCAGCTGGTGCTTGACGGTCAGCCCTACGGCGCGCCGACCACCAGCACCGGCATCGGTGTGCAGAACATCGATCGTGGTGACCACACCATGGCGGTCCAGGTCCTGCAGGGCAGTCGGGTGATCCAGACCAGTGCGCCGGCGAGCTTCACCTTGCAACGCATCAGCACCAACAGCCCGCAACGGCCTCAGGTGAAACCCAGGACGGGCGGCTGACGATGCGCTATCTGGTGACTCTCTTGTCTGTAGCCCTGTTGTCGGCGCTGTTCTGCCTGTCGGCCAGCGCCGAGGTCTACACCTACATCGACAAGGACGGTAATCGCGTCTTCACCGATCAGCCGCCGCGCGGCAACGCACAGAAGCTCGATATGACGCCACGCAACGATCCACAGAAGTCACAGAACGGCTTCCGCATGCCACCGCCACTGTACGCACCGGCCACACCCGAGTTGCCACCCGGCCCACCGGCCTACCAGCTGCTGCGCATCATCGTGCCGGAGCCTGACGCCACGGTTCGAGCCAATGACGGCGCGCTGATCGTCTCCGCCACCAGCGACCCGGCCCTGCTGCCTGGGCATCTCTACCGCCTGCTGCTGGACGGCAAGCCCGTGGGCGAGCCCGGCCGCAGCCCGGTGTTCCCGCTGAACAACATCGACCGGGGCACCCACCAGCTTTCGGTAGAGATCATCGACACCCTCGGCCGCACCATCGAGCAGACGCCCAGCCAGCCCTTCCACATGTTCCGCGTCTCCCTGGCCGAAGCGGCCGATCTGGAGACTACCCACCCGCTCGCCGCCGCCAACCGCTGACGCGGCGTGCGGCCAGGCACAAATGCACCATATCGGTGCATACGCCTGCACCACTTTCTATACTCTCCCCATTTCGGGTCACTCCTGCTGACCGGATCGGCAGCCTGCGCACCGCAAATCAGCGCGATGCCGCGAAATACGCGTCTTTTCAGGGCCTGGTTTGCTTTTTGCATTTTCCCGCACAGTCTTGGGACATCTCTTACGCCATGCCTACAGAAACCCAGCTCCGCCTGTTGCTCGACAACCTCACCACGGCGGTGATCCTGCTCAATGCCGAGCTGCGCCTGGAGTACATGAATCCGGCGGCGGAAATGCTGCTGGCGGTCAGCGGCCAGCGCAGCCACGGGCAGTTCATCAGCGAGCTGTTCACCGAATCGCCCGAGGCACTGCAGTCGCTGCGCCAGGCGGTGGAGGAGGCGCACCCCTTCACCAAGCGCGAGGCGAGCCTGACCTCGCTGACCGGTCAGACCATCACCGTGGACTACGCGGTGACGCCGATCCTCGACCGTCGCGACACCCTGCTGCTGCTGGAAGTCCACCCGCGCGACCGACTGCTGCGGATCACCAAGGAAGAGGCGCAGCTGTCCAAGCAGGAAACCACCAAGCTGCTGGTGCGTGGCCTGGCCCACGAGATCAAGAATCCGCTGGGCGGCATTCGCGGCGCGGCGCAGCTGCTTTCCCGCGAGCTGCCAGAGGAATCGCTCAAGGACTACACCAACGTCATCATCGAAGAAGCCGACCGCCTGAGAAATCTGGTGGACCGCATGCTCGGCTCGAACAAGCTGCCGCAGCTCTCGGTGACCAACGTCCACGAAGTCTTGGAACGCGTCTGCAGCCTGGTGGAGGCCGAGACCCAGGGCACCATCCCGCTGGTGCGCGACTACGACCCGAGCATCCCTGACCTGCTGATCGACCGCGAGCAGATGATCCAGGCCGTGCTCAACATCGTGCGCAACGCCATGCAGGCGATCGCCGCGCAGAACGAACTCAAGCTGGGGCGCATCACCCTGCGCACCCGCACCCTGCGCCAGTTCACCATCGGCCACACACGCCATCGCCTGGTGTGCAAGGTGGAGATCATCGACAACGGCCCAGGCATACCGGCCGAACTGCAGGACACCATCTTCTATCCGATGGTCAGCGGCCGTGCCGACGGCACCGGCCTGGGCCTCGCGATTACCCAGAACATCATCAGCCAGCACCAGGGCTTGATCGAATGCGAAAGCCATCCGGGCCACACCGTATTCAGTCTGTTCCTGCCCCTGGAACAAGGAGTGCATTGACCATGAGCCGATCAGAGACCGTCTGGATCGTCGACGACGACCGCTCCATCCGCTGGGTACTGGAAAAAGCCCTGCAACAGGAAGGCATGACCACCGTCAGCTTCGACAGCGCCGACAGCGTCATGAGCCGGCTGGGCCGGCAGCAGCCGGACGTGATCATCTCCGACATCCGCATGCCCGGTTCCAGCGGCCTCGACCTGCTGGCGCAGATCCGCGAGGTGCACCCGCGCCTGCCGGTGATCATCATGACCGCGCACTCGGACCTGGACAGCGCAGTAGCCTCCTACCAGGGCGGTGCCTTCGAGTACCTGCCCAAGCCCTTCGACGTCGACGAGGCGGTCTCCCTGGTCAAGCGCGCCAACCAGCACGCCCAGGAGCAGCAAGGCCTGGAAGCGCCGACCAACCAGACGCGCACCCCGGAGATCATCGGCGAGGCGCCGGCGATGCAGGAGGTGTTCCGCGCCATCGGCCGCCTCTCGCACTCCAACATCACCGTGCTGATCAACGGCGAGTCCGGCACCGGCAAGGAACTGGTTGCCCATGCCCTGCACCGCCACAGCCCTCGCGCGGCCTCGCCGTTCATCGCCCTGAACATGGCGGCGATCCCGAAGGACCTGATGGAGTCCGAGCTGTTCGGCCATGAAAAAGGCGCCTTCACCGGCGCGGCCAACCAGCGCCGCGGCCGCTTCGAGCAGGCCGACGGCGGCTCGCTGTTCCTCGACGAGATCGGCGACATGCCGGCCGACACCCAGACCCGCCTGCTGCGCGTACTGGCAGACGGCGAGTTCTACCGCGTGGGTGGCCACACCCCGGTGAAGGTGGACGTACGGATCATCGCCGCGACTCACCAGAACCTGGAAAACCTGGTGCGCGAGGGCAAGTTCCGCGAAGACCTGTTCCACCGCCTGAACGTCATCCGCGTACACATCCCGCGCCTGGCCGACCGCCGCGAGGACATCCCCGCGCTGGCCCGGCACTTCCTCTCCCGCGCCGCGCAGGAACTGGCGGTGGAGCCCAAGCTGCTCAAGCCGGAAACCGAGGAATACCTGAAGAACCTTGGCTGGCCGGGCAACGTGCGCCAGCTGGAGAACACCTGCCGCTGGATCACCGTCATGGCTTCCGGCCGCGAGGTGCACATCGATGACCTGCCGCCGGAGCTGATGACCCAGCCGCAGGACAGCGTACCGGCCGCCAACTGGGAGCAGGCCCTGCGCCACTGGGCCGACCAGGCGCTGGGCCGCGGGCAGTCCAGCCTGCTGGATACCGCCGTTCCAGCTTTCGAACGGATCATGATCGAGACCGCGCTCAAGCACACCGCCGGCCGCCGCCGCGATGCCGCCGTGCTGCTGGGCTGGGGCCGCAATACCCTGACCCGCAAGATCAAGGAACTGGGCATGAAGATCGACGGCCCGGACGACGACGGCGAGGACTGACGTCCTTCCACGAGAAAGGGGCCAGAAGGCCCCTTTTTTCTTGCGCGGCGCTCCTCAAAAACGCCCCTGGCCCAAGGGCTACGCAGGCTGAACGCGGTCATATCCCGGCAACATCTATCCCCAGAACCTGTGGATAACACTGTGCACGGAACGGGGAAGGAACGTGCTACAGCCCAGAGCACGCGCGGTCTGGAGGTTTGCGTGGTTTCTGTGCAGGAATTTCCGGCTTGCCCACATCCACTGTGTGCCCGCCTGTGGATAAGCTTGGGGCAAGCCGCTGCGCTCCCCGCCCGGCGCGGGTTTGCACGAATCGATCAGAAAACGCTCAATCCATCGCGAAGCCGTGCTGACGCCAGGCTTCATAGACAGTCACGGCCACGGTGTTGGACAGGTTCAGGCTGCGGCAACCGGGGCGCATCGGCAGGCGCACGCGCTGTTCCGGTGGCAGGGCGTCGCGCACTTCTTCCGGCAGGCCACGGCTTTCCGGGCCGAACAGGAAAGCGTCGCCACGCTCATAGGCCACTTCGTGGAACGGCTGCGAACCCTTGGTGGTGAACGCGAACAGGCGCGGCTGGCCGAGCTGCTCCAGGCATTCTTCCAGTCTCGCATAACGGCGCACGCTGGCGTACTCGTGGTAATCCAGCCCGGCGCGACGCAGACGCTTGTCGTCCAGCTCGAAGCCCAGCGGCTCGATCAGGTGCAGGCTGCAACCCGCGTTGGCGCACAGCCTGATAATGTTGCCGGTGTTTGGGGGGATTTCCGGTTGAAAAAGGATTACGTGGAACATGCAGCGCTCCGAGCCTGAGAACGGCGGGCATTCTACCCCCGCCAAGGAGCAAATGCGGCCAAGGCCCTGGTTGAAGGTGCTGGTTTCGCTGTGCGTGCTCGGCCTGCTGCTGGGGCTGATGCTTGGCCGCCTGGTGAATCCGCCACACGAGGGGCCCCCGCAGATCCTTGCGGTAGAGCCTTCTGCCGATGGATTGGTAGTCACTCTGGACGCGCAGCCCGCCGTTCGCGCCGGCCATCTGGACGGCGCCCTGGCCGTGCAGATCGAGGCCAGCGGCAACGCGCAGCAGGGCCAGTTGCGGATCGGCGATGCGCCGGTGCGCTGGAAGCTGGAGCCAAGGGAGCGCGGGGTTCTGCTGACGCTGCTGTCAACCCGGCGCCTGCAGGGCAACTGGGACAGCGCCGAGGTCGGGGGCCGGTGGCGCCTGACCATCAGCGCGCGGCCCGAATAAAAGCGGGGTTTTCCCGGCCTGCCTGGTCCGGGGCCCCGAAGCGGGAAGCGAACCCTCCGAAAGGAGGCTCGCGGGCATAAAAGAGGGGTTTACCCGGCCTGCCTGTACCAGGACCCCTAACGGGTGCGCGGCTCGCCTTAGCGCGCCTGCGGGCATAAAAAGGGGGCTTTCCCGGCCTGCCTGTACCAGGACCCCCGAACCGGCTGCGACGGCCACCGCTTCGGACGGCACGCTCGCAAGTTGTAAAAGAGGGGTTCCCCAGCCTGCCTGTACCGAGGCCCCTGAAATCGCTGTTATCAGAGGTATTGCAGAGGGCGTGCCAAGATTGCTTGCCGAGTATTCCGCCCCAGTCCCAAGCCGCGCCCTGGCTGGCTGAAAGCCCCGTAACCAGGCGCTTCCAGGGATCTCCACAAACGCTCGAAGCAGCGCACGCCGGCCTCTAAACCGGGGATTCCAGGGCCTCCCTGCTGCGCTGCCCGCTGCGCCCTGCTAGTGCGCATGCACCAAACTTGAACGCGCGGCCCTTACCCACAGCAACCCTGAGCAAATACTGGAACAGCCTGTGGATAAGCGTGCCTGAGCCAGAAGCCACGCAGCACGCGCAGCCCTGATCAAAAAACGACCACCCAAATATCGCAGGCAAAGAAAAAGGCGCCCGAAGGCGCCTTTCTCGTTCGGCGTCAGTGCTTACTGGGCCGGGATCTCGCCGGATGCCTGCATGCGGGCGATTTCCTGCGCGTACAGCGCATCGAAGTTCACCGGGGACAGCATCAGCGCCGGGAACGAACCACGGACAACCAGGCTGTCCAGGGTTTCGCGGGCGTACGGGAAGAGGATGTTCGGGCAGAAGGCACCCAGGGTGTGGCTCATGCTGGACGCGTCCAGGCCCTTGATCAGGAAGATGCCAGCCTGCTGCACTTCAACGATGAAAGCGGTTTCCTCGTTGTTCTTCACGGTCACCGAAACGGTCAGGACCACTTCGTAGAAGTCGCCGTCCAGCTGCTTCTGACGGGTGTTGAGGTCCATGGCGATGCTCGGCTGCCACTCCTGACGGAAGATTTCCGGAGCCTTGGGGGCCTCGAAGGAGAGGTCACGCACGTAGATGCGCTGCAGCGAGAACTGCGGGTTGTTGTCTTGTTCGGCTGCGCCGTTGCTGGCTTGTTCAGTCATTTCGGGACCTTCTTGTGCATCGTTTCAGAATGAGGAATTACGCCGAGAGCAGCGTATCCAGCTTGCCCGCGCGTTCCAGCGCGTAAAGATCGTCGCAGCCGCCGATGTGGGTTCCGTCGATCCAGATCTGCGGCACTGAAGTCCGACCCGCCTTGCTGGCCATCTCGGCGCGTACGCCAGGCTTGCCGTCCACGGAGATTTCCTCGTAGGCAACGCCCTTCTTGTCCAGCAGGGCCTTGGCGCGGATGCAATAAGGGCACCACGCGCTGGTGTAGATCAAGGTCGACGACATCTCACTTCACCAGGGGCAGGTTGTCGCCACGCCAGCTGCCGATGCCGCCGGAGAGCTTGGCGGCGGTGTAGCCGGCCTTCTGCAGCACGCTGCACCAGGTGCCCGAATGCTGGCCCATGCCGTCGACCACGATGATGGTCTTGGCCTTGTGTTTGTCCAGCTCGCTCAGGCGCGCGTTCAGCTTGTCCGCCGGGATGTTCAGGGCGCCGACGATATGGCCGGTGGCGAACTCCTTGGTCGGGCGGATATCCAGCACTACGGCCTGCTCGGCGTTGACCATGGCGGTCAGCTCGCGGGTGGACAACGCGCGGCCGCCCTTGCGCATTTCGTGCAGGGCCAGCAGCACCAGCAGGATGACCAGGGCACCGACCAGCAGGTAGTGGTTGGTGGCGAATTCGATCAGACGAGGAAGAAACGAAGACATGCGCAGGACATCCAGACGTAAAAATGCCGGCCAGTATACACGCGCGTATCTGACGGCTGAACCCTGCCAATCATGGCGTCTGTCGGCACCAACCGGTAAAATGTCGGTCCTTTTCTGACCCCTATTCTCGGAAAGAGCCGTACCTATGACTGCAACGCGCAAACCGCTGGTCCTGATCATCCTGGACGGCTTCGGCCATAGCGATAGCCCTGAATTCAATGCCATCTACGCCGCGAAGAAGCCCAACTGGGACCGCCTGCTGGCCAGCCAGCCGAACGGCCTGATCTCCGGCTCGGGCATGGACGTCGGCCTGCCCGACGGCCAGATGGGCAATTCCGAGGTAGGCCACATGAACCTGGGCGCCGGCCGTGTCGTCTACCAGGATTTCACCCGCGTCACCAAGGCCATCCGCGACGGCGAGTTCTTCCAGAACCCGGTGCTGACCGGCGCCGTCGACAAGGCAGCGGGTGCCGGCAAGGCCGTGCACATCCTCGGCCTGCTCTCCGATGGCGGCGTGCACAGCCACCAGGACCATCTGATCGCCATGGCCGAACTGGCCGCGCAGCGTGGCGCGCAGAAGATCTACCTGCACGCCTTCCTCGACGGCCGCGACACCCCGCCCAAGAGCGCCGAGCCCTCGCTGAAGCTGCTCGACGACGCCTTCGCCCGCATCGGCAAGGGCCGCACCGCCAGTATCATCGGCCGCTACTTCGCCATGGACCGCGACAATCGCTGGGACCGTGTCGAAGCCGCCTACAACCTGATCACCGACGGCACCGCCGAATTCACCGCCGACACCGCCGTGGGCGCGCTGAACGCTGCCTATGAGCGCGGCGAGAGCGACGAATTCGTCAAGGCCACGCGCATTGGCGAGCAGGTGCGTGTGGAAGACGGCGACGCCGTGGTCTTCATGAACTTCCGTGCCGACCGCGCCCGCGAACTGTCGCGCGCCTTCGTCGAGCCGGGCTTCAAGGAGTTCCCGCGCCAGCGCGAGCTGCACCTGGCGCAGTACGTGATGCTCACCCAGTACGCGGCAAGCATCCCGGCACCCAGCGCGTTCAAGCCCGAATCCCTGGACAACGTCCTGGGCGAGTACCTGGCCAAGAACGGCAAGACCCAGCTGCGCATCGCCGAGACCGAGAAATACGCCCACGTGACCTTCTTCTTCTCCGGCGGCCGCGAAGAGCCGTTCGAAGGCGAAGAACGTATCCTCATCCCATCGCCCAAGGTCGCCACCTATGACCTGCAGCCGGAAATGAGCGCGCCGGAAGTCACCGACCGGATCGTTGACGCCATCGAGAACCAGCGCTTCGACGTGATCATCGTCAACTACGCCAACGGCGACATGGTCGGCCACACCGGCGTGTTCGAGGCCGCGGTGAAAGCCGTCGAGTGCCTGGATACCTGCGTCGGTCGGATCGTCGAGGCGCTGGACAAGGTCGGCGGCGAAGCCCTGATCACCGCCGATCACGGCAACGTCGAGCAGATGGAAGACGCGATGACCGGCCAGGCGCACACCGCGCACACCTGCGAGCCAGTGCCTTTCGTCTATGTCGGCAAGCGCAAGGTCAGCATCCGCGAGGGCGGCGTGCTCGCCGACGTGGCCCCGACCCTGCTGAATCTGATGGGTCTGGAACAGCCCAAAGAGATGACCGGCAAATCGATCGTCACCCTCCTTTAAGAACGACGATTGGGCGGGAACGTGAGCCATCTCCCGCCGGTCAGAGCAAACGCCCCACGCCATGCGGCCTGGGGCGTTTTTTTTAGCGCCCGCCACGGGCATACTAGCCCGGTCCAGAATCCAGGTGCCCGCCGCCCAATGCCCCGCGCCCTCCTCCCGCTGCTGCTGATCTGCCTCCTGAGCCCGCTCGCGGTCGTTGCCGACGAACGTGCCGACGCCCAACGTCAGCTGGAGCAGACGCAGAAAGACATCAATGAGCTGAAGAAGAACCTGAAGAACATCCAGGACGAAAAGTCCGGGGTGCAGAAGCAGCTCAAGTCCACCGAAACCCAGATGGGCGACCTGGAAAAGCAGATCAGGCAGATCCAGGACGAGATGAAGAAGAACGAGGAAGAGCTGCAGCGCCTCGATTCGGAGAAAAAAAAACTCCAGGGCGCACGCCTTGAGCAGCAGCGCCTGATCGCCATCCAGGCCCGCGCCGCCTACCAGAGCGGCCGCCAGGAATACCTCAAGCTGCTGCTGAACCAGGAACACCCCGAGAAGTTCAGCCGCACCCTCACCTACTACGACTACATCAACAAGGCGCGCCTGGAGCAGCTCTCGGCCTTCAACGAGACCCTGCGCCAGCTGAGCAACGTCGAACAGGAAATCACCTCGCAGAAGGACGAGCAGGTCGCCCAGCAGACCGCCCTCGAAGCCCGCCGCCAGGAGCTGGCCGACGCCCGCAAGGCGCGCCAGGAGACCCTGGCCAAGCTCAACAGCGACCTGAAGGACGGCAGCAGCAAGCTCAAGGACCGCGAGCAGAGCCAGGACGACCTGAACAAGGTCCTCAAGACCATCGAGGAAACCCTCGCCCGCCAGGCCCGCGAAGCCGAGGAAGCGCGCCAGCGCGCCCTGGCCGCCGAGCGCGAGCGGGTCAAGCGCGAGCAGGAGCTGGCCACGCGCGGCGAGAAGCCCGCAACGCCCTCCAGGCGCCCCGACTACAGCGGCCCGCTGGTTTCCAGCGGCTCCGGCTTCGGCGGCGCCTTCGCCGCCACCAAGGGCAAACTGCCCTGGCCGGTGGATGGCCGCGTGCTGGCGCGCTACGGCAGCCCGCGCGGCGACGACCCCCGCGCCACCTGGGATGGCGTGCTGATCGGCGCCAACGCCGGCAGTACCGTGCGCGCCGTGCATGGCGGCCGCGTGGTGTTCGCCGACTGGCTGCGCGGCTCAGGCCTGCTGGTCATTCTCGACCACGGTGGTGGCTACCTCAGCCTTTATGGGCATAATCAAAGTCTTCTGAAGGACGCCGGCGATACCGTCAAAGCAGGCGATCCCATTGCAACCGTGGGAGCCAGCGGGGGTCAGAGTACCCCGGCGGTGTATTTTGCCATTCGCCATCAGGGCCGCCCGGCGGACCCTTCGACCTGGTGTCGCACGCAGGGATAAGCGGCGATCACGCATTAGGAGCCAAACATGTCGCAAGCTTTCCGTCTCACTACCCTGGCCCTGGCCTTGCTGCTCGGCGTCGGTGCGGTCCAGGCCGCCGACGCGCCGGCCGCATCCCCTGCGGCCAACGGCAAGGAGGCTCCGCTGCCGCTCGACGAGCTGCGCACCTTTGCCGAGGTCCTGGACCGGGTGAAGGCGGCTTACGTCGAACCGGTGGACGACAAGACGCTGCTGGAGAATGCCATCAAGGGCATGCTCAGCAACCTCGATCCGCACTCCGCCTACCTCGGCCCGGAAGAGTTCGCCGAACTGCAGGAAAGCACCAGCGGTGAATTCGGCGGCCTGGGCATCGAGGTCGGCAGCGAGGATGGCTTCGTCAAGGTGATCTCGCCGATCGACGACACTCCCGCCGCCAACGCCGGCATCCAGCCGGGCGACCTGATCGTCAAGATCGACGGCAAGCCGACCAAGGGCCAGTCGATGAACGAGGCGGTGGACAGCATGCGCGGCAAGGCCGGCTCGCCCATCACCCTGACCATCGTGCGCGGCGGCGGCAAGCCGTTCGACGTAACCCTCAAGCGCGCCGTCATCAAGGTCAAGAGCGTGAAGAGCCAGCTGCTCGAACCGGGCTACGGCTACCTGCGCATCACCCAGTTCCAGGTGAACACCGGCGAGGAGACCGTCAAGGCGCTGTCCAAGCTGCGCAATGACAACAAGGGCAAGCTCAAGGGCATTGTGCTGGACCTGCGCAACAACCCCGGTGGCGTGCTGCAGTCCGCGGTGGAAGTGGCTGACGCCTTCCTCACCAAGGGCCTGATCGTCTACACCAAGGGCCGCATCCCGAACTCCGAGCTGCGCTTCTCCGCCGACCCGGCCGACCCGAGCGACGGCGTCCCGCTGGTGGTGCTGATCAACGGCGGCAGCGCCTCGGCGGCGGAGATCGTCGCCGGCGCCCTGCAGGACCAGAAGCGCGCGATCCTCATGGGTACCGACAGCTTCGGCAAGGGCTCGGTACAGACCGTGCTGCCGCTGAACAACGACCGCGCCCTGAAGCTCACCACCGCGCTGTACTACACCCCCAATGGCCGCTCCATCCAGGCCCAGGGCATCACCCCGGACATCGAGGTGGAACGCGCCAAGGTAACCCGCGAGAAGAGCGAATTCGACGGCTTCAAGGAAGCGGACCTGCAGGGCCACCTGGCCAACGGCAATGGCGGCCAGGACCGTCCGACCACTTCCGGCAAACCGCCGGTGGATCGCCCGCAGGATGGCGACTACCAGCTCAGCCAAGCCCTCAGCCTGCTGAAAGGACTCAGCGTCAGCCGCGGCAACAACTGACCGATGCGCCCGGCCCGGCTGCTTTTCGGCCTGTGCCTGGGCGCGCTGCTGTGCCTGCCGGTGGCCGCCGCGCCCCGGCCGGACGGCGGCAAGCCGCTGGTCAGCATCGTCATCGACGACCTCGGGCAGAACCTGGCGCGCGACCGCCAGGTGCTCGACATCTCCCCCGCCATCGCCCTGGCGATCATCCCCGATACACCCCACGCCGCCGAATTGGCGCGCGAGGCGCACCAGCGCGGGCGCACCGTGATGCTGCACATGCCGATGGACCCGGCCGGCGGTGGTTACGCCTGGACCCCGGAACTGACCCAGGAAGAGCGCGCGCGCCGTCTCGACGCCGCGCTGGCGAAGGTGCCCTACGTGCAGGGTGTGAACAACCATGAAGGCAGCCGCATGACCGCCGACCGCCCGGCCATGGCCTGGCTGGCTGCTGAGCTGCAGCGCCGCCACCTGTTCCTGCTCGACAGCCGCACCAGCGCCGCCACCGTGGCTGCTGCCGAGGCACAGAAGATCGGCCTCGCCAGCCTGTCGCGGGACGTTTTCCTCGACGACGATCCGAGCGAAGCGGCGGTGATGGAGCAGATGCAGCGCGGCCTGAAACTGGCGCGCAAGCAGGGCACGGTGGTGATGATCGGCCACCCGAAGCCGGCGACCCTGGCGGTGCTCAAGCGCGTGCTGCCGACCCTGAAGGCCCAGGGCTACGAGCTGGTGCAGCCGTCGCTGATGATCGCCGAGCGCGGCAACCGCGCCATGGCGGGGCATGGGCAGAACGGGATTTACCGCTAGACGCGGGCTTTTCGTAGGAGCGAAGGGGACGCCTAGTTCTTGCTCGCGAACAGCCCCGGCACCGGAGTTTCCGAAAGCGGTTCGCGAGCAAGCTCGCTCCTACCAAGAGCAGTCAGGCCTGGGCGCCCGGACTGCAGGCCTACAGATAGTTATTGGTCGCCTGCTCGATGAAGCCATCGGCGCGCATTTCGTCCAGCGCCTTCTGCAGCTTCGCCACCACCTCGTCCGGAGTGTCCTTGTTGATCGCCAGGTACAGCTGCGCCTCGTTGAAGCGCAACACGGTCTGCAGGCCGGACACGCCTTCCTGCTTGGCCAGGTAGCGACCCACCGGGTCGGTGGTGGCCCACAGGTCGATCTCGCCGGTGGTCAGCTTCTTCACGTTTTCCTGGTCACGCAGCGCGTTGAGCACCGGGATGCCCTGGCTCTCCAGGTTCTGGCTGACGGCGTCGTTCTTGTAGGCGCCGAGCTTGTACTTGGCGGCGTCCTTGAGGTCCTTAACCTTGATCGAGCTGCCCGGCGGCGCGAGCAGGACCCAGTGGGTCTTGGCGATCGGCCCGACCCACTTGAACAGCGGCACGCGCTCAGGGGTGTAGGTGGTGGAGAATAGCCCGTAGTCGGGCTTGTCGAGGGCCAGCTTGTACAGGCGATCCCAGGGGAAACGCAGGCTCAGGCTGTACTGGATGCCGGCGCGCTTGAACATCTCGCGGACGATGTCGGCGCTGATGCCGTCGATACCATCGTCACGGGCGAAGTTCTTGTCATCCACCGCCATGTTGAACGGCGGGAAGTTCTCGGTGAGCAGCACCATCTTGTAATCGGCGGGCAACTCGGCGCGGGCCGTGGCGGCCCCCAGCAACAGACCCAGGGTAAGGGTCTTGATCAGGACTTTCAGCATGGTCATACCGCTCGCTTGGTTATCGTTATTGGGCTTGCGGCATCCCTGCAGGGGGGACGGAATACTTCGCTCGTCTGCCTTCCGTGGCAAAACCGGCGCCGAGGGATGTCGGCGCCAAACACGAACGCCGGCGAGTGGCCGGCCTTCGGGTGTTACAGGTAACTGTTGAGCACGTCGTCGACGAAGCCTTCGGCGCGCATCTTGTCCAGCGCCGACTGCAGCTTCTGCACCACGGCATCCGGAGTCTCGCGGTTCAGCGCGAGGAACAACTGGTCGCTGTTGAAGCGCAGCACGGTCTTCAGACCGGTGACGCCCACCTGCTTGGCCAGGTAGCGGCCCGCCGGGTCACCGCTGGCCCAGAGGTCGATCTGACCGTCGCGCAGCTTGGCGGCATTCTCCTGGTCACGCAGCGCCAGCACCGGCTCGAAGCCGTGCTCGCCGAGGTATTGGGCCATGGCATCGCCCTTGTAGGCGCCGACGCGGTATTTCTTCGCTTCATCCAGGTTATTGAGGGCGATAGGGCTGTCGGCCTTGGCCAGCAGGACCCAGTCGTCCGGACCGATCGGGCCGACCCATTTGAACTGGCTCTCGCGCTCGGGCAGGCGCGCGGTGACGAACACGCCGTAGCCGGGCTTCTCCAGCGCCAGCTTGTAGATGCGATCCCAGGGGAAGCGCAGGGTCAGGCTGTACTGCACGCCGGCACGCTTGAACATCTCCTTGACGATATCCACGGCGATGCCGTCGATGCTGTCTTCCTGGGCGAAGTTCTTGCCGTTGATGGCCATGTTGTAGGGAGGGAAGTTCTCGGTGAGCAGCACCACGCTGTAGTCCGAAGAATCCGTTTCAGCCCTTGCCGCACTGGCCAGAAGCAGGCCGCAGCCTAGCCATGCGAGCAGAATGCGCTTCAGCATCGAGATATTTCCTGCGTATGACATTTCTGAGAAGGCGCAGAGCTTACTCGGAGAATTGACGTCAATAAACCCTATGAATATGGCGATGGGACATAGATACGCCAGTATCCCGATCCAAAAACGCCAGTACCTTGACCAGGATGCGCCATAACCTTGACCGAAGCCTTGAGCTAGCAAGCTTCATGCGCATAAAGGGAATGCGGCCACCGGACGCAGGGGAAGGACGGCCCACGAGAGAGCCATCGGGCCGGGAGAACCCCGGCCCGGAAGGGATCAGCGCACGACGATACCGCGACTGGCCAGGTAGGCCTTGGCCTCCGGCACGCTGTACTCGCCGAAGTGGAAGATGCTCGCCGCAAGAACCGCGTCGGCCTTGCCCTCGATGATGCCGGCGGCCAGGTGCTCCAGGTTGCCGACGCCGCCGGAGGCGATCACCGGCACGCCCACGGCCTCGCTGATGGCGCGGGTCACGCCCAGGTCGTAGCCGCTCTTCACGCCGTCCTGGTCCATGCTGGTCAGCAGGATTTCACCGGCGCCCAGGCCTTCCATCTTCTTCGCCCATTCAACCGCGTCCAGCCCGGTGGGCTTGCGCCCGCCGTGGGTGAAGATTTCCCAGCGCGGCGCCTCGCCCGGCGCCGAGACCTTCTTCGCGTCGATGGCGACCACGATGCACTGTGAGCCGAAGCGCGCGGCGGCTTCGCCGACGAACTCCGGGGTGAACACCGCCGCGGTGTTGATCGAGACCTTGTCCGCACCGGCGTTGAGCAGGTTGCGAATGTCCTGCACCGTCCTGACGCCGCCGCCCACGGTCAGCGGGATGAACACCTGGCTGGCCATGCGCTCGACGGTATGCAGGGTGGTATCGCGGCCATCGACGCTGGCGGTGATGTCGAGGAAGGTGATCTCGTCCGCACCCTGCTCGTCGTAGCGACGGGCGATTTCCACCGGGTCACCGGCGTCGCGGATGTTCTCGAACTTGACGCCCTTCACCACGCGGCCGTTGTCCACGTCGAGGCAGGGAATGATGCGTTTAGCCAGTGCCATAGCAATGCTCTCGTAGGATGGGTGGAGCGCAGCGATGCCCATGCTGCCGGACCACCCCAGGTCCTCAGTGCCGGGCCATGCCGTTTCGCGGCACGCCCGGCCTGCGTTCAGGTCAGCCTTTGAAGCTGTCGCACAGTGCCTGTGCTTCGGCGACGTCGAGGGTGCCTTCGTAGATCGCGCGGCCGGTGATGGCGCCGACGATGCCCGGCGTACGGGCGTCCAGCAGCTTCTGGATATCACCCAGGTTGTGGATGCCGCCCGAAGCGATCACCGGAATACGCGTGGCGTTGGCCAGGGCAGCGGTGGCTTCGACGTTGCAGCCCTGCATCATGCCGTCCTTGGCGATGTCGGTGTAGACGATCGCCGAGACGCCATCGGCCTCGAAACGCTTGGCCAGGTCGATGACCTGTACCGAGCTCACTTCCGCCCAGCCGTCGGTGGCGACGAAGCCGTCTTTCGCGTCGAGGCCGACGATCACCTTGCCGGGGAAGGCCTTACAGGCTTCGGCGACGAACTCCGGCTGCTTGACCGCCTTGGTGCCGATGATCACGTAGCTGACGCCGGCGCGGACGTAGTGCTCGATGGTTTCCAGCGAGCGGATGCCGCCGCCGATCTGGATCGGCAGGTTCGGGTAGCGCTTGGCGATCGCGGTAACCACTTCACCGTTGACCGGCTTGCCTTCGAAGGCGCCGTTCAGGTCCACCAGGTGCAGACGGCGGCAACCGCCCTCCACCCACTTGGCGGCCATGGACACCGGGTCGTCGGAGAAGACCGTAGCGTCTTCCATCAGGCCCTGGCGCAGGCGCACGCAGGCGCCGTCTTTCAGATCGATTGCGGGGATGATCAGCATGGGTTGAACCTGCTCGAATCCAAAGATGAATGGGGTCGGGTCAGCTCTTCTCGAGCGCCCACAAGTCGCTTTCGATGCTCTCGAACCGGTCTTTCAGGTGAGACTGCACGTCGAAGATCGCCTTGTTGTAGAACAGCGGGCCGAACTCGCGCAGGAAGAAGTCCAGCGCCTCTTCGGCCTCGAAGGAACCGACGTCCAGCTCGAAGCGATCTTCGAGAAAACGCTGGATCGCCCGCGCCGCGCTCTGGCGCTGGGCGCCGTCGAGCTCGAGGATCGCCGGCTTGTCCTTCTGGCGGGCCATGGCTTACCAGCGCCCGTCCCAGGCGGCGAAGTTCTGCAGCAGCTGCAGGCCATGGGTATGGCTCTTCTCCGGGTGGAACTGCACGGCGAAGCGCGAACCATCGGCCAGCGCGGCGGCGAAATCGACGCCGTAATGGCCGCGACCGACCACCTGGCGCGGGTTGCCAGCCTGGATGTAATAGCTGTGCACGAAGTAGAAACGCGCGCGGTCGGGGATGTCGTGCCACAGCGGGTGATCCACGCTCTGTGCCACTTCGTTCCAGCCCATGTGCGGCACCTTCAGGTGCTCGCCGTCCTCGTGCAGGTCCTTGCCGAAGAAGCGCACCTGGCCGGGGAACAGGCCGATGCAATCGACACCGTCGTTTTCCTCGCTACGCTCCAGCAGCGCCTGCATGCCGACGCAGATGCCGAGGAACGGACGGTCCTGGCTGACTTCGCGCACCAGGCTGTCGAAGCCCAGGCGCTTGATCTCGGCCATGCAATCGCGGATCGCGCCGACGCCGGGGAACACCACGCGGTCCGCCTCACGGATCACGTTGGCGTCGCTGGTCACCAGCACGCGACCGGCGCCCACGCGCTCAAGCGCCTTGGACACCGAGTGCAGGTTGCCCATGCCGTAGTCGATGACGGCTACCGTCTGCATTACAGGCACCCTTTGGTGGACGGCATCTGGCCGGCCATGCGCTCATCCAGCTCGATGGCCATGCGCAGCGCGCGGCCGAAGGCCTTGAACACCGTCTCGATCTGGTGGTGGGTGTTGTGCCCGCGCAGGTTGTCGATGTGCAGGGTGACGTTGGCGTGGTTGACGAAGCCCTGGAAGAACTCCATGAACAGGTCGACATCGAAGCCACCGACGCTAGCGCGGGTGAACGGCACGTGCATCTGCAGGCCGGGGCGGCCGGAGAAGTCGATGACCACGCGCGACAACGCCTCGTCCAGCGGCACGTAGGCATGGCCGTAGCGGCGGATGCCTTTCTTGTCGCCGATGGCCTTGGCGAAGGCCTGGCCGAGGGTGATGCCGATGTCTTCGACGGTATGGTGATCGTCGATATGCAGGTCGCCCTTGCATTCGATGTCCAGGTCGATCAGGCCGTGGCGGGCGATCTGGTCCATCATGTGCTCGAGGAAGGGAACCCCGGTATCGAAGCGGGCCTTGCCCGTTCCATCCAGGTCGATGGAAACCTTGATCTGGGTTTCCAGGGTGTCGCGCGCGACGGATGCCTTGCGTTCGGCCATCACCAGCTCCACAGCTAACACTGCACGTAATTATAAGAAGGGGCGGCATTATAGGCGCGCCGGGCGCTGCGCGGCTATGGGCGGTGGTCGGCGCTGGCCGATAGTCCTACACTGCGCGGCTCGCCTTCCGAGGATTGCCCATGCCCGTCGTCGTCCAGCACCTGACCCAGCCCAGCGACCAGGACCGCCAGGACCTGCTGAAGATCTACGCCGACGCGCCACAATGGCTGCTGGCGCCCTTCGCCGATGCCGATGCACTGGTCACCCGCGGGCTTGCCGAGCGCCGGCTGTTCACCGGGCGCTTCAACGACCGCCTGCTGGGCGCTGCGTGGATCGAGCGAGACGACGACACCTGGCGGCTTTCCCGCCTGTGCGTGCGCCAGGTTACCCGCAACCGTGGCGTCGCCCGGCGCCTGCTGGAAGAAGCCCAGCGCCTGGCCGTCCTGCAGGGTGCCGCGCTGCGCCTGAGCGCTCCGCAAGATCAACCCGAAGCCGCGCGCTTCGCCGAGCACCTGGGCCTGACACTGCTGCCAGCCTGACCCGCCATCACCGGGGAACCGCGCCGCAAGTCCCCGTTCAAACCCCGCAATACCTGCGCCTGCCTTTCCGGGCTGGGGCGCCGCTGCGTCATTGGTATACTTTCCCGCTATTCCACCCGCCGCCTGAACAAGGACCCGTCCATGAAAGCGTTCGGCAAAATCATCGGCATCATTGCCCTGGTCCTGCTGCTGCTCATCGTCGCCGCCGGCTTCGTGCTGAGCCATTTCTTCGATCCGAATGACTACAAGGACGAGATCCGCCAGCTCGCCCGGGACAAGGCCAACCTCGAACTGAACCTCAAGGGCGACATTGGCTGGAGCCTGTTCCCCTGGCTAGGCCTGGAACTGCATGACACCAGCGTGGCGAGCCTGCAGACACCGGACAAGCCGTTCGCCGACGCGCAGCTGCTGGCCATGTCCGTACGCGTGCTGCCCCTGCTGCGTAAAGAAGTGCAGATGAGCGACATCCGCGTCGAAGGCCTGACCCTTTCCCTGAACAAGGACAAGAACGGCGTCGGCAACTGGGAAAGCATCGGCAAGCCCGCCCAGCCGGCCGCCGGCACCCCGCCCGCCGCACAACCGGCGCCCGCGCCGAGCGAGCCGACGAAGCCCGCCGCTGGCGAAGGCCACCAGGCGATGAAGCTGGACATCGACAGCCTGAGCGTGAAGAACGCCCGCATCGATTACGCCGATGCCCAGAGCGGCAAGAACTACAGCGTGGAGGGCATCGAGCTGACCACCGGCGCCATCCGCGAAGGCAGCAACATCCCGCTCAAGCTCAGCGCCTACCTGGGCACCAACCAGCCGGTGATCCGCGCGCGCACCGAACTGACCGGCAACCTGCGCTTCGACCGCGCGCTCAAGCGCTACCAGCTCGAAGACGCCAAGCTCTCCGGCGAAGTCTCCGGCGATCCGTTCCAGGGCAAGACCGCCAACTACAGCGCCCAGGGCCAGCTGGTACTCGACCAGGCCGCCCAGGTCGCCGAGTGGAACGGCCTGAAGGTCACCGTCAACCAGCTGCGCGCCCTGGGTGAGCTGAAGGCCCGCGAGCTGGATAAAGAGCCCAAGTTCGATGGCGGCTTGTCGCTGGCACCCTTCAACCTGCGCGAATTCCTCGAAGGCATCGGCCAGACCCTGCCGGAAATGGCCGACACCACCACCCTCACCAAGCTGGAGCTGGCCACTCGCATCAGCGGTACTCGCAACAGCCTGGCCCTGAACGACATCAACCTGAAGCTGGACGACAGCGCCTTCAGCGGCAATCTCGGCATCGCCGACTTCAGCAAGCAGGCGATCCGCGCCCAACTGTCCGGCGACAAGCTGAACCTCGACCGCTACCTGCCGGCCAAGGTCAAGAAAGCCCAGGACTCCACCAACAGCGCGCGCAAGGCCGAAGTCGACGCCACCGCGCAGAACGCCGTCAAGGGCGACACCCCGCTGCCCAGCCAGCCGACTCAGCAAGCCTGGAGCGACGCCCCGCTGCTGCCCATCGCTCGCCTGCGCGCACTGGACCTCGACGCCGGCCTGAACCTCGGCCGGCTGACCCTGGACAAGCTGCCCATCGACAACGCCGTGCTCAAGCTGCGCGGCCAGGGCGGCCTGCTCAACCTCGACGACCTGCGCGGCGAGCTCTACGACGGCAAGTTCAACGCCACCGCCACCCTCGACGTGCGCCAGGACGTACCGACCCTGCAGGCGAAGAAGCACATCGCCGACGTACCGGTGGAGCGCCTGCTCGAATCCCAGGGCCAGAAGCCGCCGGTAAAGGGCCTGCTCGACCTCGACGCCGACATCACCACCCAGGGCAACAGTCAAAAGGCCTGGATCGACAACCTCAACGGCACCGCGCACTTCGTCCTGACCCAGGGCGTGTTGCTCAATGCCAACCTTGAACAGCAGCTGTGCCAGGGCATCGCCACGCTCAACCGCAAGTCGCTGACTGGCGAGCATGGCGGCAAGGACACTCCGTTCCGCGAGCTGCAGGGCAACCTGGTGTTCCGCAATGGCGTAGCCAGCAACCCGGACCTCAAGGCCAGCATTCCCGGCCTGACCGTCAAGGCCGACGGCGACCTCGACCTGCGCGTGCTGGGTATGGACTACCGCGTCGGCGTCACCATCGAAGGCGACAAGAGCGACATGCCCGACCCCGCCTGCGAAGTGAACAAGCGCTATGTCGGCATCGAATGGCCGCTGCGCTGCCGCGGCCCGCTGGAACTGGGCGCCAAGGCCTGCCGCCTGGACAAGGACGGCATCGGCAAGATCGCCGCACGGTTGGCCGGGGACCGACTGAACCAGAAACTCGAAGAGAAGCTCGGCGACAAGGTCAGTCCCGAACTCAAAGACGCACTCAAAGGGCTGTTCAAGAAGTGACCCCGCAAAGCTTCAATCAGGCCGTGCTCGACTGGTTCGACACGCACGGCCGCCATGACCTGCCCTGGCAGCAGAACATCACGCCCTACCGGGTGTGGGTCTCGGAAATCATGCTGCAGCAGACGCAGGTCAGCACCGTGATGGGCTACTACGACCGCTTCATGACGGCGCTGCCGACGGTGGCGGACCTGGCCAACGCGCCGGAAGACGAAGTGCTGCACCTGTGGACGGGCCTGGGCTACTACACCCGCGCCCGCAACCTGCACAAGACCGCGAAGACGGTGATGGAACAGCACGGCGGAGAATTCCCCCGCGACGTCGAACAGCTCGCCGAGCTGCCCGGCATCGGCCGCTCCACCGCCGGCGCCATCGCCAGCATCTCCATGGGGCTGCGTGCGCCGATCCTCGACGGCAACGTCAAGCGCGTGCTCGCGCGCTACATCGCCTGCGACGGCTATCCGGGCGAGCCCAAGGTCGCCAGACAGCTGTGGGACGCCGCCGAGCGCTTCACGCCGCAGGAGCGGGTCAACCACTACACCCAGGCGATGATGGACCTGGGCGCCACCCTCTGCACCCGCAGCAAGCCGAGCTGCCTGCTCTGTCCGCTGCGCGAGGGCTGCCGCGCGCACTTTCTCGGCCGCGAGACCGACTTCCCGGTATCCAAGCCGCGCAAGGCGCTGCCGCAGAAACGCACGCTGATGCCGATCCTGGCCAACCGCGAGGGCGACATCCTGCTCTACCGCCGTCCGTCGACCGGACTCTGGGGCGGCCTGTGGAGCTTCCCCGAACTGGACGACCTGGCCGCCCTCGACCCACTGGCCCAGCGCCACGCCCTGCGTCTGGGCGAGCGGCGCGAGCTGCCCGGCCTGACCCATACCTTCAGCCACTTCCAGCTGGCCATCGAGCCCTGGCTGGTGCGCGTCGAGGACGCAGCCCCCGCCGTGGCCGAGGCCGACTGGCTCTGGTATAACCTCGCCACCCCGCCGCGGCTCGGCCTTGCCGCCCCGGTGAAGAAGCTGCTCAAACGAGCCGCCGACGTGTTGAACGCAGGAGAAATGTCATGACCCGACTGGTGATGTGCCGCAAATACAAAGAAGAGCTGCCCGGCCTCGATCGCGCGCCCTATCCCGGAGCCAAGGGCCAGGACATCTACGAGCACGTCTCGAAGAAAGCCTGGGACGAATGGCAGAAGCACCAGACCATGCTGATCAACGAGCGTCGCCTGAACATGATGAATGCCGAGGATCGCAAGTTCCTCACCGCCGAGATGGACAAGTTCCTGTCGGGCGAGGAATACGCGCAGGCCGAGGGCTACGTACCGCCCAGCGCGTAAGCTTCGGTATTATTTGAAAAATTTTTTCGCGGCACGCTTGACACCCCTTCCGAAAACCCTTTTAATGCGCGCCACGTTGCCCAGGTAGCTCAGTTGGTAGAGCAGGGGATTGAAAATCCCCGTGTCGGCGGTTCGATTCCGTCCCTGGGCACCAAGCCTTCCGAAAAGCCCCTGAAATCGCGAGATTTCAGGGGCTTTTTCATTCCGCTCCGCACAAGTCACTCCTCCGCCCCGGAACATTCCCGCGTTTCGTATCGAATGTTTGCCGAACCTCAGTGTCTACTGGCACATAGCACATCGATCTTTCAGAATCATGACCATCCGGACGATTTTCACCCTGTAGTGAGATACCCTCCGGGATTCGATGTTTCGTAGCGGAGTCACTGTGCGCAAACTCATAAGCTGGTGGAATTCCCGGGGCAACCTGGTTTCCCTGTCTGCCCTCTTCCTGCTGGTGCCGCTGATCGGCCGCTACAGCATTGGCTGGGGCTCCCCGCTGGGCTACCTGTCGGACCTCGCGCTCGGCACCCTGCTGGTCGTCGCAGTGCACAACCGTCGACTGTTCATCGCCATTCCGGTCATGCTGGTGTGGGCCCTGTCGGTGATCGGCACCGCCGAACTGGTCAGCGCCGTGGGCCGCATGCCTGCGCCGGAAGACCTGCACTTCCTCGCCGACCCGACCTTCGTCGCCAACTCCACCGAGGGCGGCGGACTCAACCACCTGCACCTGGCAATCCTGATCGGCGCCGGCATCCTGCTCTGCGCGCTGCTCTGGCGCCGCCGCGAAAAGCCGCTGCCGCGCTACGCCTATGCCGTACCGGCCGCACTGCTGGCCGCCCACGCTGGCGTACAGTACTTCCAGCCCAGCGACGCGGAGATGTGGAAGCAGTTCAACCTGCCGCACCAGTTGGTCTCCCGCGCCGTCACCAGCGGCGAGATGGCCTACCAGGACTGGCGCGACCGCGACCAACCGGAGGTCCGCCCGGACGTCACCGGCCTGACCCAGCACGACCTCAATGGCACTTCGCTGCTGGCCGGCCGCGGCCAGGCGAAGAACGTACTGATCATCGCCATGGAGGGTATCCCTGGTGCCTACGTCGCCACCAACCGCGCCGCCCTGAGCAGCAGCTACGAAGAATCGATGATGCCGCGCCTGAGCACCTGGGCCGAGCGCGCCATGACCACTCCGGACTACGTGGTGCACAGCCACCAGACCATCCGCGGTCTCTACGCCATGCTCTGCGGCGACTACAGCAAGCTGGACAACGGCACACCCAAGGGCGTCGAACTGCTGGGCAACCCGACCCGCGCCGCCGAATGCCTGCCGGCACAGATGCACCAGGCCGGCTTCAGCACCCACTTCCTGCAGGGCGCCGGGCTGCGCTTCATGGCCAAGGACAAGGTCATGCCGGCCATGGGCTTCGACAAGACCCTGGGCCGCGACTGGTTCAAGAAGAAACCCTACCTGGAATTCGCCTGGGGCATGGACGACAAGGCCTTCTTCGAGGGCGCGCTGGACTATGTCGGCCAACTGCGCCAGAAGAAGCAGCCGTGGATGCTCACCCTGCTCACCGTCGGCACACACCAGCCGTATTCGGCCACCCCGGAATACCTGGCCAAGTACCCGACCCCGCGCCAGGCCGCGGTCGCCTACCTGGATGACGCCGTCGATGCCTTCCTCAAGGGCCTGGAAGAGAAAGGCGTGCTCAAGGACACCCTGGTGATCGTCACCTCCGACGAATCCCACGGCATCGACAACGTGCGCCTTGCCTCGGCCTGGGGCCTGAACCTGATTCTTGCACCGGAACAGGCCGCGCTGCCGCCAGTGAAGGCCGGCGTCTACGGCCACGTCGATCTGGAATCCTCGGTGCTCGACTACTTCGCCATCAAGGCGCCACAGGATATCGCCGGCCGCTCGCTATTCCGCGAATACGCCAACGGCCGCGAGATGGTGACCTTCACCAACGGCATGCAGCGTTATCACGACGGCAAGGGCAACTTCACCGAGTGCGACTTCCAGCAGGTCTGCCGGCGCTACAAGAGTGACGGTTTCATCGCCGACACCGCCAAGTTCGAAGGCCGCTTCAGTGGCCGCGACGCCCGCCTGATGACTGCCCGAGCAGACATCCTCGACCAGTCGGTGACCAAGGCGCAGTCGGCTCGCGAATACCAGTTCGCGACCAAGGAACGGATCCGCCTGAAGCCACAGATCGACAACGAGTACACCGACAACCTGATCGGCGCGCAGTACCTGGAGTTTCCGGCCAACACCCACACCACGGTGCGCCTGAAGATCCGCGCGATCCAGATGGACGCCAATGGGGCGAAAGTGACGCTCAAGACGCGCTCCTTCGAGAAGCCCGTGCCCATCGAGATGCCGGACTTCCCGCTGGTGAAACGCAACCAGCCGCTGGAAGTGAGCTTCGGCTTCGACAACGAGGAAGCCCGCAAGGCCTTCTCCTTCCACCTGCTCGCCGAAGGCAAGGGCGTCATCGAGATCACCGATTTCCACGTGCTGACCCAGCCGCGCAAATCGACGATCAACGCCACCGAGGCTGGCGGTACCGGTCTGGCCGACGCCAAGCCATTGCCGATCCCGCGCCTTTCCGGGCACCCGAACCTGATGGCCAGCCAGCCACCGGAATCCCAGGACGACATAACCCCTGCAGAGGCGATCGAAGATCCGAACCCGCAACTGCGGCAGATGATGCAGTGATACCAACCGGCGGCCCCAGGGCCGCCGGACTTTTATCGGCCGGTCTAAACTGGCACTATCCCGCCCCCGCGCCACCACCTGATGCCCTCATCCGGCGCGGCTAGTTCAGCCCAGGCGACAACGCCGAGCGGCAATGCGACAACTTGCCACTACAGCCGACGACCGCGGCAGATGGGCGCTTGGCGCACTCCGGAGTGCGTGTTAGGTTGCCCCTCGCCAGGATGGCCCCGATTCTGCAGTGACCTGCTGCGAAAGCGTCCGAATAACAATAGAGGAGCCCCCTATGGCCACGGCCATACCCGCACTGGAAATCCGTAACCTGCACAAGCGTTACGGTGACCTGGAAGTGCTCAAAGGCATTTCCCTGACCGCCCGCGACGGCGATGTGATTTCCATTCTCGGCTCCTCCGGTTCCGGTAAATCCACGTTCCTGCGCTGCATCAACCTGCTGGAGAACCCGCACCAGGGCCAGATCCTGGTCGCCGGTGAAGAGCTCAAGCTGAAGAAGACCAAGGACGGCTCGCTGGTTGCCTCGGACAACAAGCAGATCAACCGTCTGCGCAGCGAACTGGGCTTCGTCTTCCAGAACTTCAACCTCTGGCCGCACATGAGCATCCTCGACAACATCATCGAGGCGCCGCGTCGTGTGCTGGGCAAGACCAAGGCCGAGGCTACCGAGATCGCCGAGGCCCTGCTGGCCAAGGTCGGCATCTCCGACAAGCGCCATAGCTTCCCCGCGCAGCTTTCCGGTGGCCAGCAGCAGCGCGCCGCCATCGCCCGCACGCTGGCGATGCAGCCCAAGGTCATCCTCTTCGACGAGCCGACGTCAGCACTGGACCCGGAAATGGTCCAGGAAGTGCTTAACGTTATCCGCGCGCTCGCCGATGAGGGTCGCACCATGCTGCTGGTGACCCATGAAATGAACTTTGCCCGCCAGGTATCCAGTGAGGTGGTGTTCCTCCACCAGGGCCTGGTAGAAGAGCAGGGACCGCCGCAGCAGGTATTTGACAACCCGCAATCGGCACGCTGTAAACAATTCATGTCCAGCCACCGCTAACGGAGCATTACTGCATGAACAACTATAAGAAGATCGTTCTGGCTATCGCGGCCACCTTCGCCCTGGGGAGCCAGGCCATCGCCGCGGACAAACTGCGCATCGGTACCGAAGGCGCCTACCCGCCCTTCAACGGCATCGACGCCAGCGGCCAGGTCGTCGGTTTCGATATCGAGATTGGCAAGGCGCTGTGCGCCAAGATGAAGACCGAGTGCGACGTCGTCACCTCCGACTGGGACGGCATCATCCCGGCGCTGAACGCCAAGAAGTTCGACTTCATCGTCGCTTCCATGTCGATCACCGACGAGCGCAAGCAGGCCGTTGACTTCACCAACGCCTACTACACCAACAAGCTGCAGTTCGTGGCGCCGAAGTCGACCGACTTCAAGACCGACAAGGGCTACCTCAAGGGCAAGGTGATCGGTGCGCAGCGCGCGACCATCGCCGGCACCTGGCTTGAGGACAACATGGCCGACACCGTCACCATCAAGTTGTACGACACTCAGGAAAACGCCTACCTCGACCTGTCCTCGGGCCGCCTCGACGGCGTGCTGGCCGACAAGTTCGTGCAGTACGACTGGCTGAAGAGCGACGCCGGCAAGGACTTCGAGTTCAAGGGCGAGCCGGTGTTCGACAACGACAAGATCGGCATCGCCGTGCGCAAGGGCGACCCGCTGCGTGACAAGCTGAACGCCGCTCTGAAGGAAATCGTCGACGACGGTACCTACAAGAAGATCAACGACAAGTACTTCCCCTTCAGCATCTACTGATGCATGTGCCGCGCCGCCCCTCGCCGGGCGGCGCGCGCCTTCAGGCGTGACTCCCCATGATTTTCGACCTGCACGGCTTTGGCGATCAGTTGATCGCCGGCACCTGGATGACGCTCAAGCTCTCGCTCGCCGCAGTCTGCGTGGGACTGGTCCTCGGCCTGCTCGGCGCCATCGCCAAGACCTCGAAGAACGGCTTCCTGCGCATGCTCGGCGGTTTCTATACCACCGTAGTTCGCGGCGTACCCGAGACACTCTGGGTACTGATGATCTATTTCGGCACCGTGGCCGGCCTGAACGCCATCGGTGACCTCTTCGGCCACCCCGAATTCGCACTCTCGCCCTTTGCCGCAGGCACCTGTGCCCTGGGCCTGTGCTTCGGCGCCTATGCCACCGAAGTCTTCCGTGGCGCGCTGCTGGCGATTCCCAAGGGCCACCGCGAAGCCGGCCAGGCGCTGGGCCTCTCGGCTCCACGCATCTTCTGGCGCATCGTGCTGCCGCAGGTATGGCGCGTGGCGCTGCCGGGCCTGGGTAACCTCTATCTGATTCTTCTGAAGGACACCGCCCTGGTCTCGCTGATCACCCTCGACGAGATCATGCGCAAGGCCCAGGTCGCCTCCAACGCGACCAAGGAGCCCTTCACCTTCTACATGACCGCGGCCTTCATCTACCTGGGCCTGACCGTCTTCATCATGGCCGCCCTGCACTTCCTCGAGCGTCGCGCCGGCCGTGGCTTCGTGAGGAACGAGCTATGACCGATCTCGAGCTGATCCTCAAATGGCTGCCGAAGATGTTCCAGGGCGCCACCCTGACCCTGGAGCTGCTGGCCATCGCCGTGGTCGCCGGCCTGTGCCTGGCCGTACCGCTGGGCATCGCCCGCGCCTCGCGCCACTGGTACGTGCGAGCAGTGCCTTACACCTACATCTTCTTCTTCCGTGGCACGCCGCTGCTGCTGCAGCTGTTCATCGTCTACTACGGCTTCGCCCAGTTCGAGAGTGTGCGCAAGGGGCCGCTCTGGCCGTACCTGCGCGACCCGTACTGGTGCGCCCTGCTGACCATGACGCTGCACACCGCGGCCTACATCGCCGAGATCCTGCGCGGCGCCATCCACGCCATTCCAGTGGGTGAAGTGGAGGCCGCCCGGGCGCTGGGCATGTCCCGCCGCCAGGCGCTGTTCCACATCATCCTGCCGCGCGCCGCGCGCATCGCCATGCCGGCCTACAGCAACGAGGTGATCCTCATGCTCAAGGCCAGCGCCGTGGTGTACACCGTGACCCTGTTCGACATCATGGGCATGACCCGCACCATCATCGCGCGCACCTACGAGGCCATGCTGTTCTTCTGCCTCGCCGGCCTGTTCTACCTGGTCATCACGCTGCTGCTGACGCGCATCTTCCGCCTGCTGGAACGCTGGCTGAAGGTGGATTCCATGCAGGGCCGCTGACCGG
This sequence comes from Pseudomonas sp. PDM19, assembly GCF_014852215.1. Taxonomy (NCBI): domain Bacteria; kingdom Pseudomonadati; phylum Pseudomonadota; class Gammaproteobacteria; order Pseudomonadales; family Pseudomonadaceae; genus Pseudomonas; species Pseudomonas sp. PDM19. Next base: position 264,706 of record NZ_JACVBG010000004.1, on the reverse strand, counting down.
CGCACCGTTCGCCCACGGGGTGGCTATAATGCGCGCCCCGTGGTTTGCCTCCGCTTCGCACCGTGCTCCCGAACGACACTCCCCTGACCGGCTCCGACCTGCTCCAGCGCTTCCAGGCACTGGACGGTTTCCTGCTGGACCATCAGGCGCTGTGGCGGCCGAAACCCTTCACGGTGCTGGAGCTGGCCTGGGAGCGCGAGCACCCCGAACTGGCTGCCTGGCTGCGCAACCGCAGCCTTGATGACGCCGAGGCGGTGCACAACGCGCCCGAGCAGCTCGACGCCCCCGCGCCCTTCCCGGCATTGGCAGCCACGGCCACAAAGCTGTCCGTCGTCGGCGAACTCCCGGCAACGCCGCTGGGCAAGTTGCCGAACCAGCTGACCGTCGATGTGCCTGGCCGCAAGTGGCAACAGATCGAAGCCTTCGCCAGCCGCCTGGATTTCGCCGAAGCACCGCAGCAATGGCTCGACTGGTGCGCCGGTAAAGGCCATCTGGGCCGTCTGCTGGCGCGTGACGGCAAGCCGCTGCTGAGCCTGGAGTTTGACCATGCCCTGGTGGAAGACGGCCAGCGCCTGAGCGACCGGCTTCAGCTTCACGCCCGGCATCACCAGCAGGACGTGCTCGCACCGGACGTCCGCGAGCACCTGCAGACCGAGCACACCGCCGTCGCCCTGCACGCCTGCGGCAACCTGCACGTACGCTTGCTGCAACTGGCCAGCGCCCAGGGCTGCCACCAGCTCGCCGTGGCGCCCTGCTGCTACAACCGCATAGATAGCGAGTACTACCAACCTCTCTCGCACGCCGCGCAAAGCTCCACCCTGCTGCTCTCGCGGGACGACCTGCGCCTGCCGCTCGCGGAAACCGTCACCGCTGGCGCCCGCGTGCGCCGCCAGCGCGACGGTTCGATGGCGCGGCGGCTGGCTTTCGACCTGCTGCAACGGGAAGTCCGCGGCAGCAATGACTACCTGCCCACTCCCTCCGTGCCGCCGACCTGGCTGGACAAGCCCTTCGCCGACTATTGCCGCGACCTGGCCGCGCTCAGGGAGCTCGACCTGCCCACTGGCACCGACTGGCAGGAGCTGGAGGCCAGGGGCTGGCAACGCCTGGCCCAGGTTCGCAACCTGGAACTGGTGCGCGGACTGTTCCGCCGCCCAATGGAGCTGTGGCTGCTGCTCGATCGCGCGTTATTCCTCGAGGAACAGGGCTATCGCGCCACCCTGGGCGCCTTCTGCGCCACCCGGATGACCCCTCGCAACCTGCTATTACTGGCCGAACGCATCTGAGACGGGCGTTCCAGGGCTTCACCCACAGACCCTGTGGATAACTCTGTTCGTAACCCCGGAAAAAACTCCCCTTCCTTACTGCCCAGACCGCCTCGCTGCGATCTGGTCATTTTCTGTACATATAAATTTAATCTTTTAAAAACAGTGGGTTATGAGACTTCGTGATTGCTATCACATCTCATATGCGATTTGCGCCCTAAAGCTACCCCCCTTGTGCATAAAGATCTTCGGCGGTGTAGGAAATCAGCCATTCCTGTTGCCATTCCTGCTCCAATAGCGCTTCGTCGAACGGATTGTTGCGTAATCGCGACAATCTAATCTTGTCAATCGCTGCCTAGGCAGTATCATTTCGAAACATTTCACTGCCTAAGCAGCTTTCTGTTTTGACATGAATCACTACGACGTCGCGGATTTTCCGTTCAAAGGCTCCATCGGCCAGCTGCTGGGTGCCACCGCCATCCTCAAGGATCGCCTGCTGGACAAGCATCTGGCGCACCTGGACATCACCGCCGCGCAGTTCAAGGTGCTGTTCTTCATCGGCAACGACCGCGCCAACACCCCGGCCGAGCTGTGCCGCGAGCTGTCCATCGACAGCGGGTCCATGACCCGCATGCTCGACCGCCTGGCACGCAAGGACCTGCTGGTCCGCGAGCCCTGCCAGAACGACCGACGCAGCGTGCGCCTAAGCCTGAGCCCCGCCGGACAGGCCGTGAATGACGAAGCCCCGAGCATCGCCGCTGCAGCCATGAACGAGCTGGTCGGTGGCCTCTCCCGCGATGAACTGCAGACCCTCACCGGCCTGCTCGACAAGATCCTGCGCGCCCACGGCGCCGCGGCCCATTGCGCGGCGCAGGAGAAATGATCATGAACCATCTCCGTATCGCCCTGCTGCCGGCCGCCGTGTTCGCCGCCGCACTGAGCCTGTCCGGCTGCGTCAGCTACAAGGGCCTGGACATCAGTGGCAAGGCCGTCGACCCCGCCAGCCTGAAGGCTGGCGTCAGCCTCGATGGTACTCCGCTGTCCACCGCTGCCTGGCCCAGCGAGCACTGGTGGATCAGCCTGGGCGACCCGCAGCTGGACAGTCTGATCAGCGAGGCCCTGCAAGGCACGCCGGACCTGGACATCGCCAGCGCCCGCGCCCGCCAGGCCATCGCCGCTGCGCAAGCGCAGGACGCCGCGCGCATGCCCAGCGTCAAGGGCACCGCCAGTTATGCCGGCATCCGCGCACCGGAAAACGTGATTCCTGCGCCCATGGGCGGTCGCTACTCGGCGGTAAAATACCTGTCGCTCAGCTTCAGCTACGACCTCGATCTCTGGGGCGGCCAGCGCGACGCCTGGGAAGCCGCCCTCGGCCAGGCCAACGCTGCCGAAGTCGACCGCCAGGCCGCCTCGATCACGCTCTCCACCAATGTCGCCCGCGCCTACAGCAATCTGGCCCACGCCTTCGTTGCCCACGACCTGGCCAAGGATGAACTGGATCGCTCGCAGCACCTCTTCCAGCTCAGCCAGAAACGCATGGACGCTGGTCTCGACAGCAAGGTCCAGCTGCAACAGACGCAGTCCCAGGTCGCCAGCGCCAAGCAGCAGCTGGCCGCCGCGGAACAGGAAATTGCCAGCGACCGCATCGCCCTCGCCGTCCTGCTCGGCCAGGGCCCGGACCGTGGTCAGGACCTGCAGCGTCCGCAGGTGCTCAAGCCCGGCGCGCTGAGCCTGCCGTCGAACCTGCCGGCCGAACTGCTGGGTCGCCGCCCGGACATCGTCGCCGCGCGCTGGCGGGTCGAAGCTGCATCAAAAAGTATCGACTCGGCGAAGACCGAGTTCTATCCCAACGTGAACCTGGGCGCGATGGTCGGCCTGGCCGCTCTGCACACCAGCGACGTGCTGAAAGCGCCAAGCCGGTTCTTCCAGATCGCGCCGGCCATCTCCCTGCCGATCTTCGACGGTGGCCGCCTACGCGCCAACCTGGCCGGGAAGGACGCCGACTACGACCTGGCCGTCGCCCAGTACAACAAGACCCTGGTCAGCGCTCTCGGCGAGGTCACCGACGATCTCGGCAAGCTGCGCTCGCTGGAGCAGCAGATCGACGACCAGCGCGATGCCCGCGATATCGCAAAGTCCAACTTCGACCTGGCCATGCGCCGTTACGGCGAAGGCGTCGGCAACTACCTAGACGCCCTCAGCGTGCAGCAGCAGCTGCTCCTCGCCGAACGCCAGCTGGCCAGCCTGGACGCCCAACGCATCGACCTTTCGGTGCAACTGGTCCAGGCCCTGGGCGGTGGCTACCAGCCCGACACCACTTCCACTCCTGCCCCGCTCGCCCAGGCGAACGCGGCCGCCGCGCACTGAACGAGGCACCCGACATGAGCACCGCCACCCAAGAAACCCAGAACGGCAACCCCAAGCGCAAGCGCTGGCTGCTGATCCTGCTCGCCGTCGTCATCCTCGCCGGCCTCGCCAGCGTCGCCTGGGAACTCCTCTACGGCCGCTGGCACGAGGACACCGACGATGCCTACGTGAACGGCAACGTCGTGCAGATCACCCCGCAGATCACCGGCACCGTGGTCAGTATCGGCGCTGATGACGGCGATCTGGTGCGCAAGGGCCAGGTGCTGGTGAAGTTCGACCCCAGTGATGCCGACATCGCCCTGCAGCAGGCCGAAGCCAACCTCGCGCGCACCGTGCGCCAGGTGCGCGGGCTGTTCAGCAACGTCGACGGCTACAAGGCCGACGTCGCCACGAAGAAGGTCGCCCTGTCCAAGGCCGAGGCCGATTTCAAGCGCCGGCAGAACCTCGCCAACGACGGCGCCATCTCCCAGGAAGAACTGGCTCACGCCCGCGACGCCCTGGACACCGCGCGCAGCTCGCTGACCAACTCCGAGCAGCAACTGGACACCAACCGCGCGCTGGTGGACGACACCGTGATCGCCTCGCACCCGGACGTCAAAGCTGCCGCCGCCAAGCTGCGCCAGGCCTACCTGGACGACGCCCGCGCGGTGATCATCGCGCCGGTCACCGGCTACGTCGCCAAGCGCACCGTGCAAGTCGGCCAGCGCGTGCAGCCGGGTGCCGCACTGATGGCAGTGATCCCGCTGGACCAGGTGTGGATCGACGCCAACTTCAAGGAAACCCAGCTCAAGCACATGCGCATCGGCCAGCCGGTGGAAATCCGCTCCGACCTCTATGGCAGCGAAGTGAAGTACTCCGGCACCGTCGACAGCCTCGGCGTCGGCACCGGCAGTGCCTTCTCCCTTCTGCCGGCACAGAACGCGACCGGCAACTGGATCAAGATCGTCCAGCGCGTGCCAGTGCGCATCCGCATCAACCCCGAGGAACTGGCGAAGAATCCGCTGCGCATCGGCCTGTCCATGGACGTCAACATCAGCCTGCACGACCAGAGCGGACCCGCCCTCGCCCAGCAATCGCCGCACGAGGCGGTGTTCTCCACCGACGTCTACCAGGAGCAACTGGCCTCGGCCGACCAACTGATCGAGAAGCTGATCCAGGCCAACCTGGCCGACGCCAACCACAGCACCGCGCAGCGCTGATCCGACTACCGTCATGAGCCAGCCCAACAGCAGCAGTTTCAGCCCCCCCAGCCTGGTTATGGCCACCATCGGCCTGTCGCTGGCGACCTTCATGCAGGTGCTCGACACCACCATCGCCAACGTCGCCCTGCCGACCATCTCCGGCAACCTCGGGGTGAGCTCCGAGCAGGGCACCTGGGTCATCACCTCCTTCGCGGTGAGCAACGCCATTGCCCTGCCGCTCACCGGCTGGCTGAGCCGCAAGGTCGGAGAGGTGCGGCTGTTCATTGCCGCCACCCTGCTCTTCGTGGTCGCCTCGTTCCTCTGCGGTGTCGCCCAGCAGATGGGCATGCTGGTGGGCTTCCGGGCCATCCAGGGTTTCGTCGCCGGGCCGCTCTACCCGATCACCCAGACCCTGCTGATCTCCATCTATCCGCCGGCGAAAAGGGGGATGGCACTGGCACTGCTGGCGATGGTGACGGTGGTCGCGCCCATAGCCGGGCCCATCCTTGGCGGCTGGATCACCGACAGCTACAGCTGGCCGTGGATCTTCTTCATCAACGTGCCCATCGGCCTGTTCGCCGCCATGGTCGTCTACCAGCAACTGCGCGCTCGTCCAGTTGTGATCAAGCACGCGCCCATGGACTACATGGGCCTGGCGATGCTGGTGATCGGCGTCGGCGCCCTGCAGATCGTCCTCGACAAGGGCAACGACCTGGACTGGTTCGAATCCGGCTTCATCATCGGCGGCACGGTCATCGCGGCGATCGCCCTGGCGGTCTTCGTGATCTGGGAGCTGACCGACAAGCACCCAATCGTCAACCTGCGACTGTTCGTGCACCGCAACTTCACGGTGGGAACCCTGGCGCTGGTCGGCGGCTACGCCGGTTTCTTCGGCATGAACCTGCTGCTGCCGCAGTGGCTACAGACCCAGATGGGCTACACCGCGACCTGGGCGGGCCTCGCGGCCGCACCGATTGGCATCCTGCCCGTATTCCTCTCGCCGCTGGTCGGTCGCTACGCAAACAACTTCGACCTGCGCCTGCTGGCGGGGCTGGCGTTCCTGGCGATGGCGGCGACCTGCTTTATGCGCGCCGACTTCACCACCGAGGTCGACTACCTGCACATCGCGCTGGTACAGATGTTCATGGGGCTGGGCGTGGCGTTCTTCTTCATGCCGATCCTGAGCATCCTGCTCTCCGATCTGCCGCCCGACCAGATCGCCGACGGCTCTGGCCTGGCGACCTTCCTGCGAACCCTGGCGGGCAGCTTCGCCGCTTCCCTCACCACCTGGATCTGGAACCGCCGCGCGACCATGCACCACGCCTACCTGACCGAAAACCTCAGCCAGTACGACCCGGCCACCCGCGCCACCGTCGAACAGCTCGGCGGCCCCGGCCAGCACAGCGCCGCGCTGCTGGAACGGATGGTGGAAAGCCAGGCCTACATGATCAGCACCATCGACTACTTCACCCTGCTGGGCTGGGTGTTCCTCGCCATGCTGGTGGTCATCTGCCTGGCCAAACCACCCTTCGGCGCCAAGCCCGGGGCTGCGACGGCCGGAGGTCACTGACAGCAACAGTCGGATCAGTCTGACAAATCAGTGGTTTACACCCAGGGCGCCATGACTATAATGGCGCCCCTCCTTGCCGGTATAGCTCAGCTGGTAGAGCAACTGACTTGTAATCAGTAGGTCCCGGGTTCGACTCCTGGTGCCGGCACCAAAAATCCGAACGTCGACAAAGGCTCATCCTCAGTGATGGGCCTTTGTCGTTCTCATGCCTTGAAAAACGACTACCCGGACGAATGGAAGGTTTTACGGGGAACCTCCTGACTTGTAGGAAGTCTTAATCCTCTTTATATAGCGTAGGTGAAGAACTCATCGAGCCTCCTGTGCGCGAGTAAAAACTGGAAGAAAGACATAGGTTTACTGAGCAGTCTGCATGAATATAATGTCGCGATCCACGCAGCCTCCTGAATTAAGCTGGCGTCGGAGCACCCCAACTGGCCATGTCCATTGTGCCAGCAGACTGACCAGCAATCCGCGGATGGAACCGCCAGGGGCACGCCAGTGATCGCCGAAAACGCGGTTCAGCCAAAACCACAGCAGGACGTTGAAGCCGCCAAAACCCTGCGGGTCGGCATCTTGATGTCGACGTACAACGGCGCGACCTTTCTTGCCGAACAAATCGAGTCCCTGATTTCACAAAGCCATCAAAACTGGACGATTTTCGTTTCCGATGATGGCTCCCGTGATGCGACTCGAGAAATTCTGGAAAGCTATAAGAAGCAACTTGGAGATAATCGTTTGGTTATCTTCGATGGCCCCTGCCGTGGCTTTTCGGCCAACTTCATTTCCCTAATCAAACGCCCTGAACTGGAAGCAGATTTTTATGCATTCTGTGATCAGGACGACATCTGGGAATCTGAGAAGCTCGAACGTGCCGTGCGCTGGTGCAAGGAAGTGCCAAATGAGCGTCCAGCCCTGTATTGCACTCGAACCCAACTGGTCGATGCCAACGGCACCCCCATCGGCCTTTCCCCCCTGTTCGATGCGCCGCCGACCTTTCGCAATGCCCTGGTTCAGAGCATCGCGGGTGGCAACACGATGCTTTTCAACCGATCCGCACGCCAGCTTCTGCTCAAGACCCACGACGAAGACCGTATCGTCTCCCATGACTGGTGGGCGTATCTGGTGGTCTCGGGCTGCGGCGGCATCGTTCACTACGATCCGGTACCCACGATCGGCTATCGCCAGCATGGCAATAACCTGATCGGCTCCAACTCCAGGATCAGCGACCGCGCCGTGCGCCTGAAAAAGATGATGGCCGGTACGTTCCGCGAGTGGAACGACGCCAATCTTCAAGCGCTGCAGGCTGTTCAGCCGGAATTGAGTGCAGAAAGCCGCCACACGCTGAGTCTCTTCATTCGCGCACGCAGGTCATCGCTTTTCAAGCGCCTGTTCCTGATCATCAAATCAGGAGTCTATAGGCAAACCCTTCTCGGCAATCTCGGCCTGACGGCGGCCGCCATTCTTCAGAGGCTCTAATCCATGACCATTCTCGTGACCGGAAGCGCAGGTTTCATCGGCGCCAACTTCGTCCTCGACTGGCTGGCAGTTCAGGATGAACCCGTGGTCAGCCTCGACAAGCTGACTTATGCAGGCAATCGCCAAAACCTTTCCAGCCTGGAGGATGACTCGCGGCACATCTTCGTCCAGGGCGACATCGGAGACCCGGACCTGGTGTCTCGCCTGTTGCAGGAACATCGTCCGCGCGCCGTCCTCAACTTCGCCGCGGAGTCACATGTGGATCGCTCGATCCACGGCCCGGAAGACTTCATCCAGACCAACATAGTCGGCACCTTCCGCCTGCTGGAAAGCGTACGCTCCTACTGGAACGGCTTGCAGGAATCCGAGAAGCGCGACTTCCGCTTCCTGCATGTATCCACGGACGAGGTGTACGGCTCCCTGTCACCGACCGATCCAGCCTTCACCGAGAATAACAAGTACGAGCCCAACAGCCCGTACTCGGCATCCAAGGCCGCCTCCGACCATCTCGTCCGTGCCTACCACCACACCTACGGGCTGCCGGTGCTGACCACCAACTGCTCGAACAACTATGGCCCCTATCACTTCCCTGAAAAACTGATCCCGCTGGTGATCCACAATGCCCTGGAAGGCAAGCCTCTGCCGATCTATGGCGATGGCCAGCAGATTCGCGACTGGCTGTACGTAAAAGACCACTGCAGCGCCATCCGCCGGGTCCTTGAGGCCGGCGCTCTGGGTGAGACCTATAACGTTGGTGGCTGGAACGAAAAGGCCAATATCGACGTGGTGCACACCCTTTGCGACATGCTTGACCAGGAACAGCCTCGCGCCGACGGCAAAAGCTACCGGGAACAGATCACCTTCGTGACAGATCGCCCAGGCCACGACCGCCGTTACGCCATCGATGCCACGCGCCTGGAGCGCGAGCTGGGCTGGCGGCCGGCGGAAACCTTCGATACCGGCATTCGCAAGACCGTTCGTTGGTACCTAGACAACCAGCAGTGGGTCAACAACGTCACCAGCGGCACATACCGCGAGTGGGTAGGCAAACAGTACGCATGAGCAAGATTCTTCTTCTTGGCGCTAACGGCCAGGTCGGTTGGGAGCTGCAGCGCGCGCTGGCTCCTCTGGGAGAACTCGTTGTCTGCAACCGCCAGCAGGCCGATCTGAGTGATCTGGACGGGCTCGCCCGCCTTGTGGCGGACGAGCGCCCCGACGTCATCGTCAATGCGGGCGCGCATACGGCAGTGGACAAAGCGGAAACCGACGTCGAGGGCTCACGCAGGATCAACGCCGAAGCGGTCGCAGCTCTGGCACAGGCCGCGCAGGAGATTGGCGCCTGGCTGGTGCACTATTCGACCGACTATGTCTTCGACGGCGGCGGCGACCAGCCTTTTGAGGAAGACGCTGCTACCGGCCCCCTGGGAGTCTACGGACAGACCAAGCTGGAAGGTGAGCAGGCCATCCGAGACAGCGGTTGCAGCCATCTCATCTTCCGCACCAGCTGGGTCTATGCAGCGCGCGGAGCGAACTTCGCCAAGACCATGCTGCGACTGGCAAAGGAGCGCGACGAGCTCAGGGTGATTGCAGATCAGATCGGCGCCCCCACCAGCGCGGAACTGATTGCCGACATCACAGCCTTGGTCTTGCAGCGTCTGGCAAACGAACCTGCGCTCGCCGCTCGCGCTTCGGGCACCTACCATCTGGTGGCCAGCGGAGAAACCAGCTGGTACCACTACGCTCAGACAGTCATCGGCGAGGCCCTGCGCCTGGGATGCGAACTGCGCGCCAGCGCGCAGCACATCATCCCGATCCCGGCCAGCGATTACCCGTTGCCCGCCAAGCGGCCAGCCAACTCGCGCCTGGCCAATGGCAAACTGCAGAGCACATTCGACCTGGTGCTCCCATCCTGGGAGTACCACGTTAAACGCATGATCAGAGAACTGGCGGACCAGGGAAATATATGAAGCGCAAAGGAATCATTCTCGCCGGCGGCTCCGGCACCCGCCTGCACCCGGCCACCCTGGCCATATCCAAGCAATTGCTGCCGGTCTACGACAAGCCAATGATCTACTACCCGCTGAGCACCCTGATGCTCGCGGGGATCAGCGACATCCTGATCATCTCCACTCCCCAGGACACGCCACGGTTCGAGCAATTGCTGGGGGATGGCAGCCAGTGGGGTTTGAATCTGCGGTATGCGATCCAGCCCTCACCGGACGGCCTCGCGCAGGCCTTCCTGATCGGCGAGGAGTTCATCGGCGACGACCTTTGCGCACTGGTACTGGGCGACAACATCTACCATGGGCACGATTTCCAGGAGCTGCTGCACAACGCAATGCAGCGCAACTCGGGTGCTAGCGTGTTCGCGTATCACGTGCATGACCCGGAACGTTACGGTGTCGTCGAGTTCGATAGCGAAGGAAAGGCGATAAGCCTGGAAGAGAAGCCCTCCAAGCCCAAGTCCAACTATGCGGTCACGGGTCTTTACTTCTACGACAACCGGGTCGTTGAGATCGCCAAGAACATCAAGCCCTCTCCTCGGGGAGAGCTTGAGATCACCGACATCAACAAAGCCTACCTGGAGGCCGGTGCGCTGTCGGTAGAAATCATGGGCCGTGGCTATGCCTGGCTGGACACCGGCACTCACGACTCCCTGCTCGAAGCCAGCCACTTCATCGCCACCCTGGAAAATCGCCAAGGGCTCAAGGTTGCCTGTCCAGAAGAAATCGCTTTTCGGCAGCGGTGGATCACTGCGGAACAATTGGACAAGCTTGCCGAACCGCTGTGCAAGAACGGTTACGGACAGTACTTGAAGCGTTTGATCGTGGAGACGGTTTACTGATGAAAGCCACACGACTTGCCATACCTGATGTCATCCTTCTGGAGCCAAGAGTTTTCGGGGATGAACGTGGTTTCTTCTTCGAAAGTTTCAATCACCGGCAATTCGAGGAAGTTGTTGGAAGGTCGGTCAAATTCGTTCAGGACAATCACTCAAAGTCCGCCAAGGGCGTGCTGCGGGGCCTCCATTATCAGTTGTCACAAGCACAAGGAAAACTTGTGCGTGTCACTGCGGGAGAGGTTTTTGACGTCGCCGTTGACTTGCGCAAGAGCTCGCCAACTTTTGGAAAGTGGGTCGGCGAGCGCCTGAGCGCAGAGAACAAGCTGCAGATGTGGGTTCCAGAAGGCTTCGCACACGGATTTGTAGTGCTGAGCGAGAGTGCAGAGTTTCTCTACAAAACCACCGACTTCTACGCGCCGGAGCACGAGCGGTGCATCGCCTGGAATGACCCTGCACTGGGCATTCAATGGCCCCTCGAGCAACCGCCCCAACTGTCTGCAAAAGATGCTGCGGCTCCCTATCTTTTCGACGCAACGACCTATGAGTAATTGCTCTCGATGACTACTAAACATTTCCGTATGCAGATCCAACGTTTCGAGATGAATGCATGAGCACTCGCCTTCATCACGCGGCCAATCCGCCCGAAATGACGCGTAGTTTCTGGGCAAATAGATCGATCATCTGGAAGATGGCTGTCCGTGAAGTAATCGGCAGGTACCGCGGCTCGATAATGGGCTTGGCTTGGTCGTTCTTCAACCCAATACTTCTGCTGGTCGTTTATACCTTCATATTTGGCGTCGTCTTCCAGTCTCGCTGGGGAAACACCGAGCCACACAATACCGGTGACTTCGCGATCATCATTTTTTCCGGGATGATCGTTCATGGTCTTTTTGCCGAGTGTTTCAACCGTGCACCGACACTGATCACCGGCAACCCCAACTATGTGAAGAAAATTGTTTTCCCCCTAGAAATCCTCCCCTGGATATCTATGGGGGCGGCGCTCTTTCACACTGGCATCAGCTGGCTCGTCCTACTTGTAGCCGAGTTGCTGCTCAAGGGTAGCATTCCGCTTACTACTGTTCTGTTTCCAGTTGTATTACTCCCACTGATCATCCTGACCATGGGGTTTTCCTGGTTTCTCGCTGCCTTGGGTGCCTATCTACGCGACATATCCCAAATCACAGGAATCATCACCACAGTTTTGATGTTCCTATCTCCCATGTTCTATCCCATCACGGCTATTCCGGAGGCGTATCGCCCGCTGCTCTATATCAACCCCCTGACTCTCATCATTGAAGAGTCCAGAGAGGTTCTGATCTGGGGAAATCTGCCATCCATCACACAGCTCGGTAGCTACTACCTAGTGAGTGTTCTGATTGCCTGGCTTGGTTTCTGGTGGTTCCAGAAGACACGTAAAGGCTTCGCGGACGTTCTTTGAGCAGGTTTTCTGCATTATTAGGAAGATGATGATGATGCGATTCTTCAAATCGCTACCAGACAGCCTTGGGCGAAAACTGGAGCGTCTGAAGTGGCAATCGGCCTTGGAGAAAAGCCCGCTCTTCAATGCAGCCTGGTACCTCTCCCAAAACTCCGATGTTAAGGCTGCCGGCATCAATCCGCTGAGCCACTACCTCAGCATTGGCTGGCGTGAGATGCGCGATCCCTGTCCTGAGTTCGACGGGGCCTATTACCTGACCCGTTATCCGGACGTTGCATCCCTGAATGTTCCGCCCCTGGTACATTACTGGCTCCACGGACGCCATGAAGGCCGCCATCTGAATCCTTCGCTGGACCTGGACTGGATCAACGCCGAGCATGCGCAATCGCTCTCGGCATGCGAGGACTCGACATCTCCTGGTAATGACGCCCCCTACATCAGTGTCATCATTCCCACCTACAACCGACTGCGGTTATTACCGACCGTCATCGAGTCCTGGCGACTAGTCAACCGGGAAACTCCATTCGCCTATGAGATCATCTTCTCGGATGATGGCTCGGAAGACGGCAGCGTTGAGTATCTGGAGCAGATCAACGATCTACCCATCCGCGTTTTACGCAATGACCATGGCGGGGCATCGAAAGCGCGAAACGCAGCAATTCTTGCCGCCAAGGGCGAACGCCTCCTGATTATTGGCGACGACATATTCCCCGACGCTCAAATCCTGAATGTCCACGCGCGCCTGGCCAGGACGCTTGGTAAGAATGTCGCCACCCTTGGTGTTGTCGATTGGGCGCCCGACCTGACAGTCAACCATCTGATGGAGCACATTACCGAGATCGGGAATGAGCAGTTCAGTTACAACCGCCTGCCTGATAATGCCTTCGTCGATTTCCGCCACTTCTATACCTGCAATATCTGCATCGACAAAGACATCGTGGTCCAGGAGAAGAAAATCTTCGATGATCGCTTCGACCAATATGGTTTCGAGGATATCGAACTCGGCTACAGGCTTTCGCTGCGCGGTCTGAAGATCTACTACACCACCGAAGCAAAGGGGGATCATTACCACCCCTACATTGTTGAGGGCTTCTGCAAACGCCAGATCTGCTCAGGCCGAATGGCCGTCGTTTTCAGAGATGCTCACCCAGGCGTTGGTCGCATACTTGGCATAGATGCACTGGAGGCCGCAGCACGACAGCGGCCGGGATCTGCCAATGCCGCATCCGGGAAAGTCTGGCAGAACAGACTTGATACACTGGTCGCACATTGCAATGCGTTGGAAGGGCTGATCGTGGATGGAGGAAAGGCCTCCCGTACCTTGATTGGCGGTTATCTCAGCCTGCTCTACAGCACTCTGTTTCGAGCGATGTACGAATACGGGGTATTGCAGCGAATCACCTCGAGCGAGCAGCAAGTTCTACCGCTGGCGATGGAGCGTAATTTCTCATCGGCATGGAAGGACTACTGGCAGCACATCGAACGTACTCCCGCTGACGCTCTGGCATTGAACCGGGAGCAGATGCATAACCTCCTCGATGCCCACGTTGCACGCGACAGGTCAATCCTAGTAGATCCTGAGCAGCAGTCCGCCATGTTCCAGGAGCTTTCGCTCCTGCAAGGACTGCGCACCATTCCGGCTGCCGACAACAACCGGCGCATGCGCCTGCAGAGACAGGCGGGTCGTGCGCTGTACTGGCTGGTACGTGACCCTCGGTATCTGTTCCGCCGCATCCAGGAAAGCCTCCAGCGCCGGGCCGGCAATGCCCCCGTTCAGGCGCCGAGCAGTGGGCAGCGTACTCAATCTACTTTCGCCCTGGTTCTTGACGAGTCACATCCTGCGGCCAACTCGATCCGCGAATCCTTTACACACATCATGGGCAATGAGGCGACTATCCTCTCGCCCGCCGAAGCCCTGCAGGCAATACAGAGAGAGGCCACAGACAATCTGGTCCTGTTCCGACCGCAAAGTGGTTCCGGCATGCCTAACCGCGACCATTTGCTGGGAGCATGGCTGGCAGTCGCAGAAAATCGCGCGGATCTTTGTCTGATTTCCTACGGGCTGGAGAATGACGGCACTGTCACGCATGGCAATCTTTCGGATCAGCTAGTGTTCTCCGCCCACCTGCTGCCGGCCGTGCTGAACGGCACTCTCGGACAGGCCTCCTTCGCTGGCAAGATCTACCGGACGGAGCCGTTGGAAAAAGGCGATTGGCGAAAATCTTCATTGAACGAACTGCTCTGCACCGAGGTTTCGTTCAATGAACACAACTCCTGGTTCTCCACCAAGACTGGCACCCACGCCCAGCGCCCATACGCGCCTGCCAAGCTCCCTGTCATGGAAAAGAACCGGCCGACTGTCTTCGTGTTTCCGGTCTTCGTCGCAGTGGGCGGCGTAGAGCGAAATACAGTCGAGATTATTCGTAAGCTAGACAGTTCCTACGACTTCGTCGTCATTACCATGGAGCGTCTGCGCCAGGAGCAGGGCAGTCTCGCCGCACAATTCCAGGATGCCGGTGCGCGTCTGGTAGAGATGTCCGAGATAACGACTCACTCGGAATACCTTCGCCTTCTTCTTCAGCTCAAGAAATGGATTAGCCCGGACTTCATCTGGATCGCCAATGGCTCTCCCTGGCTATGCGATAACGCCCAGAATCTGCGTGCCCTGTTCCATGACATCCCGGTCATCGACCAGGAGGTCTACGACGTGAACGAAGGCTGGATCAATCGCTATCACGAGCCAGGTATCCAGTCATTTGATCGCTTTATCGCCATCAACCAGAAGATCCAGCATAAGTTCATCGAACAGTTGAACATGGATAGGGAGAAAATCGATCTCATCTATTCGGCGGTAAACACTCAGAAGATCATCGATTTCAAGAAGTCCGACTCCACTCCTGACGCAGTGCGCAAAAAGTTGGGCCTTCCTGACGACCGTAAACTGTTCACCTTCGTCGGTAGGCTCACCCGACAGAAGCGACCGCTGGAGTTCCTGAAGCTGGCCCAGCTTCGCAAGGACCTTACAGACGAAATGTATGTATTGGTTGGGGACGGTGAGCTCAGCAGCGAATGCCACGCGTTCATCGCAAGGGAGAACCTGAGTAACGTCAAGTGCATTCCGTATGTCGCCAACACCCTGGAACTGGCGTCGGTCACCAGCGGGCTGATCATCACCTCGGCCTATGAGGGCTTGCCGATCGCCATGCTGGAAGTGATCAATTTCGGGGTCCCGGTATTCTCTACCGACGCCGGTGACATCAGCGTCGTACTGGAGGAGTTCGCGGGCGGGCAGACCATTGCCGTCGATGCCAGCGAGGCGGATCGCGCAACCGCTTTCAGTCAGTGGCACGAGCGACTTCCAGAGTACCGCCGCAATCTTCAAGCTCAGGAGGCAGACATTCTGGATCGGTTCTCCAGTGAGCATATCGCCAAGCAGTACATCGACTGCTTCTACAAGGCTAGCCAGCCTTATCTGGAGCAGAACATCCCATGAAGACCTTACTCGTCGGTGGCCACGGTTTCATAGGAGAGCACTTATCCAACCTGTTGCTTTCCAGAGACCATCAGGTGACCTGCATCAGCCGGCATTCACCTCCCCAGACCACCGACAGTCGGATCGTGCAGGTGATGGGGAGCTATGCCGACCGCGAGCTGCTACGCAACGCATTGAAAGGCATTCAGTCGGTCGTGCACTTGGCGCACGAAAGCATCCAGCTCAACCAGACGTGCGACATGCGCCTTGAGTACGAACGCAACGTCCTACCCGCCATCCAGCTGATGGAAGAATGCCTTCATGCAGGTGTCGAAAAGTTTATTTTCGTCTCTTCAGGTGGCACGGTTTATGGCAATTCATTGGAGCATCGCCCAATCCGGGAGTGCAGCCCGACCTCGCCAATATCGCTGTATGGCACCTCCAAACTGAACATTGAGCAAATCGCTCGGCTGTACTTCCAGCAACGCGGGCTCCCGGCAGTAATCGTGAGGCCCGGAAACGCTTACGGCCCGGGCCAGATTCCGTTCAAAGGGCAAGGCATCGTCGCCACCACCTTGGCCTCTGTGCTGCAGAAGCGGCCGATTCCGGTGTTCGGAAGCGGTGGCTCGGTGCGCGATTACGTCCATGTGGACGATATTGCCCAGGCCATTGCTACGCTGATCCACACCGCACCTAATGGCGAGACTTTCAATATCGGGACTGGTGTCGGCGTCGCCACCATCGACCTTCTCAATCGCTACCTGCGCCCGTTGGTCGAGAATGACGGCCATGAACTGTTGATCAAACGCGAAGCACCCCGCCCCATGGATGTCGGCTACAACGTCCTCGATATCGAGAAGCTGACCAGACAGATCGACTACTCCCCGATGGCCTTGCAGGAAGGCCTTCCTGCGACCTGGGAGTGGATCAAGGCATATCTGAGCAAGCAAAAATGACCAAAGTATCGGTAATCATCCCCAGCTATAACCACCGGCACTACATCGATAAGGCCATCGACAGTGTCCTCAATCAGGACCTGGAAGACCTGGAACTGATTGTCATCGACGATGGTTCGAGCGACGACTCCCTCGACTATCTACGCCAGGTGAAAGACCCGCGCTACACGCTCATAGAGCAGGAGAACGCCGGCGCCCATAATGCGATCAACCGCGGCCTGTCCTTGGCCAAGGGCAAATACCTTGCCATCCTTAACTCCGACGATATCTATCATCCGCAGCGGCTCTCGCGCTGCGTTGCAGCTCTTGAGGAGCAGTCCCTCGACCTCGTGACCACATGGATCGAGGTCATCAACCAGCAAGGGCAGGCACTAGGCATCAAGGAAGGCTGGAAGAACATGCTTCCGTGGGCAATTCCCACCCCTTCCCGCTCGTTTGCTGTCACTCAAGATTTTGATCTCAATCTGGTGGTTTCGAACTTTGTTTCCACCACAAGCAATATGGTCTTCAGCCGCCAGCTATTCGAGACCATCGGTGGCATGCGCAATCTTCGCTTCGCCCACGACTGGGACTTTATGTTCAGGGCAGTAGAACAGTTCCATTGTTCGATCATCGATCAACCTCTCATGCAGTACCGCATACACGGCAGCAATACCATCTCCTCCAACCGGGCCTGGATGCTGTTCGAGATTTGCTGGGTGCTCGCCACGGGTATGCGCAGACTCGAAGGCCGACGGTTCTATGAGGGAGAAGATCCCAGGCAATGGATCCTGGACGCTGAACGCATCCATAACTCGGTGAATCTGCAGGGCAATGACAAAGTCTTCTGGATGATCAACCAATTCATCGACGCCCGGAAAAGTCCGGAATGCCCCGAGCCCGAGCTGCTGCTTCTGGATAACGCTGAGCTGCGACAAGCCTATGTCTGCCACATCCAGACCGACACCAGCCCAGTACCTGCCGCCAACAGCACCGTCGAGCCCGAGTCCCTGCTGCTGCTGGCCAAACGCTGGCTGCGTTCGCGCCTGCAATCGTGAAGCGCCTCATCGAGAGTGATCGCGCCACCTCAACCAACGCTTCAAGCTAAATTAAGGCCGTCCCATGTCAGCGGAAAACGCGATCACCATTTCGAACATCAGCAAGTGCTACAACATCTACGACTCTCCCAAGGATCGCCTGAAGCAAATGCTGCTTCGCGGGGACAGAAAGCTGTATCGAGAGTTCTGGGCACTGCGTGATATCTCGTTCGAAGTTCCTCGCGGGGAGACGGTCGGTATCGTAGGCCGCAATGGCTCTGGGAAGTCCACACTGCTGCAAATCATCGCAGGAACACTCACTCCTTCCAGTGGATCGGTCATCACCAACGGCCGGATTGCCGCTCTGCTGGAATTGGGGTCAGGATTCAACTCGGAGTTTACCGGCAGGGAAAACGTCTATCTCAACGCCGCGCTACTGGGACTCACTCAGGAAGAAATCGACCAGCGATTCGATCTCATTGCCGGTTTTGCTGATATCGGCCACTTCATTGACCAACCGGTCAAGACATATTCCAGTGGCATGCTGGTCAGGCTCGCATTCGCGGTGCAGGCACAGATCGATCCCGAAATCCTGATCGTCGACGAAGCACTTGCCGTTGGCGATGCCAAGTTCCAGGCGAAATGCTTCGACCGCCTTAGCAAGCTCAAGGAAAACGGAACCAGTATTCTGCTGGTTACCCACAGCAGCGAGCAGGTCGTAACTCACTGCTCCAGCGCGGTCCTTCTCGATGCCGGAAGAATCATCACCCAAGGCAAGCCAAGGTCTGTCATCAACAGTTATCTGGACCTCCTCTTCGGCCGTGAAAAAATCGAGCCGAAGGCCGAGGCCACCGTCAGCCCCCGCGCGCAAGCCTCCACCGCAGAAAGCAGGGAGGTCGGCCCTCAAATAGAAACCGAGGGAGATCATTTCGCCAGTCGCCAGCTTTATAATCCCTACGAGTACCGTTGGGGTGACGGCTCGGTTGCCATTACCGATTTCTCGCTGAGCAGCGAGGGAACTGATTATCCGACGCGGATTCGCAATGGCGCCGAGGTAGTGCTGAAGGTAGGTGTCAGGATGCTCATGCCGCTGATCCGCCCTATTCTTGGAGTGACCATCAAAACCAAGGACGGTGTGACCCTCTTCGGGACCAACTCCGAACTCCTGCAGTGTGAGGAAACCCGGAACAGCTATCCGGCAGGCGCCAGTTTCATCGCTACTGTGCGCTTCGACTGCAGTCTCGGTGAAGGCGACTTTTTCATATCGCTTGGCATAGCCACGCGAAACGGTGAGGAAATTGTTCCCCACGACCGTCGCTACGATTCGATCCACTTTGTCGTTGGGACAGACTCCCGTTTCTTCGGCCTGACCAATCTCAATATGCAGATGAACATAGAATGAACCTGCTCCACGAAACTCTGCAAAGCCTCGGCTACTCGTTCCAGCCAGAACAACATATCTGGGCGCGCAGCGAGCCTCTGCCGTTCGATTACAGTGATGGTGACGACACGGAGAACCGACTCCATCGGATCATTTCGGAAAGCACGGACGTCTCGATATTTTCCCGGCAATTGCATACTGCTTGTGTAGATTGGCCAACCACCTATCACCTGAGCTCTGCCAGGGCTAACCTGCTACGGCCGCTGGAGCACTTGCTCGACGGCGATGTGCTGGAAATAGGTGCCGGGTGCGGTGCCATCACCCGCTACCTTGGCGAAGCGGGGGCACGTATCATCGCCGTTGAAGGTAGCTCGCGACGGGCTGCGATCGCAGCGCAACGGACACGAGATCTGCCCAACGTAACTGTGATCAACGACCAGTTCGAGCGCTTCAAGCCGGAGCAGAAGTTCGACGTCATCACTCTTATTGGTGTCCTCGAGTACGCAGGCAAGTTCAATGATGCTGCCAATCCGGTTCGCTCGATGCTCGACGCTGTCAGGGCACTACTCAAACCGGACGGTGTTCTTATCATTGCGATTGAGAACCAACTGGGCCTGAAGTATCTGGCGGGCGCGCCAGAGGATCACCTAGGGGCACCAAGAGTTGGAATTCAGGGTCTCTATAAACACCCTGGAGTAGAAACATTTGGCCATCTTGAATTACGCCAACGTCTCGTCGAATCCGGTTTCGAACATATTGAAACCGCCTTGCCATTTCCCGATTACAAACTCCCGGCGAGCATAGTACTGCCGAGCGGCTACAGCGCTGAGTCGTCGTTTGATGTTTCTGCGCTGGCCGCGCAGGTATCTCCCAGAGACCCGCAGATATCCTCGGAGTATCTGAATTTCTCTCTGGAATGTACCTGGCGGGAAGTGGGCAAGAACGGGCTGCTTGCCGATCTTTCCAACTCATTTCTGATTGCCGCGTCAAATCGGCCCAACGCAAGTGAGCCACTGTTCGAAGCGGATCTGCTGGCTTGCCATTATTCCAGCAACCGCCAGCCGGCCTACTGCAAGCTGGTCGAGTTCAGGAAAAGCTCACAGGGGCGCATTCAGGTCAATCAGCGACCACTGATCGCTGGAGTCCAAGCAGAAGAATCATCCGAGCGCTTCAGGCACCATCGGCTCGATGAGCGATTCTTTTCAGGTGAAGCATTGAGCACCGGATTGATCCGCACTCTGCAAACTCCCAGCTGGACGACCAAGGGGCTGGCCCGCTTGCTCGCAGATTACATCAGTGTCGTGGTGAGTTATGCGGGTCTGCCCACCTCAGGTCCACATGACCTCTCCACCCCGCTTCCCGGCTCACTCTTGGACCTTGTCCCGCAGAACATTCTGGAGAACGAAGACAAGACCCAGGTTATTGACCTTGAATGGGAGTATGCGGAGGATATTTCACTGGGTTATCTCGTTTTCAGGGCCATCACCACTCTGCTGAGAATGGTGTCGAGTCTTGCAGTGCCGTGTGAGCTCCGCTGGCTGCAGCAAGGTCGACTGTTTGAAGATCTTTATGCACATCTCGGAGCCGATTTCGGACAAGCCGATTACGAGCGCTTTGCGGAGATGGAAGCAGAATTCATGAGCTTCGTATCAGCATGCCCGTGCCCAGCTATCCCGTATGACGATTGGCATAAGCACACTCTACCGACATTCCTGGATGTCTCCCGACGAGAAACCAGCAGTCTGGTAAGCCATATTCAGCAGGTGGAAGAACTGGCGAATACCTATATCGCACAGGTCAAATGGCTCGAAGGCGAAAAGCAAAGGCTGCATCAGAAGGTTGATAACACACTTGCCGAGATGGCAGAGCTGGAAAATGAGCTCCAGAAACTCTCTGAGGAAGTCACGCATCTATCGGAACAAGCGAGCGAAAACCAGCGACTGCGCCAAAAGCTGAGCGAGACAGATGCCGAGCTGTCCAAGATCAGGTCCAGCCGTATCTGGCGCCTCAAGACCCACCTGTTTAAGGAGTGATGCTCACGCTGCAGCCTGCACAGCAGATGAGACGTGCCACATAGCTCTAGCTGGCCAGCCCAAGGGCGATCAGGCTGTTCTCGGGTCATAATGCCTCGCCAGCAGCTGCCGGGTTCTATCCTCGATGCAAAACAAGCGATTTTCAAGGCTCAATGTCCTGCTCGTCTTTGCGCTAGCATTGTTGCTCTGGCCCCTCCACCACTTCGCCGAGCGCTACTACAGCGAGCAACTGGCCGAGCAGAACCAGCAGACCCTCGACCTCTACGTCGCCAACCTGCTCGGCACCCTGCGCCGCTACGAGGACCTGCCACCGATCCTCGGTGAACTGCCGACCTTGCGCGCCGCGCTGCAAACGCCGGAGAGCCTGACAGCACAGAACGCCGCCAACCTGGAACTGCAGCGCATCCGCGGGCGCACCGGGGCAGACGTCATCTACCTGATCCAGGCGGACGGCATGACCCACGCCGCCTCCAACTGGGATCAGCCGGACAGCTTCGTCGGCCGCAACTTCGCCTTCCGCCCCTACTACAAGGAAGCGACCCAAGGTCGGCAGGGACGATTCTTCGGCCTGGGGACGACCTCCAAGCGCCGCGGCTACTACTTCGCCAGCGATGTCCGCGACGGCGGCAAGCTGCTCGGCGTGCTGGTAGTGAAGGTCGACCTCGAACACATGGAGCAGCTCTGGGGTAATACGCCGGAGCAGTTGCTGGTCATGGACTCCAACGGCGTCGTCATCCTCTCGTCCAGTAACGCCTGGCGTTTCCACACTGGCAAGGAGCTATCCCCCGCCAAGCAACGCGAGATCGCCGAGAACATTCCCTATCCGGTGCTGCACCCGGCGCCGCTGAAGATCGACCAGCGCCGCTGGATCAGCCAGAGCCGCCACCTGCCCGAGACTGGCTGGACGGTTAGCATCTATACCCCTCGATCCCAGGTCGACGCACCGGTACGCAGCGTCGTCCTGATCGGCGCAGCCACCCTGGTCGCGCTGCTTCTATTACTCTCATTATTGACTATCAGCCGCCGCCATTACCTCGAACGCATCGCCCTGGAGGCCCAGGCGAAGCATGAGCTGGAATTGCGCGTGCAGGAGCGCACCCAGGAGCTTGAAGGTGCCAACACGCGGCTGCAGGAGGAAGTCAGCAATCGCGAGCAGGCGCAGCGCGAGCTGATGCACGCCCAGGATGAAGTGGTGCAGGCCGGCAAACTGACCGCCCTGGGCACCATGTCCGCCAGCATCAGCCATGAGCTCAACCAACCACTGGCGGCGATACGCAGCTACGCCGACAACGCCCGCGTACTGCTCGACCACGAGCGCTACAGCGACGCCCGCGGCAACCTCGAACAGATCGGTGAACTGACCGGGCGCATGGCCTCGATCATCGGGCACCTCAAGGCTTACGCCCGCGGCGCCCGCCGGGCGCCGGAGAACGTTGCACTGCAGCCAGCGATCAATGACGCCCTGGCCCTGCTCGCCCAGCGCCGCCAGGCGATGAACGTGGAACTGCTGCGCGACCTGCCCGACGCGGCAATCTGGGTGCAGGCCGGCGAGACGCGGCTGCGGCAGATCCTTTCCAACCTGATCTCCAACGCCCTCGATGCCCTGGCCGAGAAGGGACTGCCAAGGCGCATCTGGCTGACCACCGAGCAGACGCCCGAGCGCATCATCCTGTCCCTGCGCGACAACGGCCCCGGCTTTTCCGACGAAGCCCTGGCCCATGCTCGCGAGCCCTTCTTCACCACCAAGACCAGCGCGAAAGGCCTGGGTCTGGGCCTGGCCATCTGCGACACCCTGTTACGCACGCTGGGCGGACATCTTGAATTGGGCAACCACCCCGAGGGCGGCGCTCTCGTACAATTGCACCTGTTGCCGGGCATTCCCGGCGTGACCCTGACGCCGCAAGAGGAAACCCGCGCATGAGTTCGGCCGAGCCGTTCGACTCCACCACCCAGGTGCTGCTGATCGATGACGACCCGCACCTGCGCCAGGCGCTCTGCCAGACCCTCGACCTTGCCGGCTTCAAGGTGGTCGCCCTGGGCGATGCGCGGCAGATCGATCCGCAGCAGGCGCGTGACTGGCCAGGAGTTATCGTCAGCGACATCCGCATGCCGGGCATCGATGGCCTGCAACTGCTGGAGCAACTGCATGCGCAAGACTCCGAATTGCCGGTGATCCTGGTCACCGGCCATGGCGATGTACCGCTCGCCGTGAAGGCCATGCGCTCGGGCGCCTATGACTTCCTCGAGAAGCCCTTTCCCAGTGATGCGCTACTGGACAGCGTGCGCCGCGCACTCGATGTGCGCCGACTGGTGCTGGAAAACCGCAGCCTGCGCCTGGCCCTGACCGAGCAGAAGGAAGTCCGTGGCCGTCTGGTGGGCCAGTCCGCACCAATGCAGCGTCTGCAACAGCAGGTCGCATCGCTCGCGGCGATCCAGGCGGACGTGCTGGTCCTGGGCGAAACCGGATCGGGCAAGGAAGTCGTCGCCCGCGCCCTGCATGACCTGTCGAGCCGCCGCAACGGTCCGTTTGTCGCCATCAACGCCGGCGCGCTGGCCGAGTCAGTGGTGGAGAGCGAACTGTTCGGCCACGAACAGGGCGCTTTCACCGGCGCGCAGAAGCGCCGCATCGGCAAGTTCGAGTTCGCCAACGGCGGCACGCTGTTCCTCGACGAGATAGAGAGCATGAGCCTGGACGTCCAGGTGAAGCTGCTGCGCCTGTTGCAGGAGCGCACCGTCGAGCGCCTGGGCTCCAACCAGCTCATTCCGCTGGATATCCGCATCATCGCGGCAACCAAGGAGGACCTGCGCCTGGCCTCCGATGAAGGCCGCTTCCGCGCTGACCTCTACTACCGCCTGAATGTGGCCAGTCTGCGCATTCCACCATTGCGCGAACGGGGCGACGACATCCTGCTGCTGTTCCAGCACTTTGCCGAGCGCGGTGCGCAGCGCCATGGCCTGAACGCCCGCCCGCTGGACTCGGCGCAACGTGCGCAACTGCTGGCACACGGCTGGCCGGGCAATGTCCGCGAGCTACAGAACGCCGCGGAGCGCTACGCCCTCGGCCTGGACCTGGGGCTGGACGACAGCCACGGGCAGGCCACCGCCGCCACTCCCGGCGCCGGGCTGAACGAGCAGGTGGAATCCTTCGAGCGCTCGCTGATCGCCGCCGAGATGGGCCGCTCGCACAACTCCCTGCGCAGCCTTGCCGAAGCGCTAGGCGTACCGCGCAAGACCCTGCACGACAAACTGCGCAAGCACGGCCTGCTGTTCTCCGGCAGTGGCGGAAATTCCGCCGACGATGGCGACCTCTGAGCAGAAATCCGCCGATGGCCTGGACTGCGACCAAGGGCGAACAGCGCCACAGAGCGCTCTGACGTAGTCTTCAGCCCTGGCACACACCTTGCTCTGCGACACAGGTGCGATTGCCTTGTGCATCACATCTCGCGACGTGCCTGCCACGTCGCGCCCGCCGGGCCACGAACCCGGCGGTGTCCTTCGGGCTTCTTGCCATCTCGTGCCTTCGATTCGACAGGCGCATCGCCGGGTGCAGTGATCCTGCCCCGGCCAATTTTCCCCTCTCGCATCTTCGTTCAGGACTTTCCTACACAGCGGTCCTGCGCCTCTCTGCATCTGCGAATCAAGCGCAACGGCGCGCCCTGCGTGGGCCTGCGAAATCGACTGCCATTCTGCGGTCATGAAACCGCGCTCAAATCTTCACGAAATCCCCTCTAAATCGGGCGCTAATGCAAAACCTCTCCTATGGTTTATGCGGGGTGGGCAGAGCAGGAAGTACTGCCCAATACATTGGATAGCAAGCTATTGACCTGAATCAGGAGTGCCCCGCCAAGACGGGCGCTAAATAGCCTCACTCTCCAACTTCCTATAGGGAGATTCTTAAATGTCGCAAGAAAGCAGCCAAAAACTAAAGCTAGGCGCTTTGACGGCTCTTGTTGTCGGCTCGATGATTGGCGGGGGCATCTTCTCTCTCCCGCAAAACATGGCCGCCAGCGCTGACGTCGGCGCGATCCTCATCGGTTGGGCCATCACCGCGGTCGGCATGCTGACCCTGGCATTCGTCTTCCAGACCCTGGCCAACCGCAAACCCCAACTCGACGGTGGTGTGTACGCCTACGCGAAGGCCGGTTTCGGTGACTACATGGGCTTCTCCTCGGCCTGGGGTTACTGGATCAGCGCCTGGCTCGGCAACGTCGGTTACTTCCTCCTGCTGTTCAGCACCCTGGGCTACTTCTTCCCGATCTTCGGCAAGGGCGACACCGTCGCGGCGATCGTCTGCGCGTCGATCCTCTTGTGGGCCCTGCACTTCCTGGTACTGCGCGGGATCAAGGAAGCGGCGTTCATCAACACCATCACCACGGTGGCGAAGATCGTCCCGCTGTTCCTGTTCATCCTGATCTGCCTGTTCGCCTTCAAGCTGGACATCTTCACCGCGGACATCTGGGGCAAGAGCAATCCTGACCTGGGCAGCGTGATGAACCAGGTGCGCAACATGATGCTGGTCACCGTGTGGGTGTTCATCGGCATCGAGGGCGCGAGCATCTTCTCCTCCCGTGCGGAAAAACGTTCGGACGTCGGTAAGGCCACCGTGATCGGCTTCATCACCGTCCTGCTGCTGCTGGTACTGGTGAACGTGCTGTCCATGGGCGTGATGACCCAGCCGGAACTGGCCAAGCTGCAGAACCCGTCGATGGCGCTGGTGCTGGAGCATGTGGTCGGCCACTGGGGCGCGGTCTTGATCAGCGTCGGCCTGCTCATCTCCCTGCTGGGTGCCCTGCTCTCCTGGGTGCTGCTGTGCGCCGAGATCATGTTCGCCGCCGCCAAGGACCACACCATGCCGGAGTTCCTCCGCAAGGAGAACGCCAACCAGGTGCCGGCCAACGCCCTCTGGCTGACCAACATCTGCGTGCAGGTCTTCCTGGTCATCGTGTTCTTCACCTCCGGCAGCGCCGACGGTGGCATGGACCCGTACACCAAGATGCTGCTGCTGGCCACCTCGATGATCCTGATCCCGTACTTCTGGTCCGCGGCCTACGGCCTGCTGCTGGCAGTCAAGGGCGAGACCTACGAGACCGACTCGGCCGACCGCACCAAAGACCTGATCATCGCCGGTATCTCGGTTCTCTACGCGGTGTGGCTGATCTACGCAGGTGGCCTGAAGTACCTGCTGCTGTCGGCGCTGCTGTACGCGCCCGGCGTCATCCTCTTCGCCAAAGCGAAACATGAAGTGGGCCAACCCATCTTCACCAATGTCGAGAAGCTCATCTTCGCGGTTGTCGTGATCGGTGCACTGATCGCGGCCTATGGCCTCTACGACGGCTTCCTCACTCTGTAACTCCTGGAGACATCTCATGAGCACGGAAAAAACCAAACTTGGCGTCCATTCTGAAGCTGGCAAACTACGCAAAGTGATGGTCTGCTCGCCCGGACTCGCCCATCAACGCCTGACCCCGAGCAACTGCGACGAGTTGCTGTTCGACGACGTTATCTGGGTGAACCAGGCGAAGCGCGACCACTTCGATTTCGTCACCAAGATGCGCGAACGCGGCATCGATGTTCTGGAAATGCACAACCTGCTGACCGACATCGTGGCCAACCCCGAAGCCCTGAAGTGGATCCTCGATCGCAAGATCACCGCTGACAGCGTCGGCCTCGGCCTGACCCTCGAGCTGCGCTCCTGGCTCGAAAGCCTGGAGCCGCGCAAACTGGCCGAGTTCCTCATCGGCGGCGTGGCCTCCGACGACATCCCGGAAAGCGAAGGCGCCAAGGCGCTGAAGATGTACCGCGACTACCTGGGCCACTCCAGCTTCCTGCTGCCGCCGCTGCCCAACACCCAGTTCACCCGTGACACCACCTGCTGGATCTACGGCGGTGTGACCCTGAACCCGATGTACTGGCCGGCGCGACGTCAGGAAACCCTGCTGACCACCGCCATCTACAAGTTCCACCCGGAATTCACCAACGCCGAATACGAAGTCTGGTACGGCGATCCGGACAAGGACCACGGCATGTCCACCCTCGAGGGTGGTGACGTGATGCCCATCGGCAATGGCGTCGTCCTGATCGGCATGGGCGAACGCTCCTCCCGCCAGGCCATCGGCCAGGTAGCCCAGGCACTGTTCGCCAAGGGCGCTGCCGAGAAAGTCATCGTCGCCGGCCTGCCGAAATCCCGCGCCGCGATGCACCTGGACACCGTCTTCACCTTCTGCGACCGCGACCTGGTCACCGTCTTCCCCGAAGTGGTGAAAGAGATCGTTCCCTTCATCCTGCGTCCGGACGAGAAGAGCCCCTACGGCATCAACGTCCAGCGCGAAGACAAGGACTTCATGACCGTCGTCGCCGAGTCCCTGGGCCTGAAGAAACTGCGCGTCGTCGAAACCGGCGGCAACAGCTTCGCCGCCGAACGCGAGCAGTGGGACGACGGCAACAACGTGGTCTGCCTGGAACCGGGCGTGGTGGTGGGTTATGACCGCAACACCTACACCAACACCCTGCTGCGCAAGGCTGGCGTGGAAGTCATCACCATCAGCGCCGGCGAACTGGGCCGGGGCCGTGGCGGCGGTCACTGCATGACCTGCCCGATCATCCGCGACCCGATCGACTACTGATCGATCGGCACCCGATAAACGCGACTACCTCAACCAGAGCGCATTGACCTCACGAGGCGGCCCTTGCCAGGGCCGCCCGCCCCGCCAGCCACGAGCTGTACTGACGAGGGCCGAGATTGGATCCCACAAGGAGAAACACCATGGCTTTCAACATGCACAACCGCAACCTGCTCAGCCTGATGCACCACAGCACCCGCGAGTTGCGCTATCTGCTCGACCTGTCCCGCGACCTGAAGCGCGCCAAGTACACCGGTACCGAGCAGCAACACCTGAAAGGCAACAACATTGCGCTGATCTTCGAAAAGACCTCGACCCGCACCCGCTGCGCCTTCGAAGTCGCCGCCTATGACCAGGGCGCCAACGTCACCTACATCGACCCGAACTCCTCGCAGATCGGCCACAAGGAATCGATGAAGGACACCGCCCGCGTACTGGGCCGCATGTACGACGCCATCGAATACCGTGGCTTCAAGCAGGAAATCGTCGAGGAACTGGCGAAGTTCGCTGGCGTACCGGTGTTCAACGGCCTGACCGACGAGTACCACCCGACCCAGATGCTGGCCGACGTGCTGACCATGCGCGAGCACAGCGACAAGCCGCTGCACGACATCAGCTACGCCTACCTGGGCGACGCCCGCAACAACATGGGTAACTCCCTGCTGCTGATCGGCGCCAAGCTCGGCATGGACGTACGCATCGCAGCTCCCAAGGAGCTCTGGCCGACCGACGAACACGTCGCCGCCTGCAAGAAGTTCGCTGAAGAAAGCGGTGCCCGCATCACCATCACCGAAGACCCGAAAGAAGCCGTCAAGGGCGTGGACTTCATCCACACCGACGTCTGGGTATCGATGGGTGAGCCGGTCGAAGCCTGGGGCGAACGCATCAACGAGCTGCTGCCCTACCAGGTCAACATGGACATGATGAAGGCCGCCGGCAACCCGCGCGTGAAGTTCATGCACTGCCTGCCCGCCTTCCACAACAGCGAGACCAAGGTCGGCAAGGAAATCGCCGCCAAGTACCCGAACCTGAAGAACGGCATCGAAGTGACCGAAGACGTCTTCGAATCCCCGTACAACATTGCCTTCGAGCAGGCGGAAAACCGCATGCACACCATCAAGGCAATCCTCGTTTCGACCCTCGCCGACATGTAATGCCGGACAGCCCCGGACCGCGACAAGGTCGCCGGTCCGGGCGCTCCCACTCTTTCGGAGGAAATGAATATGCGTATCGTCGTCGCATTGGGCGGCAATGCCCTGCTGCGTCGTGGCGAGCCCATGACTGCCGACAACCAGCGCACCAACGTACGGATCGCTGCCGAACAGATCGCCAAGGTTGCCCCCGGCAACGAGCTGGTGATCGCCCACGGCAACGGCCCGCAGGTCGGCCTGCTGGCCCTGCAGGGCGCTGCCTACGAGAAGGTCAGCCCGTACCCGCTGGACGTTCTCGGCGCCGAGACCGAAGGCATGATCGGCTACATGATCGAACAGGAAATGGGCAACCTTCTGCCGTTCGAAGTACCGTTCGCCACCCTGCTCACCCAGGTCGAGGTCGACTCCAAGGACCCGGCCTTCAAGAACCCGACCAAGCCCATCGGCCCGGTCTACTCCAAGGAAGAGGCCGAAGCCCTCGCCAAGGAGAAAGGCTGGAGCATCGCCCCGGACGGTGACAAGTTCCGCCGCGTCGTGGCCAGCCCGCGTCCGAAGCGCATCTTCGAGATCCGCCCGGTCAAGTGGCTGCTGGAGAAAGGCACCATCGTCATCTGCGCTGGCGGCGGCGGCATCCCGACCATGTACGACGAATCCGGCAAGAAACTCTCCGGCGTCGAGGCGGTGATCGACAAGGACCTCTGCTCCTCGCTGCTGGCCCAGGAGCTGTCGGCTGACATCCTGATCATCGCCACCGACGTGGACGCGGCCTACATCGACTGGGGCAAACCGACCCAGAAAGGCATCGCCCAGGCCCACCCGGACGAACTGGAACGCTTAGGCTTCGCCGCCGGCTCCATGGGTCCGAAGGTCATGGCCGCCATCGAGTTCGCCCGCGCGACCGGCAAGGACGCAGTGATCGGCTCGCTGGAAAACATCGTCGCCATCACCGAAGGCAAGTCCGGTACTCGCGTCAGCACCAAGAAAGCTGGCATCGAATACCGCTGAGATTTGCCGCGGTAAAAAACGGGAGCCCTTCGCGGCTCCCGTTTTCATTCATGAGCCCTGCAGGATTCGCTCGGGAACTCGTCGCCTTCTTCCGACAAATCCTGGCGCGAGCGTGACTCGGCGGTCATCATCCTCGTCAGCTAAAGCATTCCGAATCACTAGAAGCCACGCCTGGCTTTGTGCCACCGGGCCGCCCCGCCATGGGCCACCGTCGTCCGGCGCGCAAGATGCACTTGCTGAAGGAGTTTCCGAGAGATGTCTCGACTACCGGTCATCGTTGGTTTTGGTGGATATAACGCGGCTGGCCGCAGTTCCTTCCACCATGGGTTCCGCCGCACCGTCCTCGAATCCATGGAGCCCGCTGCCCGCCAGGAAACCCTCGCCGGTCTCGCGGTCATGATGAAACTGGTCAAGGTCGTCGACGGCCAGTACCAGGACGCCGACGGCAACATCCTCGATCTGGCCGCCATCGAGCAGCGCTTCGAGCAGCAGATTCGCCAGTCCACCCTGATCCGCCGCATCGAGCTGCAATACCTCGACGTCGACGCCGCGCACTGCCACAAGAGCCTGACCGTCAGCGCCGCCGGCAGCCCGGTGACCTTTACCACCCTGCGCAAGCAACTGCCCGAGCCGCTGCCGGCCAACTGGTCGGTGGAAGAACTCGAAGGCGGCGAAGTCCGCGTCACCCTGCACGACAGCTGCGAATTCAAGGTCGACAGTTACCGCGCGCTGCCGGTGAAATCCGCCGGCCAGCTGCCCACCGGCTTCGAGCCGAGTGAGCTGTACAACTCGCGCTTCCACCCGCGCGGCCTGCAGATGTCCGTGGTCGCCGCCACCGACGCGGTGCGCTCCACCGGCCTCGACTGGCAGACCATCTGCAACGCCGTCCAGCCTGACGAAATCGCCGTGTTCTCCAGCAGCATCATGAGCCAGCTGGACGAGAACGGCTTCGGCGGCCTGCTGCAGTCGCGCCTGCGCGGCCACCGCGTGTCGGCCAAGCAGCTGCCGCTGGGCTTCAACAGCATGCCCACCGACTTCATCAACGCCTACGTGCTGGGCAGCGTCGGCATGACCGGTAGCGTCACCGGCGCCTGCGCCACCTTCCTGTACAACCTGCAGAAAGGCATCGACGTCATCACCACCGGCCAGGCCCGCGTGGCCATCGTCGGCAACGCCGAAGCGCCGATCACCTCCGAGATCATCGAGGGCTACGCCGCCATGGGCGCGCTGGCCACCGAAGAAGGCCTGCGCCACATCGAAGGCCGCGATGACGTCGACTTCCGCCGCGCCAGCCGCCCGTTCGGCGACAACTGCGGCTTCTCCCTGGCCGAGTCCGCGCAGTACGTGGTGCTGATGGACGACGCCCTGGCCCTGGAGCTGGGTGCCGACATCCACGGTTCGGTGCCGGACGTGTTCATCAACGCCGACGGCTTCAAGAAGTCCATCTCCGCTCCCGGTCCGGGCAACTACCTGACCATGGCCAAGGCCGTGGCCGCCGCCGCGCAGATCGTCGGCGAGAAGAGCGTGCGCCAGCACAGCTTCGTCCACGCCCACGGTTCCAGCACCCCGGCCAACCGCGTGACCGAATCGGAAATCCTCGACCGCGTCGCCACCGCCTTCGGCATCGAGGGCTGGCCGGTCACCGCGGTGAAAGCCTTCGTCGGCCACTCCCTGGCCACCGCCAGCGCCGACCAGATGATCTCCGCCCTGGGCACCTTCCGCTACGGCGTCATCCCCGGCATCAAGACCGTCGACAAGTTCGCCGACGACGTCTTCAAGGACCACATCGCCCTGTCCAGCAGCGACGTGCGCCGCGACGACCTGGAAGTCTGCTTCATCAATTCCAAGGGCTTCGGCGGCAACAACGCCACCGGCGTGCTGCTGTCCCCGGCCATCACCGAGAAGATGCTGCGCAAGCGCCACGGCGACGCCGCCTTCGCCGACTACCAGGGCCGCCGCGAAGCCACTCGCGCTGCCGCCCGGCAGTACGACGAAGCCGCGACCCAGGGCCGTTTCGACATCATTTACAACTTCGGCAACGACATGATCGACGAGCAGGCCATCGAGATCAGCGACCGTGGCATCCAGGTCCCCGGCTTCAGCCAGGCCATTGCCTACAAGAAGGATGCACGTTTCAGCGACATGCTCGACTGATCGCCGACGTTGAACGAAAAAGCCGGGCAGATGCCCGGCTTTTTCATATCCAGTAGCAGTGCAGGAGCGCGCCATGCGCGCGATCGCGGGCATGGCCCGCTCCTACAGGGGCTTCGACGCAGGCAGATTCAGTAGGTCCCCTGCCCCACGCCCAACTCGAGAATGCTCGCCTTGAGGTTCTCAAAGTCGTACTCGCTGAGCCCGACGTAATCCAGCACCAGCGCGCGCACGCTCTCCCACTCGTGGTCCTCGTCCTGGTTGCCCAGCACGCGGTAAGAGCCGCAGATGTGCTCGGCCATCTTGAGGATCGCCAGCAGGTTCTTCAGCTGGGTATCGCGGCAGTTGTCCTCGCTGAAGATAGACAGCGCATTGTGGTGGTTGGCGATGGCCTCGCAGACGTGCTCCGGCAGGCGCCAGGAGCGCGCGGTGAAGTAGCCGACCACCGCATGATTGGTGTTCAGCACGCGGTTCTCGGTGTCCACCACGCGGCGCTCGTCGCTCGCGCTGGCATAGGCCTCCTCCAGCACCGCCATGTAGTGCGGGAAGCGCTTGAGCATCAGCGGAATGCCGCAGTTGTGGAACAGCCCCAGCGCGTAAGCCTCGTCCACCGACTCATAGCCGATGCGCTTGGCCAGCGTCAGGCAGCTCATGGCCACGTCCTGGGCGGTGTCCCAGAAGCGATTGAGGGTGACGATGGTCGCGTCGCTCATCTCGCCCTTGATCGACTGGGCGTTGATCAGGTTGATCACCGAGCGGCTGCCCAGCAGGTTCACCGCGCGCTGGATCGAGGTGATGCGATTGGCCAGGCCGAAGAACGGCGAGTTCACCAGCTTCAGCAGCGCGCCGGACAGCCCCGGGTCCTGGCTGATCAGCTTGGCGATCGCCTTCAGGTCCGGGTTGGGCATGAACTGCTCCATCTGCAGGTCAACCATGATCTGCGGCTGCGGCGGCACGCTGATGCCCTGCAGGGCCTGACGGATCTGTTCGGCGGAGAGTTCTTGAGACATGGGCGCGCTGGGAAAAGTTGACGGGGCGCACAGTTTACCCAGAGCCGGGGCTTCTGGAAGTGCTGCTTTTGATTGAACTTTCATCGGCGGCTGTGTCGGAACCTTTACACCCAAGCGGACGAAATGGGAGACAAGCCACATGAGCCAGACACTCAAAGGCAAGACCATCGCCATCCTGGTCACCGACGGTTTCGAGCAGGTGGAGCTGACTGGCCCCCGCGACGCCCTGAAGGAAGCGGGTGCCAAGGTGAAGATCCTCTCCGACAGCAAGGACAAGGTGCGCGGCTGGAACCACGACCAGCCGGCGGACAGTTTCAAGGTCGACGGCACCTTCGAGACCGCCCGCATCGACGAGTACGACGCCGTGCTGCTGCCAGGCGGGGTGATCAACGCCGACCAGATCCGCAACCTGCCCAAGGCCCAGGAAATCGTGCAGAAGGCCGCCGAGGCCGACAAACCCATCGCGGTGATCTGCCATGGCGCCTGGTTGCTGGTCTCAGCCGGTCTGGTGAAGGGCAAGACCCTGACCAGCTGGAACTCGCTCAAGGACGACATCAACAACGCCGGCGGCCACTGGGTCGACCGACAGGTGGTCAACGATGGCGGGCTGATCAGCAGTCGCAAGCCCGACGACATCCCCGCCTTCAGCAAGCAACTGATCGAAACCCTCGCCGCTTGAGAGCCGCCGATCAAAAGCCCGTGCGCCGCGCTCCGGCGGCGCACGCTGCTGCGCTATAATCCCGCTCTTTTTGCCGGAGCCCTCCCCCATGACCCTGCCCAGCCTGCGTCTGAAAGCCAACGCCGAGCGCCGCCTGCGCGCCGGCCACCTGTGGGTCTACAGCAACGAGGTGGACGT
Source organism: Pseudomonas sp. PDM19 (assembly GCF_014852215.1). NCBI lineage: Bacteria > Pseudomonadati > Pseudomonadota > Gammaproteobacteria > Pseudomonadales > Pseudomonadaceae > Pseudomonas > Pseudomonas sp. PDM19. The sequence goes on along the minus strand of NZ_JACVBG010000004.1, from coordinate 230,919 downwards.
CGCCGCCACCCCGCTGAACGGATTCGGCGCCGGCGAACAGGCCATCCTGGAAATGGCCAACGGCAAGCCGCTGGGCATCGTCGCGATGAGCCCGAACAACCTCATCTGCGCCCGCCTGATTTCTCGCGATACCAAGCACGTTCTCGACAAATCCCTGCTGGTTCACCGCCTGAACGTCGCCCTGAGCCTGCGCGACCGCCTGTTCGACAAGCCTTTCTACCGCCTGGTCTACGGCGACTCGGACCTGCTGCCGGGCCTGGTGGTGGACCGCTTCGGCGATGTACTGGTGGTCCAGCTCGCCTCGGCGACCATGGAAAAACACCGCGACGACGTGCTTGCCGCCCTGCTGCAGGTGCTCAAGCCCAGCGCCGTGCTGTGGAAGAACGATTCCAGCGCCCGTGACGCCGAAGGCCTGGAGCGCTATGTCGCCAACGCCTACGGCGAAGTCCCGGAATGGGTCGCCCTGGAAGAGAACGGCGTGAAGTTCGAAGCCCCAGTGCTGGCCGGCCAGAAGACCGGCTGGTTCTACGACCACCGCATGAACCGCGCCCGCCTGCAGCCCTATGTGCAGGGCAAGCGCGTGCTCGACCTGTTCAGCTACATCGGCGGCTGGGGCATCCAGGCCGCGGCCTTCGGCGCCAGCGAAGTGATGTGCGTCGATGCCTCCGGCTTCGCCCTCGACGGCGTCGAGCGCAACGCCACGCTGAACGGCCTCGCCGAGAAAGTCGCCTGCGTGGAAGGCGACGTATTCGACGCCCTGCGCGAGCTGAAGGCCGCCGACGAGCGCTTCGACGTGATCGTTGCCGACCCGCCCGCCTTCATCAAGCGCAAGAAGGACCTGAAGAACGGCGAGGCCGCCTACCGCCGCCTCAACGAACAGGCCATGCGCCTGCTGTCCAAGGACGGCGTGCTGGTCAGTGCCTCCTGCTCCATGCACCTGCCCGAGGACGACCTGCAGAACATCCTGCTGGGCAGCGCCCGCCACCTGGACCGCAACATCCAGTTGCTCGAGCGCGGCGGTCAGGGTCCGGACCACCCGGTGCACCTGGCGATCCCGGAAACCCGCTACATCAAGAGCCTGACCGTGCGCCTGCTGCCCAACGGCTAAGGCTTCACGTCACTCCAGAAAACGGGGCGTTTCCGCAGGGGAACGCCCCGTTTTTCATGCAGCAATGGATGGCGGATAACGCCGAGGACGTTATGCGCCCTACGGTGTGCAGCCGCGTAGGGCGCATAAAGCGGGACGCTTTATCCGCCATCCCCTCCTGCGATTACTTCATCGGCATCAACGAATCCGCCTCGCTGATCACTGCGTTGCCGGTCTTGCGCTCGAACAGGCACAGCTCGAGGCCCGGTTTGCCCTGCATGTGCTTCTGAGCATTCTTTTTCTGAGGGTATTGCCCGCCGATCATCAGCGCCGTGTAGCCCACGCTGTCATCGAACAGCACCGGCGAGCCCAGCACCTTCTTGTTCTGCAGATGACTCAGCGCCAGGCAGGCTTCGCGCTGCTGCTTGTCCTGCGCCTGCCAGGCTTCGTCGGACGAGGCCTGCACACTGCCGGCAAACAGCGCGGCGAGCAGGGCGATGCGGGTGACTTTCATGGGGTTGCTCCTTCAACGAACGGGACGGGAAAAGCGCCAGTGGCCATTCAGACCACGCCGGGGCGGCGAAAGTCTATGCCTTGTGCCGACCGCCAGCCTTTCCCTGGCGGCAAGGGCCGGCGTAGAATCCGGGGCATTCCTGCCATTTATCCCCCGGCGGGCCTGTGAGCCCCGGCCGAGCAGGCGGTGACCCCGCCAAGCCCCGCGCCGACCTCGCCCATGCAAGGCCATCTGCTGTTTGCATCCGGTGCGTACCGCGCTCACGATACGACTTAGAGTTTGCTCAAGGTCTCGCCGGCCAGCCCTACCCGCTGTACGCCGCCGCACAGAAGACCCGGATCGACTCCCACCGTGACCTGATGCGCAGGAACCTGTCATGCCCGATTACCGCTCGAAAACCTCCACCCACGGCCGCAACATGGCCGGCGCCCGTGCCCTCTGGCGCGCCACCGGGATGAAGGACGAAGACTTCAAGAAGCCGATCATCGCCATCGCCAACTCCTTCACCCAGTTCGTGCCCGGCCACGTGCACCTGAAGGACCTGGGCCAGCTGGTCGCCCGCGAGATCGAAAAACACGGCGGCGTGGCCAAGGAATTCAACACCATCGCCGTGGACGACGGCATCGCCATGGGCCATGACGGCATGCTCTATTCCCTGCCGTCGCGCGAGATCATCGCCGACTCCGTGGAATACATGGTCAACGCCCACTGCGCTGACGCCATCGTCTGCATCTCCAACTGCGACAAGATCACCCCCGGCATGCTGATGGCCGCCCTGCGCCTGAACATCCCGGTGGTGTTCGTCTCCGGCGGCCCGATGGAAGCTGGCAAGACCAAGCTGGCCAGCCACGGCCTGGACCTGGTCGACGCCATGGTCGTTGCCGCAGACGACTCCTGCTCCGACGAAAAGGTCGCCGAGTACGAGCGCAGCGCCTGCCCGACCTGTGGCTCCTGCTCCGGCATGTTCACCGCCAACTCGATGAACTGCCTGACCGAAGCCTTAGGGCTTTCCCTGCCGGGCAACGGTTCCACCCTGGCCACCCACTCCGACCGCGAGCAGCTGTTCCTGCGCGCTGGCCGCCTGGCCGTCGAACTGTGCCAGCGCTACTACGGCGAAGGCGACGAGTCCGTGCTGCCGCGCAATGTCGCCAGCTTCAAGGCGTTCGAGAACGCCATGACCCTGGACATCGCCATGGGCGGTTCGACCAACACCATCCTGCACCTGCTGGCCGCCGCCCAGGAGGCGGAGATCGCCTTCGACCTGCGCGACATCGATCGCCTGTCGCGCAAGGTGCCGCAGCTGTGCAAGGTCGCACCGAACATCCAGAAGTACCACATGGAAGACGTGCACCGCGCCGGTGGCATCTTCTCCATCCTCGGCGAGCTGGCCCGTGGCGGCCTGCTGCACACCGACGTGCCGACCGTGCACAGCCCGAGCATGGCCGACGCCATCGCCGAGTGGGACATCACCCAGACCCAGGACGAGAAGGTCCACACCTTCTTCAAGGCCGGCCCCGCCGGCATCCCGACCCAGGTCGCCTTCAGCCAGAGCACCCGCTGGGACACCCTCGACGCCGACCGCGCCGAAGGCTGCATCCGCAGTGTCGAGCACGCCTACTCCCAGGAAGGCGGTCTGGCCGTTCTGTACGGCAACATCGCCCTCGATGGTTGCGTGGTGAAGACCGCTGGCGTGGACGAATCCATCCATGTGTTCGAAGGCCGCGCGAAGATCTTCGAAAGCCAGGACGGCGCCGTGAAGGGCATCCTCGCCGACGAAGTGAAGCCGGGCGACATCGTGATCATCCGCTACGAAGGCCCGAAAGGCGGCCCGGGCATGCAGGAAATGCTGTACCCGACCAGCTACCTGAAGTCCAAGGGCCTGGGCAAGGACTGCGCCCTGCTCACCGACGGCCGCTTCTCCGGCGGCACCTCGGGCCTGTCCATCGGCCACGCCTCGCCGGAAGCCGCCGCGGGTGGCGCCATCGGTCTGGTACAGGACGGCGACAAGGTGCTGATCGACATCCCCAACCGCAGTATCAACCTGCTGGTCAGCGATGATGAACTGGCCGCCCGCCGCGCCGAGCAGGACAAGAAGGGCTGGAAGCCAGCTCAGCCCCGCGCGCGCAAGGTGAGCACCGCACTGAAAGCCTACGCCCTGCTGGCCACCAGCGCCGACAAGGGCGCGGTGCGCGACAAGGCGCTGCTGGACGGTTGAGTCTGGCGGTGACATGAAAAAGCCCGGCGAATGCCGGGCTTTTTTGTGCGCGTCGAAAGCTGGAGATCAGCCCTCCTTCGCGGCGGATTTGGCGCATCCTCCTGTCCCCGGTTTGATTCCGCGGTCGGCGTCGCAGAGCGTGCCCGTGACCTTCCAGACGATATTCGAGCCCGAGATGGAAGGTTCCATACTGAACTCCAGATTTTCCCCCGTGGAATTCGTCGCACTGACCTTACCTGTGACGACAGCCTTAGCCACTTTGAAATCCAGAATGTTGTCCGTCGAGACAGTTGCAGGAATTCCAAAGGTTCCGCTGTCACACTCGTCCTTCTTACCGGTCTCCGTCATGCAGAGGCCTACCGCCGTTTTGGCAGCAGAAAGCTCCACCAGTGCCGCCGCCGCCTTCGAGCGCGACGAGTAATCCGAGTACAGCGGCAAGGAAACCGAAGCCAGAATCCCGATGATCGCCACCACGATCATCAGCTCGATCAGGGTGAAGCCTTGTTGTTTACCCATCGTCGTATCCCTCTGGATAGAGCCGGACGCCCGAATGGCTCCGGATGCATTCCAGTGAAGCCACGCCAGCGGGCCGACACACTCAGACGCTTCCGCGCACCCTGTTGAAATTTCGGCAGTTTTTTCCACGCCGAAAGCCTTCGGAGTGCCACCGCACTATGACGCCGTAGGAACCCAGGCTTCCCCATTCATCCCAACTTGCCTCATGGCACTGTGCGATCCCGCCGTGGGCCAGTAAAATCGCGCTCTTTTTTCCCGGACCGCCGCCAATGAGCTCCCTCGAGAACCCGTCCGCCGCCAAGGACCAGCCCGATCTGGTCTACGGCCTGGAAGACCGCCCCGCCCTGCCCATCGCATGGCTTGCGGCACTGCAGCACCTGCTGGCGATCATCGTGCCCATCGTCACCCCCGGCCTGCTGATCTGCCAGGCGCTGGGCGTGTCGCCGCGCGACACCAACCTGATCGTGTCGATGTCGCTGGTGATCTCCGGCATCGCCACCTTCGTCCAGTGCAAGCGCTTCGGGCCATTCGGCGCGGGCCTGCTGATCGTCCAGGGCACCAGCTTCAACTTCGTCGGCCCGCTGATCGCCGGCGGCGCGCTGATGGTGAAGAACGGCACCCCGGTGGAAGCGGTGATGGCGGCGATCTTCGGCGTGGTCATGGCCGGCTCCTTCGTGGAGATGGGCGTGTCGCGCATCCTGCCCTTCGTGAAGCGCCTGATCACTCCGCTGGTCACCGGCATCGTGGTGCTGATGATCGGCCTGACCCTGATCAAGGTCGGACTGATCAGCATGGGCGGCGGCTTCTCCGCCATGTCCAACGGCACCTTCGCCAACGGCGAGAACCTGATGCTGTCGGGCCTGGTGCTGGCGATCATCGTCATCCTCAACCGCATCCCGGTGGTGTGGATGCGCAGCGGCGCCATCGTCATCGCCCTGGCCGTGGGCTACGCGCTGGCCGGCTACCTGGGCCGCCTGGACTTCACCGGCATGCACGAGGCGCCGGCCTTCCAGGTCCCGGTGCCGCTGCACTTCGGCCTGGGCTTCTCCTGGAGCCTGTTCATCCCGATGCTGGTGATCTACCTGGTGACCTCGCTGGAAGCCATCGGTGACGTCACCGCCACCAGCAAGATTTCCAAGCAGCCGGTCGAAGGCCCGCTGTGGATGCAGCGCATCAAGGGCGGCGTACTGGTGAACGGCGCCAACTCGCTGCTGGCCGGCCTGTTCAACACCTTCCCAAGCTCCGTGTTCGCGCAGAACAACGGCGTGATCCAGCTGACCGGCGTCGCCAGCCGCCACGTCGGCCTGTGGATCGCCGCGATGCTCATCGTGCTGGGCCTGTTCCCCAGCGTCGCCGGGGTGATCCAGGCCGTGCCCGAGCCGGTGCTCGGCGGCGCGGTGATGGTGATGTTCGGCGCGGTCGCCGCCTCCGGCATCAACATCCTCGCCGGCACCCACCTGGACCGCCGCGCGCTGCTGATCATCGCCGTCAGCCTGGCGCTGGGCCTGGGCATCTCCCAGGTGCCGGAGTTCCTCGCGCACATGCCCCACGCGATCCGCAACGTGCTGGAATCCGGCGTCGCCACCGGCGGCATCTGCGCTCTGCTGCTCAACTGGTTCCTGCCCGAGTCCGACGCCGCCAAGGCCTCGCACAACGGCTGAACCGCCACGACGCCACCTTCGGGTGGCGTCGTCGTTTATGCTCCCCGGATGACCACTTCCCTGCGCATCGGCGTCATCGCCGACACCCACGGCCTGCTGCGCCCCGAAGCGCTGGCGGCGCTGCAAGGCTGCGAGCGTATCCTGCACCTGGGCGACATCGGCCCCGCCTCATTGCTCGACCAGCTGCGCGCCCTGGCGCCGCTGGACGTGGTGCGCGGCAACAACGACACCGACGACTGGGCCGCCGCGCTGCCGGAAACACTGCTGCTGGAACTGGGCGGGCGGCGGCTCTACCTGATCCACGATCTCAAGCAGTTGGCCATCGGTCCGTCGGCCGAAGGCATCGATATCGTGCTGGCGGGCCATTCGCACAAACCGCTGAACGAGGTGCGCGATGGGGTGCTGTACCTGAATCCGGGCAGCGCTGGACCGCGGAGGTTCAAGTTGCCGATTGCCTTGGCGATTCTGGAGATCGCCGAAGGGCAGCCAAGGGTGGAGATGGTCACGCTCATCTAAGAGCATTCGCGAGGCCGAAAACGGCATTCCCCACATCCAAGTGAGTCACAAGCTCGCTCCCACAGGTAAATTCAGCGCTCATGCTTGCCCTCACCCCAGCCCTCTCCCGGAGGGAGAGGGCTGGGGTGAGGGGGCGTCAGCCATGCCGATTTCGCAAATTGACGATGGGCTTATGGTTCGAGCAACTGCGAAGCCAACTCCGCCACCGCCTCCTGCCGCTCGGTCTTCTCGCTGCGCAAGCGACCGTTGAGGCCGGACCACTCCGGATGCGCACGCGCCTTGCGCAACGCCTCGGGCAGCTTGCCCTCGCGCCACTGCTTGTCTTCGGGCGACTGCACCTGGATCGCCTCCACCGCCGCATGCCCGCGTGTCTGCAGGGCCGCCAGCAGTTGCCGCTGCCGCAGCGCCAGCAGACGCAGCACGCTGTCGTCCACCGACAGTTCGCGGCTGCCCTTGAGCTTGCCCAGCAGGCGCTGACCGTAATGGCCGACGGTCTGCCAGGCGCCGCCGGCGATGGCGCCCAGCGCGGTGGCCGCGCCGAGGGTCAGGCCGCCCACCAGCAGGTCGATCCCCGCCCCCGCCGCGGCACCGGCCGCAACGCCACCACCGAGGCGAATGCCCAGTTGGCGGAGGGTTTCCGGGTTGAACAGGTCATCGCCCCAGCGTCCGTCCAGCAACGGCAGGTCGGCGGCGCGGGCGTCGTCCTTGCGGAAGGCGTAGAGGCTGAGCAGCGCCTTCACGCAGGTATCTTCGCGCTTGCGCACCTGATTGCGCAGCGTCTCGGTGGCTGCTCGAACAGCACTGTCGCCAGCGGGCACCAGTTGGCGGCAAGCGGCGACATCCACCAGCAGCTCGGCGATCAGCCGCGCCCCGGCCTCGCGGCGGGCGACGGCCTGGGCCTCGTGATCTGCGACCAGTCGATCCAGCTGCGGGCGCGCACGCTCCAGCAGCAGCGCCAGGCTTTCGTACAGGCGACGCTCACCATCCAGCGGCGGCGCCACGCTATCGAAACGCACCAGCGCATGCAGGCCGAGGCGGGAAAGCGCCTCGCGCCACTGCTCCTCGCGGTGCTGTGGGCTGGCGACGAAGTTGAGTACCGGCAACAACGGCCGCGCGCAGGCGGCGAGCACTGCCAGTTCGTCGCGGTACTTGGCCAGCACCGGTTCGCGGGCGTCGATCACGTAGAGGCCGGCGTCGGAGGCGAGCAACTGGCGCAGCACCTTGGCTTCCTGCTCGAAACGCCCGCGGGCTTCGCTGCCGTCGAGGAAGCGCCGCAGCTTCTCCGGGCCGTCCAGGCGCTCGCCGGGGCGCTCCAGCCCATCGAGGAAGTCGCGCAGGGCGATGGCATCTTCCAGGCCCGGCGTGTCGTAAAGCTCCAGCAGCGGCTCGCCGTCCACCGACAGCCGCGCGCCTTCCACATGCCGCGTAGTGCTGGGGCGGTGGGAGACCTCGCCGAAGCCCACGTCACGGGTCAGGGTACGCAGCAGGGAGGTCTTGCCGACGTTGGTGTGGCCGACCACGGCCAGTTTCAGCGCATCAGTCATGCCCGGTCTCCAGCCAGCCCAGCGGCGATGCCGAGGTGTGCGGCAGTTGCAGGCGCTCGACGCCGGCGTGCCAGTCGCCCAGGCGCTCGGCGTCCAGCGCTTCGCCCGTCGGTGCCTGCAACAGCCAGACGCGGGTGGCGGCGGCGCAGCGCGAGAGTTCGGCGATCAGCGCCAGGGTGCCGCGATCCGGCGAGCGACGCGGGTCGCAGGCGATCACCAGGCGCGCCGGCGGGTAGCGGGTGAGTTGTTCCAGCAGGCGGCGACGCTGGGCACCGTCGTCGAGGTCGCCGGCATTGGCGATGCCTTCGGCCAGCTTCGGCGGCCAGTTGGGCCGGTCGAGCAGTTCGATGGACACCAGCACGGCGCCGTCGGCGGTGGTCGCCGGGGCCTGCGCCTGCGGCTCAATCAGTTCGTCCGGCGCGGCATCGCTGACGCCCAGGCGCTCGCTGGCCGGCATCAGGCGCTCGCGCAGCAGGGCGTAGCCGGGCAGCGAGACATCCAGCGCCAGCTGCGCGCGCCCACGCTTCCAGCGCCACAGGCAGAGCAGCCACAACGCACCGCGCAGCAGCACGCCGTACACCAGCAGGATGCCCACCAGCCAGCCGGCCCAGGCGTGGCGCGCGTTTTCGCTGGCCACCAGGGCATCGCCGCTGGCGCGCACCAGCTCCGAGTCCGGCTGCGGGAAGCCGAGCAGCGACGGCAGCGCGCCGAGGCCGTGGGTCAGGGCGATGAAGGTATCGCCGCCGAGGATGGTGGTCTCCCAGACGAAGCCGTAGCGCCGCGTCGCCAGCAACGCCAGCATCACGCCCAGCGCGCTGCCCAGTGCCACCAGCCAGAGGCCATGAACCAGCAGGCCGAGCGCCCAGCGCGTGAGCTTCTGCCGGTCCAGCAGCACCAGCAGCGCGGGCGCCAATTGCGCAGCATGGGCGTCGCGGGCGAACTTGCCACTCAACCACAACCACAGGCGGCCGAGCGCACCGGCGGCCTCACCGCCAGCGAAGAAGGCCAGGGTCCAGCCGATCAGGGTAATCAGGTGCAGGCCGAGCAGGCTGGCCAGGGCCCAGAACACGTTGACCGGGCGCAGGCCGTCGCCGAGGGCGGCGAAGGCCAGGCCGCCGCCGGTGAACAGCGCCAGCGCCAGCAGCAGGTACAGCGCCAGGCGCGAGCCTTGCACCCAGGTGCGCAGAGCGGCGCGCTGACCATCGCGTTCGGCGAGCAGCAGCGCGCGGTGTTGCAGGCGGCGGGCGAGGTCGCCGCCGCTGACGATGGCGCGGCGGTTGGCTTCGCTGTCTTCCAGCGGGCCGACCTGCTCCTCGCGCAGACGCACGGCCTCGCACAGCCACAGGGATTCGAGGGCGGAAGCGGGGGTTTCGCTCACGGGGTCTCCGACAATCGGTACTCGGCACCAAGGATAACCGCTGCTCGCCGCCGCGTCCCGGCACCGCCGGTAACACCCGGTGGCGTCAACCAAACCAAGGGGGGGCTCTCGCCGTGCCCGGCCAGCCTCACACTCGGAAAAAACAACAAGAATGAGGCCTCGCCATGCTGCGCTCGATGCTCAGTGCCTTGCCCCTGCTGCTGGCCGCCGCCACCGCGGTTGCCGTGGAAACACCGCCGGTGCGCCCCTCCGACTGGGGCCCGGACACCCCGCTGATGCAGGCGGTGCCGCCGCGCGTGCTGGACGCCAACGTCAGCGCCCGGCAGTCCGACAGCAACACCTCGCAACTGTGGATCAGCCACACCGACTTCCGCCTGCACGACGACATCGGCTTCTTCATCCGCAAGATGCTGATCCAGATGAGCCCGGTGGCGGGCGCCGGCACGCCGCTGATGCTCGACGACCCGAAGTCCATGATCGCGCGCATCCAGGCCGGGGACATCTTCGTCGCTGACGCGACCCTCGCCAGCCTGCTCAACGAGGAGCTGCGCAACGCCAGCGCGCCGGTGCGCAACCTCAAGCTCAGCACTCGCGCCGACGGCCAGGAAGTCCACGGCGAGCTGCTGCGCAAGGGCCGCTGGCGGCCGCTGCGGATGGTCACCGGGATCGAGCAGGCCGGGCCGCTGAAGGTGGCGCTGGTGCCGCAGCGAATCTTCGTCGACGGGGTGGACGTCACACCGTCGCTGACCGCTGCTTCCATCGAGATGTCCGAGGTGCTGCAACTGCACACCGCGCACATGCAGCTGATCGGCAACCGCATCCTGGTCGACCTCGACGGCCTGTTCCCGCCGCCGCGCCTGGACTTCACCGTCAGCCACCTGAAGCTCGCCGACGGCGGCATGGACCTGCTGCTGGGCAGCGACCTGGCCGAGCTCAAGTGGCCACAGCTCAAGGCGCCGCAGAGCTACATGTTCATCGAGGGCGGCGACATCAAGATGGCGCGGACCATCCTGGTGAAGGCCTACGCGCTGTTCACCAGCCTCAGCCCGGATGCGCCACTGCTGTTCAACCTCTACGACTACCGCCGCCAGCTGCAGTACGGCGAAATCCGTCTGCGCGAAGACGGCATGGTGCACATCGCCGTCTCGCCGGTTAAGGCGCCGGCCCCGGAGGAGAAAGCCCTATGAGAACCCTCCTTGCTTCCCTTCTTTGCCTCACGCTGGCCGGCCAGGCCGCGGCCGAGAGCGCCATCGACAAGCAACAGCGCGAACTGGGCGTGCTGCGCCAGGGCTGGTTCCAGCAGACGCCGCCGGCGGCGGACTTCAAGGCCAGCCGGCCGGGCGGCCTGCGCGATTCCGGCCAGGACGGCGTGGGCATCCTGCTCAACAACGTGGACATGTACTTCCAGGGCGACATCGGCTTCCACAGCCCGCTGCTCAAGGGCTGGCTGGTGCCGCTCAGGGCCGGTGAGCCGATCGACTTCGACCGCCCGCAGGACATGCGCATCAACGTCTCCGAGGGCGAGGTGATCCTCAGCCCCGAACAGCTCGGCAACCTGTTCAACCAGCACATCCTCGCCTACCCGGAAACCATGCTGCGCGACTTCAAGCTGAGCATCGAAGGCGACCGCCTGCTGGTCTCCGGCGAAGTGCAGCCGCTGGGCGTCGGCCCCTGGCTGCCGCTACGGCTCTCCGGCACGGTGAAGCTCGACGGCGACAACCTCGACTACCAGCCCGACAGCGTGAAGGTGCTCGGCGTGCCCAGCTACGGCGCCATGAGCCTGGTGGGCCTGCGCCTGGATTCGCTGGTGACCCTGGAGCGCCCCGGCGCGGTGCTGCAGGACAACGTGATGCACCTGAACTACCACCAGGTCTTCCCGCTGGTGGGCATCGACGGCCGCGTCGAGTCCACCTGGCTGGACGCCAAGGGCCTGCACCTGAAATTCGCGCCCAGAGACGGCGCCGCCTCGCTGGCCTTCGAGCCTCCGCGCCAGGCCGGGCAGTCCTACATCTGGCTGCAGTCGGGCGACCTGAAGATCTTCGAAATCCTCATCACCTACTCGCAGGTGCTGCTCAAGGCCGAGCGCCCGGACCAGACCCTGGCCTTCAACCTCAAGGACTATCGCAAGGTGCTGGCCACCGGCATCACCCAGGTCAACGAGGACGGCACCTTCTTCATGCGCGTTCCGCCACCCGCCGGCCCCGCCGACGGCGAGCGGCTGGTATCCTCTGGCAACGGGAGTTCCCGCTGATGTTCACCACTGGAGTCGAGATGACCCAAGCACTGCCCCTGGCGATGATCGCCGCCCTTGCCGAGAACCGCGTGATCGGCGTCGACAACCGCCTGCCCTGGCACCTGCCGCAGGACCTCAAGCACTTCAAGGCCATGACCCTGGGCAAGCCGGTGATCATGGGCCGCAAGACCTGGGATTCGCTCGGCCGCCCGCTGCCGGGCCGCCTGAACATCGTCGTCACCCGCCAGGCGGGCCTGACGCTCGAAGGCGCGGAAGTCTTCACAAGCCTCGACGCAGCCCTGGAGCGCGCCGAGCAATGGGCCAAGGAAGAGGAAGCCGACGAGCTGATGCTGATCGGCGGTGCGCAACTCTACGGTGAAGCCCTGGGCCGCGCCGAACGCCTCTACCTGACTCGCGTGGGCCTGAGCCCGGCGGGCGACGCGCACTTCCCCGAAGTGAACGAAAGCCAGTGGCACCTGGCGTCGAGCATCGAGCACGATGCGGAAGGCGAGACGCCGGCCTATGCGTTCGAGGTTTGGGAGCGGGCCTGATAGCCCTGCGTATCCGGAGCCCCTTACCCCAGCCCTCTCCCAGAGGGAGAGGGAGCCGTATGTGCCGAGATGAATCCTGCTCTCCCTGATCGACCGGCTGACGCCTGACTCCCAGAGCGCTCCGAACGGTCCCCTCTCCCTCTGGGAGAGGGTTAGGGTGAGGGAACACCCAGCTCCGAACTACCAAAAGAAAACGCCGCCCCGATCACCCAGCGCGGCGTTTTTCATAGGGCTCTCTTTTGCGAAATCTCCGCTCACACTCCCAAGCCTTGACCCTGTAGCAACTACAGGCTGCCCAATGACTCCACCCCACGACGGGAAACTGGAGGTACATCATGGGTTGGCTCGAACGTTTGATGATGGGCGGTCACCACGGCCGCGGCGGTCATGGCGGGCACGGCGGCGGTTACGGCGCACCGGGCTATCCGCCGGCACCCGCACCACCACCGACAGCCAATGCGGCTCCCACCCAGCCCTGCCCGCAGTGCAGCGCGCAGAACCCGCAGGACAGTCGCTTCTGCCACAACTGCGGCGGGTCGCTACAGGCCACGCCCTGCAAGGGCTGCGGCGCCGCTGTCGCGCCTCAGGCACGCTTCTGTGCGCAGTGCGGCCAGGAGCGCGGCAGTTGACGGGCCCGCGGCAAAACCTCGGGCCCTGGGCTCAGAAGGCGAAATGCTCCGCGTCCAGCGCCATCAGGCAGTCCGCGCCACCCAGCAGGGCCTCTCGGTGCATGCTGGCACGCGGCAGGATGCGCCTGACGTAGAACTCGGCGCTGGCGAGCTTGGCGCGGTAGAAATCCGCGTCACCCTCGCCGGCCGCCAGCTTCGCCTGAGCCACACCGGCAGCCTGTAGCCACAGGCCACCGAGCAGCACGTAGGAGCAGTACTGCAGGAAGTCCACCGAGGTGGCGCCGATTTCCTGCGGGTCGCGCTGGCAGCCGGCGATCACTTCGCTGGTGAGGCTGCGCCACTCCAGCAGGCGTTGCCGGACGGTTTCCGCGAGACCGGCCAGTTCAGTGCGCGCGCCGACGGCTTCGCAGATCGCCGCCAGTTCGCCGATCAGCGCGCTCAGTTCCGCACCACCGTCGCCCAGCAGCTTGCGGCGGATCAGGTCGAGCGCCTGGATGCCGTTGGTGCCTTCGTAGATCTGGGTGATGCGGCTGTCGCGCATCAACTGTTCCATGCCCCATTCGCGGATGTAGCCGTGGCCGCCGTAGACCTGCACGCCGAGGCTGGAAACCTCCTGGCCGACATCGGTGAAGAACGACTTGACGATGGGGATCAGCAGCGCCGCGCGCTTGCTCGCGGCCTTGCGGCCGTCCGCCTCGGGGTGGCCATGCTCCAGGTCCAGCTCGCGGGCGCAGAGCGCGGCGATCATCCGGCAGCCTTCGGTGAGGGTCTTCTGGGTCAGCAGCATGCGCCGCACGTCCGGGTGGACGATGATCGGGTCGGCAGCCTTGGACGGCTCGGCCGCACCGGTCAGCGCGCGCGATTGCAGGCGCTCGCGAGCATAGGCCAACGCGCCCTGGCAGGAGCGTTCGGCGATGCCCAGGCCCTGCAGGCCGACCTGGAAGCGCGCGTCATTCATCATGGTGAACATGCACGCCAGGCCCTGGTTGGCCTGGCCGATCAGCCAGCCGGTGGCGCCGTCGAAGTTCATCACGCAGGTGGAGGCGCCCTTGATGCCCATCTTGTGCTCGATGGCGCCGCAGCTCAGGGAGTTGCGCGCGCCCGGCGTGCCGTCGGCATTGGCGATGAACTTGGGTACGAGCACCAGGCTGATGCCCTTCACTCCGGCCGGCGCATCCGGCAGGCGCGCCAGCACCAGGTGGACGATGTTCTCGGAGAGGTCCTGCTCGCCGCCGCTGATGAAGATCTTGCTGCCACTGACGCGGTAGCTGCCGTCCGCCTGCGGTTCGGCGCGGGTGCGCAGCAGGGCCAGGTCGGTGCCGGCCTGGGGTTCGGTGAGGCACATGGTGCCGCTCCACACGCCGCTGACCATCTTCGCCAGGTAGTCGCGCTGCAGTTCCGGCGCGCCGTGCTTGTACAACGCCAGCACCGCGCCTTCGGTGAGACCGGAGTAGACGCGGAAGGACAGTGAGGCGGCCATCAGCATCTCGTGGAAGCTGGACGCGACCATCTGCGGGAAACCCTGGCCGCCGAACTCGGTCGGGCCGGTCATGCTGGCCCAGCCGTTGTCGCAATACTGCTGGTAGGCCTCGCGGAAGCCATCGGGCGTGGTGACTTCGCCGTTCAGCAGGGTCGCGCCCTGCTCGTCGCTGTTACGGTTCAGTGGGGCGACCACTTCGCCGGTGTAGCGCGCGCCTTCTTCCAGCACGCCGTCGATCAGCTCGCGGTCGAGGCCGTTGCCCAGTTGCTCGCAATGGGCGCTGACGTCGAACAGCTCGTGGAGGACGAAGCGCATGTCGCGCAGGGGTGCCTGGTAACTCATGTTCAGTGCTCCTGTTTCACGTCGGCGAAGCGGCCATTGGCGGCGGCCAGGCGCTCGATCAGCGCGGCCGGCTGCCAGTGCGCGCCGTGCTCGCCGGCCAGGTCACGCAGGCGCGCCAGCACGCTCTGCAGGCCCTGGGCATCGGCCCAGGCCATTGGGCCGGACTTGTCCTTGGGGAAGCCATAACCATTGAGGTAAACGGTGTCGATGTCGGCGCTGGTGGAGGCAATGCCTTCGTCGAGAATCTTCGCGCCTTCGTTGACCAGCGCCAGCAGGCAGCGCTCGAGGATTTCCTCGGCACCGATATCCCGGCGCTGGTAGCCCAGGCGCTCGGACTCGCGCAGCACCAGCGCGTCCACTTCCGGGTCGTGCTCGGCCTGGCGGCTGCCCGGCTCGTAGTGGTAGAAGCCGTTGCCGGACTTCTGGCCGAAGCGGCCCATCTCGCACAGGCGGTTGTCCACCTGCACGGTCGGCGCGTCCTGGCCCTTGCCGGCCAGCTCGCGGGCGCGCCATTCGAGGTCGATGCCGACCACGTCGAACATGCGGAACGGCCCCATGGCGAAACCGAAGCCCTGGATCGCCGCGTCCACCTGGTGCGGCAGCGAGCCTTCGAGGATCAGCCGGCGCGATTCCTGGACGTACTTCTCCAGCATGCGGTTGCCGATGAAGCCGTGGCAGTTGCCGGCGACCACGCTGACCTTGCCCATCCGCTCGCCCAGTTCCAGGGCCGCTTCGAGCACGGCGGGAGCGGTCTTCGCGCCGCGCACGATCTCCAACAGCTTCATGATGTGCGCCGGGCTGAAGAAGTGCAGGCCGAGCACCTGGGACGGCCGCGAGGTCACTGCGGCGATGGCGTCGACGTCCAGGTAGGAAGTGTTGGAAGCCAGGATGGCCGAGGGTTTCAGCGCCGCATCCAGCTCGCGGAAGATCGATTGCTTGAGTTCGAGGTTCTCGTACACCGCCTCGATCACCAGGTCCACCTCGCGGATCGCCGCGTAGTTCGCCGCCTGGGAGATGCGCGCGCGGCGACGGGCCGCTTCGGCCTCGTCGATGCGGCCCTGGCGCACGTTGTGGGCGTAGGTGTCGGCCACGGCGCCGAGGGCCTGGGTGAGCATCTGCGGATTGTTGTCCAGCCACAGGACCTGCACGCCGGCGTTCGCCAGGCACATGGCAATGCCCCGACCCATGGTGCCGGCGCCGATGACGGCGGCGCTAGCGATGCGGATGTTCTGGCTCATGTTGTTCCTCTTGTCAGCCTGAAACGCTCGTTTGAAGACCACTCACCTTAGGGAAGGCGGTACTATTTTTGAAATTTTGAGTTGTGATAAGTGGAATTCAGCCAGTGAATATGACCACCTTCGACCTCAACTTGCTGCGGGTACTGGATGCGCTGCTGCGCGAGCGAAACGTCTCGCGCGCGGCGGAGCGCCTGTCGCTGAGCCAGCCGGCGGTGAGCAACGCGCTGAACCGCCTGCGCGAACTGCTCGATGATCCGCTGCTGGTGCGCGTCGGTCGGGCGATGCAGCCGACGCCGCGGGCGCTGGAGCTGGAAGCGCCGATCCGTGACGCCCTGCAACGCATCGGCCAGAGCCTGGCCGGCGGCGACACCTTCGACCCGGCGCGCAGTCGCCAGCGCTTCACCCTGGCGCTGACCGACTATGTGGAAGCGCTGTGCATGCCGCACCTGCTCGAAAGTCTGGGCAGCACGGCGCCGGGCATGGGCCTGAGCATCCAGCACCTGACACCGACGCTGCCCACCGAGGCGCTGGACAAGGGCAACCTGGACCTGGTGCTGGGGCGCTTCGAGGAACTGCCAGCGCGCTTCCAGCGCCGCCCGTGGGCGAGCGAAACGCTGCGCCTGCTGGCCCGGCGCGGACACCCGCAGGTGGACGGCGGGATCGACCTGCCGACGTTTCTCGGCCAGCGGCACCTGTGGGTTTCCGGCGGGCAGACCAAGGGTATGGTCGACCAGTGGCTGGCCAGCCAGGGGCTGAAACGGCAGATCGCCTACACCACGCCCAACTACCTGCAGGCGGCGCATCTGGTGGCGACCACGGATTTGCTGACGGTGCTGCCGACACGACTGGCGGCGCATTTCGCCCGGCTGCTGCCGCTGCAGGTACTGGAGCTGCCATTCGACGTCGGGCAGTTCCACCTGGAGCTGGTCTATCTCGCCCAGCGCGAGCGGGATACGGCGTTGCAGTGGCTGATCGAACGGATAGTGGACTCCGCTCCGGAATAACAGGAGGCACGACGTAGGATGGCGTGGAGCGAAGCGATACCCATCGCCCTGGCGCAGACAGCATGGGTATCGCTTCGCTCCACCCATCCTACGAGGAGCAGGAAAGAAAAACGCGCCCGGAGGCGCGTTTCGTCGGGATCAGAAGCGATCGCGAACGATCGTCTCTTCCAGCGGCAGGCGGCCGATGCGCGGCCGGGCTTCCACCGCCTGCTTGCCTACGGCGATCATCAGGCCGATGGCATGGCTGGCCGGCAGGTTGATCAGCTTGGCCACGGCGTCGAAGTCGAAACCGACCATCGGCACACTGTCCAGGCCGCGGCCACGGGCGGCGAGCATCAGGGTCTGGGCTACCAGGCCGCTGCTGCGCATGGCTTCGTCGCGCTGGGTCTGCGGCTTGTCGCGGTAGTAGCCGTCGATGGCGCCGACCATGTAGTTCTTCACTTCGACCGGGGCGCCGTCCCAGACGCGCTCGGCGTTCTTCTCCCAGCTGTCGACCTGCGCGCAGACGATCACCAGCATCGAGGCGTCGGTCATCTGCACCTGGTCCCAGCCGGCTGCGCGGATCTGCGCGCGCAGCTGCGGGTCGCTGACTTCCACCAGGCGCACGTGCTGCAGGTTGAACGAGGTGGGGGCGAGCAGCGCCTGTTGCAGCAGGTCGTCCTTCTCCTCGCGGCTCATCACATAGGAAGTGTCGAAACCACGAATGGAACGGCGGCTGCGGATGGCGTCTTCGATCAGCATGGAAAATCCTCTGGCTGGCATGGGCGGGAATGGCGCGCATGGTAAGCCGAGAGGCCGCTCCGTTGCAGAGCGGCGTATCGATAATGTCCATCCGAAGCGTTGATAGATCGAACGACGCGGGCACTCGCCGGACCGAGCAAGTGCCCGCAGGGGATCAGCTCTCCAGCGCTTCCACCGGTGCCGCCGCGGCCTGACGCTGCCTGGGCGAGGTGAAGGCCAGGTAACCATCCTCGACCTTGCCGAAGCGCAGCAGGGCGAGGTCCAGCGCGTAGTTCTGATAGAGCTTCCACGGTGTGCGGTCGCCCTGCTTGGGCATGCGGTCCGCGGCGCGCTGGATGTAGCCGGAGTTGAGGTTGAGGAAGGGTTCTTCCTTCACTGACCCATCGGTCTGGCGCGGTGTGCACTGGCGCATGCCGACGGCATCGAGGTGGTTGATCAGGCGGCAGAAGTACTCGCTGGAAAGGTCGGCCTTGAGCGTCCAGCTGGCATTGGTGTAGCCGACAATGGCGGCGAGGTTGGGCAGGTCGCGCAGCATGATGCCGCGGTAGCCCATGCTCTGGGTGACGTCGAAGGGCTTGCCGTCGATGGCCAGCTCGGCGCCGCCGAACATCACCAGGTCCAGCCCGGTGGCGGTGACGATCACGTCCGCCTCCAGCACCTGCCCGGACTTGAGCAGGATGCCCTTCTCGCAGAAGCGCTCGATATGGTCAGTGACCACCGAAGCACGGCCGTGGCGCAGCGCCTTGAACAGGTCGCCATCGGGCACGCAGCACACGCGCTCGTCCCACGGTTTGTAGCGCGGGCTGAAGTGGCGCATATCGAAATCCTTGCCCAGCTGCAGGTTGGCCAGCTTCAGCATGAGCTTGCGCACCGCGCCGGGAAACGCCTTGGAGGCCATGAAGAAGATCATCTGCATGGTCACGTTGCGCGCCCGCGCCTGGCGGTAAACCCACTTCTCCGGCAGGAAGTTGCGCAGGAAGTTGGAGATCGGGTCCTTCGCCGGCAAGTTGATCACGTAGGACGGCGAGCGTTGCAGCATGGTGACGTGGGCAGCCTTGTCGGTCAGCGAGGGCACCAGCGTGACAGCGGTGGCGCCGCTGCCGATCACCACGATGCGCTTGCCGCTGTAGTCGAAGTTCTCCGGCCACAGCTGCGGGTGGATGACCTGCCCGGCGAAGCTCTCGCGGCCGGCGAATTCCGGGGTGTAGCCAGCGTCGTAGCGGTAGTAGCCGGTGCACATGAAGAGGAACTGCGCGCTCATGCGCACCGGCTCCGCCTCGTCGCCGCGCTGCACGACGAGGTTCCAGCGTGCGCTGGCGCTGTCCCAGTCGGCCTTGAGCACGCGGTGGCGGTAGCGGACCTTGTCCTCGACGCGGTACTCGCGGGCGGTCTCGCGGATGTAGCTGAGGATCGACGGACCGTCGGCGATGGCCTTGGGGTCGGTCCAGGGCTTGAAGTTGTAGCCCAGGGTGTACATGTCCGAGTCGGAGCGGATGCCCGGGTAGCGGAACAGGTCCCAGGTGCCGCCCATGGCCTCGCGGCCCTCGAGGATGGCGTAGGACTTGCCGGGGCACTGCTTCTGCAGGTGGCAGGCGGCGCCGATGCCGGACAGGCCGGCGCCGATGATCAGTACATCCAGGTGCTCGGTGGACATGCGCGGGGCTCCTTGCTGCAACGCCCTGAAGAGTCTAGGCGGGAATGCTCATCGCACACCCTACAAGGAGCCCGACCGGCATCACGCCGACCTTTAGTCGTGCGCGGCGCCGGCGTCTTCAGCCGGTCACAGTTGCGCCTGCACCCAGTCACGGACCTGGGCGTAGGGGTAGTCCTCCAGCGATGCGTAGCCCGGCAACGTGCGCGCGCGCATGCGGGTGAAGGCCGGCACGCTGATGCCACAGAGGAAGCGCGTCACGCAGTCGGCGCTGGGCGCAAGACCTCGTGCGCTGCGGTACTTTTCCAGAAACGCGGCGCAGCGATTGTGCAGCGACTGGCCGTCCAGCGGCGGCAGTGCGGGTGGCTCCGGCAGTCGAGCAACGCGGCCAGCGCAGACCGAGCAGTGCCCGCAGCGGTTCGGCGCCTGCTGGTCGCCGAAGTACTGGGCAAGGCGCCAGCTCAGGCACTCCGCGCTGCCCAGCAGTTCAAGCATGGCGCCAATGCGGGCGATCTCGCTTTCTTCGTGGCGCTTGAAGTAGCGATGCAGCTCCTCACTCAAGTTATCCACAGCGAAGGACGCATCACGCACCGAGTAGACCTCGGTCATCTGCTTGCTCTCCAGCTCCACCCAGCCCCGCTCCTGGAAATAATCCAGCGCCTTCACCACCCGCGCGCGCTCGGCGCCATGGCGGCTGTAGAGAGTGTCGAAATCCAGGGTCGCCCAGGTCCGGGCGCGGGCCGAGGTGGTGAGGATGGCATCGACGAACTGCCGACGCTCGCCTTCGAAATGACTCAGCAGCTCGGCGGAATCGATGTTCAGTTTGTAGCGATACTCGGCGAAATAGGCGAAACGCGGGGCGATGATGCCGCGCAGTTCCAACTGCACCAGCAGCGTCTTCAACGGCAGCTGGCGGATGTTGGACTGGTCCGACAGCGGCACCAGCATGGTTTCCCACTGGCCGCCCCCCTGATTTCCAGCCGCCTGGCGAATCTCTTCCAGCACATGGCGAATGCCCTCGCGCTCGGGCGTGTCGCCGTAGACGAAGTTCTCCAGCACGTTGAGGCTGTCGCGGTTGGCCAGCACCAGGCACTCCGAACGCTGGCCGTCACGCCCGGCGCGGCCGATCTCCTGGCTGTAGTTCTCCAGCGACTTGGGCAGGTCGTAGTGCACCACCTGGCGGATGTTGCTCTTGTCGATGCCCATGCCGAAGGCGATGGTGGCGACGATGCAGTTCAGCCGCCCTTCCATGAAGCGACGCTGGATGCCCTCGCGCTCCGGGTGCTCCATCCCCGCGTGGTAGGCACAGGCGGGAATGCCGCGCTCGGCCAGGTGCGCGGCAACTTCCTCGGCGGTCTTCTG
Organism: Pseudomonas sp. PDM19; assembly: GCF_014852215.1. Taxonomy (NCBI): domain Bacteria; kingdom Pseudomonadati; phylum Pseudomonadota; class Gammaproteobacteria; order Pseudomonadales; family Pseudomonadaceae; genus Pseudomonas; species Pseudomonas sp. PDM19. The sequence goes on along the minus strand of NZ_JACVBG010000004.1, from coordinate 210,257 downwards.
CTGGGTGACATAGACGATGGCCGGCTGCCCGGCGCGCTCGCCCAGCCACTGCACCAGCCGCGCGCGACGGGCGGCGCTGGCCACCGGCTCCACCTGCAGATCGAGGTTGGCGCGGTAGAAGCCGGTGGTGACCACGTCGGCCTCGGCGATGGCGAACTTGGTGCGCATGTCGGCAATCACGGCCGGTGTCGCGGTGGCGGTGAGCAGCAGCACCTGGGGAATGCGGAACTGCTTCTGGTAGTCCGGCAGCTTCAGGTAGTCGGGGCGGAAGTTGTGGCCCCATTCGGAGATGCAGTGCGCTTCGTCCACCACCAGCAGGGAAATCGGCACCTCGCTGATGAAGTTGCGGAAGCGCTCGTTCTTCAGGCGCTCCACCGAGATCATCAGCACCTTCAGCTCGCCGCTGCGCGCCCGCGCCATGGTCTGCGCGGTCTGCTCGCGGCTCTGCGCCGAATCGATGCTGGCGGCAGCGATGCCGTGGCGGGCGAGGAAGGCGAGCTGGTCCTGCATCAGCGCCAGCAGCGGCGAGACCACCAGGGTCAGGTGCGGCAGCAGCAGCGCCGGCAACTGGTAGCACAGCGACTTGCCCGAGCCGGTGGGGAAGATCGCCGCCGCCGAGCGCCCGGCCAGCACTGCGCTGACTGCCGCCTCCTGGCCGGGACGGAACTGGCGGAAGCCGAAGACACGTTCGAGGGTGTCGTGCATGGGGTAACTCCTTTCATGGGCGTCCACCCAGCCTAGGAAGCGCCTTTGTAGGAGCGCGCTTGCCAGCGAACGGGATTAGGAGCATTCGCCAACGGTAGAGATTCTGCCACCTTGTAGGAGCGCGCCATGCGGGCGATCGCGGGCATGGCCCGCTCCTACAGGACTCTACCGGCGCAAATGAAAAAGCCGCCCGAAGGCGGCTCTTTCCAGAACGGGCTCGCTTACAGCTGCGGGCCGGCGTTCTTGATGGCGTCGCTCACGTCGAACTTCTGGAAGTTGTCGATGAACTTGGTGGCCAGGCCCTTGGCGGCTTCGTCGTAGGCAGCCTTGTCTTCCCAGGTGTTGCGCGGGTTGAGCAGGACGGTGTCGACGCCCGGAACGGCCTTGGGCACGTCCAGGTTGATGATGTCCAGGTGCTCGGTCTCGGCGCCGATCAGAGCACCGCTCTGGATGGCGGCGATCACGCCACGGGTGGTCGGGATGTTGAAGCGTTTGCCGACGCCGTAGCCACCACCGGTCCAGCCGGTGTTGACCAGGTAGACCTTGGAGCCGAAGGCCTTGATGCGCTTGATCAGCAGCTCGGCGTAGACGCCAGCCGGACGCGGGAAGAACGGTGCGCCGAAGCAGGTGGAGAAGGTCGACTTGATGCCGCCGCCCGAACCCATTTCGGTGGAACCGACCAGCGCGGTGTAGCCGGACAGGAAGTGGTAGGCCGCCTGCTCGTTGTTCAGGATCGACACCGGCGGCAGTACGCCGGTCAGGTCGCAGGTCAGGAAGATCACGGCGTTCGGTTCGCCGCCGAGGTTCTGCTCGGAACGCTTCTCGACGTTTTCCAGCGGGTAGGCCGCGCGGGAGTTCTGGGTCAGGCTGTCATCGGCGTAGTCCGGAGTGCGGTTTTCGTCGAGGACGACGTTTTCCAGCACGGCGCCGAACTTGATGGCTTTCCAGATCACCGGCTCGTTCTTCTCGGACAGGTCGATGCACTTGGCATAGCAACCGCCTTCGATGTTGAAGACAACGCCTTCGCCCCAGCCGTGCTCGTCGTCGCCGATCAGGTAGCGGCTTTCGTCGGCGGACAGGGTGGTCTTGCCGGTGCCCGACAGACCGAAGAACAGGGTCACGTCGCCCGCTTCGCCGATGTTGGCGGCGCAGTGCATCGGCAGCACGTCTTTTTCCGGCAGCAGGTAGTTCTGCACGCCGAACATGGCCTTCTTCATCTCACCGGCGTAGCGCATGCCGGCGATCAGCACCTTCTTCTGGGCGAAGTTGAGGATCACGCAGCCATCGGAGTTGGTGCCGTCACGCTCGGGCACGCACTCGAAGTTGGCGACGTTGAGAACCTGCCACTCTTCGCGGCCGGCCGGGTTGTACTGCTCGGGCTCGATGAACAGCGCACGGCCGAACAGGTTCTGCCAGGCGGTAGCGGTGGTCATCTTCACGGCCAGGTAGTGGTCGTGGGCCGAACCTACATGAACGTGGGAAACGAAATGGTCCTGGGCGTCATTGAAGGCCTGGACACGGTCCCACAGGGCATCGAACTTGTCGGCCGGGAACGGACGGTTGATGGCGCCCCATGCGATGGAATCCTTGCTGCCCGGCTCTTCGACGATGAAACGGTCGGCAGGCGAGCGGCCGGTGCGGTGGCCGGTTTTCACCACGAGCGAGCCGTTGTCGGCGAGTTCGCCTTCGCCGCGGCGAATGGCTTCTTCCACCAGTTGGGCAACGCTGATATCGGTGTAAACGGCTTTATTGGCTTGCGTCATGTGGGTCCCCGTCGGCCGAAGCCGAGTCCTCCAAACATTGCGTAGTGACTTCTGATTCCCACTACCGCGGAAAAAAGTCGCGGGATTATGCCAGAAAAGAACTGTTCTCGTGCAGCCTCTGATCTGGCGAGAGCGCCATTGGTTCGGCTATCGGACAAATCGATGCGGTCAATGGCGGGTTTCTGACGGTGTCTGGCTACCGCCGCCAGAGAACAGCTGGGCAACGTCCGAACCGTCGAACTGGTAGCGCTGGTTGCAGAACTGGCAGTCGATGACGATCTCGCCGTCCTCCTCGGCCAGCAGACGCTCGGCGTCTTCCTGCCCAAGACTGACCAGCGCGTTGGCCGAGCGTTCCCGCGAGCAGCTGCAGCGGAACACCAGCGGCTGCGGATCGAACAGGCGCACGTCGTCCTCGTGGTACAGGCGGTGCAGCACGGTGGCGTTGTCCAGGCCCAGCAGCTCCTCGGCGGTGAGGGTATCGGCCAGGGTGCTGACGTGCTGCCAGCTGGCTTCGCGCGACTCGGCGTCGCGCTGGCGGTCGGCCGGCAGTTGCTGCAGCAGCAGGCCACGGGCGCGGCGGCTGTCGGCGTTCAGCCAGAAACGGGTCGGCAGTTGCTCGGAGGTAGCGAAGTAGGTCGACAGGCAGTCCGCCAGGGTCGCGCCTTCCAGCGGCACGATGCCCTGGTAGCGCTTGCCGTTCTTCGGATCGACGGTGAGGGTCAGTACGCCCTCTGGCATCAGCTCCGGCAGACCAGCGGTATCGCCGATGGCGTCCGCGTCGTAGCGGGCCAGGCCGCGCACTTCGCGGTTGCTGGAGCACTCCACCATCAGCAGTGGCACGGCGCCATTGGAGCGCGCCTGCAGCACCAGCAGACCATCGAACTTCAGGGTGCCGCAGAGCAGCGCGGCGGCGGCCAGCATTTCTCCCAGCAGTTGGGCGACCGGCTGTGGGTAGGGGTGCTTGGCCAGCACTTCGGCGAAGCTGCGGTCGAGCTCTACCAGCTCACCACGGACATCGGTGTTGTCGAACAGGAAACGCTGACTTTGATCGATCTGGGACATGCTCTGCACAACGCTGCGATAGGCACAAATAAATGACAAGTTGATGGCAAAGGCCTATAAAGCGCGCTTTGCAGCACCCACCCATACTCGGGGGGTTCCGTAAGGGGGTATCGATTTTATGGACAAAACCACGCCGTTCCAAGCCACCTGGTCCTGGAAGCCCTTCATCGCCTGTCACCTGATGGCGGTCGTCCTGCTCCTGCTGTGGCTCTGGGAGCCCGCTCGCAGCGCGATTGACCTGTTCGACTTCAGCCTGTTCAGCCTGCTCAACCAGCCGCTGGCGACCAACGAAGCCTGGCGCCTGACCTGGGCCGTGGCGAGCACCCGGCCGTTCGACCTGCTGGTGGGGGTGATCCTGCTGCTGCTGCTGATCCGTGGCGACTGGATCTTCAAGGCCACGCAGGTCCGCGCGGCGACCTTCGGCTTTTTATGCGCAGCCGTCGTGCTGGTGGTCGTGCGCATCCTCTACGCCAAGGTCGCCCACAAGCTGGGCTGGCAGCACGCGAGCATTTCCAGCATCGCGCCGGATGCCGTACGCCTGGAACACTTCTTCCCGCAATGGGAAGACACGCCCTTCGAGGTGAAGGACGAATCCGCCCGCAGCTTCCCCGGCGACCACGCCTCGGTGCTGCTGATCTGGGCGCTGTTCCTCACCCTGTTCGCCCGCAACGCCCTGCAGTGGGTGGTGATCTGGGGCCTGGCGCTGCTGTTCATGCTGCCACGCCTGGTGGCCGGCGCGCACTGGGGCCAGGACGACTACATCGGCGGCGTGCAGATGGCGCTGGTGGCCCTGGCCTGGAGCTGCTTCACCCCCTTCGCCGCCAAGGGCAGCGCAGCCCTGGTGCGCTGGACCGATCCGCTGTTCCGTCTGGCCGCGCGGATTCCGCTGGTCAATCGCCTGAGCGTTATCGCGGCCTGAACCGTCGGCCGGCGCCCGTGTGGCGCGCCGGCCGTTGCTCTCGACCAGAGCATCGGGATATATCCCACAGCGATCTTCCGCGTTTCGTCGTGGTCAATGGAGCATCATCGCTCTCCCCGACCGGAGCCCCTCCAGGAGTTCGCCCCGCCATGCTGATCGAAACCCGCGCCATCCTGCTCGACATGGACGGCACCCTGGTGCAGTCCACCGCCGCCGTCGAAGTCATCTGGAGCCTGTGGTGCCAGCGCCACGGCCTGCCGCCGGAGGCTGCGCTATCGATCTGCCACGGCGTGCGCTCGCAGGACGTGATCGGCCGCCTCGCGCCGCACCTGGAGCTGGCGGAAGAACTGGCGTTCCTGCACGAACTGGAACTCGAGCACGTAGCGCAACCGTCCATCGTGGGCGGCGCCGACCGTTTCCTCGGCACCCTGACCGGCCAGCCCTGGGCGGTGGTCACCTCCGCCAGCCGCGCGATTGCCCTGGATCGCCTCGCCCTCTGCGGCCTGCCGCTGCCGGATGTGCTGGTCGGCTCCGATGACGTCAGCGCCGGCAAGCCGGACCCGCAACCCTACCGGCTCGGCGCCCAGCGCCTGGGCATGGCGGCGCAGGACTGCCTGGCCTTCGAAGACGCCCCGGCCGGCGTGCAGAGCGCGCTGGACGCTGGCTGCCAGGTGATTCAGATCGGCACCGGCAGTGCTTTCGATCCGCGCGTGCGCGCCGTGGTGCCGGACTGGTCACCGCTGAGCCTGAAGGCCGCGAACGGCAAATTGCTGATCGAACTGCCCGATCATTCCTGATCGCGGAAGCTGAACAACTGGCGGCGCTGCTTCTTGGTCGGCCGCCCGTCGGTCTGCACGCCCAGCGCGCCGGCCTTGCGCATTGCCGAAGCGTCCTCGCGGCGCTTCACGCTGTCGGCGGTCTCCTCGTAGAGCAACTGCGCTTCGGGTGCGCCACGGCGCACCATGGACAGCGCCTTCACCACCACGGTGCGCTCGTCGAAGCCGGTGCGGATCACGTACTCCTCGCCGACCTTCGGCTCCTTGCCCGGCTTGCAGCGTTCGCCCCGACAATGCACCTTGCCGCCATCGATGGCTTCCTTGGCCAGGGAGCGGGTCTTGTAGAAGCGCGCCGCCCACAGCCACTTGTCCAGGCGGACCTTATCGTCGTCTTTTTCGCTCACTTCACAACCTCGTCATGCGGGTCTGAGAGTGTACCCCGCGCCCCGCTGGCGGGGCACAAGCGGCCTGACTAGAATGCCGGCAAACGCCGGGGACACCAGCCTTGAAGACTTTCGACCAGCTGTCGGTAATTGGTCTGCGTGAATGGATCGCCCTGCCCGAACTGGGCATGGTCGGCCTGCGCGCGAAGATCGACACCGGCGCCAGCACCTCCAGCCTGCATGCCAGCGACATCGTGCCCTTCGAGCGCGACGGGCAGAGCTGGGTGCGCTTCGTCGCGCACCTGGGCACCCAGGTGCAGCGTCGCCATCGCTGCGAAGCGCCGGTGGTGACGATGAAGACCATCAAGAGCTCCAACGGCCAGGCCCAGACCCGCTACGTGATCCGCACCCTGCTGGCGCTGGGCGACCGCGCCTGGTCGGTGGAATTCACCCTGGCCTGCCGCAAGACCATGCGCTACCGCGTGCTGCTAGGCTCCAAGGCTCTTGTGCAGGGCCAACTGGTGGTCAACCCCGGCCTCACCTACGTGCAAGACAAACCCCTCATCATGGTTCCCGCCACCCTTCCAGGTGATCAATGAAAATTGCTGTGCTGTCGCGCAATCCGCGCCTGTATTCCACCCGTCGGCTGGTAGAGGCCGGGCAGCAACGCGGCCACGAGATGGTGGTGATCGACACCCTCCGCGCCTACATGAACATCGCCAGCCACAAGCCGCAGATCCACTACCGCGGCAAGCCGCTGGAAGGTTTCGACGCGGTGATCCCGCGCATCGGCGCCTCGGTGACCTTCTATGGCTGCGCCGTGCTGCGCCAGTTCGAGATGATGGGCGTCTTCCCGCTCAACGAGTCGGTGGCCATCGCCCGTTCCCGCGACAAGCTGCGTTCGCTGCAGCTGCTGTCGCGCAAGGGCATCGGCCTGCCGGTGACCGGTTTCGCCCACTCCCCCGATGACGTGCCGGACCTGATCGAGATGGTCGGTGGCGCGCCACTGGTGATCAAGCTGCTGGAAGGCACCCAGGGCATCGGCGTGGTCCTCTGCGAGACGGAGAAGGCCGCCGAATCGGTGCTGGAGGCCTTCATGGGGCTCAAGCACAACATCATGGTGCAGGAGTACATCAAGGAAGCCGGCGGTGCCGACATCCGCTGCTTCGTGGTCGGCGACAAGGTGATCGCCTCGATGAAGCGCCAGGCCGCGGCCGGCGAGTTCCGCTCCAACCTGCACCGCGGCGGCAGCGCCAGCCTGATCAAGATCACCCCGGAGGAGCGCATGACCGCCATCCGCGCCGCCAAGGTGATGGGCCTGCACGTCGCCGGCGTCGACATCCTGCGCTCCAACCATGGGCCGCTGGTGATGGAGGTGAACTCCTCGCCGGGCCTGGAAGGCATCGAGACCACCACCGGCAAGGACATCGCCGGGGTGATCATCGAGTACCTGGAGAAGAATGGCGGGCCGCATCTGGCGCGGACCAAAGGCAAGGGATAAGCCGGGCTTTCGCGACGCATGCGTCGCGCCGGCGAACGCCAGGCCACGGATGGCCTGGCAGGGGTCTCAGAGAGGCACGTGGTCACGACAGGGATGTCAGGATTGCCCTCTCAGAAAGCGCTCTCCAGCCAAACGGCGGATAAGCGTCCCGCTTTATTCGCCCTACCGGAGCGAACCTCCTGCCTGCGTTGCCAGGCTGAACCCTTCGCGAGCAAGCTCGCTCCTACAGGCTCCTCCCACCGCTATCGGATGTACTCATGCCCGCTCCCCGCCCCCACGCCGAACTCACCTGGTCGCCCATCGAGGGCCGCGTCGCGCTGGTTGCGCCGGCCTCGGCGATTGCCGAGGAGGTGCTGGAAGCCACCCTGCGCCAGCTGGAGGTGCAGGGCATCGACTACCACCTGGGCGAGCACGCCGACGCCCGCTACCGCTACCTGGCCGGCACGCCGGAGCAACGCCTGGAAGACTTCCACGCCGCCTTCGAGCGAGAAGACGTCAGCGCCGTCTGGTGCCTGCGTGGCGGCTACGGCTGTGGACAACTCATCCCGCAGCTGGACTGGCAGCGCCTCAAGGCCGCCTCGCCGCGCCCGCTGATCGGCTTCTCGGACATCTCCATCCTGCTCAGCGCCTTCCACCGCCAGGGCCTGCCGGCGATCCATGGCATGGTCGCCACCGGCCTCGGTCTGCAGCCGCTGAGCGCACCCAGCGAGCAGCGTGAACGCCTGGCCTCGCTGGCCTCGATCAGCCACGTACTGGCCGGCGGCCCCGGCAAGCTGGCGGTGCAGCACCTGGCAGGGCCGAAGGCGGCTGTGGAAGGCGAACTGATCGGCGGCAACCTCACCGCACTGGCCTGCATGGCCGGCACAGCAGGCGCGCTGTACGTGCCGGACGGCGCGATCCTTATCCTCGAGGACGTCGGCGAACCCTACTACCGTCTGGAGCGCAGCCTCTGGCAACTGCTGAACAGCCTGGACGGCGCACGCCTGGGCGCGATCTGTCTCGGCACCTTCACCGATTGCCCGCGCAAGGGCGTGGCCCACAGCCTGGAAGAAATCTTCGCCGAGTACGCCGCGCAGCTGGGCGTGCCGCTCTACCACGGACTGCCCAGCGGCCACGGCGCGCACAACCGCGCCTGGCCCTATGGGCGCCAGGCGGTGCTGGAAGGCAAATCCCTGCGCTGGGATTAGTGCGCGTCGCGCGGCAGCAGCAACCCCAACGGCAGGCAGACGCGCGCTTCCACGCCACCGCCCTCGCGGTTGCGCAGCTCGATGCTGCCGCCGTGCTGTTCGGCGATGCGTTTGACGATGGCCAGCCCGAGGCCGGTGCCCTTGCCACCGCGCGCTTTATCGCCACGGAAGAAGGGGTTGAAGATGTTTTCCAGCTCCTGCGGATCGACCCCCGCGCCACGGTCCAGCACGCTGAGCACCACGTAGGGCGCGCCGCCACCGCCCGCCACGTGGGCTGCCACTTCGACCTTGCCGCCGCCGTGGTTCAGGCCGTTCTCGATCAGGTTGCCAAGCAGGCGCTTGATCGATACCCGGCGGAAGCGGAACAGCGGCAGCGTCTCCAGGCACAGGCGCACGCGGTTGCCGCTCTGATTGAAGGCGTCGGCCACCTCGCGGATCAGGTCAGCGAGGTCGCCCTCTTCCACCGACTCGTCGCGGCCATCGCGGATGAAGGCGAGGAACTGGTCGAGGATGGCGTCCATGTCCTCGATGTCACGGACCATGTCCTCGACCATCTCGCGGTCGCTGTCGGGCATCAGTTCCAGTGACAGGCGCAGGCGCGTCAGCGGCGTGCGCAGGTCGTGGGAAACCCCCGCCAGCATCAGCTCGCGCTCGCGACCGGCCTGCTCGACATCGTCGGCCATCTGGTTGAACGCGCGGTACACCTCGGCCATCTCGCTGGGCGTTTCCGGCCCCAGCGGCAGGCGCACGCTGCGCCCCTTGCCGAACTCGCGGGAGGCAAAGACCAGGCGCTTGAGCGGCTGGCTGAGCAGGCGCACGAAGATCCAGGCGGCAGCGGTGGACAGCAGGCCGATGCCGAGGAACCAGCCCAGCACGCTCCAGATCTGCTGGCCGCGCAGCGGGTGCGGGTAGAGCGGCACGCCGATCCAGCCGTCACCCAGGGTCGGCGCGCGAACCCAGAGCATCGATGGATGGTGGATACGCAGGCGGGTCTCGGTGTCGATGCCCAGCTCCATGCGCATCTGCCGCTGGAAGATTTCCGTGTAAGGCCAGTGCACTTCCTCCGGCTGCCCCTGTTCGTGGGGCGCCCACTTCAACCCGGCGGACTGGGCGATGGCCTCGCGCGACTTCTCGTCCGCCGCCCAGTAGGCGCGCACGGTCAGCGCCGCGCCATGGCTGTACTGGCGGTCGACCAGCATGTCTTCGTTCATCAGCAGGTACACCAGGGTCAGCGCCTTGGAGAACAGCACGACGATGAGCACCAGCCAGAGGGTGCGGGCGAAGAAGCTTTGCGGGAACCAGAGGGGTGTCTTCAAGAGGGCGTTACCAGCGGAACACGAACGGCCGGGGCGAAGGACTCCGCCCCGGCGGGGTCAATCACTTGCGGGCGGCGCCGTCCGGCACGAATACGTAACCCACGCCCCAGACGGTCTGGATGTAGCGCGGCTTCGACGGATCGGGCTCGATCAGCCGGCGCAAACGGGAAATCTGCACGTCGATGGAGCGCTCCAGGGCGTCCCACTCGCGGCCGCGAGCCAGGTTCATCAGCTTGTCGCGGGTCAGCGGCTCGCGCGCATGCTGCACCAGGGCCTTGAGCACGGCGAACTCACCGGTGGTGAGCATGTGCACTTCCTCGCCCTTCTTCAGCTCGCGGGTAGCCAGGTGCAGCTCGTAGTCGCCGAAAGTGACGACCTCGTCCTCGCCCGCCGGCGCGCCCGGTACCAGCGGCGCCTGGCGGCGCAGCACGGCCTTGATCCGCGCCAGCAGTTCGCGCGGGTTGAAGGGCTTGGCCAGGTAGTCGTCGGCGCCCTGCTCAAGGCCGGAGATACGGCTGGACTCGTCGCCCTTGGCGGTGAGCATGATGATCGGGATCTGGTTGTTCGACTCGCGCAGGCGCTTGCACGCGGAGAGGCCATCCTCGCCGGGCATCATCAGGTCCAGCACCACCAGCTGGAACAGCTCGCGGGCCAGCAGGCGGTCCATCTGCTCGGTGTTTTCGACGGCGCGGACACGGTAACCCTGCTCATCGAGGAAGCGTTCCAGCAGACGGCGCAGGCGCGCATCGTCATCGACCACGAGGATCTTTTCGCCTTCCGGCAGGGTGGCAGCGTTGGTCATGGAAACTCCCAGAATCTGATTCGACGGGCATTATCGCCCAGCCGCCGCGCATCACGGCCTGTCCATTGTTAGCAGATTTTTCCCCGACCAGTCGCCCACCCGGTGAAATTGTCGTGGGTATAATGCGGCGCTTTTGCGGCGGGGCGTTGTCACAGAGCCTGTCGAATCACCGGGAAGCCCGGCATTGGCGCTCTGTTATGGGCCTTTCGATGATCCTGCGAGCTAGCGCAGCAGATCATGCGCCCCGTTTTCGATTGTCTTGTCAGGTGGATTCATGGACAGCATCAACACCCGTATCGCCGAAGAGCTTTCCGCACTGCCCTCCGGCCGCGTTCAACCGCAGCAAGTCGCCGCTGCCGTCGCCCTGCTCGATGAGGGCTCCACCGTCCCCTTCATCGCCCGTTACCGCAAGGAAGTCACCGGCAGCCTGGACGACACCCAGCTGCGCATGCTCGAAGAGCGCCTGCGTTACCTGCGCGAACTGGAAGACCGCCGTGGCGCGATCCTCGCCAGCATCGAGGAACAGGGCAAGCTGACCCCGGAACTGGCCCGCGAGATCAAGCTCGCCGACACCAAGACCCGCCTCGAAGACCTCTACCTGCCCTATAAGCAGAAGCGCCGCACCAAGGGCCAGATCGCCCTGGAAGCCGGCCTCGGCGAGCTGGCCGACGCGCTGTTCAACGACCCGAGCCTGTCGCCGGAAACCGAAGCCGCGCGCTTCGTCGATGCCGAGAAGGGCTTCGCCGACACCCGTGCCGTGCTCGAAGGCGCCAAGTACATCCTGATGGAGCGCTTCGCCGAGGACGCCACTCTGCTGGACCGCCTGCGCGGCTTCCTCAAGGACAACGCCACCCTCACCGCACGCATGGTGCCGGGCAAGGAAACCGAAGGCGCCAAGTTCAGCGATTACTTCGAGCACGACGAGCCGCTCAAGAGCGCCCCGTCGCACCGCGCCCTGGCGATATTCCGTGGGCGCAACGAAGGCATCCTCAGCGTCGCGCTGAAGGTCGGCGAAGAGCTGCCGGGCACCTCGCACCCCTGCGAGATCATGATCGGCGAGCGTTTCGGCGTCTCCAACCAGGGCCGCGCCGCTGACAAGTGGCTGTCCGAAGTGGTGCGCTGGACCTGGAAGGTCAAGCTCTACACCCACCTGGAAACCGACCTGCTGGGCGAGCTGCGCGACGGCGCCGACGCCGAGGCGATCAACGTCTTCGCGCGCAACCTGCACGACCTGCTGCTGGCCGCCCCGGCCGGCCCGCGCGCCACCCTGGGCCTGGACCCGGGCCTGCGCACCGGCGTGAAAGTCGCCGTGGTCGATGCCACCGGCAAGCTGCTGGACACCGCCACCGTCTACCCGCACGTGCCGAAGAACCAGTGGGACCAGACCATCGCCGTGCTCGCCGCGCTGTGCGCCAAGCACCAGGTGGAACTGATCGCCATCGGCAACGGCACCGCCAGCCGCGAGACCGACAAGCTGGCCGCCGAACTGATCAAGAAATACCCGGCGCTCAAGTGCACCAAGATCATGGTCAGCGAGGCCGGCGCCTCGGTGTACTCGGCTTCCGAACTGGCCGCCAGGGAGTTCCCGGAGCTGGACGTATCGCTGCGCGGCGCCGTCTCCATCGCCCGCCGCCTGCAGGACCCGCTGGCCGAGCTGGTGAAGATCGAGCCCAAATCCATCGGCGTCGGCCAGTACCAGCACGACGTGTCCCAGCTGCAGCTCGCGCGCAGCCTGGACGCGGTGGTGGAAGACTGCGTGAACGCCGTGGGCGTGGACGTGAACACCGCCTCCGCCGCCCTGCTGGCACGCATCTCCGGCCTCAACAGCACCCTGGCGCAGAACATCGTCTCGCACCGTGACGCCAACGGCGCGTTCCGCACCCGCGACGACCTGCGCAAGGTCAGCCGCCTGGGCGAGAAGACTTTCGAGCAGGCCGCCGGCTTCCTCCGCGTGATGAACGGCGACAACCCGCTGGACGCCTCCGCGGTGCACCCGGAAACCTACCCGCTGGTGCAGCGCATCGCCGCCGACACCGGCCGTGACGTGCGCTCGCTGGTCGGCGACTCGGGCTTCCTCAAGCGCCTGGACCCGAAGAAGTTCACCGACGAGCAGTTCGGCCTGCCCACCGTCACCGACATCCTCAAGGAACTCGACAAGCCCGGCCGCGACCCGCGCCCGGAGTTCAAGACCGCCGAGTTCCAGGAAGGCGTCGAAAGCCTGAAGGACCTCACGCCCGGCATGGTGCTCGAAGGCGTGGTGACCAACGTCACCAACTTCGGTGCCTTCGTCGATATCGGCGTCCACCAGGACGGCCTGGTGCACATCTCCGCGCTGTCGGAGAAGTTCGTCAAGGACCCGTACGAAGTGGTCAAGGCCGGTGACATCGTCAAGGTGAAGGTCATGGAGGTGGACATCCCGCGCAATCGCGTCGGCCTGTCCATGCGCATGAGCGACACCCCCGGCGAGAAGGTTGACGGCCCGCGCGGCGGCGGCCGTCCCGGCAACAGTGCGCCGCGTGGCGAGCGCAGCGCAGCCCCGCGCCAGCAGGAGAAGGCCCCGGCGAACAACGCCATGGCCTCGCTGTTCGCCAACGCCAAGCAACTGAAGAAGAAGTAAGGAAGATCCATGAGCGAGATGCCCGCCCGCGAGCTGATGATCAGCCGCTTCAGCGAAACCATCGGCGTGCAGCCGATCCGTGTCGCTGACGGCGAAGCCGAGGTGCTCCTGCCGATGGCCGAGCACCTGCGCAACCGCGGTAACGTCATGCACGGCGGCGCGCTCTTCACGCTGATGGACATGACCATGGGCCTGGCCTGCTCCAGCGCCCATGGTTTCGACCGGCAGAGCGTCACCCTGGAGTGCAAGATCAACTACATCCGCGCGGTCGCCGAAGGCGAAGTGCGCTGTGTGGCGAAAGTCCTGCACGCCGGGCGTCGTTCGCTGGTGGTCGAGGCCGACATCCACCAGGGCGACAAGCTGGTCGCCAAGGGACAAGGCACCTTCGCGCAGCTGTAAATAGCCTCGGCGCAACTGACCTATGCTGTAGTCCGGAGCCCGCGAAAGGCGGGCGTCGGCGCGGCGTCTCCCCAAGCCAGGCGACCACGCCGGTTGTGTTCTCCCCTTGTAGACCGCCCAGTCCACCCCCATAGTGGGGCGATTGCCGTGTGAAGGACTTCCAACTTGAGCGACCAACTCTCCCGCCGCCTGGCCCTGCTTGGCGATGCCGCCAACCTGTCCCTGCTCACCCAGTGCCTGCACGGTATCGAGCGCGAATGCCTGCGCGTCGATGAACGCGGCAAGCTCGCCCTGACCCCGCACCCGCGTGCCCTGGGCTCGGCGCTGACCAACCCGCAGATCACCACGGACTACTCCGAGTCGCTGCTGGAGTTCATCACCTCGACGTCCACCAGCGTCGAGAAGACCCTGGACGAGCTGGGTGACATCCACCGCTTCGCCAGCGGCAAGCTCGACGGCGAATACCTGTGGAGCCCGTCCATGCCCTGCGAGCTGCCGGATGAAGAGACCATCCCGATCGCCCGCTATGGCAGCTCGCACATCGGCCGCCTGAAATACGTCTACCGCAAGGGCCTGGCCCTGCGCTACGGCAAGACCATGCAGTGCATCGCCGGCATCCACTACAACTTCTCCCTGCCCGAGGGCATCTGGGAGCTGCTGCGCGAGGAAGAAGGCAGCGAGAAGAGCGCGCGGGACTTCCAGTCGCACCGCTACATCGCGATGATCCGCAACTTCCGCCGCTACAGCTGGCTGCTGATGTACCTGTTCGGCGCATCGCCGGCCCTGGACGCCGGCTTCCTGCGTGGCCGTCCGCACGGCCTGGAAGCCTTCGACGAGCACACCCTCTACCTGCCCTACGCCACCAGCCTGCGCATGAGCGACCTGGGCTACCAGAACAACGCCCAGGCCGGCCTGACGCCCTGCTACAACGATCTGGACAGCTACATCGACAGCCTGCGCCGCGCAGTCAGCACGCCGTATGCGCCGTACGAGAAGGTCGGCACCAAGGTCGATGGCGAATGGGTTCAGCTGAACACCAACATCCTGCAGATCGAGAACGAGTACTACTCGAGCATCCGCCCGAAACGCGTCACCTACACCGGCGAGCGCCCGATCCAGGCGCTGATGGCCCGTGGCGTGCAGTACGTCGAGGCGCGCTGCCTGGACATCAACCCCTTCCTGCCGCTGGGCATCGACGTCACCGAAGCCCGCTTCCTCGACGCCTTCCTGCTCTACTGCGCGCTGTCCGACAGCCCGCCGCTGGGCGGTTGCGAGTGCGGCTCGGCCACCAGCAATTTCCTCAAGGTGGTCAAGGAAGGTCGTCGCCCGGGCCTGAAGCTGGAGCGCGGCGGCCAGCCGGTGGAAATGAAGGAGTGGGCGGGCGCCCTGCTCGACGCCATCGCGCCGATCATCGATCTGCTCGACCGTGCCAACGGCAGCAGCCTGCACGCGCAGAGCCTGGCCGAGCAGCGCGCCAAGGTCGCCGACGCCGACCTGACGCCATCGGCGAAGGTCCTGGCGGAGATGCGTGAACGTGGCGAGAGCTTCGAAGCCTTCGCCCTGCGCTACAGCCGCCAGCACGCCGAAACGCTGCAGAGCGAACCCCTGCCGACGCAAGAGCAGGAGCGCTTCGAAGGCATGGCCAGCCAATCCCTGGCCGAACAGGCGGAGCTGGAGAAACAGCCCGAAGGCGATTTCGACACCTTCGTCGCCGCCTACCAGGCGAGCATCCTGGGTCTGATCAGCGTCTGATAGAGCAGGAAATCGCTGACACACAGCTCATAGAGTTCTGATCGGCATCCTCAGAGGGCGGGGAGAAAATCCCCCTCCCTGCGGATCGCGACCGGCACGACCGGCGCGATCCGCGCAAGCCTTCTCAGGAAAGCGCTCCATGAGTTCCCCTTCATCCCTCTGGACCCTCCACCAGCTGGAGACCGCCTACCAGCAAGGCTATCTGGAAGCACTGCTCGAACGCCGGCCCCGTCGGCCTGACCATGATGTCCTGGCCGCCAGCTGGGAAGCCGGCTGGCTCGATGGCAGCGAGCGCCTGCGCCAGCTCCGAACCCAGGCAGCGCCGTGCAAGGCGCTACCGCTGAAGGTGCAGATCAGGTATTCGCTGAGGCAACAGGCGAAAACCTGATCAGAGGGTCTTCTCGAATACCTGGGAGTTGCGCTGGTAGTTGTACAGCGACGCTCGCGCCGCCGGCAGGCGCTCCACGCTGCTGGGCTGGAAGCCGCGCTCGCGGAACCAGTGGGCAGTCCGCGTGGTGAGGACGTAGAGGGTCTTCAGGCCGAGGTTGCGCGCGCGCTGCTCGATGCGCTCCAGCAGGTCATCGCCGCGTCCGCCGTGGCGGTACTCCGGGTTCACCGCCAGGCATGCCAGCTCGCCGGAATCCGAATCGGCGATGGGATAGAGCGCCGCGCAGGCGATGATCAGTCCTTCGCGTTCGACGATACTGAACTGCTCGATCTCGCGTTCCAGCACCTCGCGGGAACGGCGCACCAGGATGCCCTGCTCTTCCAGCGGACGAATCAGCTCCAGCAGTCCGCCAACGTCCTCGATGCCCGCTTCGCGCAGTTGCTCGAACTGCTCCTGAGCGACCAGGGTGCCGTTGCCGGTGCGGGTGAAGAGCTCGCTGAGCAGCGAACCGTCTTCGGTGTAGCTGACGATATGGCTGCGGCGCACGCCCGCGCGACAGGCCTGGGCAGCAGCATCCAGCAGCTCACCCTGGTAGCTCGCACCGAGGCGCTCCAGGTGCGCCGGCACCTGCTGCGGGCGCAGCTCGCGCACCAGCTTGCCGGCATCGTCCATCAGGCCGCGCTCGGCTCCATAGAGGATCAGCTTGTCTGCGCCCAGGTCGATGGCCGCGCGCATGGCCACGTCTTCGCAGGCGAGGTTGAAGATTTCCCCGGTGGGCGAATAGCCCAGCGGCGAGAGCAGCACGATGCTGCGCTCGTCGAGCTGGCGGTTGATGCCCTTGCGGTCGATCCGCCGCACTTCGCCGGTGTGGTGATAGTCGATGCCGTCGACCACGCCGATCGGCCGCGCGGTGACGAAGTTGCCGGCGGTCACGCGCAGGCGCGAGCCCTGCATCGGCGAGGCGGCCATGTCCATGGACAGGCGCGCTTCGATGGAGATGCGCAGGCTGCCGACGGCGTCGATCACACAGTCCAGGGTCGGCGCATCGGTGACCCGCAGGCCACGGTGGAAGCGCGGCGCCAGCCCGTGGGAAGCCAGGCGCGCCTCGATCTGCGGGCGCGAGCCATGCACCAGCACCAGGCGCACGCCGAGGCTGTGCAGCAGCACCAGGTCGTGGACGATATTGCCGAAATTGGGGTCTTCGACGCCCTCGCCGGGGAGCATCACCACAAAGGTGCAATCCCGGTGCGAATTGATATAGGGCGAGGCGTGGCGCAGCCAGTTGACGTAGTCGTGCATTGCTTGAAAAGCCTGTCGTTCGAGTGGGCGGAAATCTGTCGGATGTGGCCGGAGTTCGGCCAGGGCGGCGCGGTTATCGTCGTCGCATGCACATCGACAGGTTTCTCCTCTTGGATAGGTTGGGCCCGTTACCGGGGCGCTCTACAGGCAACTCTTCATCGACAGTTGTTGCGGACTGCTCTTCAGCGACTGCCTTTCATAAACAGTAGTGACGGATCAGGCCGCGCAGCAGTTCCACGCATGGCTCGATGCGGTCGAGCTCGAGGTGTTCGTCCGGCTGGTGGGCGCAGGCGATGTCGCCGGGGCCCAGCACCAGGGTCTGGCAGCCGAGCTGCTGAAGATACGGTGCTTCGGTGCCAAAGGCTACCGCTTGTGCCGTGTGCCCGGTCAGACTTTCGGCCAGCCGCACCAGCTCGCTCTGTGCCGGCTCCTCGAAGGGTGGCACGGCGGGGAACAGCGGAGCGTAGTCGATCTTCACCGCATGGCGCTCGGCGACCGGCTTGAGCCGCTCACGGATGGCCTGGCGCAGGGCTTCGGGCTGCATGCCGGGCAGCGGGCGCAGGTCGAACTCCAGCGCACATTGGCCGCAGATGCGGTTGGGGTTGTCGCCGCCGTGGATGCAGCCCAGGTTGAGGGTCGGCTGCGGCACGCTGAACTGCGGGTTGCTGAACTCCTGCTGCCACTGGTTGCGCAGGCCCTGCAATTCGCCCATCACCGCCTGCATCGCCTCCAGCGCACTGCGCCCCAGGCTCGGGTCGGAGGAGTGGCCGCTCTGCCCGAGGATGTCGATGCGCTCCATCATCACGCCCTTGTGCAGGCGGATCGGCTTGAGGTTGGTCGGCTCGCCGATCACCGCCGCACGGCCCAGCGGCCGCCCGGCCTCGGCCAGCGCACGGGCGCCGGCCATGGAGCTTTCCTCGTCGCAGGTGGCAAGGATGATCAGCGGCTGTTTGAACGGCTGATCGAGCAATGGCAGCAGCGCTTCGATGGCCAGGGCGAAGAAGCCCTTCATGTCGCAGGAGCCCAGGCCGAACCAGCGCCCGTCGCGTTCGTCCAGGCCCAGCGGGTCGCTTTTCCACAGGGCCTCGTCGTAGGGCACGGTATCGGTGTGCCCGGCCAGCACCAGGCCGCCGGGGCCACTGCCCAGGGTAGCGACCAGGTTGAACTTGCCCGGCGACACCGGCTGCAGCTCGCAGGCGAAGCCCAGGTCCACCAGCCAGTTGCCCAGCAACTCGACCACCGGGCGGTTGGACTGGTCCAGCGCGGGCTGGGTGCAGCTGACCGAGGGGATTGAGATCAGCTCGGCGAAGCGTTGTTTGAGCGGCGGCAACGGCATGGCTTTCTCCAGAAGATGGACTCCACTATGGACCATGCGGCGGTGCGGTAAAACCTCGCGGCGCCCGGCAGGAACGCTGAAGTCCTGTAAACTGCATGACTTTGAAGTCTTTTTCGCGCCCGTCGTTCCGTCCTTGCTACAAGAGGCCGGGAATCCGGACGCGTCCGCTCTGAACCGGACCCCCGCCATGCAGAAAGAAACCGAAATCAAATTGCGCGTCAGCCGCGAGACCCTCGAAGCCCTGCGCGATCACCCGGCGCTGAAGAAGCGCAACAAATCCGGCTGGGAGCCCCGCGAGCTGTTCAACCAGTATTACGACACCCCCGGCCGCGACCTGGCCCGCGCCCGCGTGGCGCTGCGCATGCGCAAGGATGGCGAGCAGTTCATCCAGACCCTGAAGACCCGCGGCCAGAGCGTGGCCGGCTTGTCCGAGCGCAACGAATGGGACTGGTACCTGGAGAAGAACAAGCTCGACCTGAAGAAACTCGACGACCAGTGCTGGCCGGCCGCCCTCGCCGACCTGGACAAGAAGAGCATGAAGCCGATCTTCAGCACCGACTTCACCCGCCAGCGCGCCGAGATCGCCTGGGGCCGCGGCAAGGCCAAGGTGGTGATCGAGGCCGCGCTGGACCTGGGCAAGGTCATCGCCGGCAAGCAGGAAGAGGAAATCTGCGAGCTGGAACTGGAACTGCGCCAGGGCGAGCCCGAGGCGCTGCTGGAACTGGCCATCGAACTGGCCGCGGACCTGGCGCTGATGCCCTGCGACATCAGCAAGGCCGAGCGCGGCTACCGCCTGTTCGACCCGGCCAGCTACAGCATTCAGCCCGACACCCAGAAGCTGCTGCATGAAACCCCGCTGGACGGCGCCTTCGCCGCGCTGTCCTGGTCGCTGCTGGGCAGCAGCCAGCGCCTCGCCGAGCAATACCGCTTCAACGGCCACTGGAGCCTGCTGGAAAGCTGGCTGCAGCAACTGGTCGACCTGCGCGCCCTGCTCGGCAGCCTCGGCCAGGCCGTGCCGCGCGCCAGCACCCGCGAGCTGCGTGCTGCCCTCGACGCGCTGATCGCCGACTGGCAGCCGCGCATCGAACAGGGTCGCCACGACGACGCCGTGCGCCAGCAGATGCCGGCCGCCTTCCGCGAGGAACTGGCCAACCTGCGCTGGGGTCAGTTCTCCCTGAGCACCTCGCGCTGGCTGCTGGGCAAGGGCTGGGCCACCGAGCGCAACGAACGCGCCAACCGCCTGGGCGGTTCCGCCGTCGGCAAGTGGCTGCAGCGCACCCTGGCCGAAGAGGCCCAGGCCATGCCGCTGCAACGCGCCCAGCAACTGCCCGAAGTGCTCGCCGACCAACTGCCGCGCCTGCAACGCATGCTGGTCTGGCTGCGCCTGGCGCGCAGCGTGCTGGAGCTGCCGGAAACCGACCGCCTGTACGGCGAACTGGCCAAGCTGCAGGAGCTGCTCGTCACTCCCGACGCCGAGGGGCGCCTGGATGCCCTCGCGGCCCAGGCCCATACTGTGCTGACCCTCAAGCCGTGGAAGGCGCTTTTGAAATAAGCTGGCCCGGCATTGCTGCGGGCCTGTGACCCGCCACTGGAAGTAGGGAGTCCGCATGTCCGTCTTTGCCCCATCCGCCCAGGACCGTCCGCTCGACCTGGGCGACATCCTGCGCGAGCTGGTCACCCAGGGCCGCGTCGCCCAGGATGACGCCGAGCAGTGCCTGGCGATCCGCCGCAGTGCCGTGAAGAACCAGCAGCACCCGCTGGAGTTCCTCGCCGCGCAGCAGGTCGCGGACCGCCAGCGGCCCGGGCACAAGCTGGACCTGGACACCCTGGTGAGGTGGCTGGCGGACTTTTCCGGGCAGCCCTACCTGCGCATCGACCCGCTGAAGATCGACGTCGCCGCCGTCACCCCGCTGATGTCCTACGCCTTCGCCCAGCGCCACCAGATCCTCGCGGTCGCGGTGGCGCCGGATGAAGTCACCATCGCCAGTGCGCAGCCGTTCGTGCACGCCTGGGAGAGCAACCTCACCCACGTGCTCAAGCGCCCGATCAGGCGCGTAGTCGCCAACCCGGTGGATATCCAGCGCTTCACGGTGGAGTTCTACCGCCTCGCCAAATCGGTGACCGGCGCCAGCTCGCAAGACCAGAAGATCAGCGGCATCGGCAACTTCGAGCAACTGCTCAACCTGGGCGCCAACGACCAGGAGCCCGATGCCAACGATGCGCACATCGTCACCATCGTCGACTGGCTGTTCCAGTACGCCTTCCAGCAGCGCGCCAGCGATATCCACATCGAGCCGCGCCGCGAGCAGGGCACCGTGCGCTTCCGCATCGACGGCGTGCTGCACAACGTCTACCAGTTCCCGCCACAGGTCAGCATGGCGGTGGTCAGCCGCCTGAAGTCCCTGGGCCGGATGAACGTCGCCGAGAAGCGCAAGCCACAAGACGGCCGGGTGAAGACCAAGACCCCGGATGGCGCCGAAGTGGAGCTGCGCCTGTCGACCCTGCCCACGGCCTTCGGCGAGAAGATGGTGATGCGGATCTTCGACCCCGAGGTACTGCTCAAGTCCTTCGACCAGCTCGGCTTCTCCCCCGACGACCTGCGCCGCTGGGAGAGCATGACCAGCCAGCCCAACGGCATCATCCTGGTCACCGGCCCCACCGGTTCGGGCAAGACCACCACGCTCTACACCACGCTCAAGCAGCTTGCCACGGATGAAGTGAACCTCTGCACCATCGAGGACCCGATCGAGATGATCGAGCCCTCGTTCAACCAGATGCAGGTGCAGCACAACATCGACCTGACCTTCGCCAGCGGCGTGCGTGCCCTGCTGCGTCAGGACCCGGACATCATCATGGTCGGCGAAATCCGCGACCTGGAGACCGCCGAAATGGCGATCCAGGCGGCGCTCACCGGCCACCTGGTGCTCTCCACCCTGCACACCAACGACTCACCCACCGCCATCACCCGCCTGCTCGAACTGGGCGTGCCCTACTACCTGATCCGCGCCACCGTGCTCGGCGTCATGGCCCAGCGCCTGGTGCGTACCCTCTGCCCGCACTGCAAGGCGCCGATGGAGCTGCACGAGGAGGACTGGCAGGAAGTCACCCGCCCGTGGAACGCCCCGCTGCCCACCGGCGCGCACCAGGCCGTCGGCTGCCTGGAGTGCCGCGATACCGGCTACCGCGGGCGCGCCGGCGTGTATGAGATCATGCTGCTGAGCGAATCGCTGAAAGAGCTGATCACCGCCGACACCGACCTCATCCCGCTGCGCCGCCAGGCCTTCAAGGAAGGCATGCGCAGCCTGCGGCTGTCCGGTGCGCAGAAGGTGGCCGCCGGCCTGACGACCATCGAGGAAGTCATGCGGGTCACACCGCAAAGCGAGCAGAAGTAGGCCGCCGGTCAGGCGCCTGAGGAAAACTCCGCAGGCGCCTGCTGGAATTTCCTGCATGCCTGCCCGGTACACCGGTTCGGTTACACTCGACCCTCTTCATCCAAGCCAGACAAGGAGTCCTTTGCATGGAAATCGGCAGTGTCGCCCTGCTGTTCGTCATCCTCGCCATCGTCATCGTCCTCATGGGGTTCAAGGTCGTGCCCCAGGGCTTCGAATGGACCATCGAGCGCTTCGGCCGCTACACCGTCACCCTGAAGCCGGGCCTGAGTATCATCATTCCGGTGGTGGACCGCGTCGGCCAGAAGATCAACATGATGGAGCGCGTGCTCGACGTGCCGCCGCAGGAGGCCATCAGCGCCGACAACGCCATCGTGCAGATCGACGCCGTGTGCTTCTTCCAGGTGGTCGACGCGGCGCAGGCGGCCTATGAAGTCAGCGGGCTGGAAAACGCCGTGCGCAACCTGGTGATGACCAACATCCGCACCGTGCTCGGCTCCATGGAGCTGGACCACATGCTCAGCCAGCGCGACGCGATCAACGAGCGCCTGCTGCGCACCGTCGACGAGGCCACCGCACCCTGGGGCCTGAAGGTCACCCGTATCGAGATCAAGGACATCAGCCCGCCGGCCGACCTGGTGGAAGCCATGGCCAGCCAGATGAAGGCCGAGCGCTTGAAGCGCGCGCAGATCCTTGAAGCCGAAGGCCGCCGCGCCGCGGAAATCCTCACCGCCGAGGGCAAGAAGCAGGCACAGATCCTCGAGGCCGAGGGCCTGCGCCAGTCGGCCTTCCTCGAGTCCGAAGCGCGCGAGCGCCAGGCCGAGGCCGAGGCCAAGGCGACCCAGGTGGTCTCCGAAGCCATCGCCAGCGGCAACGTGCAGGCGATCAACTACTTCGTCGCACAGAAGTACGTCGACGCCCTTGGCCAGCTGGCCAGCTCCAACAACAGCAAGATCGTGCTGATGCCGCTGGAAGCCAGCCAGGTGATCGGCGCGGTCGGCGGCATCGGCGAGATCGTCAAGGCCACCTTCGGCGAAACCAAGGGCCGTAGCTGATGGCTGCCTTTCTCCAGAACCTCGGTTTCTGGGACTGGCTGGGCCTGGGCATTGTCCTGCTGATCCTGGAAATCTTCGGTGCCGGCGGCTACCTGCTGTGGGTCGGCATCGCCGCGGCGCTGACCGGCGTGCTGTCGTTCCTGCTGCCGGGGCTGGACTGGGTCTGGCAGTGCCTGGCCTTCGGCGTGCTGGCGATCCTCACCGCGCTCTACTGGTGGAACCATCAGCGCCTCAACAAGCGCCAGGCCGTGCCCTCCAGCCTCAACCGTCGCGGCAGCGAGCTGGTCGGCCGGCAGTTCGCCCTGCATGACGCCATCGTCGGCGGGCGCGGCAAGATCCGCGTCGGTGACAGCGTCTGGCTGGTCAGCGGGCCTGACCTGCCCGCTGGCGCGCAGGTGCGCGTGACCGGGCAGGACGGTGTGCTGCTGCTCGTCGAGCCCATCCTGTAGGAGCGAGGGGCGACGCCATCGTTATTGCTCGCGAGCCCGCCCCCGCAGGGGAGTTCGGTTCGCGAGCACGAATGTAGGATGGGTGGAGCTTGCGATACCCATCGGCAGAACCGATAAGCAAATTGATGGGTATCGCTTCGCTCCACACCATCCTACATAGAGGGAGCAGCACCCTAAGCTGACCTCAACGAAAAAGCCCGCCAATCGGCGGGCTTTTTCATTCAGGCGAAACTCAGCTCGCGGCCGGCTGCGCGGGGGCGCGGCGGTAGGCCCAAACCATCAGCGCGATGCCGCCCAGGACCATCGGCACGCACAGCACCTGGCCCATGGTCAGCCAGCCCCACGCCAGGTAGCCCAGCTGGGCATCCGGAACGCGGACGAACTCGACGATGAAGCGGAAGATGCCGTAGCACAGCACGAACAGGCCGGACACCGAGGCGGTCGGGCGCGGCTTGCGGGTGAACAGCCAGAGCACGACGAACAGCGCCACGCCTTCCAGCGCGAACTGGTACAGCTGCGAGGGGTGGCGCGGTTCCGGGCCGCCGGTGGGGAAGATCATCGCCCAGGGCACGTCGGTCACCTTGCCCCACAGCTCGCCGTTGATGAAGTTGCCGATACGCCCGGCGCCCAGGCCGATCGGCACCAGCGGCGCGATCAGGTCCATCAGCTGGAAGAAGCTCTTGTTGTTGCGCTTGCCGAACCACCAGGTGGCCAGCATCACGCCGATCAACCCGCCGTGGAACGACATGCCGCCCTTCCACACCTCGAAGATCAGCGTCGGGTTGGCGATGTACTCGTCCAGGTTGTAGAACAGCACGTAGCCCAGGCGACCGCCCAGGACCACGCCGCACGCGACCCAGAAGACCAGGTCGGAGAGTTTCTCCTTGGTCCAGGTCGGATCGAAATCCTTCAGCTTGCGCGACGCCAGCAGCCAGGCGCCGCCGATGCCGATCAGGTACATCAGGCCGTACCAGTGGATTTTCAGCGGCCCGAGCGCTACGGCAACCGGGTCGATCTGTGGATAAGGCAGCATCCGCTTCTCCTAGCAGGAACTCAGATCAGGAAACTCAAGCCCACGCTGAACAGCAGCAGGGCGAACAAACGCTTGAGCACCAGGGGTGGCAGGCGATGCGCCAGCCGAGCCCCGATGCGGGCGAAGAACATGCTGGTGAGGGCAATACCCACCAGCGCCGGGAGGTAGACGAAGCCCAGGCTCATCTCCGGCAGCTTGTCGTTGTGCCAGCCGACAGCGATGAAGGATATCGCGCCGGCGATGGCGATCGGCAGGCCGCACGCCGAGGAAGTCGCAACCGCCTGTTGCATGGAGACGCCACGCCAGGTCAGGAAAGGCACGGTCAGCGAGCCGCCGCCGATGCCGAAAATCGCCGAAGCCCAGCCCACCACGCCGCCGGCCACGCCCAGGCCGAAGCGCCCCGGCAGGTCGCGCGCGCCCTTGGGCTGCAGGCCCAGTGCCATCTGGATCGACACCAGGATGGCGAAGGTACCGATGATCTTCTGCAGCACCGGGCCCTGGATCTTCGACGCGGTGATCGCCCCCAGCGCGCTGCCGACCAGGATGCCGACCGTCATCCAGCCGAACACCGGCCAGCGCACCGCGCCACGGCGATGGTGTTCGATGATCGAGTTGATCGAGGTGAAGACGATGGTCGCCAGAGAAGTGCCGACCGCCATCTGGGTCAGCACGTCGGGCGAGAAACCGTGGGCACCGAAGCTGAACACCAGGGCCGGGACGATGATCAACCCGCCGCCGACGCCGAACAGGCCGGCGAGCACGCCAGCGCAGGCGCCAAGCACCAGGTAGAGCACGAACTCCATGGGCAACCTCGGGCAACAAAGCGGGCATGGTAGCCGAAGGCTCCCGGGCGCTCCAGCCACTCCGGGACATCGGCGGATGTTGATAGACTGCCGGGACACCACGGAGTTCGACCCATGTGCCTGATCGTCTTCGCCTGGCGTCCCGGCCACGCCACGCCCCTGATCGTCGCGGCCAACCGCGATGAGTTCTACGCCCGCCCGACCCTGCCGCTGGCGGCCTGGGAGGAATACCCCGGCGTCTATGCCGGCCGCGACCTGGAGGCCGGCGGTACCTGGCTGGGCGTGGCGCCGGACGGCCGCTTCGCCGCCCTGACCAACGTGCGCGATCCTGGCCAGCCACTGGGCCCGCGCTCCCGTGGCGAGCTGGTGGCGGCCTTCCTGCAGGGCCGGCAGGCACCGCTGGAGTACCTGCAGCAGGTCGCACGGCGCGCGACGGATTACAGCGGCTTCAACCTGCTGGTGGGCGACAGTGCGCAGCTCTGCTACTTCAATCCCCGCGTCGGCCCGCCGGTGGCGGTGGCGCCGGGTGTACACGGCCTCTCCAACGCTGCGCTGAATACGCCCTGGCCGAAGCTGCTCAGCGCCCGCCAAGGGCTGGAGGCGGTACTGGACGCACCCGACACCCGCTCACTCGTCGCCCTGCTGCGCGACAACCGCCAGCCCGCCGATGCCGAACTGCCGGAAACCGGCGTCGGCCTGGCCACGGAGCGCCTGCTCTCCAGCGTATTCATCGCCAGCCCGACCTACGGCACCCGCGCCAGCACCGCGCTTATCGTCCACGCGGACGGCCGCCGCGAGCTGCTGGAGCACAGCTTCGGCCCTAGCGGAGCTCGTCTGGGTGAAGTGGCCCTGGCTCTCTAGCAGGTGACGATGCAGTCGCGCTGGGCCTTGGCGCGGTAGAGCCCTTCGTCCAGGCGACGCAGCATCACCGACAGGTCCTCGCCGGGCTGCATCGCCGTCACCGAGAAGCTGGCGGTGAGCTGGGTCGGCAGTGAGATATCGGCCCGGCGCAGGCTCATGCGCAGCCGCTCGGCCAGTTCGCGCGCCGCTTCGCAGGTGGTTTCCGGCAGCAGCACGATGAATTCCTCGCCGCCCCAGCGGGCGAAGCAGTCCTCCTCGCGCAGACGCCGCCGCACCACTTCGGCCACCGCCACCAGCACGCGGTCGCCGGCCGGGTGACCAAGGCTGTCGTTGATGCGCTTGAAGTGGTCGAGGTCGAACATCATCAGCGAGCAGCCGTGGCCGTGGCGCTGCAGACGCTGCCATTCGGCGTGCAACTGCTGCTCGAAACGCCGGCGGTTGGCGATCTGTGTCAGCGGGTCGATCTCGGAGAGGCGCAGGGCGACGGCGGCCTGTTCGGCCAGCGCCTGGTTGGCCTGGCGCAAGGCTTCGGTGCGCTGCAGCACCAGGTATTCCAAACTCAGGTTGAGCTGGTGCAGTTCGTGGTTCTTCTCCTGCAGCTCCAGCTCCGCGAGCTTGCGCTCGTGGATGTTGCGGTGCGCGCCGATCATCCGCGTCGGCTTGCCCTCGTCGTCGAACTCGAAGAAGCGCCCGTGATCGCTGACCCACAGGTAGTTTCCGTCCAGGCAGCGGCAGCGGTACTCCTCGCGGTAGACGCCGCTGCGCCCCTGCACATAGGCATCGAACGCGAACATCACGCGGGAGAAGTCCTCGGGATGGATGATCTCGTGCCAGGTGGCGACGTTTTCCGGGAGGCTGTCGGGGTCATAGCCGAGCATGGCGTACCAGCCCGGACTGCGAGTGACATGGTTGCTGCGGATGTCCCAGTCCCAGATGCCATCGCTGACGATGCTCAGGGCATAGCGCAGGGTGCGGGCGCTGGCGCCGGTGTCCGTGCAAGGCGGCTGGTCGAGCTCTTCCATAAGCTGCGTCCTGGCCGGTGATCCGGCCCTGTTACTTCATCTGCCCTGCGGTCATGCACGGTTCCGCAGGCGGCTTTCACAAAGAGCTGTCGCCGCGTCAGGCCTGGATGGTCGCGGCCGGGTTGATCACACGGCCCAGTCCCAGGTTGCGCAGGGCCAGGTGCAGCGAGCTGTGGATAACCTGCGGATTGTCGAAGGTCATCAGTTGGCTGAGCAGTTCGCGAGCCCTGGACAGGGTCATCTGGCGCAACAGCCATTTAACCTTGGGCAAGTTCGTGGCGTTCATCGACAGGGAGTCGAAGCCCATGGCCATCAGCAGCACGGCAGCGGCCGGGTCACCGGCCATCTCGCCGCAGATGCTCACCGGCTTGCCTTCGGCGTGGGAGTCATCGACCACCTTCTTCAGCGCCTGCAACACCGCCGGGTGCAGGTAGTCGTAGAGGTCGGCGACACGCGGGTTGTTGCGGTCCACGGCCAGCAGGTACTGGGTCAGGTCGTTGGAGCCGACCGAGAGGAAGTCCACCTGGCGCGCCAGTTCGCGGGTCTGGTACACGGCCGCGGGGATCTCCACCATCATGCCGATCGGCGGCATGGGGATGTCGACGCCTTCGTCGCGCACTTCGCCCCAGGCGCGGTGGATCAGGTGCAGCGCCTCTTCCAGCTCGTGAGTGCCGGAGATCATCGGCAGCAGGATGCGCAGGTTGTCCAGGCCTTCACTGGCCTTGAGCATGGCGCGGGTCTGCACCAGGAAGATTTCCGGGTGGTCGAGGGTGACGCGGATGCCGCGCCAGCCGAGGAAGGGGTTGTCTTCCTTGATCGGGAAGTAGGACAGCGCCTTGTCGCCGCCGATGTCCAGGGTGCGCATGGTCACCGGCAGCGGGTGGAAGGCGGAGAGCTGCTCGCGGTAGATGGCGAGCTGCTCCTTCTCGCTGGGGAAGCGGTCGTTGATCATGAACGGCACTTCGGTGCGGTACAGGCCGACCCCTTCGGCACCGCGCTCCTGGGCGCGCGCGACGTCCGCCAGCAGGCCGGTGTTGACCCACAGCGGCATGCGATGGCCGTCCAGCGTCTCGCAGGGCAGCTCGCGCAGCGCGGCCAGGCCCTTGCTCAGTTCCTTCTCTTCGGCGACCACTTCGCCGTACTGCTTGACCAGCTGCGGCGACGGGTTGGTGTAGATCTCGCCGTGGTAGCCGTCGACGATCAGGTCGATGCCGTCGACCTTGGAATACGGCAGGTCGACCGCGCCCATGACGGTCGGGATGCCCATGGCGCGGGCGAGGATGGCGACGTGGGAGTTGCCCGAGCCGAGCACCGAGATCAGGCCCACCAGCTTGCCTTCGGGCACTTCGCCGAGCATGGCCGGCGACAGCTCCTCGCTGACGATGATGGTCTGGTCGGGGTAGGTCAGCGACTGCTTACGCTCTTCCTGGAGGTACGCCAGGATGCGCCGGCCGATGTCCTTGACGTCCGATGCACGCTCGCGCAGGTAGGCGTCGTCCATCAGCTCGAAGCGCTGCACGTGCTCCATGACCACCTGGCGCAGGGCGCCCTGTGCCCACTGGCCGGTGCGGATGATGCGCTTGACCTCAAGGCCGATGGAGGCGTCATCGAGCATCATCAGGTAGACGTCGAACAGCGCCCGCTCTTCCTTGCGCAGCTGGGTAGCCAGCTTGCTGGAGAGGTTGCGCATGTCCTCGCGAACCGATTCCAGCGCCTGCTTGAAGCGCTCGACCTCGGCCTCGACGTCATCGATGGGTTTGTCCGGGACGACTTCGAGATCAGCCGGCGGCAGCACCACCACGGCCTTGCCCACGGCCACGCCGGGGGCGCCAGGAACGCCGACGAACTTGGCTTCGCTGATGCCCTTGCCCATCTTGCCCAGGCCGCGGATCGAGCCGGTGGCCTCGGCGTGGGCGATTACGCCGGCGAGTTGCGCGCTCATGGTGACGAGGAAGGCTTCCTCGCCTTCGTCGAACTGGCGCTTTTCCTTCTGCTGCACAACCAGAACACCCATCACCCGACGGTGGTGGATGATCGGCGCGCCAAGGAAGGAGGCGTAGCGTTCCTCGCCGGTCTCGGCGAAGTAGCGGTAACGGGGGTGTTCGGAGGCGTTCTCGAGGTTCAGCGGCTCTTCGCGGGTGCCGACCAGGCCGACCAGGCCCTCGTTGGGCGCCATGCTGACCTTGCCGATGGAGCGCTTGTTCAGGCCCTCGGTGGCCATCAGCACGAAGCGGTTGCTCTCCGGGTCGAGCAGGTAGACCGAGCACACCTGGCTGCCCATGGCCTCCTTGACCCGCAGCACGATGATGCCCAGCGCCGCCTTGAGGTCCTTGGCGGAGTTCACTTCCTGGACGATCTTACGCAGCGTGTTGAGCATGGCGTGGGGGTCTAACTCCTTGAACTTCGTGCTAGTCGCGCGCCAGCAGGCGCGGTGCCAATTCCTTCAGAGCCCGGCGGTAGACCTCGCGCTTGAAGGTCACGACCTGGCCCAGCGGGTACCAGTAGCTCACCCATTTCCAGCCGTCGAATTCGGGCTTGCCGGTGACATCCATGCGCACCCGGCTTTCCTCGCCGGTCAGGCGCAGAAGGAACCACTTCTGTTTCTGCCCGATGCACAGCGGCTGGCTGTTGGTGCGCACCAGGCGTTGCGGCAGGCGGTAACGCAGCCAGCCCCGGGTACAGGCAAGGATCTTGACGTCCTGCTCTTCCAGGCCGACTTCTTCGTTCAGTTCGCGGTACAGCGCTTCCTCAGGGGTTTCTCGAGCGTTGATGCCGCCCTGGGGAAATTGCCAGGCTTCCTGGTTGATGCGCCGTGCCCACAGTACCTGTCCGACATCGTTGCAAAGGATGATGCCGACATTGGGGCGAAAACCATCGGGATCGATCACGGCGGTACATCCTCGAAATCGCGTGTGCCCGCATTGTTCCACAAAGCTTGTGACAGCGGCAACGCGGGCTGCGGCGTCCTGTGCCGGGTGGGCAAAAGCCGTTACTCTAGGCGACTTTTCCGTATTGGCAACTGGCGGTAATCCATCGTGCGACTGGCTCTCTTCGATCTCGACAACACCCTTCTGGCCGGCGACAGCGACCACAGCTGGGGCGAATGGCTGTGCCAGCGCGCTCTGGTGGACGCCGGCGAGTACCAGGCACGCAACGATGCCTTCTATGCCGACTACATGGCCGGCACCCTCGACGTGTTCGCCTACCAGGCCTTCACCCAGGCGATCCTGGGCCGCAACAGCCTGGACCAGCTGGACACCTGGCACCGCCAGTTCATGCAGGAGGTGATCGAGCCCATCGTCCTGGCCAAGGGCGAGGCCCTGCTGGCCGAGCACCGCGCTGCGGGCGACAAGCTGGTGATCATCACCGCCACCAACCGCTTCGTCACCGGCCCGATTGCCGCGCGCCTGGGCGTGGAAACCCTGATCGCCACCGAGTGCGAAATGCTCGATGGCCTCTACACCGGCCGCACCTTCGACGTGCCCTGCTTCCAGGGCGGCAAGGTGACCCGCCTCAACCGCTGGCTTGAAGAGACCGGCCTGAAGCTGGACGACGCCTATTTCTACAGCGACTCGCGCAACGACCTGCCGCTGCTGGAACTGGTGGCCAACCCGGTAGCCGTCGACCCCGACGACACCCTGCGCGCCACCGCCACCGAGCGCGGCTGGCCGGTGATCAGCCTGCGCGGCTGAGCGCTCGTCAACCTGCGCTGAGGGCCCACCAACCCGAGCTGAGGGCTCAGAAGCCCTTGTTGACCATCAGGTAGAAGATCGCCAGGAAGGCCAGGAACGCCGGCCAGCCCAGGGCGAACCACCAGCGCATATAGAGGAAGGCCCTGGGCGGCAGCGCCGCACCATCCCGGTGCGCCGCCTCGGCCATGTCGCGCACGCGAATCTGCAGCCACACCACCGGCAGCCAGCAGACACCGGCGAACACGTAGAGCGCCAGGCTCCACAACAGCCAGCCCGAATCCAGCGGCCAGCCGGCCATATGTGCCATGGCGATGCCGCTCAGCGGCTGGAACACCGCCGTGGTGGCGATGAACAGCCAGTCGGCGGTGACCAGATGGCGGAAGGTGATGCGGATGGCTTCCAGGTTGCCGCTGCGCCAGGCCCGCCAGCTGTAGTAGGCCGAGCCCAGCCCGGTGCCGAACAGCAGCGTGGAAGACAGGATGTGCAGGGTCTTGAGCAGCAGGTAGAGGTTCACGCGGTGGGCATCACACCGGCTTGCTGATCATCAGCACCAGGATGGCGATCACACAAAGCAGCGCCAGCACGAAGAAGGCCAGGCCGAACTTCCACTGCCGCGCGGCGCCCGATGCAATCGGCTCGCCACTGCTCTGCGCCACCAGTGCCAGGTCGCGGATGCGCCACAGGCGGGTGGTGAACAGCAGCCAGAAGATAGTCGCGACGATCAGCAGGCAGGCGCTGCCCAGCAGCCAGGTCTGCCCCAGCGGCCAGCCGACGGTCTGCACCATGCGGTAGCCGGTGACCGGCAGGCTGGCGACGCTGCCGGCCACCAGTACCCAGCCGATCAGGCCGATGCGCTGCAGCGCCTTGGCGATCACCCCGGCGTCGCCGCCACGCCAGCTGCGCCAGCCGTACCAGGCCAGGCCGATGATGGCCAGGAACGGCAGCACCGCGGCGATGCCGTGGAGGATGCGGAAGGTCTGCAGGCTTTCCATTTCAATTCCCTGTGAAGAAGGCGGCGTTTCGACAAGCCTAGCAGCAGTCGCGCCGCCCCTGCCCGATCCTCAGCCGAGGAACAGGCGGTAGGCCGGGTTGTCCGTCTCGTCCCAGTAGGGGTAGCCGATCTCTTCCAGCGCGGCCGCCACCAGGTGACGCTCGTCTTCCGGCACCTGCAGGCCCGCGACCACGCGACCATCGGCCGCGCCGTGGTTGCGGTAGTGGAACAGGGTGATGTTCCAGCGCCCGCCCAGGCGGTTGAGGAAGTTGAACAGCGCGCCGGGGCGCTCGGGGAACTCGAAGCGGAACACCTGCTCGCCGGAGACGCGCGGCGAATGGCCGCCGACCATGTGGCGGATGTGCAGCTTGGCCAGTTCGTTGTCGGTCAGGTCCAGTACCGGGAAGCCCTGCTCCTGCAACTGCTGCACCAGTGCCGCGCGCGGGTCGTTCTCCGGGTGCGTCTGCACGCCAACGAAGATGTGCGCTTCGCTGTCGGTGTTGTAGCGGTAGTTGAACTCGGTGATCTGGCGCTTGCCGATGGCCTCGCAGAAGGCCTTGAAGCTGCCCGGCCGCTCGGGGATGGTCACCGCGATGATCGCTTCGCGCTTCTCGCCCAGCTCCGCACGCTCGGCCACGTGGCGCAGGCGGTCGAAGTTGATGTTGGCGCCCGAATCGATGGCGACCAGGGTCTCGCCCTTCACGCCTTCGCGCTCGACATACTTCTTGATCCCGGCCACCGCCAGCGCGCCGGCCGGCTCGGTGATCGAGCGGGTGTCGTCGTAGATGTCCTTGATCGCGGCGCAGATTTCGTCGGTGCTGACGGTAATCACTTCGTCGACATGGTCCTTGCACAGCTCGAAGTTGTGCTTGCCGATCTGCGCCACGGCCACGCCGTCAGCGAACAGCCCGACCTGGCCGAGTACCACGCGCTCGCCGGCGGCCATGGCGGCCTGCAGGCAGTTGGAGTCGTCCGGCTCGACGCCGATGACCTTGATCTCCGGGCGCAGGTACTTCACGTACGCGGCAATGCCGGCGATCAGGCCGCCGCCGCCGACGGGCACGAAGATCGCGTCGATGCGGCCGGGGTTCTGCCGGAGGATTTCCATGGCCACGGTGCCCTGGCCGGCGATCACGTCCGGATCGTCGTAGGGGTGGATGTAGACGTAGCCCTTTTCTTCCACCAGCTTCAGCGAGTGCGCCAGCGCATCGGGGAAAGCGTCACCGTGCAGCACGGCCTTGCCGCCACGGGCGCGTACGCCCTGGACCTTCAGCTCCGGCGTGGTGCGCGGCATCACGATGGTGGCCTTGATGCCCAGCTCGCGGGCGGCCAGCGCCACGCCCTGGGCATGGTTGCCGGCGGAGGCGGTGACGACGCCGCGGGCGAGTTCTTCCGGGCTCAGTTGCGCCAGCTTGTTGTAGGCGCCGCGAATCTTGAAGGAGAACACCGGCTGCAGGTCTTCGCGTTTCAGCAGAATCTGGTTGCCCAGGCGCTCGGAGAGCTGGCGGGCGGGCTGCAGGGGCGTTTCCACGGCAACGTCGTAGACACGCGAGGTGAGGATCTTCTTGACGTATTGTTCGAGCATCGGAAGGGCTATATCGGCGGCTTTTCGAGGAACCGCGAGTCTACTCCAGCCGGCGCGGCGCGGGCCACCGAACAATCCGCGCGCAGATGACCATAACAGTTGCCCGGCGGCGCAACACCGGCGCGCCGTCGACCGCTATAATCCGCCCTTTCGACTATTCTCCGGCGCCGTTGCGCCCACCCAGGTAAGAAGACCCTCGCCATGAACCAGGATCAGCTCAAGCAGGCTGTGGCCCAGGCCGCCGTCGACCACATCCTTCCGCACCTCGACAGCAAGAGCATCGTCGGCGTGGGCACCGGCTCCACCGCCAACTTCTTCATCGACCTGCTGGCCAAGCACAAGGCCGAGTTCGACGGCGCCGTGGCCAGCTCCGAAGCCACTGCCCAGCGCCTGAAGGGCCACGGCATCCCGGTCTATGACCTGAACACCGTCAGCGAGCTGGAGTTCTACGTGGACGGCGCCGACGAGACCAACGAGCGCCTGGAACTGATCAAGGGCGGCGGCGCCGCGCTGACCCGCGAAAAGATCGTCGCCGCGGTCGCCAGGGAGTTCATCTGCATCGCCGACGCCAGCAAGCTGGTGCCGATGCTCGGCGGCTTCCCGCTGCCGGTGGAAGTCATCCCCATGGCCCGCAGCCACGTGGCGCGCCAGTTGGTGAAGCTGGGCGGCGACCCGGTGTACCGCGAGGGCGTGCTGACCGACAACGGCAACATCATCCTCGACGTGCACAACCTGCGCATCGACAGCCCGGTACAGCTGGAAGAGGCGATCAACAACATCGTCGGCGTGGTCACCAATGGCCTGTTCGCCGCGCGCCCGGCCGACCTGCTGCTGCTGGGCACCGCCGAAGGTGTGAAGACCCTCAAGGTCTGATGCCCTCAAGCGCCATCCGCCGGATGGCGCCTTCCAGAGCGCCTACTGCCGTCTACGCTGGGATGACCCAACCCTCCCGGAAGGAGATGCAGCATGGCCGCCAAGTACCATCTGAAGAAGGCCAGTGATGGCCAGTTCCACTTCAACCTGCACGCCAGCAACGGCGAGATCGTCCTGACCAGCGAGCTGTACAAGGCCAAGACCTCGGCCATCGACGGCATCGAGTCGGTGCGCAAGAACTCCCAGCGCGAAGGCGCCTTCGAGGTCAAGGTCGCCACCAACGGCAAGCACTACTTCGTGCTCAAGGCCACCAACGGCCAGGTCGTCGGGCAGAGCCAGATGTACGCCAGCAAGGCCACCGCCGATGCCGGCGTGGCGGCGGTCAAGCGTTACGCGCCGGAAGCACCGATCAGCGACGACACCTGACAGCGCACCATTTCGGTGGGCGCTCCCGCACGCCCGCTCAGCACGGCCGGCCTTGCCGCCGGCCGTGTATCACCATTGTTACAGTGGCGCGACACCCTCGGTCACTGACGCGTCAAATTCCGCCCATCTCCGGCGAACCGGTCCACATCCTGCTTTCCTCCGGCGCACGCATCGAAGACCGATGCGATCCCAATCGACACAGAGGAAAGTGCCGTGTTCAGACCCTTAGCCGTTGCGGTCAGCCTGGGCTGTGCTGCGCTGGCAACCGACGCCAACGCCTACGAATACGGGGAGTATGCCGGGGACACCCTCGACACCCTGATCAACGATTACCCCGGCCGCTACCGCGGCACTGCCAGCTTCGCCGGCGCCACCGCGCTGATGCAGTCGCGCCTGGGCTTCGGCTACCAGACGCAGGTCCAGGACTTCACCTGGGCCGGCAACCGCAGCTCGCAGAACGTCATCGCCAGCGCCCCGGGCAGCAGCGGCCAGTACGTGGTGCTGGGCGCCCACTACGACACCTACTATGGCCGTCCCACCCTGCAGGGCCTGGACGACAACGGCTCGGGCGCCGCCGTGCTGACCGAGATCGCCCGCAACCTGGGCGGCGTCGCCCTGGAGAACGGCCTGGAAGTGGTCGGCTTCGGCGCCGAGGAGGAAGGCCTGCGCGGTTCGCGCGCCTACGTTGCCGCCCTCAGTGACAAACAGCGCAGCAACCTGCTGGGCATGATCAACCTCGACAGCCTGATCACCGGCGACAAGATGTACGCCCACGCCGGCCTCAACAGCGTCGACAACCCCGCGCTGGGCGCCTACCGCGACCAGCTCCTGCGCATCGCTCAGGAACTGAAGATCCCGCTGTTCACCAACCCCGGCCTGAACGAGGAATACCCCGCCGGCACCGGTTGCTGCAGTGACGGCGAAAGTTTCGAGGGCCTGAATGTCCCGGTGCTGTTCATCGAGGCCACCAACTGGGAGCTGGGCGATCTCGACGGCTACGAGCAGACCGACAACCCCGCCATCCCCGGCGGCGCCACCTGGCACAACCCGGCGCTGGACAACGAGCAGGTGCTCACTGGCGCCTTCGGCCAGGAGCGCATCGACCAGCGCCTGCGCGACTTTTCGCGCCTGCTCACGCGCCTGGTGCTGGAACTGACCAACGCCGACCTGCTTGCCTCCACCGCCTCCGGCGGCGCCATGGCACGGCAGATGGAAGACCAGCTGCAACGCCAGCACCTGGCCCTGACCCGCCTGCACGACCGCCGCTGGCTGACGCTGCTGGGCAGCTCGCGCCCGGTCGGCAGCTTCGACGGCGCCGTCGGCGTGGAAGGTGAGACCACGCCCGAAAGCGGCTTCGACATGCCCGGCGACCCGCGTTCCCACCGTGCCGGCGTCAACCTGCTGGGCGACTACCGCGCCAGCGAGGCAGTGACCGTCGGCGGCAGCCTGAGCTTCCAGCGCAGCCGCGACAACCTCGACCACAGCGCCCGCCTGGAAGCGGAAACCTGGCAACTGGGGCTCTACGGCCTGCTCAACGATGGCGGTCCTGCCTGGCTGGGTGGCGAGCTGAGCGCCGGCTACGCCGACTTCGACAGCAAGCGCTCGGTATACCTGAAGGCAAACAACGGCCCGGTGCTGCTCGACCAGCGCATCGACGGCGACACCAACGCCTGGTTCTGGGGCGCGCGGGTCGACGGCGGCTACGACTTCGACATCGCTGGCATCAAGACCGGGCCACAGGGCGGGCTGGACTTCGTGCATTACCGCATCGACGACTTCAATGAGGACGACGACCTGCGTACTGCGCTGGGCTACGAGAAGCAGGACTACGACTCGGTCGAAGCCAGCCTCGGCTGGGGCCTGCGCGGCGAGCTGCCGTTGGGCAACCGCATGGCTGTGCAGCCCTACGCCAGCGTGCGCTGGGTGAAGGAGCTGGCCGACGGGCGCCTGGACGACATCGCGCTGACCGCCCTGGGCGATGGTCGCACCCGCGTCGCCGATCTGGGCGATGTGGACAAGGACTTCGGCCGCGCCCAGGTCGGTGCCCTGCTGGCAGTCACCGAGCAATTGGGCGTGTTCGCCGAGGCCAACTCGCGATTCGCCCACAGCGAAGGCAGCCAGGCGTCCTATTCCCTCGGCGTGCAGTGGCAGTTCTGATCGCCGGAGTGCGAGGCGCCTTCAGTGCGCCTCGCGCTTCTTGAACACGTAGAAGAGATTGGGCTCGCTGACCAGGTACAGCGTGCCCTGGTCGTCCATGGCGATGCCCTCGGCCTGCGGCACGCTGCGCCGCAGGCCCTGCATGCCGCGCAGCAGCGACAGCGAGCTGATCGGCTCGCCATTGGCGCTCAGCTCCAGCACCAGCCGGGACTCGTCTGACAGCGCCAGCAGATGGCCGCTGCGCTCGTCGTACTGCAGGCTGGAAAGATCGCGGACGAACAGGTTG
The DNA here is from genome assembly GCF_014852215.1 of Pseudomonas sp. PDM19. NCBI lineage: Bacteria > Pseudomonadati > Pseudomonadota > Gammaproteobacteria > Pseudomonadales > Pseudomonadaceae > Pseudomonas > Pseudomonas sp. PDM19. The sequence goes on along the minus strand of NZ_JACVBG010000004.1, from coordinate 173,430 downwards.
CGGTTGTGCTCGAGGTCTTCCACCACATGCACCGCGATGGGTTGCTCCGACTGCTCGTAGGGAAAGCCACGCACCTCGTAGATATGCACGGGATGGCGCTCCTTGGCGACGAACAGGCGCTTGCCCACCGAATCATAAGCCAGCCCCTCGAAGCCACTGTTGCCGCCGCGCCCCAGGGCCAGAGCGAGCTGCTGGGCGTCTTCGATGTGCAGCTCCTTGGTATCGTCGCGCAGCTCGACGCGGATCAGCCGCTGGTGGGTTTCGTCAGTGATCACATAGACGTTGCGGCTGATGTACTCGATGGCCTCGGTGTCGCCGAAGCCGTGCAACGCGATCCTGCGCAGCACCTTGCCTTCCAGCGACAGCTCGACCAGCTCGTTCTGCTTGTTGGTGACGGTGAACAGGGTCTGTCGATCCGGATCGTAGGTCAGCGCCGAGACGTTGTCTTTGAGCCCCTCGATGGGTTGCGCCTCCAGCACCACGCGGTAGTCGGGCAGCCAGAGGGACTGTTCCTGCCACTGCGCAGCGTGGCGCCACTCGTTGAACTTGAACCAGATGCGCTCGTAGACCCGAAAGCTCTGGCCCAGCGCAAGCAATGCGACCAGGGCGAGCAGCGCCATCAGCAGGAACAGGCGACGGGGTTTGAGCAAACGGCGCATGGGGGACTCGGGGTGGGGATGGCGTGGCAGAGTGACAGCAGCGCCTGAAGCCAAACTTAAAGGCCATCATCCGCTGCGGGCAGGCTAGAGTCAGGTTAGCGCAAGACTGTCCCGTGTTTCTTTTGCAAACGACTGCAAGAGGCGTATCGATGGCCCAGCACCTGCTTCCCGAACAACGCCAGCAGGCGACCCTGCACACGGTGGTGCTGGCGACCGAGGTGCTGCACCACGCCGGCGTACCGCGCCCTAAGCTGCTGGAGGGCAGCGGCATCGGCGAGGCGGACCTGCTGACGCCGGAAAAGCTGATCACCCACGCGCAGGAGCTGCGGGTCTTCGCCAACGCCCTGAACTGCCACCACGATCCGGCGCTGGGCCTCTACCTCGGCCTGCGCATGCATGTCTCGGCTTACGGCATCCTCGGTTACAGCATGCTCGCCAGCCGCACCCTGCGCGATGCGCTGCAACTGGCGCTGTCGTTCCCCGAGCTGCTCGGCACCTACTTCCGCCTGGCGCTGACGCCGCAGGGCGACGAGGTCCACCTGACCGCCGACGGCTACCGCTACGCGCCGGAGCTGACGGTGTTCAACACCGAGCTGTGCCTGACTTCGCTGCTGACGGTGATCCGCGACCTGCTCGGCGAGTCGGTGCGGCCTCGTCGGCTGCTGCTGGCGTATCGGCCGCCACTGCACGCAGAAACCTACACCGAGCGCCTGGGCTGCCCGGTGGATTTCGGCGCGCCCACCAGCGCGCTGTGCTTCAGCCCGGCGCTGCTGGACCGGCCGCTGCCGCTGGCCGACCCGGTCAGTTGCCACAACGGCGTGCAGCAGTGCCTGCGCATGAGCGGGGTGCTCAGCGCCCGTGGCGATGTGCTCGACCAGTTGCGCCAGCACCTGGCGAGCCACCTGCAGGACACCGCCAGCCTGGACACCGTGGCGCGCCACCTGCACCGCTCCACCCGCACCCTGCGGAGGCACCTGCAGCAGCAGAACACCAGCTATCAACAGGTGCTCGACGAGGTGCGCTTCGACCGCGCGCGGCAGTTGCTCAAGGACACCGACCTGCCGATCTACCTGATCGCCGAACAGCTGGGCTACAGCGAGACGGCCAGTTTCCGGCATGCCTTCCAGCGCTGGAGCGGGGCGAGTCCGAGTTTGTATCGGGGCTGAGCCGGGAGCTCTCTTCGTAGGATGGCGTGGAGCGCAGCGATACCCATCATCTCAGCACGCCCATCCTACTCACCGCCAGAGTCGACTTTTCCGCGTAGCACCAAGCCCCTAAAAATCTTCAGAACAACAATCCGCTGACGCCCGAAATCCAGCATGGCAAAGCGCATTTTCAACTTGGCCTGATTTATCCCTTATTGGCCTGATCTATCGTTCTGCGCATCCCGGCGCTTGGTCATTATCAATCCGCAGCTAGGTGAAACGGTCCTAGAAACCGTAAAACCTCAACAATAACAACTGCTTAACTGCATGGTACGAGCATGACCAGCGCGATCACCATCGAGCGGATATGCATGGAGTTCGGTACACCCGGACAAGGCCTCAAGGCCCTGGACGACGTGTCACTGGAAATCCGCGCCAACGAGTTCTTCACCCTCCTCGGCCCATCGGGCTGCGGCAAGACCACCTTGCTGCGACTGATCGCCGGCTTCGAACAACCCTCCTCCGGCAGCATTCGCCTTTACGGCGACGCGATGGAAGGCCTCCCGCCCTTCCGCCGCCCGGTCAATACCGTCTTCCAGAGCTACGCCCTGTTCCCCCACATGACGGTGGCGGAGAACATCGCCTTCGGCCTGGAAATGCAGGGCAAGCAGCGCAGCGACATCGACGCCACCGTGCAGAAGATGCTCGACCTGGTGCGCCTGCCCGACGTCGGCAAGCGCCGCGCCGACCAGCTCTCCGGCGGCCAGCAACAGCGCATCGCCCTGGCCCGCGCCCTGGCCAGCCGACCCAAGGTACTGCTGCTCGACGAATCGCTTTCCGCGCTGGACCTCAAGCTGCGCAAGGAAATGCAGATCGAGCTCAAGCGCCTGCAGCACGAGACCGGCATCACCTTCATCTTCGTCACCCATGACCAGGAAGAAGCGCTGACCATGTCCGACCGCATCGCGGTGATGAGTCGCGGCAAGGTCATGCAGATCGGCACGCCCACCGAGATCTACGAGGCGCCGGTCAACCGCCTGGTGGCCGACTTCATCGGCGAGACCAACTTCCTCGAGGGCGAATCCAGCGGTGACAGCGTGCGCCTGGCCGACGGCCAGCTGCTGCCGGCCGCCACCACCCTGCCCGGCAAGGTAACCCTGGCGATCCGCCCGGAGCGCACCGAGCTTGCGCAGGACGGCCAGCTCGAAGGCGTGGTCGAGAACATCGTCTACGTCGGCACCGACACCGTGTACCACCTCAATGTCGCCGGTCAGGGCGGCTTCCGGGTCCGTCAGCAGAACCGCGACGGCGCCCTTTCCACCCACGCGCCCGGCGCGCGGGTGCGGGTCCGCATTCCCGCCACCGCCATCCGGGTGCTGGCCGAATGAGTACACTGCGCGCACTGGCGGAACGAAAGTCGCTGTTCAATCGCCTGGCCCTGACCAGCCCGGCGATGATCATGCTGGTGGTGTTCCTCGTCCTGCCGCTGGGCATCATGTTCGCCGTGTCGATCCAGGCACCGGGGGACTACGGCGGCGTGAAATGGGGCCAGCACACCGTCGAGGCCTACATCAACTTCCTCTGGGAACGCGACCTGGACGACAGCCTGGCCTTCAACGCCGACTACCTGGGCATCTTCCAGCGCTCGTTCTGGCTGTCGATCCTGACCACCCTGGGCTGCGTGCTGATCGGCTTCCCCACCGCGCTGTACCTGGCGCTGCAGGACGAACGCCGGCGCAACCTGCTGCTGTTCCTGGTCACGGTGCCGTTCTGGACCAACCTGCTGGTGCGCGTCTACGCCTGGATGCTGCTGCTGCGCAACGGCGGGCTGATCGACGAGGGCCTGCACGGGCTGGGCTTCTCGGACGCCTCCCTGGGCATCCTCTACACCGATAACGCGGTGATCATCGGCCTGCTCTACACCTACCTGCCGTTCATGGTCCTGCCCATCTACACCAGCCTTGAGAAGATGGACTGGCGCCTGGTGGAGGCGGCCTTCGACCTGGGCGCCAACCGCTGGAAGGCCCTCAAGCGGATCATCATCCCGCTGGCCATGCCCGGCATCGTCGCCGGCTGCATCCTGGTGTTCATCCCTTCGCTGGGCAGCTACATCATCCCCGAGCTGCTCGGGGGCGGTAAGTCGCTGATGATCGGCAACCTGATCCAGCTGCAGTTCGGCACGGCGCACAACTGGCCGTTCGGCGCGGCGCTGTCCTTCGCCCTGCTGGCCTTCGTGCTGCTGGCGATGATGATCTACAGCATGCGATTCAAACAGGGCGCGTCGGGAGGTCATCCATGAAGTCGGCCAACCCGCTCTGGCGGTTCACCGGGGTCCGGCCCGCCGCCTGGCTGTTCTTCGCCTTCCTCTACATCCCGATCTTCGTGCTGGTGGTGCTGAGCTTCAACAGCGGCCAGTCGGCGACGCTGTGGGAAAGCTTCAGCCTGAAGTGGTACTCGGTGGTGGCGGACGACCCGGAGATCCTTCGCGCAGCGAAGAACTCGCTGATCGTCGCGACCCTGGCCACCGTCGTCGCCACCACCCTGGCCACGCTGGCTGCGCTGGGCATGCGCGGCCGCTCGTTCCGTGGGCAGACGCTGATGAGTGGCGTCCTGGGCCTGCCGCTGCTGGTGCCGGAGATCGTCACCGCGGTGGCGACCCTGATGTTCTTCGCGTTCATCGGCCTGAAGCTGTCGCTGTTCACCATCCTGCTGGCGCACATCGTGTTCTGCATTCCCTTCGCCTACCTGCCGATCCGTGCCCGTCTCGAAGGCATGGACCCGCGGCTGGCGGAAGCGGCGGCGGACCTCTATGCCTCGCCGTGGAAGACCTTCTGGAAGGTGACCTTCCCCCTGCTGACGCCGGGGATCGTGTCGGGGGCGATGCTGGCGTTCATCATCTCGATGGACGACTTCGTCATCACCTACTTCGTCGCCGGTGCCGGGGCCACCACTCTGCCGGTGTACATCTTCAGCTCCATCCGAATGGGGATTTCCCCGAAGATCAACGCCATATCTTCAATAATACTGTTGATTTCCATCGCGTTCGTTGCGTTGTCGTACTACGTCGGCCAGCGTCGCCGCTGACCTCCTGCCGCCAAACAAAACAACATTGCAAGGAGCTTCACCGATGAAATTCCGCCGTACCCCCATCGCCCGCGCGCTCGTCGCCGCCAGCCTGTTGCTGGCCGGCAGCGCCCATGCCGAAGGCACCCTGCACTTCGCCAACTGGTCCGACTACTTCCCGCCGGAACTGCTGAAGAAGTTCGAGAAGGACACCGGCATCCACGCCACCCTGGACTCCTACGACAGCAACGAAACCCTGCTGGCCAAGCTCAAGGCCGGCGGCGGCGCCTACGACGTGGTCGTGCCGTCGGACAGCTTCATCGAGATCTTCGTCAAGGAAGGCCTCCTGCAGAAGCTCGACAAGTCGCAGCTGCCGAACCTGGCGAACCTGAAGGACAAGTTCAAGACCCTGACCTACGACCCGGGCCACGACTACTCCGTGCCCTACCTGTGGGGCACCACCGGCTACAGCTACGACAGCGCCAAGGTTCCCGGCGGCAAGCTGGACGAGAGCTGGAAGCCGTTCTTCGAGCCGCCGGCCGAGCTGAAAGGCAAGGTGGTGGCGCTCAACTCCATCGAAGAACTGTACGCCCCGGCGTCCTACTACCTGGGCATCGACGAGTGCACCGAGGACCCGAAAGAGGCGGCGAAGATCCAGGACCTGCTGCTCAAGCAGAAACCGATGCTGGCCATGTACAACAGCGACGGCACCATCGAGCGCATGGCCGCCGGCGAAGTTTCCATGCACCAGCAATGGAACGGCGCCTTCCACCGCGCCCACGCCCAGCGCGCCAGCCTGGTCTACGTCTATCCCAAGGAAGGCGTGCGCCTGTTCATCGACAACCTGACCATTCCCAAGGACGCCACCAACATCAAGGAGGCCCACGCCTTCCTGAACTGGATGATGCAGCCTGAGAACATCGCCCTGGCCTCCAACTTCGCCAAGTACAACAACGCGATCGAAGGCTCGGACAAGTACATGGACAAGGAGCTGTTCGACGACCCGGCGATCAACACCCCGGCGGACAAGCTGGATCGTCTGAAGCCCTTCAAGCTGTGCTCGCCCAAGGCACTGCAACTGCGCTCCAAGGTCTGGACCAAGCTGAAGAAATGACCCGCAGGTCACCCGGCGCGGCGGTGCGCGCCGGGTGGCTCTGACAGCCAATTTGGCCATTTCGATCCCTTTTTGACCCTTTGCAGGGTTCTGCCCGGCACCCCCGGTTGCTAGAGTCGGGCGGCTCGCGCAGGGAGCGGCTGGAAAGGCGGCCAGCCCTTGCCCCATCACAGATGGCGCAAGGATTTCCCGAGGGAACGCGAGCGCGTTATCCACAAGAACAAATGCCCCGAGAACGCCCATGACCAGCTTTTGCGTCACCCTGCAGCAAACACCCTCATTCCTCGCGCGTCGTCAGCGCTGCGGCTGAGCCGTAGTCGACGACATCAGGACGGCCACCGAACGCCGCCCGCCCGCAAGATCACATAAAAATCGCGAGGAATCCCCATGGCCAGCCAACACAGCGCCAGCACCACACGCACTCCACAGAGCACCCAACAGGGCACCCCGGCCAACGCCGACGCCCGCCTGAAACGCGTCCTCGGCCTGCCCGCCCTGGTCTTCTTCGGCCTGGTCTACATGGTCCCGCTGACCATGTTCACCACCTACGGCGTGGTCACCGAAATGACCGGCGGCCGCACCGCCACCGCCTACCTGATCACCCTGCTGGCGATGCTGTTCACCGCAGCGTCCTACAGCTTCATGGTGCGCAAGTACCCGATTTCCGGCTCCGCGTACTCCTACACCAGCCTGAGCTTCGGCCCGGTGGTCGGCTTCCTGTCCGGCTGGTCGCTGCTGCTCGACTACCTGTTCCTGCCGATGATCAACTACCTGCTCATCGGCCTGTTCATGAACATCGCCTTCCCGGAAATCCCGGCCTGGATGTTCGTGGTCGCCTCCATCGCCCTGGTCACCGTGCTCAACGTGGTCGGCATCAGCCAGGTCGCCGGCATGAGCAACGTCATCGTCGGCGCGCAGCTGGTGTTCATCGTGGTGTTCGTGGTCATGTCGATCAAGAGCCTGGCCGGCGGCGCCGCGATCGACTTCTCCTTGCCCTTCGTCGGTGACGGCACCCAGCCCGGCTTCGCCCCGCTGATGGCCGGCGCCGCCGTGCTGTGCCTGTCGTTCCTGGGCTTCGACGCGGTCTCGACGATGGCCGAGGAAACCCGCGACGCCCGCCGCGACATCCCCCGCGCGATCATCATCACCACCGTCATCGCCGGCCTGATGTTCACCCTGCTGGCAATCATCAGCCAGCTGGTATTCCCCGGCAGCGTGTTCCAGAACGCTGACTCGGCGGCCAACGAAGTGATGCTCAAGGCCGGCGGCCAGTTCCTCGGCAACTTCTTCACCTCCGCCTACATCGCCGGCTGCATCGGCTCGGCGCTGGCATCCCAGGCTTCGGTGTCGCGCATCATCTTCACCATGGGCCGTGACGGCATCCTGCCGCGCAGCCTGTTCGGTGTCCTGCACGCACGCTTCCAGACCCCGGTCGTGGCGATCCTGGTGGTCTCCGCCGTGTCCCTGCTGGCGGTCGTGCTGGACCTGACCACCCTCGCCTCGATGATCAGCTTCGGCGCGCTGGTGGCCTTCTCCGTGGTCAACCTGGCGGTGATCCGCACCTATCTGGGCGTCGAGCGCCGCCGCGGCGCCAAGAACGTCCTGCTGTACGGAGCGATTCCGTTCATCGGCCTGTGCCTGACCCTGTGGCTGTGGACCAGCCTCTCGCAGCTGACGCTGGTCGTCGGCCTGAGCTGGTTCGCAGTCGGCTTCGCTTACCTGGCGGTGCATACCGGCGGCTTCCGTCGCAAGGCACCGAGTGTGAATTTCGAGGAAAACGCCTGACGGCAGAGCTACTAGAACCCAACGGGCGCCCGGAGGCGCCCTCAGGAGCGCGTGATGTTGACGATCTATACCGACGACCATCGCTTGCACCACGGTCAGCACGAGCTGATCGGCGGCCAGTTCACCCCCTGCTTCGAAAAGCCCAGCCGCGCCGACATGGTGCTGGACCGGGCCAAGGCGGTGAAACTGGGCGACATCCAGGCCCCGCGGGACTTCGGCCTGGAACCCATCCTGAGGGTGCACAGCGAAGGCTTCGTGCGGTTCTTGCAGCACGCCTGGCGTGACTGGCTGGCCACCGGCCGGACCCACGACATGCTGCCGATCTGCTGGCCTACCCGCCGCCTGCGGCAGAAGGAACCGGACAGCATCGACGGCCGGCTGGGTTACTACAGCCTGGACGCCGGCGCTCCGATCACCGCCGGCACCTGGCAGGCGGTGCTCAGCTCGGTGAACGTGGCGATGACCGGCCAGGCCGAACTGGCCAAGGGCGCGCGCTCGGTGTTCTCGCTGTGCCGCCCGCCGGGTCACCACGCCTCGGCGGACTTCATGGGCGGCTACTGCTTCTTCAACAATGCGGCCATCGCCGCCCAGTCGATCCTCGACCAGGGCGCCAACCGCGTGGCCATCCTCGACGTCGACTACCACCACGGCAACGGCACCCAGGACATCTTCTACGACCGCGCCGACGTGCTGTTCACCTCGATCCACGGCGACCCGCGCTTCGAGTATCCCTACTTCCTCGGCTATGCCGACGAAAAGGGCCAGGGCGTGGGCGAAGGCTTCAACTTCAACTATCCGCTGGCCTCGGGCAGCGACTGGTCGGTGTGGAGCCTGGCGCTGCAGGCGGCGATCCGGCAGATCTCGGCGTACAAGCCGGACGTATTGATCGTGTCGCTGGGCGTGGATACCTACAAGGAAGACCCGATCTCCCAGTTCAAGCTGGACAGCCCGGACTACCTGCGCATGGGCGAAGCCATCGGCAAGCTGGGCCTGCCGACGCTGTTCGTGATGGAAGGCGGTTACGCGGTGGAAGAGATCGGCATCAACGCGATCAACGTGCTGCAGGGCTTCGAAAGCATCGGTTGACGCCGCTCCTGCGGAACGCTGAAAACAAGAAAGCCGCACCGGGGTCCCCGGCGCGGCTTTTTTTGTGGCGTTGGATTACTGAAGGATTTCCACGCGGTCCACGTCGATATCGGTGGCCTTCAGCTTGTGATGGTCGACCTCGCCAGTCAGGCGCACCTTGGTGTTCTCAGAGACAGCCGCGCCAGCGGGCCAATCATCGTTGTCGATCTCGACCTCGATGCTGCCGGTGGCATCCTTGAACTCGTAGTGTTCACCGCCGATGCGCTTGGTGATCACGCCCTCCAGCACCACCGGGGTGTCGTCGTGGGCGGACTGCGCCTGCTTGACTGTGGTGACCTGGGCGGCTGCGGCAGCGGGCTTGGCGTCGCTGCCCGGACCGGTGTAGCCGGCAGCCAGGGTGATGGTGGAGAACAGGCCAGCGGCAGCGATCAGGGGGAGATGAGTCAGTTTCATGGATGAGCCTCCTGGGGCGTTTTCGATGGGTTCAGCTTAGAACCGGTGGCTGAAACCAGCCTGAATCCGGACTTAACCCAACCTTAAAGCCATCCGACCCGCACTCCCCCGCTCTGGATCAATCTGTTTTGACGGTCGCCTCGCGCTTGAACACGTAGAACAGGTCCGGCTCGCTCACCATGTAAATGGTGCCCTGCTCGTCGATGGCCACGCCCTCGGCGCGCGGGATGCGGTCGTCCAGGCCGTTGAGGCCGCCGAGCAGACTGATGAAGCTGATCGGCTCGCCCTTCTCATCCAGTTCCAGCAGCAGGTGCGACTCCGCCGACAGCACCAGGGTATGGCCGGTGCGCGGGTCGATGCTCAGCGCCGACACGTTGGTCATCAGCAGGTCGCTGGGCAGGGGCTGCAGCGCACCGCTCAGGCTGGCCCCACCGTCGCTGGGCAGGCTGAACAGCGCCAGCGGATCACGCTCCTGGCCCAGCACCAGTCGATGCTGGCGAGGGTCCCAGGCGATGCCCTCGATACCCTTGTTCTTCTTGCCGCGCGGACCGAGGTCGAAGCTGGACAGCTTCGCGGTGCTCAGTTCGCGGGTCTGCGGGTCGACATGGAAGATGGTCAGGGAGTTCTGGCGTTCGTCGGTCACGGCAACATTGCCGTTCTCCAGTACCGCAACGCCCTCGGGGTTCGACATGCCCAGCAGCGGGATCACCCGCAGCACATCACCGGTAAGCGACAGCTCGGCCAGCAGCGGCTTCTTGCCGGTAACGGTGAACAGGGTGCGGGTCACCGGGTTGTAGGCCAGATCGGAGGTTTCCTGCCCCTCGAGGCCACCCTTGAGCGGCTTGGCCTGGATCACTGCACGGTATCCGGGCAGCCAGACGCTTTCCGAGCGCGCCTGAGCGCTGGTGTCCTGTTCACGCAGCCAGAGGCGCGCGCGGTCATCCCAGTGGAAGCGGGAGGTCAGGTAGCCGAGCACCACGAGGAGGAACAGCAGGGCCAGCAGCAGCCAGCGGGGACGAAGGATGGACATGGTCATGACGACTCTTGTTGGTCAGCACGGCAAGGTGCCCCGCAACAAGCGAAGGCCGCACAAACGGCGGCCTTCGGCGGGACAACGGGGCTAAAGCACGCGGCTTTCGAATCGGCTGGCACCGGGAAGTTCCAGCACCACCTCGCTGCCGCTCGTGAGCGGGCCGACGCCGACCGGGGTGCCGGTGGAGACCACGTCGCCCGGCTGCAGCGAGAAGTGCCCGCAGATGTGCTGGATCAGCGGCACGATGGGGTTGAGCATGTCGCGGCTGTTGCCGTCCTGGCGGACTTCGCCGTCGATCACCAGGCGGATGCCGATGTCGGTCGGGTCCGGGAAGTGGTCGGCGCTGACGAAGGGCGCCAGCACGAAGGCGCCGTCGAAGGACTTGGCCAGCTCCCAGGGCAGGCCCTTTTCCTTCAGCTTGGCCTGCACGTCACGCAGGGTCAGGTCCAGCGCCGGGGCGTAGCCGGAGATGGCGTCCAGCACTTCCTCGGTGCTCGGCTTGCGCGACAGCGGCTTGCCGATCAGCACGGCGATTTCCGCCTCGTAGTGCACCGAGCCACGATCCTCCGGGATGGCAAAGCCGCCGGCCTGCGACACGGTGCAGGAGCCGGGCTTGATGAACAGCAGCGGCTCGGTCGGTACCGGGTTGTTCAGCTCCCTGGCGTGCTCCGCGTAGTTGCGGCCGACGCAGACCACCTTGCCCAGGGTGAAATGGATCGGGGTGCCATCGACGTACTGGTGCTGGTAACTCATGACCGACTCCTGACAACGCATGGAAGAGATGATCCGCGCGGGGCTCGTGATCCCGCACGGTTGCCCGCGTCCTGCCGGCGTACGCGCCACTTCCCGTGACGCTGACGTGCGAAGGGCCGGCCCCTCTATCCAAAGAACCGGCCCTTCTGGATACAGCAGCTTATTCGGCGAAGATCTTGCCGGGGTTCATGATCCCGTTCGGGTCGAACACCGCCTTGACCGCCTTCATGTAGCCGATTTCAGCCTCGGAGCGAGAGTAACCCAGGTAATCGCGCTTGGTCATGCCCACGCCGTGCTCGGCCGAGATGGAGCCGTTGTACTTCTGCACGGTCTCGAAGACCCACTTGTTGACGGTCGCGCACTTGGCGAAGAACTCGTCCTTGGTCAGGTTCTCGGGCTTGAGGATATTCAGGTGCAGGTTGCCGTCGCCGATGTGGCCGAACCAGACGACTTCGAAGTCGGGGTAGTTGGCCGCGACGATATCGTCGATGTCCTTGAGGAAGGCCGGGACCTTGCCGACGGTGACGGAGATGTCGTTCTTGTAGGGCGTCCAGTGGGAGATGGTCTCGGAGATGTACTCGCGCAGCTTCCACAGGTTCTGCAGCTGCTGTTCGCTCTGGCTCATCACGCCGTCGAGAACCCAGCCCTGCTCTACACAATGTTCGAAAGTGGCCAGCGCCTCGTTGGCCACTTCCTCGGTGCTCGCCTCGAATTCCAGCAGGGCATAGAACGGGCAGTCGGTCTCGAAGGCCGGCGGCACGTCGCCACGGGCCATGATCTTGGCCAGGGCCTTGTCGGAGAAGAACTCGAAGGCGGTCAGGTCCAGCTTGTTCTGGAAGGCGTGCAGCACCGGCATGATCGAGTCGAAGTCCGGGGTGCCGAGGACCATCGCGGTGAGGTTCTTCGGCTGGCGCTCCAGGCGCATGGTGGCCTCGACCACGAAGCCCAGGGTGCCTTCGGCGCCGATGAACAGCTGGCGCAGGTCATAGCCGGTGGCGTTCTTGATGAGGTCCTTGTTCAGTTCGAGCAGGTCGCCCTTGCCGGTGACGACCTTCATGCCGGCCACCCAGTTGCGGGTCATACCGTAGCGAATGACCTTGATACCGCCGGCATTGGTGCCGATGTTGCCGCCAATCTGGCTGGAACCCGACGACGCGAAGTCCACCGGGTAATACAGGCCGTGCTCTTCGGCGAAGGTCTGCAGCTGCTTGGTGATCACGCCCGGCTGGCAGACCACGGTGCGGTCGAATTCGTTGAATTCCAGCACCTTGTTCATGTAGTCGAAGGCCACGACCACTTCGCCATTGGCGGCGACAGCGGCGGCGGAGAGACCGGTACGGCCACCCGAGGGAACCAGCGCGACCTTGTGTTCATTGGCCCAGCGGACGATGGCCTGGACTTGCTCGGTGCTCTTGGGGAAGGCGATCGCCAGGGGCGCCGGGGCGAAATGCTTGGTCCAGTCCTTGCCATAGGTCTCGAGGGAATCGGCGTCTGTCAGCAGCTTCCCGGCATCCAGCAGGGGCTTGAGCGATTCGATCAGGGCGTCGCGGGTCATTGGAGGAACTCTCAAATGGTTCATGGTCGTCCTGAGAACAGCTCAGGTCGCAACCGGGCAAGGAAAAGGGAGAACATGCTAGCATACGCACCCCACGCAGATCGCCACCTGGCGCCAAGCTTGGCACCGGCCGGTCCGGCCTGAGCTGTTCAATTTCTCGCCACATCCCGGGACTACAGGTTCAAAGCAGATGAGCAAGACTTCTCTCGACAAGAGCAAGATCAAATTCCTTCTCCTTGAAGGCGTGCACCAGAACGCCGTCGACACCCTCAAGGCGGCCGGCTACTCCAACATCGAGTACCTCAAGACCGCACTGTCCGGTGACGAGCTGAAGGAAAAGATTGCCGATGCACACTTCATCGGTATCCGCTCCCGCACCCAGCTGACCGAAGAAGTCTTCGACGCTGCCAAGAAGCTGATCGCCGTCGGCTGCTTCTGCATCGGCACCAACCAGGTCAACCTGAACGCGGCCCGCGAGCGCGGCATCGCCGTGTTCAACGCGCCCTACTCCAATACCCGTTCGGTCGCCGAACTGGTGCTGGCCGAGGCCATCCTGCTGCTGCGCGGCATTCCGGAGAAGAACGCCTCCTGCCACCGCGGCGGCTGGATCAAGTCCGCTGCCAACTCCTTCGAGATCCGCGGCAAGAAGCTGGGCATCGTCGGCTACGGCTCGATCGGCACCCAGCTCTCGGTCCTGGCCGAAGCACTGGGCATGCAGGTGTTCTTCTACGACACCGTGACCAAGCTGCCGCTGGGTAATGCCCAGCAGGTCGGCAACCTGCACGAGCTGCTCGGCATGTCCGACATCGTCTCGCTGCACGTACCGGAACTGCCGTCCACCCAGTGGATGATCGGCGAGAAGGAAATCCGCGCCATCAAGAAAGGCGGCATCCTGATCAATGCCGCCCGTGGCACCGTGGTCGAACTGGACCACCTGGCCGCCGCGATCAAGGACGAGCACCTGATCGGCGCCGCCATCGACGTGTTCCCGGTCGAGCCCAAGTCCAACGACGACGAGTTCGAAAGCCCGCTGCGCGGCCTGGATCGCGTGATCCTGACCCCGCACATCGGCGGTTCCACCGCCGAAGCCCAGGCCAACATCGGCCTGGAAGTGGCCGAGAAGCTGGTCAAGTACAGCGACAACGGCACCTCGGTTTCTTCCGTCAACTTCCCGGAAGTGGCCCTGCCGTCGCACCCGGGCAAGCACCGCCTGCTGCACATCCACGAGAACATTCCGGGTGTGATGAGCGAGATCAACAAGGTGTTCGCCGACAACGGCATCAACATCTCCGGCCAGTACCTGCAGACCAACGACAAGGTCGGCTACGTGGTGATCGACGTCGACGCCGAGTACTCGGACCTGGCGCTGGAGAAGCTGCAGCACGTGAACGGCACCATCCGCAGCCGCGTCCTGTTCTAAGCGCTGCCCGGTGACAAGAAAAAAGGAGGCCTCGGCCTCCTTTTTTCATGCCTGGGAAAAGATCACTTCACGTTGACAGTGATCTGCTGCGATTCCACCGGCGGGTCGAACGGCACGTGGTTCTTGTCGCCCACCAGCAGCTGCAGGGTGTGCTTGCCCGGCGGCAGGGTCACCTGGGTCTCGGTCTGGCCCTTGCCGAAGTGCTTGATCTGGTCGGTCATCGGCAGCGGCATGTTCATCGCCGGCTGCTCCTTGAGGTCGATCAGCAGGTGGTGGTGGCCGGTGGCCGGCGAATCCACCCCCGCCGGCGCGACACCCATGCCCTTGAGGCCGAATTTGACGGTGAAGGTCTTGTCCACCGTGGCGCCGTCAGCCGGCTCGATGAAGTACACCTTGGCGCCTTCCGGGGCCGGGGTGCGCGGGATTTCCGCGGCGATGGCGGAAGTACCGGCAAGCAGCGCGGCAAGGCCGAGGCAAGGCAGCATGGTTCTCATGTTCTTCTCCTTCTGCATGACAATCGCAAAGGCGAAGGACCCGCTCAGGCCGGCCCGCGCCCTTGCGCATGGAACGCACAAGCATAGGCGCCAGGGCGCCGGGCTCAAGGAAAATAGTGCGTCTTCGAGTGTCGGCAGCCGCTCTAGCCTCCGGCTTCCAGCCCGGCCAGACAGACGGCAGCGGCATCCAGCTCTTCCTCGCTGAACACCAGCACGCCCATACGCTTGAGGGCGGCGGCAGTGACGCCTTCACCAGCGACCTTCTGGCCGCTGAAGCTGCCGTCGTAGTTCTCGCGGTTGCCGCAGGAGGGGCTGCGCGCCTTGAGAACCGCCAGGCGGATGTCGTGGCGACGCACCAGCGCCATGGCTTCCTCGGCGCCGAGCAGGAAGGCGTCGCTGACGTCCTCGCCCTCCACCGTCATCACCGGGCGGGCGCGCTCCAGCACGGCCATGCCCTGGCCGCCAGGGATCTCCGCCGGAGCGCGGGGCGTCGGCAGGCCGCCGGCGACTTCCGGGCACAGCGCGACCACCCGCCCCTGGTCCAGCCAGCGCGAGAGCAGGTCGAACGGCCCGTGCGCGCCGCCGTCATAGCGGACGCGATGGCCAAGCAGGCAGCGGCTGACGAGAACCTTCTGCATGGGCGAATCACTCCCTTTTGGAAGGGGACAGACTAGCCGCTCGCCGTTTGCCGGTCACGCCGGGTAACGCAACTTTCATCGGCGCGTCTGTCGCAACAGGTTTCCGGCCCGCCGAAAGTCGGGTCCTTGAGCGGCGCGCCGGTCGTCGGCGCCCATCCGGGCACAGGCCGAGCACAACCTTCGACGGGAACAGCCGTCCGGCACTGGCTGCCTGGCAGGCCGCCACCCAGACTCGCGCATCGGCCAATCGCCATGGAGCCTCCGTCATGCCTCGCCTCTTGCTCTGCACCGCCACCTTCGCCGCGCTGTCCTACCTGCCGCTGGCCTTCGCCGAACTCCAGGCGCTGGACAACGAGCGCCTGGGCGCCGTGACCGGCCAGGATGGCATCAGCATCCGCGCCGACGTGCTCGCGCACATGGACAGCGTGGCGTGGAAAGACGACGGCGGCAGCGTCTCGCTGCGCAACGTGTTCATCGACAATGGATGCGTGAGTGCCGGCGATTGCCCCGATGGGCGTGGCGGCAGCCTGCCCTACGGGCCCGCGCAGCTGGGCCTTAGCCTGCCGATCTTCGGCATCGAGCAGCCGACCTTGCAGGTGGACGTGGTTCAGGGCGCCGGCGGCCAGCAGCAACTGGCGCTGACCCTGCCTGACCTGACCACCATCAACCAGCAGCTCAATGCCAGCGGTCTGCCGTCGCAGACCATCCGCCTGCGCGTGGCCGGCGATCTCTACGTGGGCGGCGGCAAGCTGGGGAGCATCGAAGTGCGCGACATCCAGGACATCAGCGGCACCCTGAAGATCTGGGGCCACTGATCCCGCACCACTCAGAGCAGCGCGTCACCGCGGCGACGGAACCAGCCGGTGAGCGACAGACGGTCATGACTGGCCGGCAGCACCTCGTGGGGGAACTCGCCGGAGAGGAACACCACCAGTCGGCTGGCCAGCGGCGACAGGTCCAGCGTCCGCTCGTCGGCGAAGTACATCCGCAGTTCACCGCCCTGCGTCACCGGCCAGTCGTGGTTGAGGTACAAGACCGCGGAGATGGCGCGCCGATCATCGTCACGGAAGCGGTCCAGGTGCTTCTGGTAGAACGCTCCCGGCGGATAGAGCGCGAAGTGCCCTTCGAAGTCCTCCAGGCCCAGGAAGAGTGCGCGATTGATCTGCAGGCGCAGCGCGTCCAGCGCACCCAGGTAGAGGTCGCAGGCCGCGGACTGCCCGGGCTCGATCCACTGGATGCGGTCACCGCGGATGCCTTCGCGCACCGCCTGTCCCTCACCCCGGCCGATGGCGGCAGCGGCCAGCTTGCCGGCCGCGTCGCGGGCACGGCATTCCGTCGCCAGTTGGGCGATCAGGGCATCGGGAAGGAAGGCGTCCTGCTGCGACCAGCCCTTGTCGGCGAGGTCATCCACGATGCGGTGCAGGACGGGAGAATCGGCGTCGAAATACATCGCGCATTGTAACGTCCGGCGCCAGTGTCTCGACAAGCGGGGCAAGCCTTGCCGACAATAGCCCCCGGCGAGCGATCCCTGCCGCCCAAAAGGAGTTGCAATGCGCGTACTGCTGGCCCTCACCCTTCTTGTACTGGGCATGCCTGCCCTGGCCGACAACTACCAGCGCCTGTACCAGGCCGCCGGCTGGCCGGAACAGCGAGCGCACTTCAATGACGCCCTGCACGCCGCGCAGAAGCGCTACCAGGGCAACCTGCCACCGGCGCTGTACCAGACGCTGGTGGACAACAGCAACCAGCGCTTCGCCCCTGCAGACATCGACCAGCGCGCCCTCAATGGCCTGCGCCAGAACCTGCCGGACAGCGCCGCAGCGGTGAACTTCTTCGAATCCCCGCTGGGCCGCAAGGTCGCCGGCGCCGAGACCCTGGCTACCCGCAGCGACCAGTTGCAGAAATACGCCAACGGCCTGCCGCGCCAGCAGGCCAGTGATGCACGCAAGCAGATCGTCCATCGCCTGAGCCAGATTCTGCCGGCCCGCGAGGCCGGCGCCGAAGTCAGTCTGGCTCTCGCCAGCGTGGCTGCCGACAGCCTCAGCCAGATGCTCCCCGGCCTGCTCGGTGGCGGCAGCGCCCAAGGCATGCTCGAAGGCCAGCGGCAGAAGCTGATGAGCCAGATCGGCGCCGATCTCGACAACACCCTGCTGTACGTCTATCGCGGCCTGAGCGATGCCGAACTGGGCCAGTTCGCCGACTTCAGCGAGTCGCCGGCCGGCCGCACTTACTACCGCGCCGCCCTGGCTGCCCTCAAGGCTGGCTTGGCCGCACCATCGGGCGAGTAGTGATCGGAAAATACCGACCACGCTTGAGGACCACTCCGAGGAACGCTCCTCCTAGAATGGCACCCGCTGTACAGAGGGTGGCGCCTGAGGAGCATGGCGCAAGGAGTGTAGGGACACACCCTCGACCACAGCGGCTCCCTTCCCCGCATCATCCCCGCTAGGCCATCCGCTCACTGAGAAAATCGAAGTAACGCCGGCGCAACGTCTCGCTCTCGTTCGCCAGGTGGTGCCGCGCGCCGGTGAGCAGCAGGCACTCGATCTTCTCGAACTTGTCCTCCAGCACCTTCAGGTTGTAGCGCCAGTCCACCGTCTCGTCGGCATCGCCCTGCACCACCAGCAGGCTCTGCGCGCCGTGGCCGGCCGCCTCGATGCGCGGAATCCAGCGCGCCAGCGCGCCGACCCAGGCCGTGGGCAGGATCTTCGGCTGCAGCGGATCGCGGTCGCGCAGGAAGGAAAGGAATTCGGCGTCGTTGGAGTTCTCGCTGAAACGTCGCGGAATCGAATCCACGAACGGCCGCAGCATCTGGTAGCTGAACTTCGACCAGCCCCAGGCCCGTGGCCGTACCAGCGGCGCCAGCAGGATGGTACGGCCCAGCTCCGGTCGCGGTGCGCCGGTGAGCAGGTAGTCCAGCAGGATTGCCCCGCCGGTGCTCTGCCCGCAGAGATGCCAGGGTTGCGGCAGGTCCAACGCCTGCGCCTGGCCCAACAGCGCGCCCAGCACCACCTGGTATTCGGCGAAGTCGCCGATGCTGGCGGCGGCGCCACCCGACAGGCCGTGGCCCGGCAGGTCGCAGGCCAGCACCGCGAAGCCCATGCCCAGCGCCCAGTCGATCACATGGCGGTACAGGCCCATATGGTCGTAGTAGCCGTGCAGCAGGACGACGGTTCCCCGCGCCAGCACGGGGCGCCAGTACTGCGCGGCAATCTGGTAGCCGCCGGCCTCGAAAGTGCCCAGCCGGCTCTGCAGGCCGGGGTGCCGGGCGTGCAGGTCCAGGCCGTAGAAATGCTGGTACAGCGCGATGCCGACCTCGTTCGCCTCTGCGGTCAGAGGTCGCAGCAGGGTGCGCAGCAGATCGGGCTGGAAGGCTTCAGGCATGGGCATTTCGCTTCTGGCAGGCGGGTGACGAAGGGAGCGCGTGCAGCAGCGGGATATTCTGCCGCGCTCGCCCCCGTGGCAAGCTTGTCGGCTATCTTACCGACTCTGTCACTGGTCGCCGCCATGTCCTCACGCCGAAAATCGCTGCTCACCTGGCTGATCGCCGCGCTCTGCCTGGGCGCGCTGCTCGCCACCTACTGGTGGTACGAGAACCGCTTCATCCGCCCGTTCAGCCACCAGCCGCAGCTGTTTTCCGGCGACCACCTGATGCTGCCCGCACAATTGGCCGGCCCCGGCAAGATCCGCCTGGTGCACTTCTGGGACCCGGCCTGCCCCTGCAACGTCGGCAACCAGCAGCACCTCGCCGAGCTGATCCAGCGTTTCGGCCCGCAGGGTGTGGAGTTCTTCGCCGTGCAGAAGCCCGGCAGCCACGGGCACCTGCCCGATACGCTGAGCGCCATGCGCGCGCTGGACTCGGTGCCCGGTGCCGAGCAACTGCCCGCCAGCCCCGCCGTGGCGATCTGGGACGCCCAGGGCAAGCTGGCCTACTTCGGCCCCTACAGCGAAGGAGCGGTCTGCACGTCGGGCAACAGCTTCATCGAGCCGATCCTCGACGCCCTGGTGGGCGGCCGCCCGGTCAACGCGACCCACACCCTGGCGGTGGGCTGCTATTGCCCCTGGGATGGCGCAAAGCACTGAGCCGCATCAACGAAGCCGATGGCCAATCCGTGACTACACTTGGATCGCCGGCCCATGAAGGGCCGATCGCCACCAAGGAGCTTTTCGCATGCGTCTTCCTTCCGCCCTCGCCTTCTGCGCCGTTCTCTCCACCGGGCTGGTGCTGCCGCTGGCCGCCCACGCCGAGGATGCCCCCAACAGCCAACAGGTGATGGAGCAACACAAGCAGGCCATCAACAACCGCATCGCCGACATCGACTACAAGCGCAAGCGCATCGTCGAAGCCAACATGAAGCTCACCCCGCAGGAAACCGAGAAGTTCTGGCCGATCTACAACAGCTACCGCACCGAGGCGGACAAGCTGAGCAAGCAGACTCTGGCGATCATCATCGACTACGCCAACAGCTATAACACCGGCTCGGTGAGCAACGACGACGCGGCGAAGCTGCAGAAGCAGGTGCTGGAGTTGCAGGACGACCGCCAGGAGCTCAAGGAGAAATACCTCAAGCGCATCGCCAAGGAAGTCTCGCCGCAGCGCGCACTGCGCTTCCTGCAGGTCGAAGACCAGCTCGACGCCATGGCGCTGCTGGAAGTCAGCCGCGAAATCCCGCTGGCCGAGTAATCCTCAGCCTTCGGTGCCGCCCTGCAGGCGCTGGCGATAGCGCTCGGGCGGCACCGAATACCAGCGCTTGAAAGCCCGATAGAACGGCGACAGCTCGGCAAAACCACAGGCCCGCGCCACCTCGCGAATTGCCTCGCCCTGCTCCAGTAATTGCGCGGCACGCTGCCGGCGCACCTCCTCCCGCACTTCCCTGAACGTCTGTGCCCGGCTCGCCAGATTGCGCTGCAGCAGCCCCGGCCGCACGCCCAGCTCACGGGCGCAGCTTTGCAGGGTGCACTCCTCCTCCCCCAACCGCATGGCGATCAGGTAGCGCAGGCGATTGAGCAGGTCGTTCTCGTCCAGCGTTCCCAACTGTTCCCGCGCATGCTCGGTAAGCAACCGGTGCAGCACCGGGTTGCCGGTGCGCGACGGCCGGGCCATCTGCGCGCGATCGAACAACAAGGCGTCATTGGCCTTGCCGAAGCTCGGCGTCAGGCCGAACAGCCGCCGGTGCTCGCTCAAGCGGCGCGGCTGCGGATGGCGGAACTCGATGGCCTGCACGCGGAACTCATCGTCGGTAATCAGCGCCAGTAGCTTGAGGAACAGCAGCATCAGGCACTCCATCTGCTGACGCAGGTTGCTGGTACCCAGGTAGTTGAGGTCGAGGATCAGCCGCACCTGCTCGCCCTCCTCGCGCATCTGCGCCGCGAAGCCACCGGAGAGGATGTGCTGGAAGCGCAGGAAGCTGTTCAGCGCCTCGCGCAGGTCGCTGCTGGCCATCAGCAGGTAGCCGACCACGTCCAGCAGGCGCGGCTTCATCGCCTCTCCCAGGTGCAGGCCGATATCGGCATCGCCGGTAATTTCGTCAAGGGTCGTCCAGAACAATGGGGCGTCGTCGTGCACCAGGCGACCACTCTGCGCCGGCGGCGGCAGGCGCACCTTCTGCAGGGCCTGGCGGTAGATATCGGTGGGGTCGAAGCCCAGCACCGAGAGCGCCTCGTACAACTGGCGGCGCAGGGTGGCGGACTGGGTCAGCGCCGGGGTTGCGGGGAAGTTCAGCTCGGGGGCGGCCATGGTCACTCCTGGGATTGACCGGAGAATTCCAGTAGCGAGACGTTTGGTCAATGAGCGACGTGCGCTATCCACTGCAGAATCGCCGCATAACAACAAGGAGTTGCTGCATGAAACGCACTTTGACTGTCCTCGCTGTCGTCATCGCCGCTGCAACGGCCGGTGCCGGCTGGTACCTGCATGGCAAGCAGCCGGTACGCGACGGACAACTGCCCCTGGCGGGCCTGGCCAGCGAAGTCACGGTTCGCTACGACGAGCGCGGCGTGCCGCACATCAAGGCCGGCAGCGAGGAAGACATGTACCGGGCGATCGGTTACGTCCACGCCCAGGACCGCCTGTTCCAGATGGAAATCCTCCGTCGCCTGTCCCGTGGCGAGCTGGCCGAGGTGCTCGGGCCCAAACTGGTGGACACCGACCGCATGTTCCGCAGCCTGCGCATCCGCGACCACGCCGCCGAATACGTGGCCAGGCAGGACAAGAACTCCCCGGCCTGGAAGGCGCTGGTCGCCTATCTCGATGGCGTCAACCAGTTCCAGGACAGCCACCCGCGCCCGGTGGAATTCGACATCCTCGGCATTCCCAAGCGCGCCTTCACCCCCGAAGACACCGTCAGCGTCGCCGGCTACATGGCCTACAGCTTCGCCGCCGCCTTCCGCACCGAACCGGTGCTGACCTACGTGCGCGACGAGCTGGGCGCGGACTACCTGAAGGTCTTCGACCTCGACTGGCATCCCGAAGGCGTGATGACGCCCAAGGCGCTGGCCGCCGCCGACTGGCAGGACCTGAGTGCCATCGCCCGCCTGAGCCATGCCGCGCTGGAAAAGGCCGGCCTGCCGCAATTCGAGGGCAGCAACGCCTGGGCCGTCTCCGGCAGCCGCACGAAGAGCGGCAAGCCGCTGCTGGCGGGCGACCCGCACATCCGCTTCTCCGTGCCGGCAGTGTGGTACGAGATGCAGGCCAGCGCGCCGGGCTTCGAGCTGTACGGCCACTACCAGGCGCTCAACCCCTTCGCCTCGCTCGGCCACAACCTGCAGTTCGGCTGGAGCCTGACCATGTTCCAGAACGACGACGTCGATCTGGTCGCCGAGAAGGTCAACCCGGACAACCCCAACCAGGTCTGGTACCACGGCCAGTGGACGGACCTGAAAAGCGAGGAGCAGAGCATCGCGGTGAAGGGCGAGGCACCGGTGAAGATCACCCTGCGCAGCTCGCCTCACGGCCCGCTGGTCAACGACGCGCTGGGCACCGCCGCGGGCAAGACGCCGGTCTCCATGTGGTGGGCCTTCCTGGAAACCCAGAACCCGATCCTCGACGCCTTCTACGAACTGAACCGCGCCGACACCCTGCCCAAGGCGCGCGCGGCAGCCGCGAAGATCCAGTCGCCAGGCCTCAACGTGGTCTGGGCCAACGCTCGTGGCGACATCGGCTGGTGGGCCTCGGCGCAACTGCCGGTGCGTCCGGACGGAGTCAATCCGAACTTCCTGCTCGACGGCGCCAGTGGCCAGGCCGACAAGAGCGGCTTCTACCCCTTCAGCGAGAACCCGCAGGAAGAGAACCCGGCGCGCGGCTACATCGTCTCCGCCAACTTCCAGCCGGTGCCGGCCAACGGTCGCCCGGTGCCGGGCTACTACAACCTGCCTGATCGCGGCCAGCAGCTGAACAAGCGCCTGTCCGACACTTCCGTGAAGTGGGACCTGCAGAACAGCCAGGCGCTGCAACTGGACACCGCCACCGGCTATGGCCCGCGCTTCCTCAAGCCGCTGCTGCCGATTCTGCGCGAAGCCGCCGCGACCGACGAAGAGAAGGCGCTGGTGGAGAACCTGGCCAACTGGCAGGGCGACCATCCGCTGGACTCTGTCACCGCGACGGTGTTCAACCAGTTGCTCTACCAGGTCGCCGACGGCGCCATGCGCGACGAGATGGGCGACGCCTTCTTCGACAACCTGCTATCCACCCGCGTGCTCGACGTGGCCCTGCCGCGCCTGGCCGCCGACGAGAACTCGCCCTGGTGGGACAACCGCAAGACGCCGCAGAAGGAAACCCGCGCCGATATCGTCAAGGCCGCCTGGAAGGACAGCCTGGCGCACCTGCGCGCCACCCTCGGCCAGGACTCGCAGCAGTGGCAGTGGGGCAAGGCGCACACCCTCACCCACGGCCACCCGCTGGGCCAGCAGAAGCCGCTGGACCGCCTGTTCAACGTCGGCCCATTCGCCGCTCCTGGCGGCCACGAGGTGCCGAACAACCTGTCCGCCCGCGTCGGACCTGCGCCCTGGCAGGTGATTTACGGCCCGTCCACCCGTCGCCTGATCGACTTCGCCGACCCGGCCCACAGCCTGGGCATCAACCCGGTCGGCCAGAGCGGCGTGCCTTTCGACAAGCACTACGACGACCAGGCCGAGGCCTACATCGAAGGCCAGTACCTGCCGCAGCACTACGACGACAACGAGGTGAAAGCCAACACCCATGGCATCCTGCGGTTGATTCCCGTCCGTCGCTGAAGCGCCCTCGACAAGAGCCACCCGGAAATGAAAAACCCCGCCTCTGCGGGGTTTTTCATTGGTGCGTTGTACAGAGTGTTGCGGGAGATGCCGAAGCTCCCTGGCGCGTTATTTCCCCAAGGGATAACGATCGGGGTGTTGTATTGGGCGCCGTCTCCCGCACGGAGTGCCATAAGGCGTCACTGGAAGTTTGCCGGCTACGCGGCCCGGCCCTGGTTCGGGGGGTGGCCGGACTGCGCATCCGAACACTTCAAGCGTAGTTGGCAATCGGCCAGGGGCGAGCCTTTGCGACACACGGATTTTTCCGATAAATCCCGAGTTTCCAAGCACTTCGGAATAACGTGTGAGCAAAAAAACACGGGCCACCCGAAGGTGGCCCGTGGTTCGACAATCGCCGGATACTACCGGCCGACAAGACGGCGTCAGGCGGTGGCTGTCGAACCCTTCTGCCAATCGGTCGCGTTGGACTCCATGGCTTCCTGGATCGCACGCTTGCGACGCTCTTCGGCCTGGCGGGTGAAGTACCAGGCAAAGAAGGTGAACAGCGATACGGTCAGCAGGATCAGGCTGGCTACGGCGTTGATCTCCGGCTTCACGCCCAGGCGCACGGCGGAGAACACTTCCATCGGCAGGGTGGTGGAGCCAGGACCGGACACGAAGCTGGCCAGTACCAGGTCATCCAGCGACAGCGCGAAGGACATCATGCCGCCCGCCGCCAGCGACGGCGCGATCATCGGGATGGTGATCAGCATGAACACTTTCCAGGGCTTGGCGCCCAGGTCCATGGCTGCTTCCTCGATGGACAGATCCAGCTCGCGCAGGCGCGCCGACACCACCACCGCCACGTAGGACGAGCAGAAGCTGGTGTGGGCGATCCAGATGGTCACGATGCCGCGCTCCTGCGGCCAGCCGATCAGCTGGGCCATGGCAACGAACAACAGCAGCAGCGACAGACCGGTGATCACCTCGGGCATGACCAGCGGCGCGGTGACCATGCCGCCGAACAGCGTACGGCCACGGAAACGCGGGATGCGGGTCAGCACGAAGGCCGCCAGGGTGCCCAGCGCCACCGAGGAGATCGCGGTGTAGCAGGCGATCTCCAGCGAGCGGAACACCGAACCGACCAGCTGCTGGTTGTCCAGCAGGCCGACGTACCACTTCACCGACCAGCCACCCCACACGGTCACCAGCTTGGAGCCGTTGAACGAGTAGATGACCAGGATGAGCATCGGCACGTAGATGAAGAGCAGGCCCAACACCAGCATGATGTTGGAGAACGACCAACGCTTGTTCATACCTTGCCCTCCAACTCTTTAGCTTGGTTCTTGTTGAAGAAGATGATGGGCACGATCAGGATCGCCAGCATCACGACGGCAAGGGCGGAAGCCACCGGCCAGTCACGGTTGTTGAAGAATTCCTGCCACAGCACTTTACCGATCATCAGCGTCTCGGGACCGCCCAGCAGTTCCGGGATCACGAACTCGCCCACTGCCGGGATGAACACCAGCATGCAGCCGGCGATGATGCCGTTCTTGGACAGCGGGACGGTGATCTTCCAGAAGCTGGTGAAGCTGCGCGCGCCGAGGTCGGAGGCGGCTTCCAGCAGGCTCATGTCGTGCTTCACCAGGTTGGCGTAGAGCGGCATGACCATGAAGGGCAGGTACGAGTAGACGATACCGATGTACACCGCGAAGTTGGTGTTCAGGATCGTCAGCGGCTCGTTGATGATGCCCAGCCACATCAGGAAGCTGTTGAGCAGGCCGTTGTTGGACAGGATGCCCATCCAGGCGTACACGCGGATCAGGATCGCCGTCCAGGTCGGCATCATGATCAGCAGCAGCAGGACGGTCTGCATTTCCTTGCTGGCGCGGGCGATGGCATAGGCCATCGGGTATCCGATGAGCAGGCACAGGAAGGTGCTGATCGCCGCCATCTTCAGCGAGCCCAGGTAGGCGTCGATGTAGAGCGGGTCATCCGTCAGCATCAGGTAGTTGCCCAGGTTCATCACGACCTGGAGCGTCTGGTCGGCGTACTGGAAGACTTCGGTGTACGGCGGAATGGCCACGTCCGCTGCCGCCAGACTGATCTTCAGCACGATGGCGAAGGGCAGCAGGAAGAACAGGAAGAGCCAGAAGAACGGCACACCGATCACGGCATGCCGGCCGTTCGGCAGGCGTTTCATGAGCGATTTGCTGATGTTCATGATTGCAGTACCACACCGCTGTCGTCGTACCAGCTGATGTAAACCGGCTGGTCCCAGGTCGGGCGCGCGACGTGGCGCTCGGCGTTGGCCATGAAGGCCTGGACGATGAAGCCGGAGGCCAGCTTGATGTAGTACACCGAGTGACCGCCCAGGTAGGCGATGTCGTGGACGGTGCCCTGGGCGACGTTGAAGCCTTCGTGCTCGAGGTTTTCCGGCTTCTGCGCAGTGACCATGACCTTTTCAGGACGCAGTGCGTAGGTCATGCGCTTGTTCTCGGCACGGGTGCTGATGCCGTGGCCGATGTAGATCGGGTTTTCCAGCTGCGGGCAGGCGATGACCGCGTGGTCCTGCAGGTCCTCGACGATCTCGCCGTCGAACAGGTTGACGTTGCCGATGAACTCGCAGATCAGGCGGCTGGCCGGCGTCTCGTAGATGTCCATCGGGCTGCCGATCTGCTCGATGCAACCCAGGTGCATGATGGCAATGCGCTGGGCCATGGTCATGGCCTCTTCCTGGTCGTGGGTCACCATCACGCAGGTCACGCCCACGCGCTCGATGATCTCCACCAGTTCCAGTTGCATCTGCGAACGCAGTTTCTTGTCCAGCGCGCCCATGGGTTCGTCGAGCAGCAGCAGCTTCGGACGCTTGGCCAGGGAGCGGGCCAGGGCCACGCGCTGACGCTGGCCGCCAGAAAGCTGGTGCGGCTTGCGCTTGGCGTACTGGGTCATCTGCACGAGCTTGAGCATCTCGTCGACGATCTTGTCGATCTCCGCCTTGGGCAGACCGTCCTGCTTCAGGCCGAAGGCGATGTTCTGCGCCACGCTCATGTGGGGGAACAGGGCGTACGACTGGAACATCATGTTGATCGGCCGCTCATAGGGCGGCAGGTCGGTAATGTCCTGGCCATCGAGGAAGATGCGACCTTCAGTGGGACGCTCGAAACCAGCCAGCATGCGAAGCAGGGTCGACTTGCCCGAACCCGAACCACCCAGCAGGGCGAAGATTTCGCCTTTCTTGATGTCCAGGGACACGCTGTCCACAGCCAGCGTTTCGTCGAACTGCTTGCTGACCCGGTCGATTTTTACCAGAACCTCTTTAGGCTTCTGGTCGCCACTCAAGGCTTTCTTGTAGGCACCGGAGGCTATTGCCATTACCACAACTCCCAAATCATAGAGGCCCGGCCCCCGCGGCCGGGCATGCTTGGTATTACAGGGCTGGCGCAGTTTACGTGCGCCGCCGGGCCTTTCGAGGGGCCCTGCGACGCTCCGTGCCCGCGCGGACGGATTTGGGGAAAACCGTCTTACTTGCCCGACTTGATCTTGGTCCAGGAACGGGTCATGAGGCGCAGGATCTTCGGCGGCAGCTCATGCTGCACGAAGAGTTTGTCGAGAACCTCCTGGGATGGGTACACCTCAGGATTGTTGCGCACGGACTCATCCATGAATTCGCCAGCCTTGGGGTTCGGGTTGGCGTAACCGACGTAATCGCTGACCTTGGCGATCACTTCGGGCTTGAGCAGGTAGTTGATGAACGCGTGGGCCGCCTTCGGGTTGGAGGCATCCTTCGGCACGGCGAGGATGTCGAACCAGAGGTTGGCGCCTTCCTTGGGAATGGCGTAGGCGATGTTCACGCCCTTGCCGGCTTCCTTGGCGCGGTTGGCGGCCTGGAACACGTCACCGGAGAAACCGGCCGCAACGCAGATGTTGCCGTTGGCCAGGTCGGAGATGTACTTGGAGGAGTGGAAGTAGGTGACGTACGGACGCACCTTCATCAGCTTGTCCTCCACCTTCTTGTAGTCATCCGGGTTGGTGCTGTTGGGGTCCAGCCCCATGTACTTGAGCACAGCCGGCATCATCTCGTCGCCCGAATCAAGGAAGGCGACGCCGCACTGGCTGAGCTTCTTCATGTTCTCGGGCTCGAAGAGGACGGCCCACGAATCGATGGTGTCGACACCCAGCACGGCCTTGACCTTCTCGACGTTGTAGCCGATGCCGTTGGTGCCCCACAGGTACGGCACGCCGTACAGGTTGCCCGGGTCGTTGGCCTCGAGCTGCTTCATCAGGTGCGGATCGAGGTTCGACCAGTTCGGCAGCTGGCTCTTGTCCAGCTTCTGGAACGCGCCGGCCTTGATCTGGCGACCGAGGAAGTGGTTGGACGGCACGACCACGTCGTAGCCGGTACGACCGGCCAGCAGCTTGCCTTCCAGGGTTTCGTTGGAGTCGAAGACGTCGTACACCGGCTTGATACCGGTTTCCTTCTCGAAATCGGCGAGGGTGGTTTCACCGATGTAGTCCGACCAGTTGTAGATGTGGACGGTCTGTTCCGCCTGGGCCAGCGAAGTCAGGCCGAAGACGGAGACTGCAGCGATCAGGGTTCTGCGGAAGGGAATGCGCACACGTGAGTCCTCTCGTTGTTTTTGACTACTTCAGTCGGTTGCTGCCGGGGTTTCGACGGCCGGTCCGTGGATAGCGCCGAACCCTTTACAGCACGAGAGCGCCGGGGCTTGCGCAGCCATTCCACCGATGGAAGCTGTTTGTTGCTACCGGTAGCGGGCGAGGGAGCGCACTCCCCCGCCGCTGTCCGGACCATCCGCTGGCGCGCCAGGCGACAGCGATTACCCGATTACTTGCCGGACTTGATGGTGGTCCAGCTGCGGGTCATCAGACGCTGGGTCTTCGCCGGCAGGTCCGGGAAGGCGTACAGCTTCTTCATGGTTTCCGGAGTCGGATACACGCCCGGGTCGTTGCGGATCGCCTCGCTCACCATCGGGGTGGCTGCGGCGTTGCCGTTCGGGAACTGCACGACGTTGGTGATCTCGGACATGACCGCCGGCTCGAGCAGGAAGTTGATCCACTTCAGCGCGGCTTCCTGGTTCTCGGCATCCTTCGGAATGGCGACGGTGTCGAAGAACGCGCCAGCACCTTCCTTCGGAATGTTGTACTTCACAGTGACCTTGTTCTTGGCTTCTTCAGCGCGGGACTTGGCCTGGTACACGTCACCCGAGTAACCGATAGCCACGCAGATGTTGCCGTTGGCGATATCGGAGATGTACTTGGAGGAGTGGAAGTAGGAGACGTACGGGCGAATCTTCAGGAACAGCGCTTCGGCTTCCTTGAGTTCTTTCGGGTCCTGGCTATCGGGCTTGTAGCCCAGGTAGTGCAGGGCAGCCGGCAGCATTTCGGTCGGCGAATCGAGGAAGCTCACGCCGCAGGCCTTCAGCTTCTGGATGTTTTCCGGCTTGAACACCAGGTCCCAGGAGTCCACCGGGGCGTTGTCGCCCAGCGCGGCCTTGACCTTGTCCGGGTTGTAGCCGATGCCGATGGTGCCCCACATGTAGGGGATCGCGTACTGGTTGCCCGGGTCGCTGATTTCCAGCGTCTTCATGATGTCCGGGTTCAGGTTCTTCCAGTTCGGCAGCTTGGACTTGTCCAGCGGCGTGTACACGCCGGCCTTGATCTGCTTGGCCAGGAAGGAGTTGGACGGCACCACGATGTCGTAGCCCGACTTGCCGGCCAGCAGCTTGGCTTCCAGCACTTCGTTGCTGTCGTAGACGTCGTAGACGACCTTGATTCCGGTTTCCTTGGTGAACTTGTCGACCGTGTCCGGCGCGATGTAGTCCGACCAGTTGTAGACGTGCAGCACCTTGTCATCTGCCTGCGCCATACCAGCCACAGCGCCTGCCAGCGTTACAGCGAGCAGGGATTTGCCGAAGGTCTTGAACATGCGGGTAGCTCCGTTTGTTTTTTTGATGTTCCGGGTGGCGTGGACATCTCCTTCCGTCACCACCCGGTGAGCCTGGCCAACGCACAGGCGCAGTCTGTCAAAGGTCCGGTGAAAGACTCAAGACAGAACGGCTGCGGCGGTTTGATCGAGGCACTTGCGCGCCAGGGTGATCAGGTCATCGATCTGCGATTTCTCGATCACCAGCGGCGGCGAGATAATCATAGTGTCTCCCACCGCGCGCATGATCAGACCGTTGCGGAAGCAGTGCTCGCGGCACAGCATCCCGACACCCTTGCCTTCGAAGCGCTCGCGGGTCTTCTTGTTCTTCACCAGCTCCAGTGCTGCCACCAGGCCTACCCCGCGGGCTTCGCCTACCAGGGGATGGTCGGCCAGCTCTTGCCAGCGCTGTTGCAAATACGGTGCCGTTTCGTTCTTCACACGCTCGACGATCTTCTCTTCCCGCAGGATTCGGATGTTCTCCAGCGCCACCGCAGCGGCTACCGGGTGACCAGAGTAAGTGAAGCCGTGGTAGAACTCCCCACCCTCATTCAGGGTATGGACGATCTCGTCACGAACGATCACGCCGCCCATGGGGATGTAGCCGGAGGTCAGGCCCTTGGCGATCGGCATCAGGTCCGGGGCGTTGCCGAAGTACTGGCTGCCGAACCATTCGCCGGTACGGCCGAAGCCGCAGATGACTTCGTCGGCGATGAACAGGATGTCGTACTTGGCGAGGATCTCGCGGATCTTCGGCCAGTAGGTTTTCGGCGGAATGATCACGCCGCCCGCGCCCTGCAGGGGCTCGGCGATGAAGGCGGCGACCTTGTCTTCGCCGACTTCGAGAATCTTCTTCTCCAGTTGCTCGGCCGCCCAGACGCCGAACTCTTCCGGGTCCATGTCGCCGCCTTCGCCGAACCAGTACGGCTGGGCAATGTGCTCGATGCCGGGGATCGGCAGGTCACCCTGCTCGTGCAGCGCCTTCATGCCGCCCAGGCTGACGCCGGCGACGGTGGAGCCGTGGTAGCCGTTCCAGCGGCCGATGACCACTTTCTTCTGCGGCTGACCCTTGATGGTCCAGTAGTGGCGAACCATGCGCAGCACGGTGTCGTTGGACTCCGAGCCCGAGCCGGTGAAGAACACGTGGTTCATGCCTTCGGGGGCGATGTCGGCGATAGCCTTGGACAGCTCCAGCACCGGCGGGTGGGCGGTCTGGAAGAACAGGTTGTAGTAGGGCAGTTCCTGCATCTGCTTGTAGGCGACTTCAGCAAGTTCCTTGCGACCGTAGCCGACGTTCACGCACCACAGGCCAGCCATGCCGTCGAGGATCTTGTTGCCCTCGCTGTCCCACAGGTATACGCCTTCGGCCTTGGTGATGATGCGCGCACCCTTCTCGTTCAGCTGCTTGTAGTCGGTGAACGGAGCCAGGTGGTGATCGCGGCTGAGCGCCTGCCAGTGTTGGGTGTTGGCGCTGGTCTGGTTAGTCATCTTGATAAAACCTCTTCTCTAAGAAACACGGGGCCCGGCCACGCGCCGGCCCCCACGCCGATCAGACAGAAAGCAGAAGGAACTCACGCTCCCAGGAACTGATTACTCGCTTGAAGTTCTCGTGCTCGGCGCGCTTCACCGCAACGTAGCCCCGAATGAACTTGTCACCCAGGTATTTCTCCAGGGTCTTGCTGCCTTCCATGCACTCCAGGGCGGCTTCGATGGTCAGCGGCAGGCGCAGGTTACGCCGTTCGTAGCCACGGCCTTTGACCTGGGCACTGGGTTTGAGGCCTTCGACCATGCCGATGTAGCCGCACAGCAGGCTGGCCGCCAGGGCCAGGTAAGGGTTGGCGTCGGCGCCGGCCAGGCGGTTCTCCACGCGGCGGTTGTCCGGGGTGGAATCCGGTACGCGCAGGCCCACGGTACGGTTCTCCTCGCCCCACTCCACGTTCACTGGCGCCGAGGTATCGGGCAGGAAGCGGCGGAACGAGTTGACGTTCGGCGCGAACAGCGGCAACGCCTCGGGGATCAGCTTCTGCAGACCGCCGATGTGGTGCAGGAACAGCTCGCTCATGCTGCCGTCGGCGTTGGAGAAGATGTTCTTGCCGGTCTTGAGGTCGACGATGCTCTGGTGCAGGTGCATGGCACTGCCCGGCTCGCCGGTCATCGGCTTGGCCATGAAGGTGGCGGCGACGTTGTGCTTGAGGGCGGCCTCGCGCATGGTGCGCTTGAACACCACGATCTGGTCGGCCAGGTCCAGGGCATCGCCGTGACGGAAGTTGATCTCCATCTGCGCGGTGCCTTCTTCATGGATCAGGGTGTCCAGATCCAGGCCCTGCAGTTCGCACCAGTCGTACATGTCCTCGAACAGCGGGTCGAATTCGTTCGCCGCGTCGATGGAGAAGGACTGGCGACCGGTCTCCTGGCGACCGGAACGGCCGATCGGAGCCTGCAGCGGGTAGTCGGGGTCGTCGCTGCGCTTGGTCAGGTAGAACTCCATCTCCGGCGCCACGATCGGTTTCCAGCCCTTGTCGGCGTACAGCTGGAGAACGCGCTTGAGCACGTTGCGCGGCGACAGCTCGATGGGGTTGCCCAGCTTGTCGTAGGTGTCGTGGATGACCATCGCAGTCGGCTCGATGGCCCAGGGGACGAGGAACACGGCATTCTCGTCCGGGCGGCAGACCATATCGATGTCGGCCGGGTCCAGCAGGTCGTAATAGATGTCGTCTTCGACGTAATCACCGGTCACGGTCTGCAGGAGAACGCTCTCCGGCAGGCGCATGCCCTTCTCGTTGAGGAATTTCGCGGTCGGCGCGATCTTGCCCCGGGCAATCCCGGTCAGGTCGGCGATCATGCATTCCACTTCGGTGATCTTGCGTTCTTTCAACCAGCCACTGAGCTGGTCTAACTTGCTAGTCATAAAGACCTCAGGGTTTGAGAGCCCGGCCCCAACGCCGGACTCAGCGGTTCCCCGCCCTCTTGCTGCAGGCTTTGCCGAATGCCTGGAAGATAGCGAGATAGTTGGGGTTCGTTTCGACCTGCCACTCCGGGTGCCACTGCACCCCGACGGCAAAGGCCGCACCTTCGACGGAGAAGGCTTCAACCAACCCGTCAGGCGCCAGAGCTTCTACACGAAGGCCGGGCGCCAGACGATCAACGCCCTGGCCGTGAATAGAGTTGACCTGGAACTGCGAGGGTAGCCCGATACCGGCGAAAACGCCGCCCGGCTGCACGTCGACGACGTGCCGCAGACCATATTGGATTTCGATCGGCTCACCCGCGGGTTCGCGGTGGTCCATCAAGCCTTCGACTTCGTGCACTTTCTGGTGCAGCGAACCGCCAAAGGCGACGTTCATTTCCTGGAAGCCGCGGCAGATGCCCAGCACCGGAATCCCGGCCGCGACGGCGCGGCGAATCAGCGGCAGCGTCGTACTGTCGCGCTCGGGATCATGAGGGGTGCCTGCAATGCTGGCGGAGCCACTATAATGATGGGGTTCGACGTTCGACGCCGAGCCTGTGAAGAGCAGGCCGTCGAACGCGGCCAACATGTCTTCCTGGTCGATGGCATCGCCCAGGGAGGGAATGATCAAAGGAATGCCCGAGGCCCCGGAGATCAGCGCTCTGAGGTATTTGTCGCCAGCAACATGGTAGGGTTTGGATGCGATCTGCTTGATGCAGGCGGACACGCCGATTAACGGCAGGCGAGACATGGGACACCCGTGTTTGTAAGTGTTATGGGCTTGAGGCCGAGCTTAGCCTTGTTCATTTTTTTACACAATAGCCATGTAAAAAATCAAACACGCCCCACTGAACAGCCCGCCACCAAAGGCTCTCCGCTCATCAAAAGCGGCTTGAAACGCCCCAAAAACGGCCCATCACGACAGGTGCGCCCCACTTTGGTGCGACATTGACAACCCTTGCCAATTCGGATTGACTCACACCTCAGCTTTCGAATGATTGAAATTTTTAACAATAAAGGTGTTACATCATGTCGGTACCCCAGAGTGCCGTGTCGCTCGAAGAAGCGAGTGAGTTCCTGAAGGAACACCCCGAGGTCCAATTCGTCGACCTCCTTATTGCAGACATGAATGGTGTGGTCCGCGGCAAGCGCATCGAACGCACCAACCTGCCCAAAGTCTATGAGAAGGGCATCAACCTCCCCGCCTCTCTCTTCGCTCTCGACATTACCGGCTCCACCGTAGAAAGCACCGGCCTCGGCCTGGACATTGGCGACGCGGATCGCGTCTGTTTCCCAATCCCCAACACCCTCTCCATGGAACCCTGGCAGAAGCGCCCGACCGCGCAGCTGCTGATGACCATGCACGAGATGGAAGAACGCACGCCGTTCTTCGCCGACCCGCGTGAGGTGCTGCGTCAGGTCGTACAGAAGTTCACCGACATCGGTCTGACCATCGTCGCGGCCTTCGAGCTCGAGTTCTACCTGATCGACCAGGAGAACGTGAACGGCCGTCCGCAGCCGCCGCGCTCGCCGATCTCCGGCAAGCGTCCGCAATCGGTCCAGGTCTACTCCATCGACGACCTCGACGAGTACGCCGACTGCCTGCAGGACATCATCGACGGCGCCCGCGCCCAGGGCATTCCGGCCGACGCCATCGTCAAGGAAAGCGCCCCGGCCCAGTTCGAAGTCAACATGCACCACGTTGACGACGCCCTGAAGGCCTGCGACTACGCAGTCCTGCTCAAGCGCCTGATCAAGAACGTCGCCTACGACCACGAGATGGACTCGACCTTCATGGCCAAGCCCTACCCGGGTCAGGCAGGCAACGGTCTGCACGTCCACGTCTCGCTGCTCGACAAGGACGGCAAGAACATCTTCACCAGCGAGGATCCCGAGCAGAACGCCGCGTTGCGCCACGCGATCGGCGGTGTGCTCGAGACCCTGCCGGCGTCGATGGCGTTCCTTTGCCCGAACGTCAACTCGTACCGCCGTTTCGGTTCGGCCTTCTTCGTGCCGAACGCGCCGAGCTGGGGCCTGGACAACCGTACCGTCGCCCTGCGCGTGCCGACCGGAGCGCCGGAAGCGGTGCGCCTGGAGCACCGCGTCGCTGGAGCCGACGCCAACCCGTACCTGCTGCTCTCGGCGGTACTGGCCGGCGTCCACCACGGCCTGACCAACAAGGTCGAGCCGGGCGCGCCGATCGAAGGCAACGCCTACGAGCAGCTGGAACAGAGCCTGCCGAACAACCTGCGCGATGCCCTGCGCGAGCTGGACGACAGCGACGTGATGAACAAGTACATCAGCCCCGAGTACATCGACATCTTCGTCGCGTGCAAGGAGCATGAGATGCAGGAGTTCGAGTATTCGATCTCCGACCTCGAGTACAACTGGTACTTGCACACCGTATAAGTGGTAAACGAAACGCCGGCCCTCGTGCCGGCGTTTCCTTGTGCCTCTGGCACACCCGGGGAACTGCGACATCGCAACGGCGAGGAGGGGCGCCGCAGCGAGTCACATCCGTCGTTCCTTCCTGCCCGCGATGTCTCCATCCGCCTGTCCGGGCGTGCATCGCGTCTGTCGTGTCTTTGCTGTCGCGCTATCGAGCGGCGAATGAATGCCGCATCCGCTGATTACGTGGTTCATTCAGGGAGATCGCCAATGCCACGCCTGTACGCCTTGATTCTGATGCTGTTGTGCCCGCTGTCCGCCTGGGCCGACCAGGTCATCCGCGTCTACAACTGGAACGACTACATCGCCCCCGAAGTGCTCAAGGACTTCGAGAAGGACACCGGCATCCGGGTCGAGTACACGACCTACAGCACCGCCGAAGAGGTCAAGAAGGCCCTGGAGAGCGGCGAGAAGTTCGACGTCGCGGTGCCCTCGCACAACGACCTGCCGGCGCTGATCCGCGACAAGCGCATCCAGGCGCTGGACTTCAGCAAGCTGCCCAACCGCAGCCACCTCGACACCCAGCTGCTGAGCAAGCTGGCCGCCGTCGACCCCAACAACCAGCACGCCGTGCCCTACCTGTGGGGCGCCGTGGGCCTGGCGATCAACGAACCCGAAGCGGAGAAGGCCTACGGCGGCAAGCTGCCCGACAGCTGGAGCATCCTGTTCGACCCGCAGCAGAGCCAGCGCCTGAAGGCCTGCGGCATGAGCCTGCTGGACGCGCCGGATGAAGCCTTCTCGGTGCTGATGAACTACCAGGGCCGCAACTTTGCCCGCAGTGCGCCGTCACAGATTCGCCGCGCCGGCGAGGTACTCGCGCAGCTGCGCCCGAACCTGCGCTACATCGACAGCGAGCGCTACATCCAGGACCTCAATGCCGGCAAGCTGTGCGTCGCCATGGCCTGGGTCGGCGACGCCCTGGGCGCGGCCAACGCCGGCCAGCCGGTGCGCTTCGTGGTACCGCAGGAAGGCTCGGTGCTGTTCATCGACAACCTGGTGATCCCCAGCGCATCCGAGCACCCGGACCTGGCGCTCAAGTTCATCGACTACCTGATGCAGCCCAAGGTCGCCGCGCAGATCACTGCCGCCACCCTCTACCCCAACGGCAACAAGGACTCCGCGCAGTTCCTCGACGCCGCCCTGCGCGACCAGCCGGGTCTGTACCCGGACCAGGAGACCAAGCGTCGCCTGTTCGCCCTGGAAACCGCGCCGGAGAAGACTGCCCCGGTGATCACCGACGTCTGGGCCAAGCTGCGCGACGGCGGCAGCTGACTTGCCGAGCACCCCGGAGCTGGCGTCCAATAGCCGCCCAGCTCCGGAGGTCGTCATGCCCGCACCCTCTCCCACTCGCAAGCCCCGCGCCAGCAGCCAGGCACGCATCGCCGTGATCCTCGAGGCTGCCCGCGCCCTGCTGGCCGAGAGTGGCGCGGCGGGGCTGTCGATCTACGCGGTAGCCGAGCGCGCGGACATCCCGCCCTCCTCCGTCTACCACTTCTTCCCCAGCGTGCCGGCCCTGCTGCAAGGGCTGACCAGCGACGTCCACGCCGCCTTCCGAGCCTGCCTGGAACAGCCCGTCGACCACGCCGCCCTGCGCGACTGGCGCGACCTCGCACGACTGGTCGAGCAGCGCACCCTGGCCGTTTACGCCGAAGACGCCGCTGCGCGCCAGCTGATCCTCGCCAGCCACGGCCTCGCCGAAGTCACCCAGGCCGACAGCCAGCACGACGTGCAACTCGGCCAGGCCATGCGCGAACTGTTCGAACGCCACTTCGAGCTGCCGCCGCTACCGCAGGACATCGAGGTCTTCAGCCTGGCCATCGAGCTGGGCGACCGCGTCTACGCCCTCTCCGTGCAGCGCCATGGGCAGATCACCGGGCGCCTGGCCGAAGAAGGCATGCGGGTGATCGATGCCTACCTGTCGCTGTACCTGCCACCCTGCCTGCCGAAGCGTCCCTCGCCGCTGAAATAATCGATTTTTATCCGATTAATATCCCGATGAATGGGCAGATTATTTCTTAATCGCCCTTCATAAACCGATTTTTATCGGATATAAATTCTCCCACCCTGGGAGAGTCCTGACGCGAGGCAGTGACTGGCGGCCTATACTGGACCGCTCTTGCGGCGCTACCGGCGACGATCTCCCGAATGACACAACCCCCTCCGTAGGATGGGCGGAGCGCAGCGATACCCATCGAGGGCTATCGGCTCGCCCCTTCCACGAAGCACTGACCAAGGACCGCCCCATGACCACGCTGACCAGCACTCCCCGCGCCGATGGCTTCCGCATGCCGGCGGAATGGGAACCCCAGACCCAGACCTGGATGGTCTGGCCCGAGCGTCCGGACAACTGGCGCCTGGGCGGCAAGCCCGCGCAGGCCGCGTTCAGCGCCGTAGCCCGCGCCATCGCCCGCTTCGAGCCGGTGACCATCGGCGTCTCCGCCGGCCAGTACGAGAACGCCCGCGCCCAGCTGGCCGACGCGGCCAACATCCGCGTGGTGGAAATCAGCAACGACGACGCCTGGGTGCGCGACACCGGCCCGACCTTCGTCATCAACGACCAGGGCGACGTGCGCGGCGTGGACTGGACCTTCAACGCCTGGGGCGGCCTGGAAGGCGGCCTGTACTTCCCCTGGCACCGCGACGACCAGGTGGCGAGCAAGATCCTCGGCATCGAGCGCACCGACGGCTATCGCACCGAAGGCTTCGTGCTGGAGGGCGGCTCGATCCACGTGGACGGCGAAGGCACCCTGATCACCACCGAGGAATGCCTGCTCAACCACAACCGCAACTCGCACATGAGCCGCGAAGAGATCGAGGCCGTGCTGCGCGAACACCTGGCCATCGACACCGTGATCTGGCTGCCGGACGGCCTGTTCAACGACGAGACCGACGGCCACGTCGACAACTTCTGCTGCTACGTGCGCCCCGGCGAAGTGCTGCTGGCCTGGACCGAAGACCAGAACGACCCGAACTACGAGCGCTGCCAGGCCGCCATGCGCGTGCTGGAATCTGCCCGTGACGCCAAGGGCCGCCAACTGACCGTGCACAAGATCATCATCCCCGGCCCGATCCACGCGACCCAAGCCGAGTGCGAAGGCATCGACCTGGTAATCGGCACCCAGCCGCGCGATCCGTCGATCCGCCTGGCCGGCTCCTACGTCAACTTCCTGATCGTCAACGGCGGCATCATCGCCCCGCGCTTCGACGACCCGGCGGACGCCGAGGCCGAAGCCACCCTGAAGCGCATCTTCCCCGAGCACGAGATCGTCATGGTGCCGGGCCGCGAGATCCTGCTGGGCGGCGGCAATATCCACTGCATCACCCAGCAGCAACCGGCGCCGCAGAAGCGCTGATCCGCTGCAGACAAAAAGGCCGTCGCTCCCACCGGAACGACGGCCTTTTTCATTGCCCGAAACCTGCAGGAGCGGGCCACGCCCGTGACCGCGGACAAAGTCCGCGCCTCCCTGATACCAGCGGCCCGTGGACCCTGCTCACGGATCGCGGGCGTGGCCCGCTCCTACAGAAGTCGCAGCGTTACAGCAGCGGAATGCTGTAGCTGACGATCAGGCGGTTCTCATCCTGGTCACGCTGGCTGGCGGAGCCCGGCGTGCTGGCCGCCGGCAAGCCGCTGCGCAGCGAAGCGTTCTTCCAGGCCACGCCCAGGTTCTTCAGCGGGCCGTCCTGGATGGTGTAGCCCAGGCTGATGTCGCGCTCCCACTCGGTCTGCTTGCCGTAGGCGGTGTCGATACTGTCGCCACGCAGGTAGACGGTCTGGAAGTTCAGGCCGGGCACACCCAGGGCGGCGAAATCATAGCCGTAGCGCGCCAGCCAGGTCCGCTCGCCGGCATGCTGGAACTTGCCGATCTGCGAATCGGTGATCAGGTAGGACGAAGCACCATCGCCGTCGTTGATGAACGGGAAGTCGCTGTCGCCAGAGAGGCTCTGGTGCCCGATTCCGAAACTGTGGCCCTGCAGGTTGTAGGTGAACAGGCCGCTGAAGGCCTGGTTGTCCACCTCGCCACGGGTCACACCGCTACCGTAGTAGCCGGTGGTGGAATAAAACGGATCATGGCTGCCGTTCTTGCCATCGCTGCTGCTGTGGAAGTAGCGCAGGTCGCTCTTCAGTGTGCCGACACCGACATCCCAGTTGTGCTGCAGGCCGAGGAAGTGCTGCTTGTAGAAATCCTTCAGGTTGCCGTAGTAGTACTGGACGGTGGTGTCTTCGTTGATCCGGTAGTCCGCGCCGCCGTAGTAGAACTTGTTGCTGTACTGGGCGAATTGCGACTTGCCACCGGCGTTCGCCCCGGCGATCGACAGCCCCTGGTCGGAGTTGCTCGAGTTACGACCTTTCATGTGCTCCAGCTGGCCGGCAACGAAGGTCAGGTCCTTGAACTCGTTGGATGTAACCTGCCCACCGCTGAAGGTCTGGGGCAACAGGCGACCGTCGTTGTAGGTCACCACCGGCAGCTTGGGCTGCAGGGTGCCATAGCGCAGTTCGGTCTGCGAAACCTTGGCCTTGGCGGTCAGCCCCAGGCTGGCGAAGTCATCCACCGCACGACCATCGCTGTCGGTGGGGAAGACGATGCCGCCCAGGTTGCTGCTGTCCGGGTTGTACTGCTTGCCCTTGCCGCTATCGAGTTTCACGCCCAGCAGACCGAGCGCATCGACACCGAAACCCACCGTGCCCTGGGTGAAACCTGAGGCGTAGTTGAGCAGGAAGCCCTGCCCCCACTCCTCCTGCTTGCTCGGCGCGGCGGAGCCGTTGCGGTTGTCCTGATTGATGTAGAAGTTGCGCAGGCCCAGGCTGGCCTTGCTGTCTTCGATGAAGCCATCGGCCAAAGCGGCCTGGGCGATACCCGTGGCGGCAATCGCCGCGGCCAGAGTCGAAAGCTTGAGTGTGCGGTAATGCATTACGGTTCCCCATCACATCTTCGTGAGCGCGCCATCGGCAACGGGCGCAGTGCTCGGTGCGATGACGGCAGTCCTGATCACGACGGTGGGGAGAGGACGGGAAACGACGCCAGCCCGGGAGTCCGGATAGGCGGTCTGCGCCGCCTTGCCGCTCCGCTGATGGCCCACCGCACTGCATCATCGAGGCACGCGCCGGGCAGCATCCGCTGCGTCGCCCCATCACCGGAGGGCGTGCTCAACGCCTTTCCCCGGGTCCGCGCGACCGTCGCCACGATAAGAGAAGGTCCGTCGGCACGAAGGAAATAGCCGCCAGGGGCGGCACCTGTTGCGCGATCCTTGACCAGGCTCACGTCGGAAAAATCAGCGGCTCATACGTCGCGATTGAAATGAAGGAGAAACATCCGAAGCCGGATAGCCGAACACCGATTGGGGCAAGGTTTTTTCACCGGCCGCAGGCCGCGCCGGCCACCCACGAAAAAGCCGCCGCCTCTGACGAGGACGGCGGCTCTTGTTCAGCCCGCGGAAGGTTACAGCAGCGGGATGGTGTAGCTGACGATCAGGCGGTTCTCGTCCTGGTCACGCTGGGCAGGCGAGCCTGCGGTAGTACCGGCCGGCAGGCCGCTGCGCAGCGCAGCGTTCTTCCAGGTGAAGCCCAGGCCCTTGAAGGTGCCATCCGGGATCACGTAGGCCAGGGAGATATCACGCTCCCACTCGCTCTTGTCGCCGTACTTGGTGTCGATGTTGTCGCCGTGCAGGTACAGGGTCTGGAAGGTCAGGCCCGGCAGGCCGGCCTGGGCGAAGTCGTAGCCGTAACGGACCTGCCAGGTGCGCTCGCCGGCGCGCAGGAACTTGCCGATCTGCACGTCGGTGATCAGGTAGGCAGTGGCGCCGTCGCCGTTGTTGATGAACGGGAAGTCGCTGTCGCCGCTGAGCTGCTGGTAGCCGGCGCCGAAGCTGTGGCCGCTGACGGTGTAGGTGAACAAGCCGCTCCAGGCGCGGTTGTCGACTTCACCCTTGGTCACGCCGTTGCCGTAGTAACCGCTGGTGTAGAAGTTCTTGTCGTGGCCGTTCTTGCCGTCATCGCTGCTGTGGAAGTAGCGCAGGTCGCTCTTGAGCACGCCCGGGCCGATTGCCCAGTTGTGCTGCAGGCCGAGGAAGTGCTGTTTGTAGAAGTCCTGCAGGTTGCCGTAGTAGTACTGCAGCGTCAGGTCCTTGGTCAGCTTGTAGTCGGCGCCGCCGTAGTAGAACTTGTTGACGAACTCGCCGGTGCGCGCGTTGTTGGCGCCGGCGATGGACAGCCCCTCGTTGTTGCTGGAGCTGCGGCCCTTCATGTGCTCCAGCTGACCGCCGAGCAGGGTCAGGTCCTTGAACTCGTTCGAGGTGACCTGGCCACCCTCGAAGGTCTGCGGCAGCAGGCGACCGTCGTTGTAGGTCACGACCGGCAGCTTGGGCAGCAGGGTGCCGTACTGCAGCACGGTGCTGGAAACCTTCACCTTGCCGGTGGCGCCCAGGTGGGAGAAATCGTCGACCGCGCGACCGTCACCATCGGTGGGGAAGACAGTACCGGAAAAACTCGAGCTGGTCGGGTTGTAATGTGTGCCCTTGCCACTGTCCAGGCGCACGCCCAGCAGGCCCAGGGCGTCGACGCCGAAGCCCACGGTGCCTTCGGTGAAGCCGGAGGTGTAGTTGAGCAGGAAGCCCTGGCCCCACTCTTCCTGCTTGCTCGGCTCGGCGGTGCCGTTGCGGTTGTCGGTGTTGATGTAGAAGTTGCGCAGGGTCAGGTTGGCCTTGCTGTCTTCGATGAAGCCACCGGCGACGGCGGATTGGGCGAGGCCTGCGGCAGCGATGGCGAGCGCGAGGCTCGATTGCGTGAGAGTGCGGCGTTTCATTGGAATTTCCCCATTTTATTGATCTTGGAAAGCAGGCCATTCAAGGCGACCACTGGCTCCAGCGGAGCCCGACCGAACGGCAAGCAGCGGCCATGGCGTGTCAGGCACGCTCGGCATGCGGTAATTCGGCGGTGTTCGGCGCTCCCCTATGCGGGGATCGAGCGCAGGCAAGCAGGCGGGAGGGCAGCAGAAGAATGGAATGGCATGGATCGGATCTCGTGTCTTGTTGTTGTGGCAATGCGCGGGGCATGCGTCAGTGGCTAGGCAATCCCCAGGCCAACCGGCCTTACCTGCCTGACACGCCCGCCATTTCCGACACTCGGAACGATCTGCAAGCAAATTCCTTCAGAAAAATCAGCGGAAAACCGCCACGAGCCCCCTTCATCCTGGCGGATAACCGCCATTCCCCTTTCGCTGTCACGGCAACGCTGGGGGCCACGATAAAAGAAGCTCTATAAATCAAAAAAGAATTAATTATTACTATGTAATTTCTTTTGGGAATATATGGTAGCACGCCGACTGCCCGGCGCCGCCTCCCTGAGGAGGTACCTAGTTCGTGTGAAATGACTGATCAATAGGAAGCGGCGTAAGGACCAGGCCCGAGCTGCCGAACGCCAGACAAAAAAAACCCGCCAGCGCTGCAACGCGGGCGGGTTCGGGACCCTGTGCTAGGGGAAGGTCCCAAAGGAGAGCGGCGGAGTGGAGCCCGCCTAGGAGTGGTGCGTCCCTGCACACGATGGCGGCGATGATGGCCACCACACGGTGCGGAGTCGATTCCAGCGATCCGCCCGCAGCGGTAGGAAATTTCCCAACGCCGCGGGCATTGCCGGAGAGTGCGGTCGCGATCAGTTGCCGCCGACGGCGGCGCTGGTGCCGATGAAGTTGGCCGATGGCAGCAGCTGGCTGATGAAGCGGTTCCAGCGGGTGATGTTGGCCGGGCCGATGAACACCACGTCCTGCGGCTGCATGGCGAATTCCTTAGCCAGGGCGTAGGCGGTCGGGCGCTTGGCTTCCAGGTGGAAGACCTGCGCCTGGAAGGTCCCCGGCGCGGTGCCGGCGACCGGTTCCGGGTTGCCACGGATCACGTAGACCGAGTCGCCGTCGGAGGTTTCCGGGGCCAGGCCGCCGGCGTTGCCGAGCACTTCCAGCAGGGACAGACCGGTGGTGCGATAGGTGACCACCTGCGGACGTTCCACTTCACCGACCACGTAGACTTTCTTGCGGTCGTTGTAGGGCAGGTGGATCTGGTCGCCGTTCTTCAGGTAGATGCCGGTCAGGGTCGAACCGGAGCGGTTCAAGGCGTCGACGTCGAGCACGTACTCGCGGCCATCACGCTTGAGGACCAGGCCGGACAAGTCCGCTTCCCCGGTGACCACCCCCGCCTTGCTGACCGCCTGCACCAGGGTGGTCGGCGTGTTGTTCAACTCGACCTGCCCGCCGTTCTGGAAGGCCCCGGAAAGCACCACGTGCTGGCTGGCATAGCGCAACACGGTGACGTCCACCTGCGGGTCGACGATGCCCTTGTTCGCCAGCCGCCGGGCCAGGCTCGTGCGCAACTGCGCCGGGGTCTGCCCTTGCGCGCGCACCACGCCGGCATAGGGGAAGAAGATGTTGCCGTCGGCGCCGACCACGCGACCGTTGGCTTCCATCTGCTGGGTGGAGCCGGGGCTGGTCAGCTCCGGGTGGTCCCAGACGGTGACCAGCAGCACATCGCCGCCGCCGATCACGTAGTCCTCCTGCGGCGGGCGGTAGTTCAGCAATTCTGCGGGCACACCGGGTTGGGCGGCGAACGCGGCCTCCTGGCGTTGCAGCACCTGGGGCGTGATGGGCACGAGGGTGATGTTCATCCCCTCTTTCTGTGCCTCGCGTTGGATATCG
Organism: Pseudomonas sp. PDM19; assembly: GCF_014852215.1. Lineage (NCBI taxonomy): Bacteria > Pseudomonadati > Pseudomonadota > Gammaproteobacteria > Pseudomonadales > Pseudomonadaceae > Pseudomonas > Pseudomonas sp. PDM19. The sequence continues at coordinate 130,004 of NZ_JACVBG010000004.1, read as the reverse complement.
GAATCCGTCATGTGCTGACCGGGGGAGAACACGCAGCCTTGTAGCGCCAGACTGCCGACTACAAAGCTGAAAGCGAGCAGGTTTTTCATGGCAATCCTTCCTTGAAGCTTGTGTGGAAACTCAATAGGCATTGCGGTGTACGAAACCCTTGAACAGGGTCAGCAAGACGATCTTCAGGTCCCACCAGACGGACCAGTTCTCGATGTAGTCCAGATCGAACTCGATGCGCTTCTGCATCTTCTCCAGGGTGTCTGTTTCGCCACGCCAGCCGTTCACCTGGGCCCAGCCGGTAATGCCTGGCTTGACCTTGTGACGCAGCATGTAACGGCTGACCTGACGCCGGTATTGCTCGTTGTGCGCCACGGCGTGGGGGCGTGGGCCGACCACGGACATGTCGCCGAGCAAGACGTTGAAGAACTGTGGCAATTCATCCAGCGAAGTGCGCCGCAGGAAGGCGCCCAGCGGGGTGATGCGGCAATCGTTGCGCGAGGCCTGGGTGACGGCGGCGCCGTCCTCCATGACCGTCATGCTGCGGAACTTCCAGACGCGGATGGGCCGACCGTCCATGCCGTAGCGGGTCTGGCGGAACAGCACCGGGCCGCGCGAAGTGAGCTTCACGGCCACCGCGATGAACAGCATGGGCACGGCGATCAGCAGCAGGATCAGCGAGGCCAGCACCACGTCCTCGATGCGCTTGAGCACGGCGTTGGGGCCGTCCATGGGCGTGTCGAAGATGCTGATGGTGGCCAGCCCGTTGATGCTCTCGCTGCGCGCGTGCAGCAGGTCGAACATGAACAGGTCGGGGATCAGGTAGACCGACACCGTGGTGTCGGAGAGCTCGCGGATCAGCTCGTTGAGCAGCGGCTCGCGCGACAGCGGCAGGGTCAGGTAGACCTTGTCGATCTGCCCCGAGCGGGCGGCCTCGATCAGCGCCAGGCGATCGCCTTTTACCGGTACCCGTTCGCCCAGTTCCATCTGCTGCGGGCGGTCGTCGTAGAAGCCGACCAGGCGCAGGCCCATCCAGGGCGCGGCGAGGATGGTCTCGGCCAGTCGCGCGCCGACTTCGCCAGTGCCGTAGATGGCCACGTTGCGGCTGTTGAAGCCGTGGCGGCGGGCGACGCGCAGCAGCATGCGGATCGCCAGCCGGTAGCCGCCCATGATCAGCAGCGCCGCGGCGAACCAGCCCAGGCGCCGGGGTTCTTCCAGCTCCACGTGGCGCAGCGAGATGTCCAGCAGCAGCACGGCGAAGAACGCCAGCGACCAGTACAGGGTGACGCTCAGCGACTCCCGCAGCAGCGACTCGCCACGCCAGGAGCCGTAGAGCTGGTTCAGCTCGCCGAGCCAATGGAACAGCATCACGCAGAGCAGCACCGAGACCCAGATCTGTGCATCCAGCACGCCATTGCCAGCACCGAGCAGCACGACCCCGGTGAGCACGATCACCAGGATGTCGCTCAGGCGGTGCGCCAGCGAGATGAGTGACTGGTGCGCACGCAGAATTCCTTTCGTCTTGTTGGGCATGATGACCTCACGACTGCCGGCGTCGCTCCTGGCGCCGCTGCATCGCAGTCCGTTATCGGGCGCAGTGCCGGCCAGCCCTCCACGGGCTCGCCGGGTGCGGGTTCACTGTCGCTTGTCCAGCAGCAGTTGCTGCAGGTAGCGGCCATAGCCGGTCTTGCTCAGGCGCTCGGCCTGCAGGGCCAGCCGGCTCTCACTGAGCCAGCCCTGCTGGAAGGCGATTTCCTCCAGGCAGGCGACCTTCAATCCCTGGCGTTCCTCGATGGTCTGCACGAAATGACCTGCCTCCATCAGCGATTCGTGGGTGCCGGTGTCCAGCCAGGCGAACCCGCGACCCAGCAGGCTGACGTGCAGTTCACCCAGTTCCAGGTAGAGGTTGTTGATGTCGGTGATTTCCAGCTCGCCACGGGCCGAAGGGCGTATCTGGCGAGCCATCTCCACCACCCGGTTGTCGTAGAAATACAGGCCGGTGACGGCGTAGTTAGAGCGCGGCATGCGGGGCTTTTCCTCGATGGAAAGCACGCGGCCCGCGGCGTCGAACTCGACCACGCCGAAGCGTGCCGGGTCCGCCACCTGGTAGCCGAACACGGTGGCGCCCCGAGTACGCGCGGCTGCCTCGCGCAGGGTTTCGGTGAAGCCCTGGCCGTAGAAGATGTTGTCGCCCAGCACCAGGCACACCGAGTCGTCGCCGATGAATGACGCACCGATCAGGAAGGCCTGCGCCAGCCCGTCCGGCGAGGGCTGCACGGCGTACTGCAGGCGCACGCCGAATTGCTCGCCGTCACCCAGCAGGGCGCGGAAGTTCGGCAGGTCGGTGGGCGTGCAGATCAACAGGATGTCGTCGATGCCGGCGAGCATCAGCACCGATAGCGGGTAGTACACCATCGGCTTGTCGTAGATCGGCAGCAATTGCTTGGACACACCCAGGGTAATGGGGTGCAGGCGGGTGCCGGAGCCACCGGCGAGGATGATGCCCTTCATGATCTGCCTCCTTGCTTGGCGATCTGTTTGGCGTCGAAGCGCGCCGGGTAGTCCGAGCGCTCGGTCAGAAAGGAGTCGATCAGGCTGGAAAGCCGCAGCGCGGAAATGTCCCAGGAGTAGCGCAGGACGTTCTCCTGCCCCAGGCGGCGCAGGTCGGCACGCAACTTGTGGTCGAGCAGCACGCGGCGCAGGGCGGCGGCAATGCCAGGCGGATCGAGGGGGTCGAAGTACAGCACCGAGTTGCCCAGCACTTCCGGGATCGAGGCACTGCTGGCCGCCACCACCGGGCAGCCGCAGGCCTGCGCCTCCAGCGGCGGAATGCCGAAACCTTCGTACAGCGACGGGAAGGCAAAGACGGCGGCGTTGCGGTATTGCTCGATCAGCTGATCGTCATCCAGCCGGCCCAGCCAGCGCACCCGGTCGCCCTGCCCGCTCTGCTGCAGTTGCGCATCGACGAAGCTGCGGTTGGCGGCGCCGACGATGCGCAGTTCCACGTCCAGCTCGCCGAGCAGGCGGAATGCTTCGATCAGCCGGGAGAAGTTCTTGTGCGACGCCGGCGAGGACACCGCCAGGACATAGGGGCGTTCGAGCAGGGTCGGCTCGAGGCCGGTGCAGAACTCGGCGGACACCGCATTGGCGATCACATGGATGCCCTTGGGATCGAGGCCATAGTGCGAGGCGATCTCCTGGCGGGAGAACTCGCTGACCGTGACCTGTGCCAGCGAGCGACGCAGCATCAGCGGAATCATCAGGCGGTACAGCGCGCGGAACTTCCAGGAGAAGCTTTCCGGGTGGCGCACGTAGGTGATGTCGTGGTGCGTGACGACCTGCTTCGAATAGGCCAGCGGCGCCGTGCTGCACAGCGAGACCAGCAGCGGCCGGCCGTGACGGGACAGCCACAGCGGCAGGTCGATCTGCTCCCAGAGGTGCCCGTCGCGACGGCCGACCTGCTCGACATTCAGCTGGCTGGCGATTTCCCGGCGGAGGATTTCGCCGGGCGGCGCGACGAAATGGAGGTCGCTGCGCAGCCGCGCCAGCGACAGCGAAATCTGTTCGGCGAAGCGCTGCACACCACTGACCTGCTGGGTGAGGAAGCGCGCGTTGATCACGATCATGAAGGTTCTCCGCGATGGAGTCAGCGCAACGACAGTTGCGGGGCCGACGCGCTGCGCACCAGGGTGGGCGAGGCGTCGATGCGGATGCTGGCCTGGCAGTCGCCGCCCCCAGCGGGGCACTGCCAGGGCACCGGCCGGCCCTCGCGGCGGGCGATCCCTTCGACGGCGTCCAGGCGCCAGAGGGTGTCGCTGCTGCCGGGCTTGCTGGTGATGTTCAGGGTCTGCTCATGGCCCAGGGTCCAGGCCACCAGGATTTCCTCGCTGGCCTTGGCGAAGCGCAGCAGGTAGACGTTCGGGTCCTCGTTCGGCACGCGGCCGACGAAGCGGTAGCGACCGATGATGTCGGCAATGCTGGCCATCGCGTGGTACGCCGGCTTGGGCTGCCCGCCGGCGGTGAGCAGGCCGAAGTTGTGCTCCATGTCCGTGCGGTCGATGCCGTCGTCCACCAGGTCGTACCACCAGGCGCCTTTCACGTTCGGCAGGCTGCGCACCAGCACGTAGGCGCGGGCCAGGTAGGCGGCCTGGCGCTCGCGGCTGATGCCGCAATCGCCTTCGTGGGCCGGCCAGCTGAACTCGGTGAAGTACAGTGGGACTGGTTTGCCGGCGGCGTTTTCCAGCTTCTGGTTGACGCCCTGGAACCAGTTCAGCCAGGCCTCGGGAGTGGACATCTCGCGCTCGCAGTACACCGAGGGATGCAGCGAGATACCGTCGACGATATCCAGTACGCCGCCACCGGCGATGCGCTCGGCGAAGCCCTGGCGGATGCCCTTGAGGGTGACGGCTCCGGCGAGCACCTTGGCTTGCGGGTCTTCCTCGCGGATCACCTTGGCGGCCGCGCGCACCAGGGTCAGGTAGTCGTCGCTGAAGTCCTTGTCGGTGGCGTTTTCCGAGTCCCACTCGTTCCACACTTCGTAGAAGGCGACCTGCCCCTTGAACGCGCGCACCACGTAGCGCACGTAACGCAGGTAGCCCTCGCGGGAGGCGTCGTCGCGCGGCTTGGCGTTGCCGTAGAACTGGTTCTCGTTGCCCAGGATCAGCAGCGTGTCTATCCCTAGGCTACGGGTGCTACGCAGCTGTGCGCGCCAGGCGGCGTCGATGGACAGCACGCCGCGCTCGCGCTCGACACTGGACCAGTAGGCATCGTCGCGGAACGACAGGATGCCGGCCTCGCGGGCCAGGCGATTGATGCCGTCGCGATTGCCCGCGCGGATGTTCTGGTGGGTGCTGGCGCCGACGATGAATTCCGCCGCGCCGAGGTTTTCCACGGGCGCTTCCTTGGCCAGGCTGCTGGGCGATTGCAGCAGGCCGCCGATCAGCAGCGCGCAGGCCAGCAGGCTGAGCATGCCGCCCTGCAGGCGCAGAGTGCGCGGCGTCGGTTGTGGTGCGGTCTCGCCCGGCAGGCGCAGGGCACGGCCGATGGCCAGGCCGAGGAACAGGCTGGGGATCGGCGACTCAAGCACGTCGCTGGTCCAGGCGATGAGCAGGATGCAGTAGGCGATGCCAAGCAGCGCGCGGGCTTCGCGGCCGGGCTGGCGTTGCAGGCGCATCAGCATCGGCACCGCCAGCAGGTACAGGGCGACGCCGGCCACGCCGAACAGGCACCAGAGGTAGAGCAGCGAATTGTCCGCCACCGCCAGCTGCTCGACGCCGAAGATCGGGAAGGCCGCATAGGCGCTACCGGTCATGCCCAGCCCGGCGCCGGTATAGATCCAGCCGTTGTAGTCCATCACCTTGATCAGGTTCGGCCAGGTGTTGACCAGACGATCGACCATCGAGCCCATCAGGTTGTCGCCGGTGGCGGTGGCCAGGTAGGGGTCGACATGGCCGTACAGACCGTACAGCGGCAGCGCCAGCGCGCCGAGCACCACCAGCAGCGTGGCCAGCAGGAACAGCAGGCGCTGGCGGCTGATGCTCATCACCAGCAGGGCGAAGAAGAAGGCACCGGCGGAGGACTTGTTGGTGGTCAGCACGATACCGACCAGCGCTATCAGGTAGATCAGTCCACGCACCGGCAGCGTCAGGCGGAAAGAGCCCAGGTACAGGCTGAACACCGCCAGCATCATCGCCAGGCTCGAGGACATCCGCGAGAAGCCGGCGATGCGATCCAGGCCATAGGCGCTCCAGGATCGGTTGCCGCTGATCTCGACGCCGCCCATGGAGTAGGTGTAACCCTTCCACGGCACGTTGATGGCGAGGTCCAGGGCGATGCCCAGCAGAGAAGCGATCAGGCAGAAGAAGATGATCCAGCCAACGGCCTTGCGGTGCATCTCCAGGTACTGGCCACAGAGCAGGCCGAACAGCAGCGGCGCGTAGATGAAGACGGAGAAGAAGCCGCTCTTGAACTCGGCGCCGTGCAGCCGGCCGAGCAGCAGCGAGGCCGCCGCGAGGATCAGCAGCAGCCACAGCCCGCGCTGTTGCGGACGGGTGAACAGTTCCCAGCCCACCGCGACGATGCAGGCCACCTTGGGCAGGTAGACGATGGCCGACAGGCCGGCCTGGTCGGTGTAGAAGCGCAGTGCGCCGTTGAAGGTCTCCACCAGCAGCAAGGCCACCAGTACCCCGAGCGCCAGCAAGGAGCGGTCGAAGGTCACGCGGCGGTCGACCTCAAAGCGTGGATACGGGGATTGCAGTTCCATGCTGGACTCCGCGGGTAAGCAGGGTGTGGCGCAGGATGGCTTCGTATTCGTCGAGCATCCGTTCCACGCTGAGCATCGGTGCCACGACTTCACGGGCGCGCGAGGCCAGGCGCTGGCGCAGCGCCGGGTCACGCACCAGGCGATCGATGGCGTCGCCCAGCGAGTCGCTGTGGTCGGGCGAGCAGAGCAGGCCGTTGATTTCGTCCAGGACGATTTCCGTCAGGCCGCCCATCCGCGAGGCGATCACCGGCAGGTGATGGGCGCAGGCTTCCAGCGCCACCAGGCCGAAGGATTCCGGGGACAGGCTGGGCACTACGGCGACATCGATCTCGCTGAAGAACTCGGCCGCCTTGCGGTAGCCGACGAAGTGCACGCGCTGGGGATCGGCGAGGGACTTCAGTTGGTTCACGTAGGCGCCGTCGCCCCGTCCTGCGATCAGTAGCGAGGCATCGTCAGCGCGTGCCTGGAACTGCTCGATCAGCCACTCCACGCCCTTGTTCGGGGTCAGCGCGCCGATGAAACCGAAGCGCAGCGGGCGACGCCCGCTTGCCGGCGGTGCGACGGGCACCTCCGCCATCGGCGAGCCGTTGTAGACCACATGGCTCTGGCTGCCGGCGAAATACCCGGCATCGAGCAGCGCATTGAGCTGGTAGCGACTGACGCCGACCACCGCATCGACGTCGCTGGAAGCCGATGCGTGGGAGCGCCGCAGCAGCGCACAGGATGCGCACTGCCGCTCGCAGTGGCGGCCCTTGTGGAAGCGCACGCCGCGCGGGCAGGTCAGGTACTGGTCGTGAAGGACCTGTACGAGCGGCAGGCCGGCGTCGCGGATCGCATCCCAGGCGGAGATCGACCAGCCCGACAGGTTGTGGCAGACCACCACGTCCGGCTCGATCTCTTCCAGCACCTTCGCCAGCACACCGCGCATGCCGCGGTTGTAGCGGTCCAGCCCGTGCCAGGCGAGACGCTTCAACGGGCCGTAGCTGTTCCCGTCGAACGGCCAGTAGAGATTGCGCAGGCCGGCGCGCAGCACCGTTACACCGTTCAGCGTCTCGCGCTGCAGGCCCGCGTCCGGCCCGGTGCAAAGCACCTGCACGTCGTGGCCACGGCCGCGCAGGCCCTCGGCCATGTGCTGCAGCATGACTTCCGCCCCGCCACCGATGTGCGGGGCGTAGAGGGTGTTGAGCAGCAGCACTCTCATAGCGGGTAGGCCCGGTTCATGCCGAGGCTGCCGGCCTCGCCATCGCGGATCGCCTGCAGCAGCAGGGCCAGGCGGCTGGCGCGGCCGTGGCGGCGGGCAAAGAAGTGCAGCAGGCGGATGAACACCCAGCGGTTGAAGCGGTACATCAGCGGCGAGGTGACCCACAGGTTCTTGTCGAACCAGGCCTGGTTGCGCGCGGCGTAGTAGGCGCGCAGGTCGGAGCTGCCGAGCAGGTAGGTCTCGTAGATATTGGCGGTGCGCTGCTTGATGTTCCAGGAATGCTCCAGGTCATCCAGGCCGGCCTCGGGCACCAGGTAGAGGTGGCCGCCCAGTGCGCCGATGCGGAAGGTGTACTCGGTGTCGTCGGCGTAGAGCACCAGGTCGCGGCGCGGCAGGCCGATGCGGCGGAACAGGTCGGCATGTCCGAGCAGGCCGCCGTAGTAGGCGAACGGCAGCTCCAGCAGCGGCTGCGCCGGGCGCGGTTTCGGCTTGCCCCAGGGCGTGCGTCGCCACAGCTTGTAGGGCAGCTGGCGGACGTGGAAACCGAAGTAGCTGGAGCGCGGCGGCGCGATGAAACGGGTCGGCACGCCGGAGGCGACGTCAGCCTGGTGGGTCGGACGGAAGCCCAGCACGGCGGTGTTGTCGGTGCCATGGCGCAGCGCGCAGTCGATCAGGCGCTGCTTGAGCAGGGGGAAGGAGCCCGGTGTCGGCGCGTTGTCGTCATCCATCAGCCAGATGAAATCGCAGCCGGTCTTCAGCGCGGCCTCGATGCCCACGGCATAGCCGTTGGCCGAGCCGGTGTTGCTGTCCAGTTCGATCACCTGCACGCGATTGGGCCAGAGCATGAACAGCTGGTCCAGCTCCGCCACCGAGGCATTGCTCACGACGATGGCGCGGGTGATGTCCTTTTCGCGGAAGGCGCGCGCCAGCAGTTCCTGCAGGTAGTCCAGGCGATCGCCATAGGTCAGCGTCACCAGCACGGTCGATCCATTCATCTCGCCACTCCTCCTTGTACCTGGCCTTGTCTGGGGTGTGCGCCTCAGGCGCGCCAGCCGTCGTTGCCGCTCAGCGCCGAGAGCTGGCTGAGCGGGATCCGGATGCGTTGTTCGCGTTGCAGCAGGTTGAGCAGGATCAGCGCGCGTTCGGTGCCGTCGTCACAGAGGAAGATGGCCTCCACTTCGCAGTCGCCGGAGCACTTCAGGCGCACTACCTGGCCTTCGTGGAAGCCACTGGAGGGCCGCTCGGGCATCGCCGCCAGGCGCTCGCGGATGCCTTCCACCAGGTCGTCTGCCACCGCCAGCGGCTGTGCGCCGAAGCTGACGATGCGCGCCACGCCACGGGTGGAGCGGATCGGGAACCAGTTGTCGTGCTGCTGATCGAGGCGGATGAACAGGTAGCCGGGGAACAGCGGCTGCGGCCGGCTGCCCTGCTTCACCAGCGGGCGATAGCAGGAGAAGCCCTGGCGGCCGAGGTTCTCCTCGGCGCGCAACTCCTGGTGTGGTTTGGTCTGGATCAGGTACCAGCGATACTGCGCGGCTTGCAGGCCAAGGCTGACTGCGGAATTCATGACTCGTACTCCCCAAGAAGGTCCGACGAGGGAGCGGGTCGCTCCAGGGTGTAGCGGCCTAGCAACCGCTGCATCTCGTCCGGCGGGTTGAACATCAGCACGTCGATGATCGACAGGCTGGGGACGAAATCCGGGCTGAACTGGGGGTAGCTCAGCTCGTCCATGCGCAGGAACTGCAGCTCCAGGCCATGGGCCTGGAACACGTCGGGCGAGTACAGGTGGCGGCCGCCCTCCGGGTTCAGGTAGATGTCGCCGCCGCTCTGCTTCACCGCCTCGATCAGGCGCTGGTCACGGCCGATGTCCTCGGCCAGCTCCAGCTCCGAGGCCCGCACCATCGGTGTGTCGATGCCGATGTAATGGCAGATGCGGCGGATCGAGTGCTCGGCGAAGTGCGACAGGTTGCGTTCGGGGTGCTCGAGGATTTCCTCCAGCAGCGGCATCACCTGCTCGTAGCACGGCGCGCGGTGATAGGCATGGCGAATGGTGTGCAGCAGCCGCCGGTTGCTCAGCTGCATCTGCTCGCTCAGCCTGCGCTCGTTGATCGCCTGGGTCTGCGAGCCCTGCTCCAGGGGAAAGCTGAACTGCCAGATCTTCCCGCCGACCAGCAGGCGATTGCGGTTGATCCACCCACGCCGGGTGTACTGCAGGCTGTCGCCGAGAATGAACAGGCCGCTCGCGGCGATCAGCTGGAAGTACCCCAGGTAGGGGAACAAGTACGGCTGCATGAGGCTGACGATATGGACCATGGCTGCATCCTTTCCCTAGTTTCCCTTTTCAGTCCTTGGCGTCGTAGCGGTAGGCGTAGGCGCCGTAGTCGTACGCCGCCGTCGAGGCCTTGCGTTTCACACCGTTGAGGATGGCGCCCTGCAGGTGGATGCCGCTCTGCCCCAGGCGCCGCCGCGCCGTGTCGATCTCGCTCGCCGGGCTCTGGCCGAAACGCGTCACCAGCAGGCAGATGCCACACAGCCGGCCGACCAGCGCGGCGTCGGTCACCGCCAGCACCGGCGGGGTGTCGACTATCACCAGGTCGTACATCGACGAGGCATCGCGCAGCAGCTGGGCGAAGTTGTCGTGCATCAGCAGTTCGGACGGGTTGGGTGCGGCAAATCCACAGGAGATGAAGTCCAGCTCCGGCACCTCGGTGGGGAGGATCACTTCGCTCAGCGGACGGTGCGAACTCAGCGCGTCGGACAGGCCGTGGCGCGGGGTCAGGCCGAACACCCGGTGCAGGTAGCCCTTGCGCATGTCGGCATCGATCAGCAGGGTGCGCAGGCCCGATTGCGCAACGATGGCCGCCAGGTTGCTGGAGACGAACGACTTGCCGGCGCCCGGCGCCGGGCTGGTGAGCATCACCACGTTGTTGCGCGCTTCGAGCAGGGCGAAGTGCAGGTTGGTGCGCAGGCTGCGGATCGCCTCGTTGGCCAGGTCGCCGGGGGCGGATGCGGCAAGCAGCTTGGGCGTGTGGCCGAGGATGTCGCTCTTGCGCTCTTTCTCCAGGCGCTCCTGCTGCCGCGAGTACGGAACCGCGGCGAGTACGGAGAGGCCCAGCTGTTCGATCGCCTCGGGATTCTCCACGCCACGGTAGAAGGCCTGGCGCAGGAACAGGATGCCCAGGGCAACGCAGAAGCCGAGCAAGGTCGCGAGCAGCACGATGACCTTGCGCATGGGCTTGGCCGGTTGCTCGACGTTGGCCTGGGCGGTGTCGATCACGCGCACATTGCCGATGGTGCCGGCGCGGATGATGTCCTGCTCCTGGGCCTTGTTCAGCAGGCTGGTGTAGGTCTGCCGGGTGACCTGCATGTCACGGGACAGGCGCAGCAGTTCCTGCTGGGTGGCCGGCAGGGTCTGGATGCGTTTCTGCAGTTGCGCCTTGCGGTCTTCCAGGCTGCCCATCTGCTTGTTCAGCGCCTGGTACAGCGGGTGCGTCGGGGTATAGAGGCGGTCGTATTCGGCGCGCTTGAGGCGGAGTTCGGAGAGCTGGTTGTCGATGCCCACCACCTGGTCCAGCACTCCGCGGGTCTCGACGCTGATGTCGGCGGACTTGGCGGTGGTCTGGTAGGCGTTGTAGGCGTTTTCGGCGCGCTCCAGGTCCAGGCGCACCACCGGCAGCTGCGAGCGCAGGAACTGCAGGCGTTGGGAAGCTTCGGCGGAGCTGCGTTCGACATTCTGCAGCACGTAGAGGTGGCTGATCTTGTCGAGGATGCGGTCAGCCTGCAGCGGGCTCGGATCTTCCAGGGTCATGTAGATGATCCCCGAGTCCTTGCCGGCCTCGACCACCTTGAGCAGCTTCTGGTAGTTCAGGGTGGTGGTCAGCAGGCGGTTCTTCGCCACGATGAATTCGGTGCCGGGGCGCGCCACCAGTTCGTCCACCTCGATGCTGAAGCCCTTCTCCAGCACCGGCTTCTTCAGCTCGCCGCGCAGGATCAGCTGGTCGTCGGCATTGAGCAGGTGGTAGGCGTCGCCGCCATCGGCCACCAGGGTCAGCGGCTCGCCCAGGTACTCCTCCGGCACATCGAGGGAGAACACCTTGATCTGCTCGCCACCCCAGCCATAGGAGCCCATGCCCAGCCATGGCGCGGACAGGGCCTCACCGGCTTCGGGCTGGTAGCGCCGCGCCAGGTAGTCACCGATCAGCGGCAGGTGTTTGGGCTTGGCGATGATGTCCAGCTTGAGCAGCTCGACCGCCTTGCCGAGCACCGCGCGGGACTTCAGCAACTCGATCTCGGTAGCGGCGATGGACACGGAGTCGGGGCGGTTGATCACCTCCGGCGTGCCGTTCAGGCCGTTCTTCTTCTGCTCGATCTGGATCATCGCGCCGGAGACATAGATCGGTGTGGCAATCACCGCATAGAAGAGCCCGAGCACGGCGAACAGGCCGGTGACGGCGAGGATCATCTTCTTGTGATCGAACAGCAGGCGCAGCAGGCCGGCGACATCGATGCGGGTGTCCTGGAGCGTTTCCAGGGACGAGCGGGGCATGACACTCATGGACTTCCATCCTCCATTGAGGTGGCGCGGCTCAGCGCGCCGAAATCGGGTTCAGCCGCTTGAGCAGGTTGGCGCCGTGGTTGCCGATCAGCAGCAGGAAGGCCTGCACCTTGCGCATGGGCGAGACGGCGGCCATGGACATCCGGCAGACCTGCATCAGGAAGTACTCGTTGAGCTCCTGATTGCCCAGGCGCTGGTAGTAGCGCGACAGGCAGTAGTAGGTGTGCAGGGTCATCTGCTGCTGCACGCGATCGGCCTGCATGGAGAAGATCCCGCCCAGGTGCACGCGGTAGGCCGCCGGGCGGATTTCCTCGATGAAACGGCCCTTGCCGAAGGCGCCCAGCAGCGACCACCAGCACAGGTCGACCATGCGCGTGGTGCGCAGCTCCTCGGGCATCTCGGTGAGGACATTGCGAAAGCAGGTGGTGAGGGTGGAGATCGGCCGGGCCTTCTGCAGGTCCAGGCGGCTGGCGTCGCGGCGGTACTTGCCGGTGAGCTGCCGGGGCTTGATCACACCGTCCTCGTTGTAGGTGTAGGCGTCGTGGTAGGTGATCACGTAGTCCGGGTTCTTCTCCAGGAAGTCGACCTGGATCTGCAGCTTGCGCGGGTCGGTCCAGAAGTCGTCGCCCTCGCAGTAGGCGATGTAGCGGCCCCGGCATTTGCGGAACACCGGCAGACCATGGGAGACGCCCTTGGAGTACTGGTTTTCCTTGTGGAAGATCGGCTTGATGATGTGCGGGTAGCGCGCGGCATAGTCGGCGATCAGCTCGCTGGTGCCGTCGTTGGAAGCGTCGTCATTGACCAGCACTTCAAAACGGAAGTCGGTGACCTGCTCGAGGAAGCTGTCCAGCGTGCGGCCGATGTAGTTCACCTGGTTGTAGGCCAGGCAGACGATGCTCAGAAGAGGCTTGGGGTCTTCCGGCCAGTTGGAGAGGATCTGCAGCTCGGAGCGGATATCCATGTCTAGACACTCGGCTTGTGGGACGGTTTGAACAGGCGCAGCAAAGCCGGGGCAGAGCCCGCGCCCACGAGGAACAGGGTGATCAGGCCGCACACGGCCAGTGCCGCCAGCAGCCACAGGCGCTCGCCGGAGCGGGCCAGCAGCGCGTAGAAGGGCTCGCTGAGCAAAAGACCGGCAGCGCTGAGCGCGGCGATCTGCAGGGTGTCGCGCAGCCACGGGCCATGCAGGCCGGGAGCGAAGGCCTGGTGCACGATCGCCGGCCAGATCAGGAACGACACCAGGCGCAGGCCGAACCAGCACAGCGCCACGCCGAGCACGCCGTAGAGGTAGGCGCTGGCGATCACCAGCGGCACGGTCACCAGGGTGGAGATGACCGTGTACCAGACGTGCATGCGCAGCAGGCCATGGGCGTACTGCAGGTAGAACTGGAAGCTGGCCACCGCCAGCAGGCCTGAGCCGAGTACGTACCAGGCCAGGATCGGCCGGCACCAACTGGCGGCCACGGCATCGCCGCTCCAGGCCAGAACCAGGTCATGACCATGAGCGGCGATCACCGCGACCATCGGGAACAGCAGCACACAGACGAAGCGGTTCGCCTTCAGATAGAGCTGCTGCATGTCTTCGTGGCGTTGCTCGGCGACCAGCACGGTCATGCGCGGCAGCAGCGACTGCGCCAGCGGATTGACCAGTGTGAGAACGCCGCCGGAAATCAGCGCCACCAGGGAGAAGTAACCGTACTGCTCAAGCGGCAGCAGGTTCGACAGCAGGACCTTGTCCAGCTGGGTGAGCACGATCCACAGGCAGGAGGTGAAGGACATGCCCAGGGCAAAGGGCAGCACCGGGCGCACCGTGTCCCAGCAGAAGCGGGTCAGCAGGCGCACGTCCATCCACAGGTAGGCCTTGCCGCCCAGCAGCAGCGCCTCGATCAGCGACACCGCGACCTGGAACTGGAAGAACACCAGCGGGTCCTGGCTGACCTGCGCCACCAGCAACAGGCCGCCGAAGTAGCGCAGGGTGGTGATGAACACGTTCACCGCATTGATGTAGCCGTGCAGCTCCTGCCCCTGCAGCGCGCTGCGGTACAGGGTGGCGTACAGCCGCAGGGCCACCAGCAGGCCCATCAGGCTGATGCACTGCGCCACCAGCTCGGGCGAGAGTTGCTGTACGTTGAGCCACTGCCCGGCGACCCAGTGGCTGCCGCCCCAGACCGCCAGGCTGCTGAGCACCGTCAGCGGCAGCAGGATCAGCTCGAAGGAGCGCAGCAGGCGGGCCTGCTCCTGGCCCTCGCCGCTGAGCCCACGGCCGTGGGCCACCTGGCGCACCAGCGCCGGCGACAGGCCCATGTCGAGCAACAGCAGCCAGCTCTGCAACACCGCGAAGAAGCCGATCAGGCCGTAGGCCTCGGCCCCGAGATGGCCGAGGTAGAACGGCTGGATCAGGATGCCGATGACGATGGCGTACGCCTGCCCTGCGTAATTGATCAGGGTGTTGCGGACCATCGACAGCGAGCGTGCGGTGCGCATGATCGTCCCCTTACACCGCGACGGCGACGCGGCCGCTTTCCAGCAGCAGCACTTCGATCACCGCGCGCTGGATCTCCTGCGGCAGGCCCGGGTACAGCGGCAGGCAGAGGATGCGCTGGCTCAGCTCGCGGGACAGCACTTGCGGCACCTGCGGGGCGAGGTAGTCGAGGGTGTCCAGCGACGGGTAGAAGTAACGCCGCGGGTTGACCCCGATCTCGTTCAGCGCGGTGCGCACGCGCAGCACCTGGGCTTCGTCGCGCAGGCCGATGGGGTAGTAGCTGTTGTTCAGCCGCGCGTAGCTCTCGCTGGCCTGCAGGTCGTAGTAGCCGCTGAGCGCTGCGGTGTAGCGGGCGGCGATCTCCTCGCGCTGGGCGAGGATGCTGTCGATCTCGTCGAGCACGCACAGGCCCATGGCGGCGGAGAACTCGTTGAGCTTGGCGTTGATCCCCAGGCCGACGATCTGGTCGACGCCGGCGATACCGAAGTTGCACATCAGGCGGATCTGCTTCGCCAGCTCGTCGTCGGAGGTGACGATGGCGCCGCCCTCGATGGTGTGGAACAGCTTGGTGGCATGGAAGCTCAGGGTGGTGGCGTCCCCCCAGGCCAGCACCGACCGGTCGCGGTAGCGCGAGCCGAAGGCGTGGGCGCCGTCGTAGATCACTTTCAACTGGTTGCGCTGGGCCACCGCCTGAATCTCCTCCACCGCACAGGGATTACCGAACACGTGGGTGGCGACGATGGCGGTGGTATCCGGCGCAAGGCTGGCTTCGATGCGCGCAGGGTCGAGGTTCCAGGTCCGCGGATCGATGTCGGCGAAGCGCGGGCGGATGCTCTCCCACTGCAGCGTGCTGCTGGTGGCAACGAAGCTGAAGGGGGTGGTCACGGCACTGCCGGTCACGCCCAGGGCCCGGTAGGCCACTTGCAGGGCGATGGTGCCGTTGTTGGTCAGAATCACATGGCGAACGCCGAAGTAGTCCTGCAGGCGCTCTTCCAGTTCCGTGACGAAGGGGCCGTGGTTGGTGATCCAGCCGGAGGCATAGATCTGGTCCACGTAGGCCTTGAACTTCTCCGGGTTGCCCAGGTAGGTCTTGGTCACATTGATCACGGTCGCATCCCTCTCTTGGATGGAAAGTCCGTTAGCTGTCGAGCCGGCACGCGCCGCTCAACCCAGTGCCGACAGCGCAAAGGGCGCGTCGTCGATGCCGGTGTGGCTGTGGTCTTGAGAAACCTGCTCGGCTTGCGTTGCGCGGTTGGCCAGGTGCTCCTGCAGGGCCTCGATGACCCGGCCGCTGGCGTCGTTGTGGAACTGCCAGACGCCGTAGATACGGCTGTCGAAGGAGCGCTCGCTGCCCAGCATCGGGTTGGCCGCAAGGCCCGATCCGAGACCGAAGCTGTAGAGGCCGGGAATCGGCCGGCCGGTGTGGTCACGCAGGCAGCCGGCGGCGTCGGAGTCCAGCCCGCCCTTGCTCTCGCGCACCTGCAGCGGCTCGCCGTTGGCGCGGCGCAGGGCCGGCAGGCACGGCTGGTAGCCGATGGCCTGGACAAACACGCCGTCGTCGCTGCAGCACTGCTCCAGGCGTTCGCGCGCGGCAGGTGAGCGATCTTCCAGGCACAGCAGTTCGACCTTCACCCG
Organism: Pseudomonas sp. PDM19; assembly: GCF_014852215.1. Lineage (NCBI taxonomy): Bacteria > Pseudomonadati > Pseudomonadota > Gammaproteobacteria > Pseudomonadales > Pseudomonadaceae > Pseudomonas > Pseudomonas sp. PDM19. The sequence goes on along the minus strand of NZ_JACVBG010000004.1, from coordinate 113,881 downwards.
GGTGCCGCTGACCACGCCGTTGGAGAGCACGTCGGTGCCGACCTGGTGGGCGCGGTAGCGCAGGCCGCCGGAGCGGTTGACCCGACCGGACACCGGGCAGACATCCATGCCCTCGTCCACCCCATAGCCGGCCGCGCGAGCTTCCTCGACGCTCTCGAAGAACAGGCGGATCGGCGCGCGGTGCAGCAGGGTGATCTGCTCCAGGCCCAGGCAATCCAAGGCGCAGGCAAGGTTGTCGAGGATCGAGAAGGCGCTGTGCGAGCCACCGACCACGGTGAAGCGGGTACCCGGGGTCACGCGGTCGCCGAACAGCTCCACCAGCTCGGCGGCGTTCAGGCTCAGCAGCGCGTCGGAGGAGTAGACCGTGGGGCCGTCGTGGGACAGGTGCAGGTCCTGCTCGGCCAGGCTCCAGTTCAGGTACTCGCGGTTCTGCCGGCCGCCCAGGTTCATCACCAGCGCGCCGGCGTCGATCTGCGCGGTGTGGGAGCCGCTGCGCAGCGCCAGCTGGAAGCTGCCGTCGTCCAGCGCAGTGATTTTTTCGATACGCGTACCCAGCGCCACCTGGACGCCCAGGTGCTCGGTGACATAGCGCATGAACAGCGTCGAGGCGTGCGCCAGCAGCTCGCCCACCTGGGTGAGCATCGGCGCGCCATGGGGATCGTCCTGCAGGGCGCGGAATGCCCGCGAATGCGCCAGCGGCGCAAAGATCGGCAACAACGCCGGATCGCGCAGACAGTCGAGGAACACGTCGCCGACCGAGTTGGCCGTGATGTGGTAATCCCCCAGTCGGCCACGGCCGACCGCCAGCGCTGCGTCCACGACCAGCAGGCCGTCGCGGGCGAGGGTCGCCAGCGCGCCGGTCTTGTAGGCGTTGAACAGGAAGCCCATGCCTGCCGGGCCGGCGCCGCCGACCACACAGGCATAGTTGGAACGAAGCGATTGCTCGGCCATCAGCCTTGACTCCCAGCGCGGCGGGGCGCGCGGCTCTCGTGAGGCCGGCGCTGTCGGCCGGCAGGGTGGCAGCGCTCGCGCCGGAATTCCGTCACTCGCGGCGCAGCCGCCGTCGCGCGGACCTTCTTCGGGAAGGTCGCGGGAGTCAGTTCGGAATGGATGGCGAACGCCTGCAGAAGAACTTCGGCACGGCGCAGAAGTTGCTGTTTCAGAAATGAAACAAACACTGTCTGGCGCGGCTTAATTTCAGGGGAAAGTTCATGTTTGTTACATAACAAGGAGCCGGCATAACAAAATTTCGAACTAACGGAATCAGCTCGACTAAACTTTTCATTAACGCCTCGGGGATTGGCGTCAAACTCCCGCAGCTTCATCAGCGAAACACTTCCCGCCCGGGAAGCGTCGCTCTTTCTACTTGTTTCAACGGCGCGATAAGTGCCGTCGTTATCCATTGTTTCAGCGGCCATCGTCACTCACTCCAGTCCAGGAGGTGCTCTACGCCGGGCCAAATTGAAAATTCGAAGACAAGGCTACCGCCCGAGTTCGAATGACCCGATTCGATTAACGACAATCAACTGTTCGTCCCTGGAGTGGCCGTTACTTTTCGCTGGGCAAAGCTACCGCCCCTCGGCCAAGTTCCGAAAATCTGGAAAAACAAAAAGCAAAAATCTATCGCGCTTCCGCAGCGAGATGCTGGCGAAAGTTGTCAGGCAGCGATAGGAAAATGACAGGAAGAAGAGGTGGCAGAATCTTCCATGACCTTACTGCTCGTGCGACTGCTCCCTGAGGTGTCTCATCCGGACACCACACGATATTGCTATGTGGATAGTAATAGTGGGGGGGATGAAGGCATGTCAACGCAGGAAGCAATCCTACGCCGGGATTCCGACAGAAGGCAAATCACGACTCGCAAGTCATTGATTTATAACGCGCCATAAAGCCGACACAGGCATTTTGACAGCAGAAACATACAGACCCGAATCTGCGAGAAAGGGATTAGTCAGAAAGTATTAATGTTTCCACCGCGGACAGGCTGGAGTGTTTCATCCCTGAACTATGCGGTCCTTGCCGGTGCGTTTTGCCTGATACAGTGCCGCGTCGGAGCGGCTGTAGAGCGCGGAAAGATTCTGGTCATCGGGCTGTAACAGGGTCAGCCCCTGGCTGATGGTGACGCTGAAGAAATGCTCGGCCTCGTTGAAGCGCAGGCGCTGCACTTCCCGTTGCAGGCGCTCGCCGATCTGCCGCGCCATGCTCTCGTCGCACCCCGGCAGCAGCACGGCGAATTCCTCGCCGCCGATTCGGCCGAACAGGTCGCCGCGACGCAGCGCGCCCGCCCCGCTCTGGGCGATGCGCTGCAGGACCACGTCACCGACCTGGTGGCCGTAGACGTCGTTGATCTTCTTGAAGTCGTCCACGTCCAGCAGCAGGAACGCCAGCGGCGTGGAGGTCGCCTTGCAGTCGCGGAAGGCCTGCTCGGCACTGTCGAAGAAGTAGCGGCGGTTGCTGCTCTGGGTCAGCACGTCGGTGGTGGCCAGGCGGTGCAGCTCGGTCTCCAGGTGCTTCTTGTCGGTGATGTCCTCGGCGATGCCGACGATCATCAGCGGCAGACCGGCATCGCTGTGCTGGCTGACGAAGCATTTGTCGCTGAGCCAGCGCACTTCACCGTCGGCGCGCAGGATGCGGTATTCGCGCTGCTCGATGGCGCCGCGCTGCAGCACTTCCTGCAGGGTGCTCTGGGCGTAGTCCAGGTCATCGGGATAGATGCAGTTGCGCCACTCGTTGTAGTCCGCCAGCAGCAGCGCGGCGGAGCGGCCGAAGATGCGCTCGTACGCCGGGCTGACATAGACCATGCGCTGGGCCTGCCAGTCGAAGGCCCAGAGTACCGAGTTCACGCTCGCCAGCAGCGCGCTGAAGAGCTGTTCGCGCTCCTTCAGGCGCGTCACCTCGGCGCGGCTGTGCAGCAGTGCCAGCAGGGCCTCTTCCTGATCGGCCGGCAATTTATTCTCATCCATGTATCAGCATCCTCCCGCTCATTGACCGGGGCTATGACCGCAAACTACGCCAGGCTGCTGCAAATTAAACGAAAAGCCCGCCGAACGGCGGGCTTTTCTGAGACGCATCTCTCAACGTCCTAGGACGTTTCCGCCATTCAGACGGCCGGACGCAGGGAGTAGGTCTTCAGCTGCTCGGCAAACTCGCGCAGGGACTGGATACCGCTGGCTTCCGCCTCGTGCACCCACTGCTTGATCGCGGCGAGCATGTCGTGGCCGTTGGCGCTGGTTTTCACCCAGATCTGCTGCAGGGCCAGACGCTTCTCGTAGATCACCTGCAGGGACTGGCTCTGCGCGAGCAGGTCCTGGATGCGCGCATGGTGGCGCTCTTCCAGCAGGCTGGTTTCACGCGAGAGCAGGCGCTTGGCGCGGCGGAACAGGTGGCGTACCGACTCGTCGGCCTTGGCCAGTTCCTGCTTCACCAGCGGGCCGATCACCAGCTTGCGGTACTGGGCCATGATCTGGAAACGGTTGTTGAGGATGGCCATGGCGGTATCCATGTCCAGGTTGCCCTTGCCTTCCACGCGGTGCGCGATGGGTGCCACGCGGGCAACCTTGGCCAGGCGCAGGAAGCTGAACACCTTGATCCAGGCCCAGCCCAGGTCGAACTCCCACTTCTTCACCGACAGCTTCGCCGAGTTCGGGTAGGTGTGGTGGTTGTTGTGCAGTTCCTCACCGCCGATCAGGATGCCCCAGGGCACGAGGTTGGTGGCGGCGTCGCGGCATTCGAAGTTGCGGTAGCCCACGGCGTGGCCCAGGCCGTTGATGACGCCGGCGGCCCACACGGGGATCCACATCATCTGCACGGCCCAGACGGTCATGCCAAGCACGCCGAACAGCGCGAGGTCGATGATCGCCATCAGCACGATGCCGCCGATCGGGTAGCGCGAGTAGACGTTGCGCTCGATCCAGTCTTCCGGGCAATTCTTGCCGTAGATACGCAGGGTGTCGGGGTTCTCCGCCTCCTTGCGATACAGCTCGGCGCCGGTGCGCAGCACGGTGCCCAGGCCCTTGTACACCGGGCTGTGCGGGTCTTCGGCGGTTTCGCACTTGGCGTGGTGCTTGCGGTGGATGGCGGTCCACTCGCGGGTGTTCATGGCCGTGGTCATCCACAGCCAGAAACGGAAGAAATGCTGCAGCGCCGGATGCAGCTCAAGCGCGCGGTGCGCCGAGTAGCGGTGCAGATAGACGGTGACGCTGACGATGGTGATATGCGTCAGGACCAGGGTGACTGCCACCAGTTGCCAGGGCGACAGGTCAAGGAAACCGTTGTACCACATAGGCGATACTGTACCTCGGAAGGGGGTAGAACTACGCCCTGCTGGGCGCGCTGTACCGGGAAAAGACAGCCGCATTATCACCAAGCAGGTCCGGATTACCATCCGGTCTTTTAGATACGAATGTGGCCACGTGGCCATCATTTATACTGCACAGCCAATAAATCCAACCCACTACCGCATGAATCCTCGCCTCAGCGCCTTGCGCATCAGTCTGTTGTACCTGGCCCTGGGCTCCCTCTGGGTGCTGCTCAGTGACCAATGGTTACAAAAGCTGCTCATCGATCCCGCTTCGCTGATGCACTGGATGGAGGTGAAGAAGTACCTGTTCCTGGCTATCACCTCGCTCGTGCTGTTCTTCCTGCTCTGGCGGCACTTTCGCCGGCAGCACGCCGCCTTCGCCGCGCTGGCCGACAAGGAGCAACGCCTGAGCCGCGCCTTCGCGGTGGTCGAGGACGGCATCTGGGACTGGGACCTGGAAACCCAGCGCGTCCATTATTCCTCCGGCTACGCCAACCTGCTCGGCCTGCCCCTGGAGCACCTGAGCGATGACCTGCTGCTGTGGGAAAATCGCCTGCATCCGGAGGACCGCGCGCGCGTCCTGGCCCTTCACCAGGATTGCCTCCAGGGCCTGAGCACGCGTCTGGAGTGCGTCTACCGCATCCGCCACAGCGACGACACCTACCGCTGGGTTCGCAGCAGTGGCCGCCTGACCCGCGGTGAGGACGGCCGCCCGCTGCGCCTGACCGGCGTCAATCGCGACATCACCCATCAGCGCAGCAACGAAGACCACCTGCGCCAGGCCGCCGCGGTATTCGAGGCGACCCAGGAAGGCCTGCTGGTGACCGACGCGCGCGGCGTGATCGTGCACACCAATCCGTCCTTCTCGCGCATTACCGGCTACAGCGCCGAGGACGTGCTCGGCGGCGAGCCTTCGCTGCTCAAGTCCGGCCGCCAGGACGACGCCTTCTACCAGCGCATGTGGGCCGCCCTGCACGAGAACGGCGTGTGGAGCGGCGAAATCTGGAACCGCCGCAAGAGCGGCGAGGTGTACCCGCAATGGCAGCACATCCGCGCCGTGCGTAATGACGAGGGAGAACTGACCCACTACGTCGCTGTGTTCTCCGACCTCAGCAGCCTCAAGCGCTCGCAGCACGAACTGGATTTCCTCGCCCACCACGACCCGCTGACCGGCCTGCCCAACCGCCTGCTGCTGCGCGAGCGCATCGAGCAGGCGCTGGCCCGTGCCGAGCGCGAACAGAGCGGTGGCGCACTGCTGAGCATCGACCTCGACCACTTCAAGCACATCAACGACAGCCTCGGCCACACCATCGGCGACCTGCTCATCCGCGCGGTGGCCAAGCGCCTGGAAGACTGCCTGGACGAACGCTGCTCCCTGGCGCGACTGGGCGGCGACGAGTTCGCCGTGGTTCTCGAAAGCCAGCAGCCGCACCACGCCAGCAGCCTCGCCCAGCGCCTGCTGGAAGCGATGAGCGCGCCCTTCGAGGTCAATGAACAGATCATCTACATGTCGGTGAGTCTGGGCGTCAGCCTGTTCCCCGAGGACGCGCGCAACGTCGACCACCTGCTGCAGCACGCCGACGCCGCGCTGTTCCAGGCCAAGGCCAGCGGGCGCAACCTCTACGCCTTCTATACCCCCGAGCTGACCGCCCGCGCGCGCTCCCACGTGCAGGTGGAATCGGCGCTGCGCCACGCGCTGGACCACGACGAACTGCGCCTGTACTTCCAGCCGGTGCACGACCTGGCCACCGGCCGCATGGTCGGTGTCGAGTCGCTGGTGCGCTGGCAGCACCCGAGCCAGGGACTGATTCCGCCCAGCGAGTTCATCCCGGTGGCCGAGGAAAGCGGCCTGATCACCGCCATCGACGCCTGGGTACTCGACCAGGCCTGCCGGCAGATGCGCCAGTGGCTGGACGCCGGCGCCGACCTGGACTTCATCGCGGTCAACGTCTCCAGCCGGCTGTTCGGTCGTGGCGGCCTGGAAGAGCGTGTGGCCCTGGCGCTGGAGCAGAGCGGCCTGGAGCCGCATCACCTGGAGCTGGAAGTCACCGAAAGCGCGGTGATGGAGAACTTCGACCAGGCCCTGGAGCTGCTCTGCCAACTGCGCCTGCTGGGCGTGCACCTGGCCATCGACGACTTCGGCACCGGTTACTCCTCGCTGATGCGCCTCAAGCGCATGCCGGTGCACAAGCTGAAGATCGACCAGGGCTTCGTCGCCGGCCTGCCGGACGAATCCGAGGACGCCGCCATCGCCTGCGCGGTGATCGCCCTGGGCCAGAGCATGGGCCTGCAGGTGGTCGCCGAGGGCATCGAGCGGCCCGACCAGGCCGCCTTCCTCCTCACCCACGCCTGCGATTTCGGCCAGGGTTACTGGTACGGCGCCCCGCAGCCGGCCGACGTCCTGCTCGCGCAATTGCCGCGCGACCCCGCATGAAATCGCGCTAAAAACTTTCTGATATATAAAAATTCTTAAACAGTATTTTTAAGAATATCCAGCTCCTGCCTAAGATGCGCTCACACCGCACGCGCCGTCGATGAAACGGCCGGTGGTAAACCCACTAGGAGCAGATACCCATGAGCGCAACCCTCCGTAGCCTGGACGGCCAGGACGAAGCCAACATCCTGCGCGAAGTGCAGAGCGCCCTGCGTGGCCTGCGTTTCGGCGCCGTCGAGATCACCGTGCACAACGGCCAGGTCGTGCAGATCGAGCGCAAGGAAAAATTCCGCCTGCAGCAGAGCCCCGGCAAGCCTGCCTGAGCCGACGCGCCCCTTTATCAAGGGACATGACTGGACCACCGGAGCGTCGCCATGACCGCCCTGCCCCACCGGTACTGCAGCAGCCAGCCACGAATGCGTGGCTGAGATCGCCCCCGAAAGACCCTGCCAAACAAACATAAAGAACTGCATTTTTTTCAGGAGCTGCACATGTCCATCCGCCGTTTCGCCCTGGCCGCACTGGCCAGCGCACTGATATCCACTGTGGTCGCAGGCCCCGTCTCCGCCGCGACCCAACTGCTCAACGTTTCCTACGACCCGACCCGCGAGCTGTACCAGGCCTACAACGCCGCCTTCATCAAGCACTGGAAGGCCCAGGGTGGTGACGACCTGACCGTGCAGCAATCCCACGGTGGCTCGGGCAAACAGGCCCGCGCCGTGATCGACGGCCTGAAGGCCGACGTGGTGACCCTGGCCCTGGCCGGCGACATCGACGAACTGAACAAGCTGGGCAAGCTGCTGCCCGCCGACTGGCAGGCCCGCCTGCCCGACAACAGCACCCCCTACACCTCGACCATCGTGTTCCTGGTGCGCAAGGGCAACCCCAAGGGCATCAAGGACTGGGCCGACCTGACCAAGCAGGGCGTGGAAGTCATCACCCCGAACCCGAAGACCTCTGGCGGCGCCCGCTGGAACTTCCTGGCCGCCTGGGCCTGGGCGAAGAAGGAATACGGTAGCGACGAGAAAGCCCAGGAATACGTGCAGAACCTGTACAAGCACGTGCCGGTTCTGGACACTGGCGCCCGCGGCTCGACCATCACCTTCGTCAACAACAACATTGGCGACGTGCTGCTGGCCTGGGAAAACGAAGCCTTCCTGGCCAAGAAGGAACAGGGCGGCGAGAACTTCGAGATCATCGTTCCGTCCGTGTCCATCCTGGCCGAGCCGCCGGTGGCCGTGGTCGACAAGACCGTCGACAAGAAAGGCACCCGCAAGGTCGCCGAGGAATACCTGAAGTACCTGTACAGCGAAGAAGGCCAGCGCATCGCCGCGCAGAACTTCTACCGCCCGCGTGATGCCAAGGTCGCTGCCGAGTTCGCCAACCAGTTCCCGAAACTCAACCTGGTGACCATCGACAAGGACTTCGGCGGCTGGAAAGTCGCGCAGCCCAAGTTCTTCAACGACGGCGGCATCTTCGACAAGATCTACCAGGCGCAGTGATGCGCCACCCGCCCGGCCCTGCGCCGGGCGTCCCGATCCGCGCAGGCCGGTGCACAGCCTGGGCGAAAAGGAAAACCCCCGCCCCATGGCGGGGGCTCAACGCGTTCATGAGAAAGGACAGACAATGTCGCGACGCATCTCCCCGGTCATACCCGGCTTCGGGCTGACTCTGGGCTACACCCTGGTGTATCTCAGCCTGTTGGTGCTGATTCCGCTGGGGGCCATGTTCCTCAAGACGACCCAGCTCTCCTGGGATCAGTTCTGGACCATCATCACCGCGCCGCGGGTAATAGCCGCGCTCAAGCTGAGCTTCGGCACCGCGCTGATCGCCGCCCTGATCAACGGCGTGATCGGCACCCTGCTGGCCTGGGTGCTGGTGCGCTACCGCTTCCCGGGACGCAAGATCATCGACGCGATGATCGACCTGCCGTTCGCCCTGCCCACCGCCGTGGCCGGCATCGCGCTCACCGCGCTGTACGCGCCCAACGGCCTGGTCGGCCGCTTCGCCACCGAGATCGGCCTGAAGATCGCCTACACCCCACTGGGCATCACCCTGGCGCTGACCTTCGTGGTGCTGCCGTTCGTGGTGCGCACCGTGCAGCCGGTACTGGCCGATATCCCGCGTGAAGTGGAAGAAGCCGCCGCCTGCCTGGGCGCCAAGCCGCTGCAGGTGTTCCGCCATGTGCTGCTGCCGGCGCTGCTGCCGGCCTGGCTGACCGGCTTCGCCCTGGCCTTCGCCCGCGGCGTCGGCGAGTACGGCTCGGTGATCTTCATCGCCGGCAACATGCCGATGAAGACCGAGATCCTGCCGCTGCTGATCATGGTCAAGCTGGACCAGTACGACTACACCGGCGCCACCGCCATCGGCGTGCTGATGCTGGTCGTCGCCTTCGTCCTGCTGCTGCTGATCAACCTGCTGCAACGCCGCATCGAAACACCCTGAGGAGCGCGCCATGAGTACCGCAAGCCTTTCCGCCGCGGCCGCTGCCAACGCTGCTCGCCGGGGTAATGTCTGGGGCCGCCGCGCCCTGATCGCACTGGCCTGGCTGGCCTTCGCCCTGTTCCTGCTGCTGCCGCTGTTCGTCGTTCTGAGTGAAGCGCTGAAGCAGGGCTTCGGCACCTTCTTCGAAGCCATCCTGGAACCCGACGCGCTGGCCGCGCTGAAGCTGACGCTGATCGCCGTGGGCATCTCGGTGCCGCTGAACCTGGTGTTCGGCATCGCCGCCGCCTGGTGCGTGACCAAGTTCGAGTTCCCCGGCAAGAGCATCCTGGTGACCCTGATCGACCTGCCGTTCTCGGTCTCCCCGGTGATCGCCGGCCTGATCTACGTGCTGCTGTTCGGCGCCCAGGGCTACTTCGGCGAGTGGCTGTCGGACCACGACATCCAGATCGTCTTCGCCGTGCCCGGCATCGTCCTGGCCACCCTCTTCGTCACCTTCCCCTTCGTCGCCCGCGAACTGATCCCGCTGATGCAGGAACAGGGCACCCAGGAGGAAGAGGCCGCGCGCCTGCTCGGCGCCAACGGCTGGCAGATGTTCTGGCACGTGACCCTGCCGAACATCAAATGGGGCCTGATCTACGGCGTGGTGCTGTGCACCGCGCGGGCCATGGGCGAGTTCGGCGCGGTGTCGGTGGTCTCCGGGCACATCCGCGGCGTCACCAACACCCTGCCGCTGCACGTCGAAATCCTCTACAACGAATACAACCACGTCGCCGCTTTCAGCGTCGCCACCCTGCTGCTGCTGATGGCCCTGGTCATCCTGCTGCTCAAGCAGTGGAGCGAGTCGCGCCTGTCCCGTACCAAAGTCAAAGCTGACGATGAATAAGTGAGAGCCACGCCATGAGCATCGAGATCCGTAACGTCAGCAAGAACTTCAACGCCTTCAAGGCGCTGAACGACATCAACCTCGACATCCACAGCGGCGAGCTGGTCGCCCTGCTCGGCCCGTCCGGCTGCGGCAAGACCACCCTGCTGCGCATCATCGCCGGCCTGGAAACCCCGGACGTGGGCAACATCGTGTTCCACGGCGAGGACGTCTCGCAGCACGACGTGCGCGATCGCAACGTCGGCTTCGTGTTCCAGCACTACGCACTGTTCCGCCACATGACGGTGTTCGACAACGTAGCCTTCGGCCTGCGCATGAAGCCCAAGAAGGAGCGCCCGAGCGAAGCGCGCATCGCCGAGAAAGTCCACGAACTGCTCAACATGGTGCAGCTGGACTGGCTCTCCGACCGCTACCCGGAGCAGCTCTCCGGCGGCCAGCGTCAGCGTATCGCACTGGCCCGTGCACTGGCGGTGGAGCCTAAGATCCTGCTGCTCGACGAACCCTTCGGCGCCCTCGACGCCAAGGTGCGTAAAGAGCTGCGCCGCTGGCTTGCACGCCTGCACGAGGAGATCAACCTGACCTCCGTGTTCGTCACCCACGACCAGGAAGAAGCGATGGAAGTCGCCGACCGCATCGTGGTGATGAACAAGGGCGTGATTGAGCAGATCGGCTCCCCTGGCGAGGTCTACGAGAACCCGGCCAGCGACTTCGTCTACCACTTCCTCGGCGACTCCAACCGCCTGCACATCGGCGGTGACGAGCACGTACTGTTCCGCCCGCACGAAATCTCGCTGTCGCGCTCCGAAGTGGCCGAGCACCGTGCCGCCGAAGTCCGCGACATCCGCCCGCTGGGCGCGATCACCCGCGTGACCCTCAAGGTCGACGGCCAGGACGAGCTGATCGAGGCCGAAGTGGTCAAGGACCACGACAGCCTGACCGGGCTGGCCCGTGGCGAGACGCTGTACTTCAAGCCGAAGGCCTACCAGCCGGTGGCGAATATCTGATCGGGCGGGGCTTCCGCACCATGCTCCTGCGCGGGGGCCTGCCCTCTCCCTAACCCTGGCTGCGCGCCCCGCTCCGAAGGGAGAGGGAACCGTTCGGCGAGCGCTGGAACTCCAGTGCCCGCCGCTTGACGCTGAAGGGTGATGATGCAGAGGACAGCTCCCTCTCCCTTCGGATCGGGGCGCGCAGCCAGAGCTGGGGAGCGGGACCGCGCTTTCCCCTGACTGCCAAACCCTCGTATCCTGCCGACCTTGCTTTCAACAAGGCCCGGCCATATTCGACGCCCTCCCCCAGCACCTCGAACTGATCGTTCTCACCTTCCTCCTCGCCGGCCTGGTGAAGGGCGTGGTGGGCCTCGGCCTGCCCACGGTCGCCGTCGGGCTGCTCGGGCTGGTGATGCCGCCGATGCAGGCAGCCGCGATTCTCGTCGTACCCTCTACCGTCACCAACATCTGGCAGCTCGCCGCCGGGCCGCGCTTCCTCGGGCTGCTCAAGCGGATGTGGGGCATGCTGGTCGGCATAGTCATCGGCACCCTGCTGGTGGGCTGGCTGCTGGCAGGGCGCAACTGGCCGGCGGCGACACCGCTGCTGGGTGTGGCGCTGATTCTTTACGCGCTGCTGGGACTGTCGAACAAGCGCTTCAGCGTGGCACCGAAACACGAGCGCTGGCTGTCGCCGCTGATCGGCGTGATCACCGGCGGCGTCACCGCCGTGACCGGCGTCTTCGTGATTCCCGCCGTGCCGTTCCTGCAGGCTCTCGGGCTGGAGAAGGATGACCTGGTGCAGGCACTGGGATTGTCCTTCACCGTCTCGACCCTGGCCCTGGCGATCACCCTCAGCCAGCACGGCTCGCTGCTGCAGGCGGATGTGCTCGGCCTGTCGCTGATGGCGCTGCTGCCGGCACTGGCGGGCATGTACCTGGGCACCTGGCTGCGCTCGCGGATCAGCCCGCTGGCGTTCCGCCGCTGCTTCTTCGGTGGGCTGCTATTGCTCGGTGCAGACCTTGCCATCCGCGGTCTCTGACCCGCGCTGATTGGCTTGCGTAGGGCGCATAACGCCTACGGCGTTATCCGCCATCCCGGCGGATAACCCGTGCCGGGTTATGCGCCCTACGGGATAGCACCTCACTGCTCGTCGAGATGACGGAGCAAAAACTCCCGGCTCGACTCGATGATCGCCTTCTGCGTCTTCTCGCTGGCAACCATCCGCGCCACCACCAGCGCGCCGACGCATTGCGCCAGCAACGCCCAGGCGTCTTCCGGCGAACCCAGCGTCTCGCCCCAGGCCTGCTGCAACTCCAGCAGCGCATCCTCGGCGCTCTGCCGCACGGACTCATCGGCGCGAGCGATCTCCGCGCCCAGCGCCGGAATCGCACAACCGGCGCCAGCGTCCTGCACGTGGGTAACGCTCAGGTAGCGCTTCAGGCCGCGCTCCAGGCGCGCACGATCGAGCACCTTGCCCTTGGCCGCGAGGCGCTCGACGCTCTGCTGCAACTCGCGCTCGACGATGGCGGCGAACAGTTCGTCCTTCGACCCGAAGTGGTTGTAGAACGCCCCGCCGGACAAGCCCACCGCCTTCATCAGCCCGTCCACCCCGGAGGTGGCGAAGCCGCCCTGCTTGGCGAGCGCGCCGCTGCTATCGAGCAGGCGCTGGCGGGTTTCTTCCTTGTGGGTGGCTGAGTAGCGCATCGGGACGACTCCGGCGAAGCGGTTGACGATGTCTCGCAGATTAACATAACGTTCGTTTACCTAACGACCGTTTACCAACTTTCGCGCACCCCGCAGAGGAAACGAGCATGTCGAACAAGAAAGTCGTCCTGGTCATCGGCGCCGGCGATGCCACCGGCGGCGCCATCGCCCGCCGCTTCGCCCGCGAGGGCTACGTCGCCTGCGTCACCCGGCGCTCGGCCGACAAGCTGCAGCCGCTGGTGGAGCAGATCCGCGCCGAGGGCGGCGAGGCCCACGGTTTCGCCTCCGACGCGCGCAAGGAAGAGGCGGTGATCGAGCTGGTGGAAACCATCGAGCGCGACATCGGCCCCATCGAAGCCTTCGTCTTCAACATCGGCGCCAACGTGCCCTGCAGTATCCTCGAAGAGACCGCGCGCAAGTACTTCAAGATCTGGGAAATGGCCTGCTTCTCCGGCTTCCTCACCGGCCGCGAAGTGGCCAAGCGCATGGTCAAGCGCCAGCGCGGCACGATCCTCTTCACCGGCGCCACCGCCGGCCTGCGCGGCGCCTCGGGCTTCGCCGCCTTCGCCGGAGCCAAGCACGGCATCCGCGCACTGGCCCAGAGCATGGCCCGCGAGCTGGGACCGATGGGCCTGCACGTCGCCCACGTTGTCGTCGATGGCGCCATCGATACCGAATTCATCCGTGAGACCTTCCCCGAGCGCTACGCGCTGAAGGACCAGGACGGCATTCTCGATCCCGAGCATATCGCCGACAGCTACTGGTACCTGCACTCCCAGCCGCGCGATGCCTGGACCTTCGAACTGGACCTGCGCCCCTGGATCGAGCGCTGGTAATCCGCCCATAACGACAACAAGAAAGAGAGCCACTCATGAGCAAGAGCGTCGAGTTCTATTTCGATTTCGGCAGCCCGACTTCCTACCTGGCGTATACCCAGCTGCCAGCGATCTGCGCCGAGGCAGGAGCCGGGCTGGTCTATCGCCCGGTGCTGCTGGGCGGCGTGTTCCAGGCCACCGGCAATGCCTCGCCCATCGCCATCCCGGCCAAGGGCCGCTACACGATGATCGACATGTTGCGCTTCGCCCGCCGCTACGGCGTGCCGCTGAAGATGAACCCGTACTTCCCGATCAACACCCTGACCCTGATGCGCGCCGCCACCGGCGTGCAGCTGCGCCAACCGGAACGCTTCGACGCGCTGCTGGCTTGCGTGTTCAAGGGCATGTGGGTGGACGCGCTGAACCTGGGCGACCCGGCGGTGCTCGGCCCGTTGCTGGCCGAGGCGGGTTTCGACCCCCAGGCGCTGCTGGCGCTGACCGCTGAGCAGGAAGTGAAGGACGCGCTGAAGGCCAACACCGAGGCGGCAATCAAACGCGGGATGTTCGGCGCACCGACCATGTTCGTCGGTGACGAGATGTTCTTCGGCCAGGACCGCCTCGATTTCGTCCGCGAAGCCCTGGCGTAAATCAGTTCGCACCCGAAGAGCTGCCGACGAGCAGCAACGTAGGATGGTGTGGAGCGCAGCGATACCCATCGATTCCGTGCACCGACCGCATGGGTATCGCTTCGCTCCACGCCATCCTACAAAGCGTTATCGACGAAGCCCGGCGTAAGGCGGTTCGCGAGCAAGAACTGGCGTCCCCCTCGCCCCTACGAAGAGCACTCCGGCGCTGACCTGTAGCACCGTAGGGCGCATAACCTGGAACAGGTTATCCGCCGGCTCCTGTCCGGCGGATAACGCTGACGCGTTATGCGCCCTACGGGTTGCGCAGTCACAAGGCCAGGACAGCCGACCGGCGCAGGCCGAAGAACTCCAGCTCCGCCAGCAACAGGACCACCAGCGCCTGGCCGATGACGAAGGCGTAGCCCAGGGCGGTCGGCTGCACGTAGCCGGTCACCAGCAGGGCGATGCTCTCCACCACCCACAGCGCGTTCAGGGCGATGACCGCCCAGACGCCGGTGCGCGACAGAACGCTCTGATTGCTCATCCAGTAGAGCACCAGCGCCAGCGGCAGGAGCACGATGCCGGCCACCAGCAACAGCACGAAGGGCAGGCCCAACAGTTCGCCCAGCGGTTGCGCGGCGAGGGCCATCAGCAGGCCCATGGCGCCACCGGCGATGGCATCGACTTTCAGGGTCAGGCGAAGCAGCGGGGAGGATTGCAGCAGAGTCATGGCGAAGCTCCTTCACGGGTCGCCACCGGTTGGCGGCGTGTGGCTGAAGAATCCGCCCGGGACGTAGGGGCGTCGATTACCTGCCAGGTAATGGCCGTTACCGGGCAGCAGGTCTATCGTTCGAAGCCATGAACAGATCAGCCCACGAAAACCCGGCCCAACCAGTCGGCGCCCTGCTCCGCCAATGGCGCCAGCGCCGCCGGCTCAGCCAGCTCGACCTCGCCTGCGACGCGGAGATTTCCACGCGCCACCTGAGCTTCGTCGAAACCGGCCGCGCCCTGCCCAGCCGCGAGATGCTCCTGCACCTGGCCGAACAGCTGGACATCCCCCTGCGCGAACGCAACCGCCTGCTCAGCGCCGCCGGCTACGCCCCGGTGTACTCGGAGAAGGGCCTGGACGACCCGGCATTGACGGTAGCCCGGCAGGCCATCGATCAGTTGCTCAAGGCCCACGAGCCAAACCCGGCGATGGTGGTAGACCGCCACTGGAACCTGCTGGCGTCCAACCGCACGGTGGACATTTTCCTGATCGGCGTCGACCCGGAACTGCTGCAGCCGCCGATCAACGTGCTGCGCATGAGCCTGCACCCCAAGGGCCTGGCACCGCGCATTCTCAATCTCGGGCCGTGGAAGGCGCATGTGGTGGAGCGCCTGCAGCGCGACTTCGAAGCCAGCGGCGACCCCGCGTTGGCGGCGTTGCGCGACGAAGTGGCAGGCTACCCGGCACCGCCCTACGACGAGGCGGCCAGCGGCGACATGGTGCTGATCCCGGTGCAGCTGCAGACAGAGCTGGGCGTGTGCAGCCTGATCGGCACCATCACGGTGTTCGGCACACCGGTGGATGTGACACTGTCGGAGCTGGCCCTGGAAACCTTCTTCCCGGCCGACCCCGACAGCGCGCGCATCCTGCGCCAGCTCAGCGGTACGGAATAAGGCGGATCAGGCAGTCGCCTTCTTCTCGCGGATG
Source organism: Pseudomonas sp. PDM19 (assembly GCF_014852215.1). Taxonomy (NCBI): domain Bacteria; kingdom Pseudomonadati; phylum Pseudomonadota; class Gammaproteobacteria; order Pseudomonadales; family Pseudomonadaceae; genus Pseudomonas; species Pseudomonas sp. PDM19. The sequence goes on along the minus strand of NZ_JACVBG010000004.1, from coordinate 97,992 downwards.
CAGGTGGGGCCGGCGCGCTCTTCCACGGCGTGGCGCACTTCATCGCGCAGGCCCAGCAGGAAGGCCGCTTCGGCGGCGACGAACAGCGGGCCGACGATCAGCCCGGTGAGGTCATCGACGAACGCCGGCTTGCGCCCTTCGTACCAGTGGCCGACGAACTGGATGATCCAGCCCACGACGAACAGGCCGATACCCCAGGTGAGCCAGTAGGCGGTGCTGCCGGCGGCAAAGCCGGCGCCCAGCCACAGCGACAGCGCCAGCAGCGCGGTCATCAGCAGGCCGAAACGCAGGTCCAGGCGCAGGTAGAAGACCACCGAGGCCAGCGCCAGCAACGTGGCGGGCGAGACCAGCAGGCCGGCCAACTCGAAACCGGGGCGCGACAGCAGGGTGGCGATGGCCAGCACGATCATCGGAATCCCGATGAAATGGCTGACGATGTTCCGCCGGTCACGGTGGTAGGCGGCATATTGGGCAAGGTGATCGACCAGAGTTTTCATTGTTGTTCTCCCGCAAGGTACTGGCATGATGGCGATCTGTGCCTTGCCACTCTGTCAGCTAGCCGACATTGCCCATGACCGACGCCAAGCCCTACCTCGCCTGCCTGCAAGATGGCCGCTGGTTCCAGACCCTCCCCGAGGGGCTGCGCCAGGCCCTGTGCGACGCGGCCGTGGTGCGCCGCCTGCCCGCCGGCCAGCGTCTGTTCGCCCGTGGCGATGCGCCGTGCGGCCTGTATTGCGTGGTGGAAGGCGCGATGCGCGTCAGCGTGGTCGGCGAGACCGGCAAGGAAGCCTTACTGGCCCTGGTGGAAGCGCCCAACTGGTTCGGCGAGATCTGTCTGTTCGACGGCCAGCCGCGCACCCACGACGCCTACGCCGAGGGCGCCACCGTATTGCTGCAGGTGCCCCTGGCGCCGCTGCAGGCGCTGCTGGCGCAGCACCCGGAATTCTGGCGAGATTTCGCCCTGCTGATGAGCCACAAGCTGCGCATCACCTTCGCCGTGCTGGAGGAGCTGTCGCTGTTGCCGGCCGCGCCGCGCCTGGCCCGGCGTCTGCTGATGATCGCCGAAGGCTACGGCGAGTCAGCCACCGCCAAGCGCGAGCTGCACCTGCCGCAGGAGCAACTGGCGGCCATGCTGTCGCTGTCGCGGCAGACCACCAACCAGATCCTCAAGGAGCTGGAAGCCCAGGGCATCGTGCGCCTGAGCTATGGCGGCATCGAGATACTGGACCGCGAACGCCTGCGCCAGGCCGCCCACGCCTGACGCTCGCCGACAGCCTCCAGAACGGCAGCCTCTAGAACAAAAGCCAGACGACTCTCGACAAGCTTCGATGGTCGCGCACGCCACCACCCCGCTCTAATGCCCCCGCCGCTGCGCCGGAGTCGAAAAGCCCGCGCCAGAGCGGCACCCAACCCTCCGCAAGACAGCAAGGCGGCCGGCCTCCACGCCGGCCGCAAGGGAATCCTATGCGCCTTTCGAAACTCCTCTGCGCCCTCGCCCTGACCGCCCCGGCCCTGGCGATGGCCGACGACAGCGGCCTCTACGTCGGTGGCGGCGTCACCCGCCTCGAGATCGACGACCGCTCCTTCGATGACCAGGACGACAGCTACAAGCTGTACGCCGGCTACCGCCTGAACAACTACCTGTCTCTGGAAGGCGCGGTGGTCGACTTCGGCAACATGAGCGACGGCAAAAAGCACTTCGACGGCGAATCACTGCAAGCCAACGTGCACCTGGGCTTCCCCATCGGCCAGCGCATCCGCCTGTACGGCATTGCCGGCGTGCATGCCTGGCACGCCGATGACGACGCCGCCGGCAAGTCCGACGACGTGGACCCGCTCTACGGCTTCGGCGGCGAACTGGACGTGATTGGCGGCCTGGGCGTGCGCCTGGAGCAGGAATACCTGGACGTCGGCGACATCGACCTCGACCAGACCACCCTTTCCGCCTACTGGCGCTTCTGACGCCAGCCTGCCCCTCAAGCCCGGCGGAAGGTCCGGCTCTCTCCCCAGAGCAGTCCTCCCCCTCCTGACCTTCCGCCGGCACCTTCACCCGTACAGAGCCCCCCGTACAAAGAATCCCCCGCACCCCGGCGTCGTCCGCACCAGGCATCACCTGCACAAATCACTCTTTCGGTCGGTTGCAGCGGCTTCGTTCGCGGCTAGCCTAGGGATAGCTGCGTTTCTGGCGCCAAAAAGACACACATCCGGCGAATCGCGCGGCTCACAATAACAATAAGGACGCCTCCGCCATGTTCGATATCGTTCGTGGGTTCATGCTGTGCTGTTTCGGACTCTTCGCCCTCGCCGCCCAGGCCAACCTCCCCAGCGAGGAACTGCAGCTGCAGACCCTGCAGGTCTATACCTGCCGCTCGATCAACAGCCTGTTGCTGTTGCGCGGCGAAGGCTTCCAGGAAGGTCACGCCGCCCAGCTGGAGAAGGACCTGGCCACGCTGGACAATACCGTCAAGGCCTACCCCAAGGCTGACGATGCCCTGCGCAAGGCCCATGCGGAGTTCGTTACCCAGATTCGCAACGGCGTTTCCTACGGCCCCAAGGAAGAAGATATGCCCTGGCGCTACAACCAGGACCTGAGCCGCTCCCTGCGCGATCTGCTCACCCAGATCGAACGTTTCGTCCCCGCCACCGCCGACGCCAGCCAGATTCCGTTGTGGGAGCTGCCGGTGCGCGTGGAGTACCTCGCCACCCAGTACCTGGGGCGCGCCTATATCAGCGGCCTGGAGCTGGCCCGCGAGCAGCCGCAGGAATACCTCGGCCAGGACGAGGGCGTACTGGTGCCGCTGCTGACCCAGCGTATCGACCAGCTGCCCGACAGCGACGCGACCAAGAAACTGCGCACCCGCTGGGAGTACCTGAGCAAGGCGCTGCTGGACATGAACAGCAAGAGCAACAGCGGCGTCAGCGCTTCCGGCCGGCCCTGGGCGCCGATCATCGTCGATCGCAACGCCCGCGCGGTCTCCGGCCAGCTCATGCTGATCAGCCAGCAGTAGCGCCTCAGGCCGGGATGCCTTCCGGCTCTGGTATCTGCACCGGGACCATTGCCTGCGCCGGGCGCTCCAGCTCATCGCGGTCCATCAGCGCGGCACGGCCCGTCAGCAGTGCATCCGGGGCACGGGCGATCTTCGGGTTCTTGTCCGGGTAATCCAGGCTGTGCAGGAAGTGCCGCAAGCAATTGAGCCGCGCGCGCTTCTTGTCGTCGGACTTGACCACCACCCAGGGCGCGTCGGCGGTGTCAGTGTGGAAGAACATCGCCTCCTTGGCCTGGGTGTAGTCATCCCAGCGGTCCAGCGACTGAATGTCGATCGGCGACAGCTTCCAGTGCTTGAGTGGATCGTCGCGGCGCGAGACGAAGCGGCGCAGCTGCTCCTCGCGGCTCACCGAAAACCAGAACTTGAACAGGTGGATGCCATTGCGCACCAGCATGCGCTCGAGCTCCGGCGTCTGCTGCATGAACTCCAGGTACTGGCGCGGCGAGCAGAAGCCCATCACCCGTTCGACCCCGGCGCGGTTGTACCAGGAGCGGTCGAAGAAGACGATTTCACCGGCCGTGGGCAGGTGCTGGATGTAGCGCTGGAAATACCACTGGCCGCGCTCGGCGTCGCTGGGCTTCTCCAGCGCCACCACGCGGGCGCCGCGCGGGTTGAGGTGTTCGGTGAAACGCTTGATGGTGCCCCCCTTCCCGGCAGCATCGCGGCCCTCGAAGAGCAGGACGATGCGCTGGCCGGTCTCTTTCACCCAGTTCTGCACCTTCAGCAGCTCGATCTGCAGTTCGGCCTTGGCCTTCTCGTACTCCCTGCGCTGCAGGCGCTTGCGGTAGGGATAACTGGCGGGCAGCTGGGCGGAGCCAGAGTCCTCGTTGCTGCCGCGCGGGGCCATGGCGACGGTCAGCGCGACCGGGCCCTGACTCTGCGCCTGGATCTGCGCGCCGCCCTCGGTGGTCACTTCGGGCAGCGCCGCGGCGGCGGGCTTGCTGGCTTCGGGTTGCGGCAGGCTCTCCTGGGAAATGGGCTGCCGGGGCTTGGGCTGCTGGGCCATGGTCTCCTCCTGTGAGACGTGGGGACGGCCCTCCACTGTGCTACCCGTGCCGCAAGCCTTTCTTGACCCGCATCAACCCGCCTAGAGCCAGCCTTTGTACTTGAACCAGTAGTAGGGAATGATCGCCGAGATGACCATCGCCACCAGCGCCATGGGGTAGCCGGCCAGCCATTGCAGCTCCGGCATGTGCGCGAAGTTCATGCCGTACACCGTGCCCACCAGGGTCGGCGGCAGGAACAGCACGGCAGCGATGGAGAACACCTTGATGATGCTGTTCTGCTCGATGTTGATCAGACCCAGGGTGGCGTCCAGCAGGAAGGTGATTTCCCCGGCCATCTTCGTCTGGTACTCGCTGAGCGAGCGTACATCGCGCTCCACCGACTTCATGCCCAGCTTCACCTCGTCGCTGATCCAGCCGTTGCTGCCCTGACGGAAGTACGACAGCGGCCGGCTGATGCTCAGCAGGCTCTCGTTGAGCTTGGACAGCAGCGAGTTCTTGCGCCCCAGTTGCTTGACAACTTCCTGCAGGTCGGCCTTCTCGCTGGCCGGGCCCTCGCGGAAGATGCTGGTGCCCAGGCTGTCGAGCTGCTTCTGGACGATCTCCAGCACGTCGGCGATGCGGTCCACCACGCTGTCCATCAGGGTCACGAACAGCTGGTCGCTGCGACCCTCGCAGCCGCCGCGCTGGGTGCGCGTCTCGAAGGTACGGAAGGCCAGCAGGTCGGTATAGCGCACCGTCACCAGCCAGTGCGGGGTCAGCACGCAGGTGACTTCCGAGACAGTGGGATTGTGCTCGCGGATGCCACCGACCACGCTGGTGGTCATGTACAGCGCACCGTTGCTCTCGTAGAAGCGCGAGGAATCTTCGATCTCGGCCATCTCCTCGCGGGTCGGCACATCCACCGCGATGATCGACTCCAGCAACTGCTCCTCTTGCGCCGTGGGCTGGAACAGATCGATCCACAGCGTGTCCTTGGGCATGCCGTGGCACTCGCTGCCGTTGTGGCGCACCAGGCGGTCGCCGACAAGGGTGTAATAGGTGATCATGTCGCCCGACGATCCTTTTACGCACCTGAAGTTGCCCCGCAGGTTGGCCAACTTCGGGCGGCTTCACAAGTCCGCCGGAGAGCAATGTGATGACAGACCCAGACGATGGCGAAGAGTCCTTCGCCGAAGACACCCTGATCCAGGCCATCGAGAACCAGATCGAAAGCGAGAGCCCGGCGGCCGCCCGCGCGGTGTTCAACAAGCTGACCCTGGTCGGCTACGAACGCGAGGACGCCCTGCACCTGATGGCCCTGGTGCTCGCCCACGAGATCGAGGCGATGCTGGCCGAGGACCGCCCGTTCAACGGCGAGTGGTACGAACAGGCCCTGCGCGCGCTGCCGACCCTGCCCGATGGCACTGTTGCCGAATGAGACAGCGGCATAACAGCGCTTGCCGAACCGGTCTGACTTGAGACTACACTGAAGCCTCATTGACCATCGGGAGTTAGGCGAATGGCTTTCACGAAAGAAATGGTTGAGGAACTGGACCTGCTGGCGCTCTTTGACCTGGAGAACAGCCAGGCGGGATTGAAAGTCCACCACGATGCTTCCGCCGAAGCCGTGGCGGCTGCCGGCCGGCTTCACGCCAAGGGCCTGATCGACAAGCAGGACGGCGGCTATCTCACCGGTCTGGGGCTTGACGCCGCCGAGCACGCCCAGGTCCTGCTCGGCATCCTGCGCAGCTGACCTCAAGTTCCCCCGCGAGCGGGCGATAAACTGGCACACTTCCGAGCGCCGCATTCCCTGATGCGGCGCCGCTGGCCAGACAGCAGTACGCCATGACGCTCACCCCCGAGATCCGCCCGGACATCGACGACGGCATCGACCGAAAGGTGCTGACGCAGCTGCGTCAACGCTTCCTCAAGGTCAACGCCGCGCGGCTGCATCGGGCCAGCGAAGCGCTTTCCACGCGCCAGCAGCTTGTTCTGAAGCTGTTGCCACTGCTGCTGGACGTGAACCATCCGCTGCTGCCCGGCTACGTGTCGGCCAGCACACCCGCCGGGCTGTCGAACTTCGTCCCGGGCGACGACATCCTCGCCGAAGCCCAGCGCCTGACCCGCTCCTTCAGCTACAAGACCCGACGCGGCAACCCGCCGCTGCCGATCCACGGGCTGTTCCTGATGGGCAGCCTGGGCACCGTCGCCCAGGCCGAGCAGAGCGACCTGGACCTCTGGGTCTGCCACGCCTCCGACCTCACCGAGCGGGAGCTGGCGGAGCTGCGCCGCAAGTGCGAGCTGCTCGAACAATGGGCCGCCACCCAGGGCGCCGAGGTGCACTGCTTCCTCGTCGACCCGCAGCACTACACCCAGGGCGCCCGCGAGGCCCGGCTGACCTCCGACGACTGCGGCACCAGCCAGCACTACCTGCTGCTGGACGAGTTCTACCGCACCGCCATCTGGCTCGGCGGCCGCACGCCGCTGTGGTGGCTGGTGCCGGTCTACGAAGAGAGCCGCTACGCCGAGTACTGCCAGACGCTGCTGAACAAGCGTTTCATCCGCGCCGATGACGTCCTCGACCTCGGCCACCTGGCGCGCATCCCGCCGGGCGAATTCATCGGCGCCGGCATGTGGCAGCTGTTCAAGGGCATCGAGTCGCCCTACAAGTCGGTGCTCAAGCTGCTGCTCACCGAGGTCTACGCCAGCGAACACCCGCAGGTGTCCTGCCTGAGCCTGCGCTACAAACAGGCGATCTACGCCGGGCGCCTGGATGTGGAGGAGCTGGACCCCTACGTCATGCTCTACCGCCGCCTGGAGGAATACCTCAAGGAGCGCGGCGAAACCGAGCGCCTGGAGCTGATCCGCCGCTGCCTCTACCTGAAGGTCGGCAAGAAGCTCAGCCGCCCGCCGCGCCAGGGTCACAAGAGCTGGCAGCGCAAGGTGATGGAGCGCGTCTCGGCGCCCTGGAAGTGGGACAGCCGCGCCTTCGCCCAGCTCGACAGCCGCAGCCAGTGGAAGGTCCGCCAGGTACTGCTGGAGCGCCGCGCGCTGGTCAACGAACTGACCCACAGCTACCGCTTCCTCTCGCAGTTCGCCCGCCTGCAACACGCAGCCAGCGGCATCAACCCGCGGGACATGGGCATCCTCGGCCGGCGTCTGTATGCCGCCTTCGAGCGCAAGGCCGGCAAGGTCGAATTCATCAACCCGGGCATCGCCCCGGACATGGCCGAAGACATCCTCACCCTCGCCCAGCTGCCCGGCGGCGAGGCCGGCAAGCCACCGTACTGGGCGCTGTTCGGCGGCAACCTGTCGCTGCAGGAAATGGCCGACTTCGCCCCGCTGCGCCGCGCCCGCGACCTCATGGAACTGCTCACCTGGAGCCACCGCAACGGGGTGATCGATGCCACCACGCGGCTGTCCCTGCAACCGGGCAGCAGCGACCTGACCGAGTTCGAGCTGCAGAACCTGCTGGGCTGCCTGCAGCAGGCCGTTCCGCTGCCGCTCGACGAGGTGCCGGAAAGCGCCCTGCTGCGCAGCGCGGTGCCTTCGCAGGTATTGCTGCTGGTGAACGTCGGTGTCGACCCGCTGCGCCAGCACAGCCAGATGAACGTGCACATGACCACCGAGCGCACCGACTCGCTCGGCTATTCCGGCGTGCGCGACAACCTGGTGCTGACCCTCGACCAGATCACCCTGAACAGCTGGAACGAACTGCTGGTCAGCCGCTACGCAGGCCCGCACGCGCTGCTCGACTGCCTGCGCGAATTCCTCAACAGCGTGCCCTCCGACGCCCCGCCGCCGCGCCTGCTGGTGCGCTGCTTCTGCCGCAACCGCGCCACGGCCATCGCCCAGCGTGTGGAAGACCTGTTCCGCGACGCCCATGCCCAACTCGCCAGCGGCAAGGGCGGGCGCTACCTGTTGCAGGTGCGCCAGCACTTCCACCTGCTGCACCTGGTGCCGGGCAGCGTCAGCCATCGGGTGATCGACGGGTTGCCGGCGCTGGTCGAGCACCTGGGCGACACCCAGGACGACAGCGGCTTCCTGCAACTGGACCGGCACGCGCTGGAGGGCGACGACCTCGCCATGATCCTGCCACTGGGCCGGGCCAATACCGTTCAGGTGTTCTACCGCCTGGATGAAGGCAGCGCGGAAATCACCATCCTCGACGAGCGCAACGCCCTCTGGCGGCGCCGCCAGGAATACGACACCGAGGAAGGCCTGCTGCTACCGCTGCAGCGCTTCCTGCAATCGGTGCAGTACCGCCGCAACGCGGTGATTTCGCTACTGGAAGCGCAGGGCCCGGTGGGCGCCGACATCCTCTTCTACGAAGTGGTGACCAACGGCCACCAGCGCGCCCAACGCATCGAGCGACGCAACGCGCCACAACCGCTGGAAGCCCTGCCGTTCTACAACGTGCAGGCGATCGTCGAACCGGGCGAAGGCCAGCGCGCGCGCACCACGCTGTTCTGCAACCACCGCGAATTCTCGGAACTGGAGTTCGGCAACGAGCTGTTCCAGGCCGCCGCCCGGCACATCCTCGACCGCCGACGCGGGCAGGAGCGCTACCCCTGCTACATCACCGACCTGGACCTGTCGGCCATGCGTGAGGGCGGGGAACTGCAGACGGTGCACTTCCTGCGTTACAAGCAGAGCCTGGAGCAGGCGCTGAACCGGGCGCTGGCCGAGGCCTGAAGGCCAGCCGGACGCCCGGAGAGGGAGGTTCCCGAAGGGGAACTCAGCGATCGAAGTCGCCGGCCGCTTCCGGCTGGTATTCCACTTCCAGCAGGGTCAGCTTCAGCGTCTTGCCGCTGGGTACCGGCCAGTCGATGCTCTGGCCGGTGGTCAGGCCGAGCAGCGCAGTGCCGACCGGAGCAAGAATCGAGACCTTGCCTTCACCGCCGACGCCAGCCGGGTAGACCAGGGTCAGGTGGTATTCCTTGCCGCTGCCTTCTTCGCGGCAGCGCACGGTGGAGTTCATCGTGACCACGCCCGGCGGTATCTCGTCGTGGCCGACCACCGTGGCGCGGGCCAGTTCGGCCTCCAGCGCCTCGGCCGCGGGGCCGTACTCATCCAGGCTGTCGAGCATGCGCTCCAGACGTTGCAGGTCGAGTCGAGTCACGGTGATGGGAGTCGTGGTCATGATGGTTGGCAGTCTCCTTACAGGAGAGCCCCGGACGCTCGCGCGTTCGGGGCCCTGGGTGTTCTGGCAGTAAAGACGTTCGGGGATCGAACGTAATGAAATCCGAAAAAAGAAAAACCCCGCCCAAGGCGGGGTTTTCCCGGACACTAACACAGCACAGAAAATAAGCAACACCGACCAGTCACCACTTCGGCCGATGGTTGTTTCGGCGCTTTTCGCAGTCCGCCAGAATCGCCAGGCGCCGCTCGCCGTCGGCCTCGTTCCACTCCAGGATCTCGCCCAGGGTGCGCCCGCAGCCGACGCAGATGTCCGCGTCGTCCAGGCAACAGCGCCGGCAGCAGGGCGAGGCGACGCTGGCCCGCGGCTCAGATGCCGGGGAAGTCGACATCCTCACCTGCCTGCTCCAGGGTCGCGCGATTGAGCAGCGCGCCCAGCGGTTCGCGGGTGCTGTCGCAGATCCACAGCGAGCCGGATTCGTCGTAGTCGAAATGGAAGCCGCCGGAGCGCGCCGCCACCCACAGCTGGCGCAGCGCCGGCTGGCGGCTGAGGATCAGCTGGGTGCCGTTCTCGAAGCGCACGGTCAGCACGCCGCTGGAGTTCTCCAGGTCCAGGTCCAGGTCGCTGTCGTCGAAGGCGTCCTCCACCGTTACCTGTACAGCGTCCACCAGGTCATGGAAGCGGGCTTCGCTCAAAGTGCTCATGCATCGTCCTCGGGATCAGTCAAAGGCACCAGTTTACGCCGGTATTCGCCCAGACTCTGCCCCGTCCAGCGCCGGAATGCGCGGGCGAGCGAGCCGGCTTCGCTGAAGCCCAGCAGGTAGGCGATGTCGGCGGTGTCCAGCGCCGGGTCGCGCAGGTAGTGCAGCACCAGTTGCTGGCGGGTTTCGTCCACCAGCTGGCTGAACGACAGGCCGGTGTCGCGCAGCCGCCGCTGCAGGGTGCGCGGGCTCAGCGCCAGGGTCTGCGACAGGCGCTCCAGGTCGGCGCCCTGCTCCGGCAGCTGGCGCGCCAGCTCCAGGCGCGCGCGGTCGAGCACGGTGTCGCCCTTGTTGATTTCCACCAGCAGGCGTTCGGCGTAGGCATCCAGGGTGCGCTGCACCTGGGCGTCGGCCTGGCCGAGCGGTAGCGAAAGCAGGCGCCTGGGGAAGACCAGGGCATTGTCCGGCTGATCGAACAGCACCGGGCAGCGGAAGATGCGCTCGTGCTCGCTGACATCCGCCGGAGCGCTGTGGCTGAAACGCACCTCGAACGGCACCTCGTCCACGCCGCTGACCCAATGGCCGAAACTGACCCAGCCGGCCAGCGTCTCTTCGCTCATCTGTCGTTGCTGTTGCGGCAGCAGCGGCTCCCAGCTGTGCTTCACCAGCGCCTCACAACCGGCGCGCGGCGGCTCGTCGGCCAGCTCGACGCGGCCCAGGTTGCCCACCAGCGAGGCATAGCGCGCCTGGCGGTGCAGGGCGTCGGAGAGCGTCGCGCAACTCATGATCAGGTAGCCGAGCACGCCGTAGTAGCCGGGGCGCACCGCCTCGCCCAGGTGCAGGCCGAGGTTGTCGTCGCCGCTCAGGCGCACGCCGGCGCCCACCAGCTCCAGGTAGGCGCTGGCGGCGATGCGCTGGTCGCGCTGGGCGAGGATCGAGGGCTCCAGGTGCACCGTCGCCAGCAATTGCGCCGGGTCCACGCCCTGGCGCTGCAGATGCTCCACGAGGCCCTGCAGGTAGGCCACCGACACCGAACTGGGCAGGGGATCGCGATAGTCCATCAGGCATTCCATTTTTTGCCCGCCATCATAGGGCCACCGGCCCTTTCGGCGCGAGCCGCAAGCCCCGCCGGGCGGGAGTCCGCTTGAATAGGCAAGCCGGCGGGGGGTCGGTATACTCCGGACCCATTGACGCTTTATTACAAGGATTCCGCCATGAAGCGACTGCTGCTTCCCTTCGTCGCGCTCGCCGTCTTCACCGCCGCGCTGGCCGGCTGTGGCCAGAAAGGCCCGCTGTACCTGCCGGACGACCAGAAGGCCAAGAGCGAGCACAGCAAGGACCGCTACGGTCTCTGAGGGCGTTCCCATGGACGCCTTCGACGTCCGCGACGGGCAACTGTTCGCGGCAGACCTGCCGTCGCCGGCAATCGCCGGGCGCCTCGGCATGCCGCAAAGCGGTAACGGCGAGCTCCTCGCCCGACTCCGCAACCCCGTCCGCGAAGAAGGCGGCCTGCTGGCCGTGCGTTCGGCCGGCGCCTATGGTTTCGTCATGAATTCCAACTACAACACCCGGGGCCGCGCCGCCGAGGTGCTGGTGGATAGCTCGGCCGCGCACTGGGTGCGTCGCCACGGAACACGACCAGAGCTGTTCGCCGGCGAAAGCCTGCTGCCGGACTGAGGCCGAGACGACGATGCTTCTGCGTTTTACCAAGATGCATGGGCTGGGCAATGACTTCATGGTCCTGGACCTGGTCAGCCAGCACGCCCATGTGCAACCACGCCACGTCAAACAGTGGGGCGACCGCAACTTCGGGGTCGGCTTCGATCAGCTGCTGATCGTCGAGCCGCCAAGCACGCCGGACGCCGACTTCCGCTACCGCATCTTCAACTGCGACGGCACCGAGGTCGAACAGTGCGGCAACGGCGCGCGCTGCTTCGCCCGCTTCGTGGTCGACAAGCGCCTGACCGCGAAGAAGACCATCCGCGTGGAAACCAAGGGCGGCATGATCGAGCTGACCATCGCCAACGATGGCCAGGTCACCGTCGACATGGGCCCGCCGCGCCTGCAACCCGAGCAGGTGCCGTTCCAGGCCGGTGCCGAAGCGCTGAGCTACCCCCTCGAAGTGGATGGCCAGCAGTACCAGCTGGCGGCCATCTCCATGGGCAACCCGCACGGCGTGCTGCGCGTGGATGACGTGGACAGCGCTCCGGTGCGCACCCTGGGGCCGAAGCTGGAAATCCACGAAAGCTTCCCGCAGAAGGCCAACATCGGCTTCCTGCAGATCGTCAATCCGCACCAGGCGCGCCTGCGCGTCTGGGAACGCGGCGCCGGCGAGACGTTGGCCTGCGGCACCGGCGCCTGCGCCGCCGCGGTCGCCGGCATCCGCCAGGGCTGGCTGCAATCGCCGGTACAGATCGACCTTCCCGGCGGACGGTTGTCCATCGAGTGGGCAGGACCGGGTCAGCCCGTTATGATGACCGGGCCCGCCGTGCGGGTGTTCGAAGGCCAGGTACGTCTATAACCGGGACGCTTATGACCGATACTCCGCAGGACCCCACCGTTACGCTCGAAGCCGAACAGGTCGCCGACTATCTTCGCCGGCACCCTGAATTCTTCGTCGATCATGACGAGCTGATCCCGGAGATGCGCATTCCGCACCAGCCGGGCGACGCCGTGTCGCTGGTGGAGCGCCAGGTACGCCTGCTGCGCGAGCGCAACATCGAGATGCGCCATCGGCTGTCGCAGCTGATGGACGTGGCCCGCGACAACGACCGGCTGTTCGACAAGACCCGCCGCCTGGTGCTCGACCTGCTCGACGCCACCAGCCTCGAGGAAATCGTCAGCACGACGGAAGACAGTCTGCGCCACGAATTCCTCGTGCCTTACGTCAGCCTGATCCTGTTCAGCGACAACAACCTGCCGGTGGGCCGTTCGGTGAGCAGCGCCGAGGCGCACCAGGCGATCGGCGGCCTGCTGTCGGGCGGCAAGACCGTCTGCGGCGTGCTGCGCCCCCACGAGCTGGCCTTCCTGTTCTGCGAAAGCGAACGCGAGCAGGTCGGCTCCGCCGCCGTGGTGCCGCTGACCTTCCAGGGCCTGCACGGTGTGCTGGCGATCGGCAGCCCCGACCCGCAGCACTACAAGAGCTCGCTGGGCACCCTGTTCCTGGGCTACGTCGCCGAAGTCCTCGCGCGGACCCTGCCGCGCTTCTCCACGCCACTGCGCTCGGTGCGCTGATCCCGCCGGGCCTTCACCGCTGGGAGCTGATCGCTTGTCGCTCGAAGCCGATCTGGATGCCTACCTGGAACACCTGCGCAGCGAACGCCAGGTGTCCGTCCATACCCTCGACGGCTATCGCCGCGACCTGCTGCGCCTCGCCGCGCTCTGCGAAAAGTCCTCGCTGAACGAGTGGCCCGCGCTGCAGGTGCGCGACCTGCGCATGTTCGTCGCCCGCCTGCACCAGCAGGGCCTCGCCAGCCGCAGCCTGGCGCGCCTGCTGTCGGCCACGCGCGGGCTGTACCAGTACCTGATCCGCGAAGGCCGCTGCCGGCACAACCCCGCCGACGGCCTCGCCGCGCCCAAGGGCGCACGCAAGCTGCCGCGTACCCTGGACACCGACCGCACCGCGCAACTGCTCGACGGTGGTGTCGAGGACGATTTCATCGCCCGCCGCGACCAGGCGCTGCTGGAGCTGTTCTATTCCTCGGGCCTGCGCCTCTCCGAACTGGTCGGCCTCGACCTGGAGTGGCTGGACCTCAAGGACGGCCTGGTGCGCGTGCACGGCAAGGGCAACAAGGTGCGCGAACTGCCGGTCGGCCGCGCCGCGCGGCAGGCCATCGAAAACTGGCTGCCGCTGCGCGCCCTCGCCTCGCCACAGGACAACGCCGTGTTCATCGGCCGCAGCGGCAAGCGCCTGACGCCCCGCGCGATCCAGCTGCGCGTGCGCGAAGCCGGCGTGCGCGAGCTGGGCCAGCACCTGCATCCGCACATGCTGAGGCACTCCTTCGCCAGTCATATGCTGGAGTCCTCCCAGGACCTGCGCGCAGTGCAGGAGCTGCTCGGCCACGCCGACATCGCCACCACGCAGATCTACACCCACCTGGACTTCCAGCACCTCGCCACGGTCTATGACCAGGCGCACCCACGGGCACGCCGTAAACCCGGAGCAGAAGAATGAGTATCCGTCTGGTCACCTTCGACCTCGATGACACGCTGTGGGACGTCGCCCCGGTGATGAACAGCGCGGAAGCCACCCTGCGCGACTGGCTGGCAGTGAATGCCACGCAGTTGGGCCCGGTGCCCATCGAACACCTGTGGGCGATCCGCTCGCGGCTGATGGAGCAGGACCCGATGCTCCGGCACCGCCTGAGCGAACTGCGCCGACGCATCCTGTTCCACGCCCTGCTCGACGCGGGTTATCCACAAGCCGAGGCCAGCGACCTGGCCGAAGCCGGGTTCCAGACCTTCCTCCACGCGCGACACCAGGTGGCGCTGTTCCCCGAGGTGCATCCGACCCTGGAGCAACTAGCCAACCGCTTCATCCTCGGCGTGCTCACCAATGGCAACGCCGACGTGCGCCGCCTGGGCCTGGCCGATTACTTCCAGTTCGCCCTGTGCGCGGAAGAACTCGGCGTCGGCAAACCTGATCCACACCCGTTCCAGGAAGCACTCAAGCGCGGCGGCGTGGCGGCGGAACACGCCGTGCACATCGGCGACCACCCCAGCGATGACATCGCCGGCGCGCGTCGCGCGGGCATGAAGGCGATCTGGTTCAACCCGGCGCGCAAGGCATGGGACGGCGAAGAGGCGCCCAGCGCGATCATCCACAACCTCTCCGAGCTGCCCGGCGTTCTAGCAAATCTGTAGGTGCGGACCAGACCCTAGGGCGCATAACCCGGAACGGGTTATCCGCCGATTGCGTCGCGGCGGATAACGCTGGCGCGTTATGCGCCCTACGATTTGTAGGAGCGGCCGCCAGACATACGCGGACATGAAAAAGCCCCGCCGCTCCTCACGGAACGGCGGGGCTTTTTCATGTCGCGTCAGATATCAGATAGGGCGGCTGCCGTATTTGCTATCCGGCTTCTTGGGCGGGTCGGCCACGACGTTCGGCTCGATCTCCTGCACCTTGCCACCGCGAGTGAGGAATTCCTCCATCGCGCGAGCCAGTGCATCACGATCCTTCTGCTTGGCTTCGACCGAGGGCAGTTCCTCTTCTTCCGCAGCGGCCTTGGCTTTCTTGCCACCGCCCTTGGGAGAAGGGGCTTCATCCCCATCGCCGCTGTCTGCTTCGGCGTCGCTGTCGTCCGCTGCGGCGAGTTCCTCGCCATCGTCCTCGTCAGCGCCGTCCAGCTCGTCCTGTTCCAGTTCTTCGTCGCTCATTGTTCAACCTCTGTGGTGCTGCAAAGCACGTTAGTTATAGCCCAGCTGCGCGCTTTGACGAACGCCGCCGGAAAAAATTCATACAAGCTCGCCCTGCCAGGTCGCCACGATCTTTCGCGGCCCGCCGTGGTCGCGGTGCTCGCCCAGATAGATACCTTGCCAGGTGCCCATTGCCAAGCCTCCCTCCTGTATCGGCAGCGTCAGCTGACAGCCCAGCAGGCTCGACTTGAAATGCGCCGGAAGGTCGTCCGGACCTTCGTAGTCATGTTCATAGCCGCTCTCGCCCTGGGGCACCAGGCGATTGAAGAATCGCTCGAAATCGCGGCGCACCGAGGGGTCGGCATTCTCATTGACCGTCAGCGAAGCGGAGGTGTGCTGCAACAGCAGGTGCAGCAGGCCGACCCGGCACTTCGACAACTCCGGCAGCGCAGCCAGGATCTCGTCGGTGACCAGGTGGAAACCTCGCGGGCGAGGGCGCAGGGTGATGGTCTTCTGCTGCCACATGGCGGGCAATCCTTGCGTCGCTAACGGTGATGCGCGCGCATTCTAGCGTGCTGATCGAAAAAACAAAGGGCGCCCGAGGGCGCCCTTCGTCGAACTTGCGCGAACCCTTACAGGTTGTAACCGCGCTCGTTGTGCAGGGAGAGGTCCAGACCCACGGTTTCCTCTTCCTCGGAGACGCGCAGGCCCATGACCAGGTCCAGGACCTTGAGGATCACGAAGCTGACGATACCGGTGTAGACGATGGTGAAGGCCACGCCCTTGAACTGGGTGAACAGCTGCGCGCCGATGTCGGTCACGGTGCCGAAGCCGCCCAGTGCCGGGGCTGCGAACACGCCGGTGAGCAGGGCGCCGACGATACCGCCGACAGCGTGCACGCCGAAGGCGTCCAGGGAATCGTCGTAGCCGACGGCGCGCTTGAGGCTGGTGGCGGCAAAGAAGCAGATCACGCCAGCGGACAGACCGATGACGATGGCGCCCATCGGGCCACAGGTACCGGCAGCCGGGGTGATGGCGACCAGGCCGGCAACCACGCCCGAAGCGATGCCCAGGGCGCTCGGCTTACCGTGGGTGATCCACTCGGCGAACATCCAGCCCAGGGCGGCGGCGGCGGTGGCGATCTGGGTGACCAGCATGGCCATGCCGGCGGTGCCGTTGGCGGCAGCGGCGGAACCGGCGTTGAAGCCGAACCAGCCGATCCACAGCAGGGCGGCGCCGATCAGGGTGTAGCCCAGGTTGTGCGGGGCCATGGCAGCGGTCGGGTAGCCCTTGCGCTTGCCGAGGACGATGCACGCCACCAGGCCAGCGATACCGGCGTTGATGTGCACCACGGTGCCGCCGGCGAAGTCCAGCACGCCCCAGTCCCACATCAGGCCACCGTCACCGCTCCAGACCATGTGGGCGATCGGTGCGTAGACCAGGGTGAACCACAGCGCGGTGAAGATCAGCATGGCCGAGAACTTCATGCGCTCGGCGAAGGCGCCGACGATCAGGGCCGGCGTGATGATCGCGAAGGTCATCTGGAACATCACGAAGACGCTCTCAGGGAACAGCGCGGCGGCGGAAGTCAGGCCGCTGGTGGTCAGGCCGCTGAGGAAGGCCTTGTCCAGTCCGCCGACGAAGGAAGCGAAGTTGACCACGCCCTTTTCCATACCGACGGTATCGAAGGCCAGGCTGTAGCCGTAGACGACCCAGAGGATGCTGATCAGCGCGGTGATCGCGAAGCACTGCATCATGATCGACAGGACGTTCTTGGCGCGCACCATGCCGCCGTAGAACAGCGCCAGGCCAGGGATGGTCATCAGCAGCACCAGGGCGCTGGAAATCAGCATCCAGGCGGTGTCGCCGCTGTTCAGGACGGGGGCCGCAGCCTCGTCGGCCAAGGCCAGACCGGGCATTGCGAGGGGCAATAGGGCGCCTAGCCCTGCGTATTTGCGCAGAGTCATTGTTGTTTCTCCTGGGGCGTGGGGGTTCGGTGTGGGCTTGGCTTAGATCGCGTCGGTGCCGGTTTCGCCGGTACGGATACGAATGGCCTGTTCCAGATTTACGACAAAGATCTTGCCGTCACCGATCTTCCCGGTGTTGGCGGCCTTGGTGATGGCTTCAATAACACGATCCAGCTGGTCATCGGCGATGGCGACGTCGATCTTCACCTTCGGCAGGAAATCGACAACGTATTCCGCGCCACGGTACAGCTCGGTGTGACCCTTCTGCCGGCCGAAGCCTTTGACTTCGGTCACAGTGATGCCCTGCACGCCGATCTCGGACAGCGACTCACGAACGTCGTCCAGCTTGAACGGCTTGATGATGGCTGTGACTAGCTTCATGTAACTCTCTCCCGTGTTTTGGTGGACCCGCCCCAGGAAGAACGAACCCGGAGACAAGTCTAAGCGCAGTGTCTGGCTTTTGTAATGCGCCGGCCGCCCTACCTCAGCACTCCGACTGCCTTGATCGAAGCAATCCACCGCCTCGCCTGCCGCACCGGAACTGCATCGGTGCACGCCATATCTGCCCCAAAGCATGAAGCTTGCCAGTTCGTGAAAATGCCCGTGGCATCAGGCACTTGGCCTGAAACAGGGCTTTCTGGCGAATCGCCAGCGCTGCCCTGGCGCACCGAAAGCGCGCACGCAGAGCGGGCACACTGCTCAAAAAGCGTGCAACCCGGCGCGCCGCAGCCAGCGCCGGCTGCGTGATAGACTGCGCTCTGATTCAATCCGGAACCCATGAACCATGCTGCCGCCCAAAGCCTTCCTCGATGCCATCAGCCAACAAGCCGGACGTCTGTTCGGTGGCGAATCGCCCCTGCCGAAGGCCGAGCTGGAAGCCCAGTTCAAGGTTCTGATGCAGAGCGCCTTCAGCAAGCTCGACCTGGTCAGCCGCGACGAATTCGACAGCCAGATGGTCGTCCTCGCGCGCACCCGCGCCCGTCTCGAGGCGCTGGAAGCGAAGGTCGCGGAGATGGAAGCCAGGCTCTCGCCCGCCGACACCGCCGCACCTGCCCCCGCCGCCGAAGAATAAGTCCCGCCTGGCGGGCGGCATGCGATCAGGAGTGATCCATGTCCCTCGCCATCGTCCATAGCCGCGCCCAGGTCGGTGTGGAAGCGCCCGGCGTCACCGTCGAGGCGCACCTGGCCAACGGCCTGCCGTCACTGACCCTGGTCGGCCTGCCCGAAGGCGCCGTGAAGGAGAGCAAGGACCGCGTGCGCAGCGCCCTGCTCAACTCGGGCTTCGACTTCCCCAACCGCCGCATCACCCTGAATCTCGCCCCGGCCGACCTGCCCAAGGACGGCGGGCGCTTCGACCTGGCCATCGCCCTGGGCATACTCGCCGCCAGCGGCCAGCTGGCCGATGCCGCCGGGCTGGATGGGCTCGAATGCCTGGGCGAACTGGCTCTCTCCGGTACGCTGCGGCCGGTCCCCGGTGTACTGCCCGCCGCGCTGGCAGCCCGTGCTGCCGGACGCGCGCTGGTGGTGCCGAAGGAGAACGCCGAGGAAGCCAGCCTCGCCAGCGGCCTGACCGTCTACGCCGTCGGCCACCTGCTGGAGCTGGCCGCGCACTTCAGCGGCCAGGAACGCCTGCGCCCTTACGAAGCCAACGGCCTGATGCGGGTGACACCGCCCTACCCCGATCTCTCGGAAGTGCAGGGCCAGGCCGCCGCCAAGCGTGCGCTGCTGGTGGCCGCCGCCGGCGCCCACAACCTGCTGTTCAGCGGGCCGCCCGGCACTGGCAAGACACTGCTCGCCAGCCGCCTGCCCGGCCTGATGCCGCCGCTGGATGAAGACGAGGCGCTACAGGTGGCGGCGATCCATTCCGTGGCCGGGCGCGGGCCGCTGACCCACTGGCCGCAGCGGCCTTTCCGCCAGCCGCACCACACCGCCTCAGCGCCAGCACTGGTCGGCGGTGGCAGTCGTCCGCAGCCGGGGGAAATCACCCTGGCCCACGAAGGCGTGCTGTTCCTCGACGAGCTGCCGGAATTCGATCGCAAGGTCCTGGAAGTGCTGCGCGAGCCGCTGGAAGGCGGCGAGATCGTCATTGCCCGCGCCAATGGCCGCGTGCGCTTCCCGGCGCGCTTCCAGCTGGTGGCGGCGATGAACCCCTGCCCCTGTGGCTATCTGGGCGACCCCAGCGGCCGTTGCCGTTGCTCGCCGGAGCAGGTCCAGCGCTACCGGGCCAAGCTCTCCGGGCCGCTGCTGGACCGCATCGACCTGCACCTCACCGTCAGCCGGGAAAGCACCAGCCTCGCACCCAGCGGGCCGAGCACCAGCAGCGCCGAACTGGCTGTGCAGGTCGCCGCCGCGCGCCAGCGCCAGCTTACCCGGCAGGGTTGCGCCAACGCCTTTCTGACCCTGAAGAAGATGCACCAATATTGTGCATTGAGCCCGGAAGACCAGGCCTGGCTGGAGAAGGCCGGCGAGCGCCTGAACCTGTCACTGCGCGCCCTGCACCGGATTTTCAAGGTCGCCCGCACCCTCGCCGACCTGCAGCAGGCAGACGACATTGCCCGCCCGCACCTCGCCGAGGCGCTGCAGTACCGCGCGGGGCACTAGCCCGGCAGGTCGTGCGCGACGGCGAGCAGATTCAGCTCGACCGTGGCGTTCTTCGGCAACTGATAGACGCCAACCGAAGTGCGCGTGTGCACACCGGCCGCGCCCAGCACCTCGTACAGCACCGCCGATGCGCCGTCGGCCACCTCGCTCAGTTGGGTAAAGTGCTCTGCCGACTGTACGAACACGTTGAGCTGCAACACTCTGCGCACCCGGTCGAGATCACCCAGCGCCTGCCGCAGCAAGGCCAGTGCGCGCATCACGCAGACCTTGGCTGCCAGTTGGGCATCGGCCATTGAGACTTCACTGCCCGCCCGGCCGATGACGACGATTTCATCACCCACCCGCGGAATCTGCCCACTGACGTGCACCTGGTTTCCTTCGATGAGGAAAGGCACGTAGTTGCCGCCGATCTTCATTTCACCGCTGAAGTCGTAGCCGAGTTCGGCGGCGATCCTTTCAAACGCAGCAGCGCGCGTCTCGCTCATAAACACTCCCTGATGGGTCAGTTTCCGGTCAGCAGCGCCAGAACGGCCGCATCGCTTCGATCACCGCCTGCTCGCGGGTGACGCCGATATCCTTCAGCTGCGCATCGGACAGCTCCAGCAGCTGCTTGCGGGTACGCACGCGGCGCCAGAACTGCTGCCAGCGGCTTTCCTGCGGAGCGCGCGGAGCTTCACGCACGCCGGGGATCTCCAGCAGTTCCTGTTGGTAAAGGGTCAGCCGCACATCGCTCAGGCCGCTCATGTCGTCACTCCTCCAGTCGAGCTCTTTCGAACGTGGGACTAGCGTGACGAATCGGCGGAAATCATTACAGATTCAACGCGGTTAAGTTTTTTCCATACAGACTCGAGCGAAATCCTTCTGAATGGCGTATTTTTTCCCGATCTGTACTGCATTCCGCCGAGTCTGTCCGGCACGGGAGATCTGTCATGAAACGCTACGCGCAGCTGGCCGCCACCCTCGGCGACCGCATCGAGCAGGGCCTGTACCGTCCCGGCGACCGCCTGCCCTCGGTGCGCGCGCTGAGCGAGGAGCACGGCGTCAGCATCAGCACCGTGCAGCAGGCCTACCGTGTGCTGGAGGACTCCGGGCTGGTTGAGCCCAGGCCGAAGTCCGGCTACTTCGTACCCGAGCGCCGCGAGTTGCCACCGATGCCGGCCATGACCCGCCCGGCGCAACGGCCGGTAGACGTGTCGCAGTGGGACCAGGTGCTGGAACAGGTACGCCGCGCGCCCGGCGGCGATTTCGTTCAGCTCGGGCGTGGCACGCCGGACATCGCCAGCCCCTCGCTCAAGCCGCTGCAGCGGGCGATGGTGCACGCCGCGCGCCGCACCGACCTGCAGAGCCTCGGCTACGAAGGCATCCAGGGCTCGCTGCCGCTGCGCGAGCAGATCGCCCGGCTGATGCTGGATTCCGGTTGCCAGGTGCCGCCCAGCGAGATCGTCATCACCACCGGCTGCCAGGAGGCGCTGGCCATCACCCTGCGCGCCATCTGCGAGCCGGGCGACATCATCGCCATCGACTCACCCAGCTTCCACGGCGCCATGCAGGCGCTCAAGGCCTATGGCCTGAAGGCGCTGGAAATCCCCACCGACCCCACCAACGGCATCAGCCTGGAGGCGCTGGAACTGGCCATGGAACAGTGGCCGGTGAAGCTCATCCTGCTCACCCCCAACTGCAACAACCCGCTGGGCTACATCATGCCCGACGCGCGCAAGCGCGCTTTGCTCACGCTCGCGGCACGCTATGACGTGCCAATCCTCGAGGACGATGTCTACGGCGAGCTGGCCTACGCCTATCCGCGCCCCCGCAGCATCAAGTCCTTCGACACCGACGACCGCGTATTGCTGGCCAGTTCCTTCTCCAAGACCGTGGCGCCCGGCCTGCGCACCGGCTGGGTGGTGCCGGGGCGCTACCTGGACCGCATCCTCCACTTCAAGTACATCGCCAGCGGCACCTGCGCGCCGCAACCGCAGATGGCGCTGGCCGAGTTCGTCGGCGGCGGCCACTACGAGCCGCACATCCGCCGCATGCGCGCGCAGTACCAGCGCCACCGCGACCTGATGACCGAATGGGTCGGCCGCTACTTCCCCGAGGGCGCGCGGGTCACCCGGCCGCGCGGCGGTTTCATGCTCTGGGTCGAGTTCGACCCGCTGTTCGACAGCGTGCGGCTGAACCAGGAGCTGCGCCGCGACAACGTGCAGGTGGCGGCGGGCAACATCTTTTCCGCCTCGGGCAAGTACCGCAACTGCATCCGCATGAACTACTCCCACCGTGACCTGGCGGTGATCGAGGATGCCGTGCGCAAGGTCGGCGCCTGCGCCAAGCGGTTGACCGCCGAGCTGCGCGAGCAACAGGCCGAGCCACTGCCCGCCTGAGACGAAACATTTATCCACAGCCCGGCGCTGCCCCGTGGCGGCGCCCTGCTGTACCTTGGTTTCCTTTTGCCAGGCACCCGCTTTGACCAGTCTCACCCTCGGCCCGCTGGCCCTTCCCCTGCCCCACGTGCTGCTCTACCTCGGCTTCTTCGGCGCCCTGCTGGCCGGCTGGCTGGCCGGGCGCAAGCGCGGCGCCAACCCCGAAGGCGCGCTGTTCGCCATGTTCCTCGGTGGCCTGCTGGTGGCGCGGCTGGCCTTTGTCGCGCGCTACTTCGAGCAGTACGCGGCGACGCCGCTGAGCATCGTCGACATCCGCGATGGCGGCTTTCTCGCCCTGCCGGGAGTGATCGCCGCCGCATTGATCGGCGCGCTGCTGGCCTGGAAGCGGACAGAGCTGCGCCGCCCGCTGGCCGTCGCGGCCGTGGTCGGTGTGTGCCTGTGGGGTGGCGGCAAGGCCGTGACCTCGGCGCTGGACCGCAGCCAGCAGATTCCTGAACTCACGGTGATGGACCTGCGCGGCGCCGCCGTGGACCTGCGCGCACTGGATGGCCGGCCCATGGTGGTGAACCTCTGGGCGACCTGGTGCCCGCCGTGCCGACGCGAGATGCCGGTGCTGGAGGCCGCCCAGCAGCAGCGCAGCGATGTGCGCTTCCTGCTGGTCAACCAGGGCGAGAATGCCGAAGCCGTGCAGCGCTTCCTGCGCGACCAGGGCCTGAGCGAAGCGGCGGTGCTGCTCGACAGCGGCAACCGCCTCGGCCAGGCCACCGGCTCCTACGGCATGCCAACCACGCTGTTCTACGACGCCCAGGGGCGCCTGAAGCACAGCCAGATGGGCGAACTGTCCGCCGCCAGCCTGGAGTACGGGCTGGGCCAGCTCAAGGACTGACCCGCCCGGCGCTTCAGCGGAAGCGCCCGACCTCGTCGCGCAGGCCGGCGGCCAAGCTGTCCAGCTCGCGCACGGTCTGCGCCAGATCGGCCACCACCTGACGCTGTTCGCTGTTGGCCTGGGCGATGCCCTGCAGGTTGCTGCTGAGCAGCGTCGCGGTGCGGCTCTGCTCCTGGGTCGCGGTGGTGATGGCGGCGAACTGCTCGCCGGCCGCGCTGCTCTGCTGGGAGATTTCCGCCAGTGCCGCGGCGACCTTCTCGTTCAATGCCAGCCCGTGCTGCATCAGCTGGCTGCCCTGCTCGATGGTTTCGGTGGCACTGCCGGTGTCCTGCTGGATGGCGCCGATCATCTGCGAGATTTCCGTGGTGGCGGCCTGGGTGCGCGCCGCCAGGCTGCGCACTTCATCGGCGACCACGGCGAAGCCGCGACCCTGCTCGCCGGCACGGGCGGCCTCGATGGCGGCGTTGAGCGCCAGCAGGTTGGTCTGCTCGGCAATCGAAGTGATCACCCCGACGATGCTGCCGATCTCCTGGGAGCGCGCGCCGAGGCGGTTGACCCGCTCCACGGTCTGCTGCAGCGCGCCGGCAATCTGCGCCAGCGAGGCGGAGGCATCGTCCATGGAATGCAGGCCGATGCGCGTCTGCCTGGTGTTTTCGCTGGCCATGCGTTCGGTGCTGCGCATGTTGTCGGCAATGTCCATCGAGGTGGCGCTGAACTCTTCCACCGCGCCGGCCATGCTGTTGATCTCGCCGGACTGCTGCTCCATGCCGGCATAGGCGCCGCTGGAAAGACCCGACAGCGAACGCGAGCAATGCCCCACTTCCTCCGCCGCGCCGCGCAC
The DNA here is from genome assembly GCF_014852215.1 of Pseudomonas sp. PDM19. NCBI lineage: Bacteria > Pseudomonadati > Pseudomonadota > Gammaproteobacteria > Pseudomonadales > Pseudomonadaceae > Pseudomonas > Pseudomonas sp. PDM19. The sequence continues at coordinate 74,087 of NZ_JACVBG010000004.1, read as the reverse complement.
CCGCGAGACCATGCTGGAGAGTGCCTCGCCCATCTGGTTGAAGCTGCGCGCCAGGTCGCCGATCTCGTCACGGCTGGCAACCGACAGGCGCGCGCCCAGGTCGCCGGCGCCCAGTGCATGGGCCTGGCGCACCAGGTCGCCCAGCGGACGCAGGCGGCGTTGCAGCAGCCAGGTGGTGGCGATCACCGCCAGCAGCATGGCGATCAGGCTGCCCATGGCCAGTTGGCCACCGACGCGCCAGGTCACCGCGCGGATCTCGTCCTTGGGCATGCTCGCGACGACGGTCCAGGGGCCGCCGGCGAAGGGCTGCGCCACGCTGTAGAAGTCATCCTGGCCGTCGCTCCAGAAGCGGCCACGGCCGGGGTTGTCCAGCAGGCTGGCGAGGCTGTCGGCGGCGCGCTCGGGGTTGCGCGCGCCGGCCGGCGGCACCAGCCAGTGGTGTTGTTCGTCCAGCAGCGCCAGCGAGCCCCCCTGACCGAGGCGGAAGCGACCGAGGTTGTCGAACTGGCGTTTCTGCGCGTCGGTGTAGTCGAAGCCGACGAACAGCACGGCGATCACCCGCCCGCTGCCGTCGCGCACCGGGGTGTACTGGGTCATGTAGAAGCGATCGAACAGCAGCGCGCGGCCGACGTAGCTCTCGCCACGCATCAGCAGCGGGTAGGCCGGGCTGTTGTGGTCCAGCACGGTGCCCATGGCGCGGCTGCCGTCCTGCTTCATCAGCGAGGTGGTGATGCGCACGAAATCTTCGCCATCGCGCACGAACACGGTGGCGACGCCGGCGGTGAGCTGGCGGAATTCGTCGACCAGGGTGAAGTCGCCATTCAGGCGGGTATCGCCCAGGTACAGCGCCGGGGCTTGCAGCGCGGCGACCGGCACGCGCTCATCGGTGTGCGCTTGCAGGCCGGCAGCGAAGCGCTTCTCGAACAGGCCGGCGAGGCGCTGGGTGCTCTCGCGCAGGGTGCCGTGGAAGGTTTCCAGCTGGTCCGCCAGCAGGCGCGCTTCGCTGGCAAGGTGTTCTTCGCGGGTAGTCAGGGTAGCGCTGTCTAGCGAGCGCAAGGCAAACAGCGTGCTGCCGCTGATCAACAGGATCAGGAGCACGGCCAGGGCCATCGCCAACTGCAGGGCGATGCGGGATCGGGGCTGGTTCATTTTTCTGCTTCTGCACGCAACGGCGGGCCGTCGCCCGTGGTTCGAGGAGCGGCCTGCTTCGGTTCGAGGGGAGTGCCGGCGTGGTTCGCCGGTCTGCACAGGCTATCGGCGGCGCGTGACAATACTTGAGTCATTCACCCGGATTTGGCTTGGGGCGGGGGCTCCAGTCCGGGCAACGGCGCTCCTGCAGTGTGAATCCGGAGTCAGTCCGCAGGATGGTGTGGAGCGCAGCGCCGTAGGGCGCATAACCCGGAACGGGTTATCCGCCGCAAGCCCCACGGCGGATAACGCTGGCGCGTTATGCGCCCTACAGGAGTGACCGGAGGCACGACGCAGGATGGCGTGGAGCGCAGCGATACCCATCGATCTCCGTGCACCGACAGCATGGGTATCGCTGCGCTCCACCCATCCTACGAAAGCGTCCCCTTACACGCGCAGGTGGTTTTCCATCAGGCCGACGGCGTCGCGCCAGCGCAGCCACAGGCTGCCCTGCCAGTCCATCACCGGCAGCGATTCGCCGAGCAGGAGCTGCATGCGCCGGCGCGGCAGGCGGGAGTCGTGGTTGGAGGCGTCGCGCAGGGCGGGCACCACGTCGTTGGTCAGCCATTGGCGCAGGCTGCGGTTTTCCGGGTGGTGGCAGTAGATCAGCAGCAGGGCGTAGAAGCCGCTCTCGCTGACCAGCAGTTCCGGTTCGGTACTGCCGGCAAGGCGCTCGCGGCGGGACTGGTCGTGGTCCAGCCGGCCGATGAGATGGGCGTCGACGGGGCGGTTGATCAGCTTGCTCAGGTCGCGCACCACGAACCACGCCTGCTGCTCGATCAGCAGGGCGCGCAGTTGCCGGTTGTAGCGGACGAACAGGGTCGGGATCAGGCCGTCGTCGGCCGGGGAAATCGAAAGGTTCATGCTGTAGCTCCTTGCTCATTCAAGAAGCCGCCGCCCGAAACTGCCGAAGGAGGGAGGCGGACCGTGCAAGGGTGGAAACCAGCGCAATGTTGTCACAAAGCCGGCCGGACAGAAGTCCGCCTCACACGGCCCGCCATGGACAGCAAAGCGAACCCGGCACCGAAGGGGTGCCGGATTGCTCCTGTATATAGCGACAACAACACTGCACGGGTTTCCACGCCCGGCCACGATGACACTGTGGCAGGGCGGAACGCTAAGCAGTGGACTCGTAGGACCGCAACGCCAGAGGCCTGTGGGACAGTTCTCTGTCGAGAGGCGCATCTGGCAGAGAATCGATAGGACAGCACCGATCCTCCGAAGGGATCGTCCGCAATGCCCTACCCCCTCGCAACCTTCGTCAGAGCATTCCATCGGTAAACGCTGACGGATGTGAATTGGATTTCACTATCACGCGATCAATCGCACCCCATCAGCCGGCACGCCCGACATCGGAACCGGCGGCAGCGCTATAGCCTGACGGGCTGTGGTCAATGCCACGCCAACAGAGCGTGGGCCCGCTGCTTGCGCACGCGCCTCAACGCTCGCTCTGATGAAAGGAAGTATCGAATGAAAAAACTGATTGCCGCCCTGGTTCTTCTGCCCATGACGGCCACGGCCTACGCCTATGACATGGAGGTGAATATCTCCGGCAAGATCGTGGGCAGTACCTGCTCCTTCACCGGGAACAAGAGCATGGATGTCCTCATGCCCGATACCCCCACCGCCTCGCTGAAGAATGCCGGCAGCACGTCCAACACCGTGGAAATGTACCTCCAGCTGCAAAACTGCCCGGCGGTTACGAAGGTCAAATGGGAGCACACCCAGAATGTGGATAGCGAAACGGGCGCCCTGAAAAACACCGCTGACGGCCCGAAAGACCTTTACGTGCAGGTGCTCACTGGAAGTGGCGACACCATCGACCTGACCAAGGACGAGGGACAATTCCTGAGTACAACGCAAGATGTGACCTATCAACTGCGTTACTACACCCCAACCGGCATTACGGAAGGCGGTGATTTCGCAACGCAGGGTTACCTGACCATCATCTACTGATCGCCACAGGGCGCCGTGAAGAACAGGCCGGCTTGTACCGGCCTGTTTCTTGTGGGGCCTACTGGATCTCTTCCGGGGTGACGATCACCCAGTTCTTGTCGGCGGTGACCGGCTGGCCGAGCTTGGCCTGGGCCGCGGCATTCTTCTTGATCATGCCGTTGAGCTGGTCCATGTACTTGGCCTTGCGGTTGATCCACAGGTGCACGCCGTTCTCGGCGGTGCCGTTGAACAGCATGTAGCCATCGCTGCTGGGGGTATCGCCGCCGACCAGGATGGGCTTCTTCCACTGGTCGATGTAGGTGAGGATCGCCGCCTGCTTGCCGGCCATCCAGGTCGCCGGGGTCCACAGGTAGGGGGTTATTTCCAGGTCCAGGTTGGCCTTGGGATCGTACTTGCCTTCGCTGATCTGCTTGCGCGCGGTGGTCAGGGCGCCGCTCTGGCGGTCCTTGAGCAGGGTGGTGACGCCGATGACGTTCTCGGGCTTCACGTTGTAGCCGTACTTGGGATCGCTGGCGACCATGCGCACCAGTTCCTCATGGGCGGCGGTCATCACATAGACCTCGATGCCGTTCTCCATCAGCTTGTTGTACAGCTCGGTCTGGCCGGTGAAGACCTTGGGCGGGTTGATCTCGATGGTCTTGACCACGTCGCCTTCGTAGTAGGTGCTGGGCACCGGCTTGCCGTAGGCCATCAGCTCGTCGACGTAGCCCTTGAGCTCCTTGAGGGTGAAGCCGGAGAACACCTGGGCGACCCAGGGGTAGCAGACCAGGTCGTCGACCTCGCAGAGGCGGTAGTAGTAGCTGTTGAGGCTTTCCTTGTGGCCGTTGACGTCCTTGAAGGGGATCAGCTTGAGCGAGGGGTCGAGCTTCTCGCGGGTCAGCACGCCTTTCATTTCGAGGAAGGGCAGCAGCGATTCCTCGAGGTCGTAGCGGTAGCTGGTGTTGTCCATGTCGAAGACCGCGAAGGCGCCCTTGTTGGCGTTGGCGGCGATCAGGGCGTCGAGCTGCTTGGCGGCCGGCGCCGGCCAGTGTTTCAGTTCGGTGGCGGCGAAAGAGGTGCTGGCGAGGCCGGCCAGGATCAGGCCGGCGAGCAAGGTGCGCATGGGCTTCATGGAATTCCCCCGAGTGGTCTTGTGGGTATGGGGAAGGCCCATGGCGGGCCTTCACTGGACTAGTCCAGCAATGACCCTAGCAAAGCGCTGTTTCAGCTCTGCGACGGCAGCGACGTGAAACGTCGCGAAGGCGGCAGGACTTGTCCATACGCGCCATGCGGCTTGGCTGGCGACGACAGCTGGTCTAGTTCACCGCGCGACGCAGGCGACCGGGGGCGTCGCCGTAGGTTTCCTTGAACTTCTTGGTAAAGGACGCCTGGGACTGGTAGCCGACCTGGGCGGCGATGTCGCTGAGGCTCAGCTGCGAGCTGCTCAACAGGCGGTAGGCCAGTTCCATGCGCACTTTCGTCAGCAGCGCCCAGGGCGACAGCCCGGCCACCTGGGTGAACAGGCGCATGAAGGTGGCGCGGGACATGCTGGCGCGCTCGGCCAGCGCCTCGATGGTCCACTCGTGGGCGGGGTCGTGGAGCATTGCCTGCCAGGCGCGGCTCAGGCGCTTGTCGGCGAGCAGCGCCAGGGTGCCGCTGGTGGGGACGTACTCCTGCAGGTAGACGCGCAGGATCAGGGTGAAGAGGGCCGAGGACAGCGCGTCGACCAGGAAGCGCGCGCCCGCCTGGTTGCCGTCCGCCTCGCCGCGCAGCAGGCCGACCAGCGCGGCCAGTTGCTCGCTCAGGCCCAGCTCCTGGCTGGAGATGTTGAGGAACGCCGGCAGCGCGCCGATCAGCAGCGAGTCGCGCTGGTAGTGGAAGCTGCCGCAGAGGATATCCAGTGCCTCGCCTTCGCTGCCGATGCGGTGTACCGGCAGCAGGCCGTCCTGGCTGACCTGGGCGGGCACCGGGCTGACCTTCGGCCCCTGGCTGCGCAGCAGGTGCGCGCCACCGCGGGGGAAGACCAGGATGTCGCCGGCTTTAAGCTGAAGGACCTGGCCGTCAGGCATTTCTGCCTGGCAACGCCCGGACAACAGGATGTGGTACTGCGCCACGCCGCCCGGTGCCTGTTCATGGTCGAGCGCCCAGTCGCCCTGGAGTTGGCAGCGCAGGTCGAGGCTGCCGCGCAGGCCGGCGAGCTGGATCAGGCGGTCGATGGAGTTCATGGCGTTCCACACGCAGGAAAGGGCCTACAGATTACGCGCGGGATCAGCCAAGTAAACGCGGCTACCCCCTTCTTTCTCGCTTGCGTACTCCCTTGGTGCGGGGCCAGGGGCCGGTGAAAACGCATCCGAGACCCACCGACAAAAACCCGAGCACAACGCGAAAGAAGCGCAGCGGCGCGATTCCGACAATGGGCACTCCTGATTGCAACCGACTCTCAAGGAGTTCCCCATGACCTCTCCCATCACCCAGGGCCTGCAGGCACTCAGCCGCCTCGACCACGTCGGCGCCAACCTGATGCGCGTCGCCATCGCCGTGGTGTTCATCTGGATCGGTGCGCTGAAATTCGTGCCCTACGAAGCCGACAGCATCACGCCCTTCGTCGCCAACAGCCCGTTCATGTCGTTCTTCTACGAGCACCCCGAGGACTACCGCGCGCACCTCACCCACGAGGGCGAGCTGGATGTGCAGAAGCGCGCCTGGCAGACCACCAACAACACCTACGGATTCTCCAAGGGGCTGGGCGTGGTGGAGCTGAGCATCGCCCTGCTGGTGCTGCTCAACCCGCTGTCACGGCGCCTGGGCCTGCTCGGCGGCTTCCTGTCGTTCGGCACGCCGCTGGTGACGCTGAGCTTCCTGATCACCACGCCCGAGGCCTGGGTGTCGGCGCTGGGTGATGCGCAGCACGGCTTCCCCTACCTGTCCGGCGCGGGCCGGCTGGTGCTCAAGGACACCCTGATGCTCGCCGGCGGCCTGCTGGTGATGGCCGACTCCGCCCGCTCGCTGCTGCACGAACGCGCCTGATTCAACTCTTCTGAAGGAAACCTGCCATGAAAGCGCTGATCGCCCTGATCCTCACCACCCTGTTCGTCGCCGCCTGCGGTACCGTGCCGGCCCACGACAGGCCCGACGTGCACCGGGTCATTTCCATCACCGATACCCAGCAGGAATGCGGCATCGTGCCGGTGACCATGGTCTACGAAGACGCCCAGGCCCAGCAGCACGAGTTGCACTACCAGGTGTGGGCCAATGGCTGCAGCGGCGACTGATCCGCCGCGCCGCCGGACTCAGTCGAGCAGCTCCACCGGCGGCAACTGCATGGCCTGCACCTCGGCCTGCAGGAAGTCGCGCAACCGGCGCAGCCGCTCCTGATGCCGACGCGCGCGGGGCCAGACCAGGTAGTAACTCTCGCCGCTGGCCACCGCGGCGGGCCAGGGCAGCGCCAGGCGGCCCTGGTTGGCATCCTCGGCGACCATCACCAGGTCGCCGATGGAAACCCCGTAGCCGCGGGTCGCGGCGACGATACCCAGCTCCAGCGTGTCGAACACCTGCCCGCCCTTGAGTGACACCTTCTCCCCCAGACCCATGCGTTGCAGCCAGCGCCGCCAGTCACGGCGGTCGGGCGTAGGGTGCAGCAGCTCGGCGGCGGCCAGCCGCCCGGCGTCCCAGGGGCCGTCCGCCAGCAGCGCAGGCGCACCGACGGGAATCAGCCATTCGGGGAACAGCAGGGTGGCCTCCCAGTCCGGCGGGAAGTGCCCGGAACTGAGCAGCACCGCGCAATCGAAAGGCTCATGGACGAAATCCACGCGGTCCACGTCCATCCAGGCACTGGTCAGTTGCACCTCGATATCGCTGTGCTGCATGCGGAACCGGCTCAGCCGCGCCAGCAGCCAGCGCATGGTCAGGGTCGAGGGCGCCTTCAGGCGCAGCACACCTTCTTCAGCGCGCAGGCTGGCGCAGGCGCGCTCCAGTGCATCGAAGCCATCGCGCAGTCCGGGCAGCAGCATCCGCGCCGTTTCGGTCAGCTCCAGCTGGCGGCCGCGCCGCTGGAACAGGCGGCAGGCGAAGTGTTCTTCCAGGGTCTTGATGTGCCGGCTCACCGCACTCTGGGTGATCGCCAGTTCCTCGGCGGCGCGGGTGAAGGACGCATGCCGGGCGGCCGCCTCGAAGGCGCGCAGGGCGTAAAGGGGCGGCAACTGGCGGTTCATGGTGGGCTCCAAAAGGCGGCATGCATGAGTATGACTCATGTATGGCATCGCATTTATCCTTTTGTGCCCGGCCCCACAGCAGCCGGAGAATGGAAGGCTCCCCATCGATGCGGCAGTTGCCGCTTGCTGAGCCTGACTCATGAAACGCCTGTACCGTGACGAACTTGCCGCCATCCTTCGCCTCGCCGGCCCGCTGATCGCCGCGCAACTGGCCTACGTGGCCATGGTGTTCACCGACACCGTGATGATGGGCAAGCTCGGCCGCGAGGCGCTGGCCGCCGGCGGGCTGGGCGCGTCGACCTATGCGCTGGTGTCGACCTTCTGCGTCGGCGTGGTGGCGGCCACCGGCAACCTGGTGGCGATCCGGCATGGCGCGAAGGACGCGCGCGGCGTGGTGGAAGCGACCCAGGCCGGCCTGTGGATCGGCGGCGCGCTGGCGCTGCTGGCGGGCCTGCTGCTGTGGAACCTCGGGCCGATCCTGATCGCCTTCGGCCAGGCGCCGGAAACGGTCGCGGGCACCATGAGTTTTCTGCACAGCATCGTCTTCGCCCTGCCCGGCTACATGGCTTTCATGGTGCTGCGCGGCTTCACCAGCGCCATCGAACGGCCGGGCCCGGTCATGGCCATCAGCCTGGTCGGCGCGCTGGCCAACTTCGCCTTGAACTACGCCTTCATCGAAGGCCTGTTCGGCCTGCCGCGCCTGGGGCTGGCGGGCATCGGCATGGTCACTGCGGTGGTGATGAACGCGCTGCCGGTGATCTTCGCCCTGTACCTGCGCTGGCACCGGGCGTATGCGCCCTACCCGCTGCTGACCGGGCTGTCGAAGCCGGACTTCACGGTGATCGGCGAATCCCTGCGCCTGGGCATTTCCATCGGCGGCACCTACGCGGTGGAGTCAGGCATGTTCACCGTGGCGACCCTGTGCATGGGCGTGATCGGCAGCACCGCGCTGGCGGCGCACCAGATCGCCATCCAGTCGGTGTACGTGGCCTTCATGGTGCCCATGGGGATTTCCTACGCGGTGACCTTCCGCATCGGCCAGCACTACGGCGCCGGCCGGCTGGTCGAGGCGCGCCGCGCCGGCCGGCTGGGCATCGGCTTCGGCGCCAGCTGCATGTTCGCCTTCGCCGCGCTGTTCTGGCTCGCGCCGGAGCTGGTCATCGGCCTGTTCATCGACCACCACGACCCGGCCAACCGCGAGGTGGTGCAGTTGGCCGTCAGCCTGCTGGCCATCGCCGCGTGGTTCGAGCTGTTCGACGGCACCCAGTGCATCGCCATGGGCGCGATCCGTGGCCTGAAGGATGCGCGCACCACCTTCCTCGTCGGGCTGGCGGGCTACTGGCTGGTGGGCGTGCCGATGGCGCTGCTGCTGGCCTTCCCGCTGGGCTGGGGGCCGAGTGGCGTGTGGTGGGGGTTGGCCTCCGGGCTGGCCTGCGCGGCCATCGGGCTGACGCTGGCGTTCGAGGCTAAGACCTCGCGTCTGCTGCGCCCGCACACGGCCGGCGCGGGCCTGGCTGTGCTGGCTGACCGCTAGCTGACCGAGTCCTGCAGGCGCAGCGCGCGGTTGGCGCCGAACACCAGGAACCGCGCCAGCTCCGCGAGCGGCAATGGGCGGCTGATCCAGTAGCCCTGCACCTGGTCGCAGCCGAACTGACGCAGCTCGTCCTGCTGGGTGATGGTCTCGACGCCCTCGGCGACCACTTCCAGGTTCAGGTTGTGCGCCAGGTTGATCATGGCCTTCACCAGTTGCAGGTTTTCCGGGCGCTCGTGCATGTCGCCGACGAAGCTCTTGTCGATCTTCAGCAGGGTGATGGGCAGGCTGCTCAGGTGCACGAAGGACGAGAAGCCGGTGCCGAAATCGTCCAGCGAGAAGCGCACGCCCAGGCGACCGAGGGCCTGCATGGTCTGCTGGACCTGGTCGCTGCGGCGCATCACGGCGGTTTCGGTGAGTTCGAATTCCAGCCACTGGGCGTCGACACCGCGCTCGCGGATCAGGCGCTCCAGGGTCGGCAGCAACTGGCTGTCCTGGAACTGGCGGAACGACAGGTTCACCGCCATGTGCAGCGGCGGCAGGCCACGCCCGCGCAGCCATTGCATGTCGCGCAGGGCACGGGAGATGACCCAGTAGCCCAGCGGCACGATCAGCCCGCTTTCCTCGGCCAGCGGCACGAAGTCGCCCGGCGTCAGCAGGCCGCGCTCGGGGTGGCGCCAGCGCACCAGCGCTTCGAGGCCGACGATCTGCCCGCTGTGCAGGTCCAGGCGCGGCTGGTAGTGCAGTTCCAGTTCGTCGCGGCGCAACGCCCGGCGCAGTTCGCTTTCCAGGTCGGCCAGGCTGCGGGCACCGCGGTTGATGCGTTCGTCGAAGACGTGGAAGGTGCAGCCCTGGCGCGACTTGGCCTGCTGCATGGCAATGTGCGCGTGCCACAACAGCGGGTCGGCAGCTTCGCCGGCGCAGGCATGGGCCACACCCAGGCTGCAGCCCAGCAGCAGGCTTTCGCCCTCGACCCAGTAGGGTTCGCCCAGGGATTCGACGATCAGCTCGGCAATCTTCTCCACCCGCGCCGGGTCGCGGCGGGTGTCCAGCAGCAGGGCGAACTCGTCGCTACCCAGGCGGGCAATGTCGTCGCCGTTGTCCAGGTGCGCCTTCAGGCGCGCCACCACCTGCAGGATCAGGCGGTCGCCGGCCTGGTGGCCGAGGGCGTCGTTGACGTGGCGGAAGTTGTCCAGGTCCAGGTGGCCCAGCGCCAGGCCGCGCCCTTCGCTCTCGCTGAGACGGGCGGCGAGCAGGGTCTGGAAGCCCTGGCGGTTGGCGATGCCGGTCAGCGGGTCCTGTTCGGCCAGGCTCTGCAGGGTGTTCTGCAGCGAGGTGCGCTCACGCACGTAACGCAGGGTGCGGCGCAGGACTTCGACGCTGAGGGATTCGGCCACCAGGTAATCGGCAACGCCGACCGGCTCTTGCGCGGGCTCGCGCTCCAGCAGCAGGACCAGCGGCAGGTGGCATTGGTGGGCGGACGGCAATTTGCCGGGCGTGGCGAGCACCAGGCCGACCTGATCTTCATCGAACAGGCTGCTGGCGGCCTGCCAGGACGGGGCCGTGATCAGCGAATAGCCCTGCCCCAACGCGGCCAGATGCCCGCGCAGTAGCTGGGCCCACTGCGGCGCTTCCGCCAGCAGGAGCAGGCGCGTTGGTTCGACCGACGCTGCCAAGCGACCCCCATGTATCTCTAAAAAGGGGAGAAACTCCAGGCACCATCCCTGCGCCCACTTCTCCCGGTTTTGAAGCGACGCCATCCGGACATCCCACGGATGTAGACGAAACTTCAGAGAAACTCTTAAGAGTTTTCTTCAAGTAATGCTGTCACAAGCCTAATACATGTACAGATTTATCCAAAACACATAAGTACGATCGTGTCACAGATCGCCGCTATTCCGAGCGGCACCCCGACGCCCGGCACGGCCTGCTAGAATACGCGCCCGCTCCACTACAGACCCCCGCCTTTCATGTCCCGACTCAATCCCCGGCAGCAAGAGGCCGTGAACTACGTCGGCGGCCCGCTCCTGGTACTGGCCGGCGCCGGCTCCGGCAAGACCAGCGTGATCACCCGCAAGATCGCCTACCTGGTCCAGCAGTGCGGCATCCGCGCCCAGTACATCGTCGCCGTGACCTTCACCAACAAGGCCGCCCGCGAGATGAAGGAGCGCGTCAGCACCCTGCTGCGCCCCGGCGAGGGCAAGGGCCTGACCGTCTCGACCTTCCACAACCTGGGCCTGAACATCATCCGCAAGGAACATGCGGCCCTGGGCTACAAGCCCGGCTTCTCGATCTTCGACGAGAGCGATGTGAAGGCGCTGATGACCGACATCATGCAGAAGGAATATTCCGGCGATGACGGTCTGGACGAGATCAAGGGCCTGATCGGCAGCTGGAAGAACGACCTGATCCTTCCGCAAGAGGCGCTGGAAAAGGCGCGCAACCCCAAGGAACAGACCGCTGCGATGGTCTACCTGCACTACCAGCGCACGCTCAAGGCGTACAACGCGGTGGACTTCGACGACCTCATCCTGCAGCCGGTGAAGCTGTTCCAGGAGCACCCGGAGATCCTCGACAAGTGGCGCAACCGCGTGCGCTACATGCTGGTGGACGAGTACCAGGACACCAACGCCAGCCAGTACCTGCTGGTGAAGATGCTGGTGCAACAGCGCGCGCACTTCACCGTGGTGGGCGACGACGACCAGTCGATCTACGCCTGGCGCGGCGCGCGTCCGGAAAACCTGATGCAGCTCAAGGAAGACTTCCCCTCGCTGAAGGTGGTGATGCTGGAGCAGAACTACCGCTCCACCAGCCGCATCCTCAAATGCGCGAACATCCTCATCGCCAACAACCCCCACGTGTTCGAGAAGCAGCTGTGGAGCGAGATGGGCGAAGGCGACCCGATCCGGGTGATCCGTTGTCGCAACGAGGAGTCCGAAGCCGAGCGGGTGGCGATGGAAATCCTCACCATCCACCTGAAGACGCAGCGGCCCTACAGCGAATTCGCCATCCTCTACCGGGGCAACTATCAGGCGAAGCTGATCGAGCTGAAACTTCAGCACCACCAGATTCCCTATCACCTGTCAGGCGGCACCAGCTTCTTCGGACGCCAGGAAGTGAAGGACCTGATGTCCTATTTCCGCCTGCTGGTGAACCCGGACGATGACAACGCCTTCCTCCGGGTAATCAACGTGCCGCGCCGGGAGATCGGCTCCACCACCCTGGAGAAGCTCGGCAACTACGCCACCGAGCGCGGCTGCTCGATGTTCAACGCCTCCGGCGAGCTGGGCCTGTCCGAACACCTGGACGCCCGCTACATCGAGCGCCTGCAGCGCTTCAAGCGCTTCATCGACAAGGTCCGCGAGCAGTGCGCCGGCAGCGACCCGATCGGTGCGCTGCGCAGCATGGTGATGGACATCGACTACGAGAACTGGCTGCGGCAGAACGCCTCCAGCGACAAGATCGCTGACTTCCGCATGGGCAACGTCTGGTTCCTCATCGAAGCACTGAAGAACACCCTGGAACGCGACGAAGAAGGCGACATGACCATCGAGCAGGCCATCGCCAAGCTGGTGCTGCGCGACATGCTCGAGCGCCAGCAGGAAGAGGAAGAAGGCGCCGACGGCGTGCAGATGATGACCCTGCACGCCTCCAAGGGCCTGGAATTCCCCTACGTGTTCATTCTCGGCGTGGAAGAGGAAATCCTCCCGCACCGCTCCAGCATCGAGGCTGACACCATCGAGGAAGAGCGGCGTCTGGCCTACGTGGGCATCACCCGGGCGAAAAAGAACCTGGCGATGACCTTCGCCGCCAAGCGCAAGCAGTACGGCGAGATCATCGACTGCTCGCCCAGCCGCTTCCTCGACGAGCTGCCGCCCGAGGACCTGGTCTGGGAAGGCCAGGAAGATGCGCCGCAGGAGGTCAAGGTGGCCAAGGGCAACTCGGCGCTGGCGGATATCCGGGCGATGCTCAAGCGCTGAGCCGCTGCACCTGCAGGAGCGCGCCATGCGCGCGATCGCGGGCGTGGCCCGCTCCTACAGGGGGGTTGCCTCTTCCGCCCATCGAAAAACTGTCCATTCGATCAGCAATTGCATTGGTCGGAACGTCGCGCAGAAGACCAATGGCGTTGTAGAATTACGCGCTTCATCAGCGACAGCCGCTTTCGGAAGCACCCCCGTGAACACTCTCAAAGACAAAATTCGCAGCGAAGGCATCGTTCTTTCCGAACAGGTCCTCAAGGTAGACGCCTTCCTCAACCACCAGATCGACCCGGCGCTGATGAAGTTGATCGGCCACGAGTTCGCCGAACGCTTCAAGAACCAGGGCATCACCAAGATCGTCACAATCGAGGCCTCGGGCATCGCCCCGGCGGTCATGGCCGGCCTCGAGCTGGGCATCCCGGTGATCTTCGCCCGCAAGTTCCAGTCGCTGACGCTGAAGAACGACCTGCTGATCTCCAAGGTCTTCTCCTTCACCAAGCAGACCGAAAGCACCATCGCCATCTCCGCCAAGCACCTGACCGCCGCGGACCACGTGCTGGTGGTGGACGACTTCCTCGCCAACGGCCATGCCGCCAAGGCGCTGATCGACCTGATCCAGCAGGCGGGCGCCAGCGTCGCCGGTCTGGGCATCGTCATCGAGAAGTCTTTCCAGGAAGGCCGCGCCCTGCTGGAAAGCGAAGGCTACCGCGTGGAATCCCTGGCTCGCGTGAAGTCCCTGGCCAATGGTCAGGTCGAGTTCCTCGAGGACTGATCCAGCGCGATTCACGAAAAAGGCGGGCGCCGAACAGGGCCCGCCTTTTTTCATGCCCGGAAAATCATGCAGGGGCGGGCCATGCCCGCCATCGCGCGTAAAGCACGCTCCTGCAGGGAAGCTGGAACTGCGGCCGCCTGCCGGCGGATCGCGGGCATGGCCCGCTCCTACAGACTCGTCCGACTGGCTTTCAGGCCGGCCAGCACCAGGCGCTGGTACAACTCCTCGCGCAACCCCTCCGGCTTCGCCAACCCCATGCGCTCCAGGTGCGCGGGGAATGCCTCCGGCTGCGGCGCGTCCAGGGTCGCCTTGCCCAGTTCGAGAATCTCGCTCAGGCGCAGTTTGCTCTTCAGCCAGCCCAGCGCTAGCAGCAGGTCGCGCTCGTGCTCGGTGAAGTCGCAGCCCAGCGGGAATTCCGGCAATAACTGGCGCAACCCCCGGGTCGCTTCGCGCAGGCGCTCCGGGGTGTTGTTGCGGTAGCGCTCGTCCAGTTCGAAATCCTTCGGCAGCTTGCCGGCTTCCTGGGCCTGGGCGATCAGCTCGTCCTGGAAGCGCGAATCAGCGATGGCCAGCAGCGCGGCGATCACTTCGGCGTCGTTCCTGCCGCGCAGGTCGGCCACGCCGTACTCGGTCACCACCATGTCGCGCAGGTGCCGGGGGATGGTGGTGTGGCCGTAGCTCCAGACAATGTTGGAGCTCAGCTCGCCTTCGGATTCGCGCCAGCTGCGCAGCATCAGGATCGAGCGCCCGCCCTCCAGCTCATGGGCCTGGGCGACGAAGTTGTACTGCCCGCCGACGCCGCTGAGCACGCGGCCGTCCTCCAGTTGGTCGGCCACGCCGGCGCCCAGCAGGGTGACGGTGAAGGCGCTGTTGATGAAACGCGCGTCGCGGCGCTGCTCGCGCTTGAGCTCCTCGTCGCGGTAGAGGTTGTTGACGAAGCCGATGCCGGTCATGCCGATCCCGACCAGTTCCTCGCGGGGCATTTCGCGCAGGCGTCGGTAGAAGGCCTGCGGGCCGAGGAAGAAGCCGCCATGCAACCAGACGCCCGGTTCACTGGGCGACGAGCCCGGCCGTGCCGCGACGCGCCGGTTGAGCACGCCTGCCTCGGCCAGCGCCAGCAGGCCGGGAACGAACATTTCGCTGCAGCCGTACAGGCCCTGTTCGAACTCGCCGAGGCCGCCGTCGCGCTCGATCAACCCGGCGTGCCGGGCGGTAGAGTCGAGGCCGTCGAGCAGCGCGCGGTAACCGTCATTGTTGCGCTGGCGGGTGAGCAGCGCCGAGGTCAGGGCGTCGCCCATGGAACCGATGCCGATCTGCAACGTGCCGCCATCGCGCACCAGAGCACTGGCGTGCAGGCCGATGCAATGGTCCTGCAGGCCAACCGGCAGGTTGGGCGTGGAGAACAGCGTGCTGCTGTCGCCCGGCGCATCCACCAGCAGGTCGAAGAAGTCCTCGTCCACCTCGGCGTCGCCGGGCATGTAGGGCAACTGGTCGTGGACCACGCCGATGGTGACGATGGTTTCGCCGGCCGCGCGGCGACGCTGCAGCATCGGCAGCAGGTCGAGGGTGATGTCCGGGTTGCAGGCCAGGCTGAGCTTGCCCGGTCGCGCCGGGTCGCGGGCCACCAGTTGGGCAACGGCGTTGACGCCCTTGGCGTTGATATCGCGCGCCACGTGGCTGTAGTTGCAGCTGATGTAGTTCTGCTGCGCCGGGGCGCTGTCCAGCAGGCTGCCGGGCTGCAGGTAGAACTCCTCGACGCGGATGTTCTCCGGCAGGCTGCCGCTGCGCAGGTCGTGCAGGTAGTCGAGTTCGGGGTAGTCGCCGTAGATGCGCTCGACGAAGGGTTCGAGGAAGCGCCGCTGCAGCTCGCCGCCGGCCTGCGGACGACCGAGTGACAGCGCGGTATAGAGCGTCAGCTGTCGGCGCGGGTTCTCGCGGATGTGCCGGTACAGCGCGTTGGCCAGCTGGTTGGGCTTGCCCAGCCCGAGCGGCAGGCCGAGGCGGATGTGCCCGTCCAGGCGTTGCAGCAGTTCTTCGACGGCAGTTTCGATCGAGCAGGATTGCACCGGGCATCCCTCCTGGTTCGTTTCAACGACAGGAGTTTGGACCGGCTTTGCGCAGAAGTTGCTCCCTCGACGCACCAGGTGACAAATCGCGGGCATGAAAAAGCCGCCCTTGGGCGGCTTTTCGCACAGGTCGGCTATTACAGGCCGGACATGTGGTGAATCGCAGCTTTCAGCTCGTCATCGGAGCAATCAGCGCAAGTGCCCTTGGGCGGCATGGCGTTGACACCCGAGATGGCCTTGGCCAGCAGGCCGTCGAGGCCGCCCTGCTCTTTCGCACGCTTGCCCCAGTCAGCCTTGTCGCCGACTTTCGGCGCGCCCAGCAGGCCGCTGCCGTGGCAGTTGGTGCAGACCTTGCCGACAATCTCTTCACCCGAACGCGGAGCACCGCCACCACCGGCAGAAGCTACGGCGCCAACGCCTTCGCATTCCTTGCCCTGGACGCAGACTTTGCCGACAGGTTCGAGACGCTTGGCAATGGCGTCATCGTTGGTCGCGGCCTGAACGCTCACTGCCCACAGGGCCAGTACGGCAGCTTGGGCTGCCAGGATTTTTCTAATCAGGTTCACCCTTTCACCCTCATCGTGGCTTATCACGCCCGGTCGCGGTGCAGTCACAGTCTCGGGCCGCGCGAGCGGGCGCAAGTATAACGGCAAAGCCGGGAAGCTCGAAACAATTGCGCCACCTAGCCGGCGTTTGCGGCATTAGGTCGCAGCTGATCTGGCCGGTCCTACCGGCTGTTCAAAAATTTGCCGGTGTGGTCGCGCTGATCAGCCGCGCCGGGGCTTCGAACGGATTGCGGAAGCGGTGCGGCTTGGTGCTGTCGAAATAGTAGCTGTCACCGCATTCGAGGACGAAGGTCTCGTCGCCGACGGTCAGCTCCAGGCGACCTTCGACCAGTACGCCGGTCTCTTCGCCTTCGTGGGCGTACATGTCGTCACCGGTGTCAGAGCCTGGCGGGTAGGTCTCGTCGAGCAGGGTGATGGCGCGGCTGGGGTAGTCCTTGCCGATCAGCTTCATGATGATCGAGCCGCTGGACAGGTCGCTGAGTTCGTCTGCCTTGTAGACCACAGGAGTGTTGCTGCTCTGTTCCAGGTCCAGGGAGAAGAACTCCACGAGGGACATCGGAATACCACCCAGCACTTTCTTCAGCGAGCTGATGGAGGGGCTGACGCTGTTCTTCTCGATCATCGAGATTGTGCTGTTGGTAACACCCGCCCGTTTGGCGAGTTCGCGCTGGGACAAACCTTTGAGCTTACGGATGGCTTGCAGACGAGCACCGACGTCCAAGGGTGGGGTCCTCCTTATTCTTGTGATCAGGCAGGCTCTGAAAGGCAGAACCCGCAACGGCTTGAGCCGAGCGGGTTCCAAGTGCCACGTATCATGGCAACACCGTTCAGTATTTACAACAGATCGCCCGCCGATCCTGCGCAAACTTTACGGGCGGTATCCGTCACTCGCCTGCGTAGACCCGCGGGACGCGCTTGAGGTTGCAGAACAGCTGATAGGGGATGCTGCCGCACAGGGCAGCGAGCTGGCTGGCGGGCACGTTCGGGCCCCAGAGTTCCACGCGGCTGCCCAGGCCTGCGCTGGGCAGGTCGGTCAGGTCCACGGTGAGCATGTCCATGGACACGCGACCGATGATGCGGCTGGGCTTGCCGTCGATGAACACCGGCGTGCCGTCCGGCGCATGGCGCGGATAGCCGTCGGCGTAACCCATGGCGACCACCCCGACGCGTACCGGGCGGTCGGCGATGAAGCGCGCGCCATAGCCCACCGGCTCGCCGGCCGGCAGTTCGCGGATGCTGATGACCTGGGATTCCAGGGTCATTACCGGGCGCAGCTGGTCAGCCAGCGGGTGCGCCTGTTCGAAGGGGGTAGCGCCGTAGAGCATGATGCCGGGGCGCACCCAGTCGCTGGGCACGTCGGACCAACCGAGGATGCCGGGAGAGTTGCGCAGGCTGATCTCGTGGCCCTGGCCTGCGGCTTCGCGCACGGCCTGGAAGGCGGCGACCTGCTCCTCGGTGCGCGCGCAGTCCAGCTCGTCGGCCCGGGAGAAGTGGCTCATCAGCACGACCTTGGCCACGTGCGGCAGCGCCTTCAGGCGCGCCAGCGCGGCGGCGTAGTCCTGCGGGAAGAAGCCGACGCGGTGCATGCCCGAGTCCATCTTCAGCCAGACGGTCAGCGGCTTGCTCGGACGGGCGCGCTCGATGGCTTCCAGCTGCCAGGCCGAGTGGACTACGCACCAGAAGTCATGGGCGTCGATCAGTTCCAGCTCGCTGGCTTCGAAGAAGCCTTCGAGCAGCAGGATCGGCGCGCGGATGCCGGCTTCGCGCAGTTCCAGCGCTTCCTCGATGCAGGCCACGGCGAAGCCGTCGGCTTCAGCTTCCAGCGCACGGGCACAGACCACCGCGCCATGGCCGTAGGCATCGGCCTTGACCACTGCCAGCGCTCGAGCGCCGGTCACTTCACGGGCCAGGCGGTAGTTGTGGCGCAGGGCGGCGAGGTCGATCAGGGCACGGGCGGGACGCATGGCGAGGCTCTCTTATGGTGTGTGGAGCAGAAACGACGGACGAAAAAAACCCGGCGCTCCGGCCGGGCCACGCAAAACGATCAGGGCAGTGCGGCGACGATGGAGACCTCGACGAGGATCTCCGGGTAGCACAGCGCCGCCTGGACGGTGGCGCGCGCCGGGGCGCAGCCCTGCGGGACCCACTGGTCCCAGACGCCGTTCATGCCGGCGAAGTCGGCGGCGACGTCTTTCAGGTAGATGGTTGCCGAGAGCACCCGCGACTTGTCGGTGCCGGCTTCTTCGAGCAGGCGCTCGACGCTGGCGAGGACTTCGCGGGTCTGTTGCTCGACACCGGCGGAGAGGTCGTCCGCCACCTGGCCGGCGAGGTACACCGTGCCATTGTGGACGACGACCTGGCTCATCCGCTGGTTAGTGTGCAGGCGCAGGATGGCCATCGTGGGCCTCCGAGGCAGAGCCGTAGCGGGAGATGTCCAGGCCTTCGGTGCTGATCTGCGGGCGCTTCTTGGCCATCAGGTCGGCGAGGTAGCGGCCCGAGCCGCAAGCCATGGTCCAGCCCAGGGTGCCGTGGCCGGTGTTGAGGAACAGGTTGCGATAGCGGGTGGCGCCGACGATCGGGGTGCCGTCCGGGGTGGCCGGGCGCAGGCCGGTCCAGAACTCCGCCTGGCTGACGTCGCCGCCTTCCGGGTAGAGGTCGGTGGTGATCATTTCCAGGGTGGCGCGGCGACGCGGGTTCAGCGACAGGTCGAAGCCGGCGATTTCCGCCATGCCGCCGACGCGGATGCGCTGGTCGAAGCGGGTGATCGCAACCTTGTAGGTCTCGTCGAGGATGGTCGAGGTCGGCGCCATGTCCGGGTTGGTGATCGGCACGGTCAGCGAGTAGCCCTTGAGCGGGTAGACCGGGGCGTCGATACCCAGCGGCTTGAGCATCTGCGGCGAGTAGCTGCCCAGCGCCAGCACGTAGCGGTCGGCGGTGACCAGTTGGCCATCGACCCAGACGCCGTTGATGCGGTCGCCGGCGAAGTCCAGGCGCTGGATGTCCTGGCCGAAGCGGAACTCCACGCCCAGGGCCTTGGCCATCTCGGCCAGCTTGGTGGTGAACATC
The DNA here is from genome assembly GCF_014852215.1 of Pseudomonas sp. PDM19. Lineage (NCBI taxonomy): Bacteria > Pseudomonadati > Pseudomonadota > Gammaproteobacteria > Pseudomonadales > Pseudomonadaceae > Pseudomonas > Pseudomonas sp. PDM19. Next base: position 54,772 of record NZ_JACVBG010000004.1, on the reverse strand, counting down.
TGGCAGTCGCCGGTCTGGTCGTTGGGCAGGCGCAGGGCGCCGACCAGCTTGTCGGCCACCTTGGCCAGGGCCGGCTCGACGCGGGCGATGCCGGCGCGATCCAGCACTTCATAGGGGACGCCGGTGCTTTCCAGGACGGCGATGTCCTTGGCAGCGGAGTCCAGCTGGGCCTGGGTGCGGAACAGCTGGGTGGTGCCCAGGGAGCGGCCTTCGTAGGTGATGCCGGTCTCGGCACGCAGTTCGTCGAGGCAGTCGCGGCTGTACTCGGACAGGCGGACCATGCGCTCCTTGTTCACCGCGTAGCTCTTGGCGTTGCAGTTGCGCAGCATCTGCCACATCCAGGTGTACTGGCTGGGGTCGCCGGTCAGCTTGATGGCCAGCGGGGCGTGGGTCTGCATCAGCCATTTCATGGCCTTGAGCGGGATGCCCGGGGCAGCCCAGGGCGAGGCGTAGCCAGGGGACACCTGGCCGGCGTTGGCGAAGCTGGTTTCAAGGGCCGGGCCAGGCTGGCGGTCGACGACGACCACTTCGAAGCCGGCACGGGCGAGATAGTAAGCACTGGCGGTACCGATCACACCGCTGCCAAGCACCAGAACGCGCATCTTTGCCTCCTACGTCGCGCCGGGGGCGCGGACGTTTCTTATTCTGAACGTAGATGCGCGCAGTATAGGAAGTCAGGCTCAGCGATATTCACTGATTGCGATGCGTGTTTTGACGAAAATTCCTGGCAAAAGTCGCTTTCACGGAGGGACATCCACCAGTAATAGCGCTTTTTTACCCGAGACCGGATGGTCGAGTATCTGGCGAAAATTTCACCAGATCCAGAGGAAATAGCGAACGGAAGGGGATCGGCCAGAACTTCTCGCGCCGGCCTCATGGCGGACGGGATTTACCTGCTATCGGGCGGACCGTCCCCGCCTGCCCCGACAAGCGGCGACAGGCAGGGAAATCCCCTTGGCAGGCTTACTTGCGCACCCACTGACCATTGACCTGTACGTACTGCCCCGACGGCGTACGCTCGATGGCCTTCTTGCCGGCCAGGGATTCCACGTCCTTGAGGGTGGCGCCACTCTGGCTGGCGACCTTCTGGTACTCGGCGCGGCGTGCGGCGTTGATCTGCGCGGCGACATCGGCGGCATCACCGCCGTTCTTCACGACGCCGAGGTATCCGTCGGCCTGCTCGCCGACCAGCCCCTGGGACTTGGCGCTGCCCAGCGCGGACATCGCCTGCTCCAGGCTCATGGCCATGACCGGCAGGCTCAGGCAGAGGGCGACCAGCGCGACGCCCAGTTTGCGGTGCAATCTCATGCAAAGGCTCCTTCTCAGAACAGGCCACTGTTCTCGTTGATGATGCCGTCGAGCGCCTTGTCGACCTTGATATAGATCTCGTGCTCGATCTTCACGTTGAGGTTGATGTTGATCGGCTCCTTGGGCGCTGCCAGCTGCACGGTGGGCGTGCAGCCCTGGGCAAGGCCGGCCAGGAGCAGTAGGGCGAATAGGGCGCGGAGGCGCATTTCAGGTTCTCCTTGCGGTCATGGCGCGGCGGCCGGGTCGTTGCGCAGGCGTTCCTGCACGCGCTTGCGGATGGTGTCGCTGACCCGGTCGCTCAGTTGCAGGCTGGTGAGCAGCTTGGGCACGTTCTCCTCCAGGTTGACGTTGAGGTTGATCGGCCGGCCCTGCTCCAGTTCGGGATTGCGCCCGCTCAGGCTCAGGGCGAGGAGCAGCTTGCCGGATTCATCATAATCCACGCGGCTGCTCAGCTTGTCGTAGCGGAAGTCGTCGATGGCGGTGGCCACCAGTTGCATGGCCGGGTTGCTCTGGCCCAGCGACTGGATCTTCGGCGAACGGAACTGCAGCACGCCGGGCTGCCGCGCGGCCACTTCACCATTGCGGATCACCAGCTTGCCCTCGTGCAGACCCAGCGGCAGGTTGCCGTCGATGATGCCGTTGCCGGAAAGGCCCTCCGCCGGATAGGCCGCGAGGATCGCCTCCAGGGCCAGCCCCTCCAGCTTCAGGGTAAGACCCTGCCCCAGTGCAGAAAGATCCACGGCCCCGGCCGGCAGCCAGGCGCGGCCCTTGAACAGGCCCAGCTCCGCCTGCTGCCAGTCGACCCGGCCCGCCAGCGGCGCCGCCAGCGAGGCCTTGTAATTACCCTGCAGGGACAGCGGGCCGAGGGTGACGCCGGGGTTCAGCGTGGCGACTCTTACCTGCGGCAGATGCAGTTGCATCTGCGAGCCCTTCAGGGCGAACTTCGCCTGCAGGTCGAGGCCATGCACCTCGCTGCGATCGTAGACGCCCTCCAGTCCGCTGCCGCGCAGGTTCAGGTCGAGGCTCTGCGCAGCGGCGCCCTGTGGCAGGCGCCAATTCAGGTCGAAGCTCGCCTTGCCATTGTTCAGGCTGAGCAGCCCCGGCCAGTCGCCCAGGGACTTCTCCAGCGGGTTGCCGGTGCGCAGGAAGAACTCCGGCTGCCGCGCGACCAGGGCAACACCCTGCTTCGCCGAGTTACCCAGGTCGACCTCGGCATTCAGACCACCGCTGTTGAGCAGCCGGCCCTTGAACTGCTGGGCGTCGAGGCTCGCCGCCAGTGTGCCCATGGCATTCCAGGACAGCGGTTTGACGTGGGGCTGGCGCAACTCGCCCACGGCCAGTTTCAGCGGGGCATCGAGTTGCAGGGTGGCCCGCAGGTCACTGGCGTACCCCAGGTTCAGCGCGCCTTTACCCAGCGTGGCGGCAAGCTTGCTGGCCTTCAGCGACTGCGGTCCGGTCAGCGTGCCGACTTGCAACTGTGCGCCATCGGCCAGATTGAAACTCGCCGACTGCTGATCGATCCGGCCGTCGAAGCTCAGGTCGATGCGACTGTTGTCGCCGCGCAGGCCGGCCAGCTCCAGGTGCGGGATCTTCCCTTCCAGCCGCGCATCACTCAGTTGCAGCGCCAGCGGGGTCGCCTCTAGCAAGGCCACGCGGGAGCGCAGGCGCAGGTCGGCGGCCCCCACCGCACGCAGATCGGCGCGCACGCTGCCGACTTCCTCTTCTACACCGGGCTCCAGGTGCAGGGTCAGGCGCGCCGGGCGCAGGCCGACCGGCAGCGCCTGCAGCCAGTCGCCGTAGAGATCGGAAAGGCGCAGGTCGCCGCTGACCACCGAGGGCCGCCAGCCGATATCGTTCGCACTGGCGATCAGCCGCAGATCACCCTGCAGGTTGCCCGCACCCGGCAGCGGCCAGGGCTGCGGTAGCTGCAGGGAGAGATCGATGCTGCCGCGTCCATCGCGCAGGCCCGGCCAGTCCGGCCAGGCGGCGTCGCCGGCCAGCTGGGTGTCCCAGCTCAGGCGCAGGCGCCCGGCCTCGGGGATCGGCAACGGCAGGTTCGGTGTCGGCAACCACATGCCCAGCCAGTTGCGCACCGCCTGCACCGGTGGCACGGCGGGGCTGGCAATGTTGCCGCTGAGCTGGCGGCTGGTCGGCGCCCAGCTGGAATCCAGGGAAAGCAGCGGCTCGTTGTCCAGGTAGCTGTCCAGGTGCAGGCGCCACTGACCATCCCCCGGTTGCAGCAGGCCGTTGAATGCCAGTTGCTGTCCGCCCTGGCGCAGCTCGCCGCCCAGTGCGGCGGCGCCGCCCTGGATCTGCTGCCAGTGCGCGCTGCCATTGAGCGTGCAGCGTTGCTCGCGGGCGCAGGGCAATTCGACGGCGACGCGCTCCAGCGCCAGCCGTCCGGGCAGCAGAGCCAGCCAGCGGTTGAGCTGGGTGATATCCGGCAGCCCGGCATCTGCTTCCGGCGCGCCCTGCCCCGGCCACTGGCGGATGTCGATGCTGCGGGCAGCCAGCTCCTTCAGGCGCCAGCGCCCGTCTTCATGCTCGGGCCAGCCGACGCGCAGGTCCTGCAACTGGATCGCCAGGCGCGCGCCATCCGGTGTCTGCCGCTGCAGGGCCAGGCGCTGCAGCGTCAGACCCTCGCGGGAAATACCCAGCCCCTGCCACTGCTCGACGCTGACCCCGGCATTCGCCAGCAGGCGCGGAACCGCCAGCCACGCCGCGCCGGCCGCCATTGCCAGAAGCAGCAACAGCAGCAGGAGAACGGTGCGCAGGCGGGGGAGCGACATGCGAAAGCCTCTGCAAAAAATGACCGACTTCGTCCCAAAAGACCGAAGCGTTGGCCTACAGGCTGGCCGTCCAACGCGGGAAGTTCAAGGGTTGCCAGTGATATTCCCTGCACAACCGACTATATTGCCGACATTCCCCCAAAGCTCATCGCTCGACTTCAGAGTCATACCCATGAGAACCCAGCATCAAAGCCGCCGCGAACTGGACAAGATCGACCGCAACATCCTGCGCATCCTGCAGGAGGAAGGCCGCATCTCCTTCACCGAACTGGGCGAGCGCGTCGGCCTCTCCACCACGCCGTGCACCGAGCGCGTGCGCCGGCTGGAGCGCGAGGGAATCATCATGGGCTACAACGCCCGGCTGAATCCGCAGTACCTCAAGGCCAGCCTGCTGGTGTTCGTCGAGATCAGCCTGGACTACAAGTCCGGCGACACCTTCGAGGACTTCCGCCGCTCGGTGCTCAAGCTGCCCCATGTGCTGGAGTGCCACTTGGTGTCGGGCCACTTCGACTACCTGGTGAAGGCGCGCATCTCCGAGATGGCCTCCTACCGCAAGCTGCTGGGCGACATCCTGCTCAAGCTGCCCCACGTGCGCGAATCCAAGAGCTACATCGTGATGGAAGAGGTGAAGGAAAGCCTTACCCTGCCCATTCCTGACTGAATAGCCGGCTGATTCCCCGCCGTTCGCGGCAAGCTCAACAGATTTATTTACGACTTCCCGGCGTTTTTTCCCGTGCGGCTATTGGCTGCGCGGGAAGTCGGCGTTTATCCTGCGTAAAATTTTAACAACACAAAAATCAGGATATCGCACATGAACGCCCGCGTTCACCAGCCGGTGCACACCGACCGCCACGCCCCGTCCTACTACGCCGCGAGCGTCAATCGCCGCCTCGAAGTACCGCCCCTGGCGGGCGAGGAAAAGGCCGACGTGTGCATCATCGGCGGTGGTTTCTCCGGGCTGAACACGGCCATCGAACTGGCCGAGCGCGGGCTCTCGGTGATCCTGCTGGAAGCGCATCAGATCGGCTGGGGCGCCAGCGGTCGCAACGGCGGCCAGTTGATCCGCGGCGTCGGCCACGGCCTGGAGCAGTTCGAGCCGGCAGTGGGCGCCGCTGGCGTGCACGCCATGAAGCTGATGGGCCTGGAAGCGGTGGAGATCGTCCGCCAGCGTGTCGAAAAATACGCCATCGACTGCGACCTGACCTGGGGCTACTGCGACCTGGCCAACAAGCCCTCGGACGTCGAAGGCTTCCAGGAAGATTTCGACGAGCTGAAAAGCCTCGGCTATCGCCACGAACTGCGCATGATCCCGCAGGATCAGATGCGCTCCATCGTTGGCTCCGACCAGTACGTCGGCGGCATGGTGGACATGGGCTCGGGCCACCTGCACCCGCTCAACCTGGCCCTGGGCGAAGCTGCCGCGGCGCAGAGCCTGGGCGTGAGGCTGTTCGAGAACTCCGCCGTCACCGGCATCGACTACGGCAGCGAAGTACGCGTGCGCACCGCCCAGGGCAGCGTGCGCGCCAAGTCCCTGGTGATCGCCTGCAATGCTTACCAGAACGGCCTGAACCCCTACCTCGACGGCAAGGTGCTGCCCGCCGGCAGCTACGTGATCGCCACCGAACCGCTGTCCGCGGAACAGGCCCGCGCCCTGCTGCCGCAGAACATGGCCGTGTGCGACCAGCGCGTGGCGCTGGACTACTACCGGCTCTCCGCCGACAACCGCCTGCTGTTCGGCGGTGCCTGCCACTACTCCGGGCGCGACCCGGCGGACATCGCCGCCTACATGCGACCGAAGATGCTCAAGGTATTCCCGCACCTGGAAAACGTGCGCATCGACTACCAGTGGGGCGGCATGATCGGCATCGGCGCCAACCGCCTGCCGCAGATCGGCCGCCTGCCCGACCAGCCCAATGTGTATTTCGCCCAGGCCTACGCCGGCCACGGGGTGAACGCCACGCACCTGGCCGGCAAGCTGCTCGCCGAAGCCATCACTGCCCAGCAGGGCAGCGGCTTCGAGCTGTTCGCCAAGGTGCCGCACATCACCTTCCCCGGCGGCAAGCTGCTGCGCTCGCCACTGCTGGCCTTAGGGATGGCCTGGTACCGCTTCAAGGAAACCTTCGGCGGCTGACCGCCTGCGCGATCCACCGGCTAGAATCTTCCGCAGCCCGTCACCGGCGGGCTTGTCGGAGACTCATCCTTGCTTCCACGCCTGTTCCTGCTGATCCTGTTGGCCCTGGGTGGCTGCGCCAGCGCGCCGCCGCCCGAGCCTTCGCACGTGCTGCCGGTGCAAGGCACCCGGCTGGACAACCAGATCAGCGAACAGGCCGCCGCCCATCCCGGGCAATCCGGCTTCCACCTGCTGGCCTCCAGCGTCGACGCCTTCCTCGCCCGCGCCGAGCTGATCCGCAAGGCCCAGCGCAGCCTCGACGTGCAGTACTACATCGTCCACGACGGCCTCACCACCCGCGCGCTGATCCGCGAGCTGCTGCACGCGGCGGACCGCGGCGTGCGCGTGCGCATCCTGATCGACGACACCAGCAGCGACGGCTGGGACTACGAGCTGGGCACGCTCGCCGCCCACCCGAACATCCAGGTGCGCCTGTTCAACCCGCTGCACCTGGGCCGCAGCACCGGCGTCACGCGCAACCTCGGGCGGCTGTTCAACCTCTCCGAACAGCACCGGCGGATGCACAACAAGCTGCTGCTGGCGGACAACAGCGTGGCCATCGTCGGCGGCCGCAACCTGGGCGACGAGTACTTCGACGCCAAGGCCGAGATGAACTTCAGCGACCTCGACCTGATGGGCGTCGGCCCGGTGGCGCAGTCGCTGGGGCAGAGTTTCGACCAGTACTGGAACAGCCGCATCAGCCGGCCCATCGAGGACTACCTGTGGGGTGACCCGGACCTCGACGAGCTCAACCGCATGCGCCGCAAGCTGGACCACTACCTGGCGAAGGAGCGGGTGAAGAGCTCCAGCTACATAGCCCGGCTCAACCGCAACAGCGACCGCCCGCACCTGCAGAACTGGCTGGACGAACTGGTCTGGGCGCCGGGCAAGGCAGTCTGGGACACCCCGCTGAAAGTCCTCGACCACGGCGATCCGAAGGGCGAGTACCTGCTCAGCACCCAGCTGCAGCCGCTGTTCGACGGGGTGTCGAAGGAGCTGATCCTTGTCTCGGCCTACTTCGTACCGACCAGCGCCGGTGTCGACTACCTGACCCAGCGCGCCGACAGCGGCGTCAGCGTGCGCCTGCTGACCAACTCACTGGAGGCGACTGATGTGCCGGCCGTGCACGCCGGCTATGCGCCCTATCGATTGGAGCTGCTGGAGCACGGGGTGAAGCTCTACGAGCTGCGCGCCGATCCGGACCAACGTCTGTCCGGCGCACCGTGGATGGTGCGCGGGTCGAGCAGCGCCAGCCTGCACAGCAAGGCAGCGGTGTTCGACCAGCGGAAGGTGTTCGTCGGCTCGCTGAACTTCGACCCGCGCTCGGTGCTGTGGAACACCGAGGTCGGCATCATCGTCGACAGCCCGGAACTGGCCGACCAGGTACGCCGCCTGGCGCTGGCGAGCATGTCGCCTAGCGTCAGCTACCAGGTGAAGGTTGCCCCCAACAGTGACCCGCCAAAGCTGGTCTGGATCGAGGAGCGCGGCGGCAAGCTGGTGGCGCTGGACCGCGAACCGGGCAACGCCTGGCGTCGGCTCAACGCATGGATCGCCGGCGCCATCGGGCTGGAGAAGATGCTCTAGGAGCGCTCCTGCTGCAGCTCGGCGTCAGTCGAACGCATCACCGGCGGCAATCCGCGCAGGCTCACCAGGATCACGAAGCCGACCGCCCCCAGCGCCATCACCAGCGGCAGCGCGTGGCCGCTGATCCACTGGCTGGCCGCTCCGGTGGCCAGCGGCCCGATCAGGCAACCGATGCCCCAGAGCTGGGCGATGTGTGAGTTGGCGCGCACCAGCGCATCGTCGCGATAGCGCTCGCCAATAAGGATCAACGATAGGGTGAACAGCCCGCCCGCACTGGCGCCGAACAGCACCAGCACCGGCCAGATGGCGATGTGGTGGAGCAGTGGCGGCATGGCCAGGCTGCTCGCGCACAGTACGATGCCGCAGCCCTTGAACAGCGTCTGCCGCGAGATGCGATCGGCCAGCCAGCCGATGGGCAGCTGCAGCAGCGCATCGCCGACCACCACCGTGCTGACCATCGCCAGCGCTACCGCCTGGGTGAAGCCCTGCTGGATGCCGTAGACCGGCAGCAGGGTGAGGATCATCGCCTCGAAGCCGGCGAACAGCACCACCGCCCAGGCGATCGCCGGGAGCTGGCCGCAGAAGGCGAACAGCCCGCGCCCGTTGGCGCTGTGCGGGTCGACCCTGGGCGCGCCGGTACGGCCGAGCAGCAGCAGGGAGCCGCCCACCAGCAGGCAGACGCTGAACCAGAAGCCGCGGTTGTCGGCGGTGCCTATGAACGTCAGCAGCACCGGGCCGGACAGCTGGCTCAGTGCATAGCCGGTGCCATACAGAGCGACCAGGCGGCCGCGCCATTTCTCGATGGCCAGCTGGTTGATCCAGCTTTCTCCGAGGATGAACACGACAGTCAGTTGCACGCCGATCAGCAGGCGCAGGAACAACCAGATCGGGTAGCTCTGCAACAGCGCCAGCAGGCCGACCGAGAAGGCTCCGGACAGCAGGCACAGGCGCATCAGCCGTGGCGTGCCGACCCGCGCCGCGAGGCGCCCGGCAATCATCGCGCCCAGCAGCACACCCACGGCCGGCGTGGACGCCATGACGCCGATGGCGAAATTGCCATAGCCCCAGCCTTCCAGGCGCAACGAGACCAGCGGCATGGTCAGGCCCAGGGCCAGACCGATGCTGATGACGGCAGCACACACTGCAAAATACGGTCCCCAACGCATTGTCTTTCTCCCGTTCCATCCGGAGCGCACGCCAGGCGCGAGGGGTGCCCGATGCGCAATGCACAGCGGCCGGGCTTCCCTGAGGGAAACCCGGCCGCGGGTGTGGCTCTTTGTCAGAGCCGGCCCCTGACTCGGGGCCGACCTGTACCAGCCTGAATCGCTAAGTTCGCCACGGAAGGCGCGAGCTAGAACCAGGCAAGGCGAGAACGAATTTTGGTGCGCCACCTACGCTCGTATGAACAACGTCCGTAAATGAGCAGCCAAAATTCGTTCTCAACGCAGCATGGCCGACGCGCAGCCCCTCCGAACCGACCTTAGAGTTTGATCCAGGTGGCTTTTAGCTCGGTGTACTTGTCGAACGCGTGCAGCGACTTGTCGCGGCCGTTGCCGGACTGCTTGAAGCCACCGAACGGCGCGGTCATGTCGCCGCCGTCGTACTGGTTCACCCACACGCTGCCGGCACGTAGTGCCTTGGCGGTCAGGTGAGCCTTGGACAGATCGCTGGTCCACACCGCGGCAGCCAGGCCGTACGGGGTGTCGTTGGCGATGCGCACGGCTTCTTCGGCATCGGTGAACTCGATGACCGACAGCACCGGGCCGAAGATCTCTTCACGGGCGATGCGCATGGCGTTGGTCACGCCGTCGAAGATGGTCGGCTCGACATAGGTGCCGCCAGTCTCTTCCAGAGTGCGCTTGCCGCCGGCCACCAGCTTGGCGCCGTCGTCGTGGCCAGCCTGGATGTAGCTCAGCACGTTGTTCATCTGGGTGGTGTCGACCAGCGCACCGACGTTGGTTTCCGGGTCCAGCGGGTTGCCCGGCTTCCAGGCCTTGATGGCTTCGACGACCATCGGCACGAACTCGGCCTTGATCGACTTCTCCACCAGCAGGCGCGAGCCGGCGGTGCAGACTTCGCCCTGGTTGAAGGCGATGGCGCTGGCGGCAGCTTCAGCAGCGGCTTTCAGGTCCGGAGCATCGGCGAAGACGATGTTCGGGCTCTTGCCACCGGCTTCCAGCCAGACGCGCTTCATGTTGGATTCGCCGGCGTAGACCATCAGCTGCTTGGCGATCTTGGTCGAACCGGTGAACACCAGGGTGTCGACGTCCATGTGCAGGGCCAGGGCCTTGCCGACGGTGTGGCCGAAGCCCGGCAGGACGTTGAATACGCCTTTCGGGATGCCGGCCTCGATGGCCAGTTGGGCGATACGGATGCCGGTCAGCGGGGACTTCTCGGAAGGCTTGAGGATCACCGAGTTACCGGTGGACAGCGCCGGGCCGAGTTTCCAGCAGGTCATCAGCAGCGGGAAGTTCCACGGCACGATGGCAGCGACGACGCCGACCGGCTCGCGGGTAACCAGGCCCAGTTCGTTGTGGGCGGTGGCGGCCACTTCGTCGTAGATCTTGTCGATCGCTTCACCGCTCCAGCGCAGGCTGTTGGCGGCGCTGGACACGTCGATGCTCAGCGAGTCGCTGATCGGCTTGCCCATGTCGAGGGTTTCCAGCAGGGCCAGTTCCTCGGCGTTCTCCAGCAGCAGCTCGGAGAAGCGGATCATGACCTTCTTGCGCTTGGCCGGGGCCAGGCGCGACCAGGAGCCGGAATCGAAGGCGGCACGGGCGACCTGCACGGCACTTTCGGCATCGGCCAGGTCGCAGCTGGCGACCTTGGCCAGGAAGCGGCCATCCACGGGGCTGATGCAATCGAAGGTGGCGCCGGATGCGGCGTCGACATATTCACCGTTGACGAAGGCGCGGCCTTCGATCTTCAGGTCCTTGGCGCGAGCTTCCCAATCGGCGCGAGTGAGGGTACCCATGACAACGTGTCCTCTTATTAATGTACTTATCAGGTGCAGGCGCCCGGCGGGCGCGCTGTCAAAAATTCCGCAAGGCGGAGCAAACGCATGCTGTTGGCAACCCTAAACCGGAGGCCGCCAATTTTCAATATTTTTTACACTAAGCGGCCAAATGGCCTTGTCACGTTCGTTTTATTAAACATAGACTGCCCTGATTCGTCGGCTGATGGTTTTCCGACAGCCGCTTCGGAGTAAATATCCAACAGCGCTGCGCGTGCCCGCACGCACTCTCGCCAACAACTCTAAAGAACCGAGACCGCCATGAACGTCGAGCAGATCGTCGATTTCGCCCAGGCCACCACCGCCCCCGAGCACTACCGCCCCGCTCCGGACCGCATCATCAAGGGCGACCCGGCGCAGAACGTGCGCAACCACTACGCCAGCGAGTGCGGCCAGTTCAACGTGGGCATCTGGGAAGGCGAGCCGGGCCACTGGAATGTCAGCTACACCGAGCACGAGTACTGCGAGATTCTCCAGGGCGTGTCGGTGATCCGTGACGCCAACGGCGGCGCCAAGACCGTGCGCGTCGGCGACCGCTTCGTCATCCCGGCCGGCTTCAGCGGCACCTGGGAAGTGCTGGAGCCCTGCCGCAAGGTATACGTGATCTTCGAACAGAAGGCCTGATCCCCCGAACACCAAAAAGCCCGCCGATCGGCGGGCTTTTTTTTCGTCCGCAATCTTCGCCAGGGAAAATCGCAGGCAAGAAAAAACCCGCCACGAGGGGCGGGTTTCTTCACAAGGGCGAAGATCAATTACTTGATCTTGGCTTCCTTGTAGATCACGTGCTTGCGAACAACCGGATCGTACTTCTTGATCTCGATTTTCTCAGGCTTGGTACGCTTGTTCTTGTCGGTGGTGTAGAAGTGGCCGGTACCGGCGCTGGACACCAAACGGATCAGTTCGCGCATGACTGCAGCTCCTTAGAATTTTTCGCCGCGGGCGCGCAGGTCGTTCAGAACGGCCTCGATGCCACGCTTGTCGATGATACGCATGCCTTTGGCGGAAACGCGCAGACGCACGAAGCGCTTCTCGGATTCAACCCAGAAACGGTGGTGCTGCAGGTTCGGCAGGAAACGGCGGCGGGTTTTGTTGTGTGCGTGGGAAATGTTGTTCCCGGTAACCGGACCCTTACCGGTCACTTGGCAAACTCTCGACATGGCTCAGCCCTCTGTAAACCACATGCCAAACCCGGCATGGGTTGGCTGCTTAACTCAATAGGATTCTCAGTTTCACCGGGGTCTTAACTGCCGCTTCGCCGCGATCGAGTCGCAGGATCAGAGCAGGGCCCCAGAAAAGAGCGCAGCTTTATATCAGAAAGACACTTCCAGCTGCAAGGGAAAGCATGACTCGAAAAAGCCGATGCCAGCCCCCGCGGGCCGCGGCACTGGTGCCGTTCGTCGCCTGTCATCGTTGTGACGGGCGGCGGCTTGGTCTAGGGTAGCTCCTTCGAGGCTGCCAACAGCCTTGCATGACCCCGCCCAGCCTCGCGGATGGGCATCTTGCCAGCTCACACGGAGTTCGTCATGCGTCTTGCCCTTCTTGCCCTCCTTCTTTCCCCTGCCCTCGCCAGCGCCGCCTCGCTGAGCGTGTGCACCGAAGCCAGCCCCGAAGGCTTCGACGTGGTCCAGTACAACTCGCTGACCACCACCAACGCCTCGGCCGACGTGCTGATGAACCGCCTGGTGGACTTCGACGCCGCCCGCGGCGAAGTGGTGCCGAGCCTGGCCGAAAGCTGGAAAGTCTCCGACGATGGCCTGACCTACGACTTCCAGCTGCGCGACGGCGTGGCCTTCCACCACACCGACTACTTCAAGCCGAGCCGCGCACTGGGCGCCGACGACGTGGTGTTCAGCTTCCAGCGCATGCTCGACCCGGCCCAACCCTGGCACAAGGTCGCGCAGAGCGGCTTCCCCCACGCCCAGTCGATGCAGCTGCCAAGCCTGGTCAAGGCCGTGGAGAAGGTCGATGAGCACCACGTGCGTTTCAGCCTCAACCACCCGGACGCCACCTTCCTGGCGATGCTCAGCATGGGCTTCGCCTCCATCTACTCCGCCGAGTACGCCGACCATCTGATGAAGGCCGGTACCCCGGAGAAGCTCAACGCCCAGCCGGTCGGCACCGGTCCCTTCGTCTTCAAGCGCTTCCAGAAAGACGCCGTGGTGCGCTATGTCGCCAACGCCGAGTACTTTGGCGGCAAGCCAGCTGTGGATAACCTGGTGTTCGCCATCACCCCGGACGCCAGCGTGCGCCTGCAGAAGCTCAAGCGCGGCGAATGCCAGATCGCCCTGTCGCCCAAGCCGCTGGACGTCGAGGCGGCGCAGAAGAGCGCCGAACTCAAGGTCGAACAGACCCCGGCCTTCATGACCGCCTTCGTCGGCATCAACAGCCAGCACCCGCCGCTGGACAATCCCAAGGTGCGCCAGGCGATCAACCTCGCTTTCGACAAGGGCAGCTACCTGAAGAGCGTGTTCGCCGGCAGCGCCACCGCCGCCGACGGCGTCTACCCGCCCAACACCTGGAGCTATGCCAAGGACATCCCCGGCTACCCGCGCGACCTGGACAAGGCCCGCGCGCTGCTGGCCGAGGCCGGGCACAAGGACGGCTTCAAGACCACCATCTGGACCCGCCCTTCCGGCAGCCTGCTCAATCCCAACCCCAGCGTCGGCGCACAGCTGCTGCAGGCGGACCTGGCGCAGATCGGCATCCAGGCCGAAATCCGCGTGATCGAATGGGGCGAGCTGATCCGCCGCGCCAAGGCCGGCGAGCATGACCTGCTGTTCATGGGCTGGGCCGGCGACAACGGCGACCCGGACAACTTCCTCACCCCGCAATTCTCCTGCGCCAGCGTGAAATCCGGGCTGAATTTCGCGCGCTACTGCGACGAGAAGCTCGACGGCCCGATCAGCCAGGGCAAGGCGGTGGCCGACCAGGCCAAGCGCAGCGAGCTGTATCACCAGGCGCAGCAGATCATCCACGACCAGGCGCTGTGGCTGCCGCTGGCGCACCCGACCGCCTCGGCGCTGACCCGCCAGAACGTGAAGGGCTACGTAGTGAACCCCTTCGGTCGCCAGGACTATTCGAAGGTGCAGCTGTAGCGCACCGGAGCTAGAGCATCCCCAGCTCGGCCATGGATTGCGGCTCGCCGTCACCGACGATGAAGTGATCGAGCACCCGCACATCGATCAGCGCCAGCGCCTGGACGATGCGACGGGTCAGCAGGTCGTCGGACTGGCTCGGTTCGGCGATCCCGGAGGGGTGGTTGTGCGCCAGGGCGCGCTTGACGATCTGCCGTGGGTAGACGCTGGCGCTGTCGATGGAGCCGTGGAACAGCACCTCGAAGTCCAGCATGCGGTGGCGGTTGTCCATGAACAGGCAGGCGAAGACCTCGTGGGGTTCGTGGCGCAGGCGTGCCTTGAGGAAGTCGCGCACCGCCTGCGGGCTTTCCAGGGCGGGCCCGCGGTCCATGTCCTCGGCCAGGTGCCGGCGGCTCATCTCCAGCACCGCCTGGAGCTGGGTGAACTTGGCCGGCCCCAGCCCGCGATGGCTGCAGAACGCCTCGAGATCGGCCTCCAGCAGCGCGCGCAGGCTGCCGAACTCGACCAGCAGCCGGCGCGCGAGGTCCACGGCACTGCAACCGGTGACACCGGTGCGCAGGAAGATGGCCAGCAATTCGGCATCGCTCAGGCTCGCCGCCCCCTGTTCGAGCAAGCGTTCACGGGGCCGCTCCGACACCGGCCAATCGAGAATTCTCACGCAACCTCCCAGGTCTGGTCCGCCCGCTGTTCCGGCGCAGGCGCTGTGCTATCTTAGCCCCCTCGCTGCGCGCGGCCGGAGGCCTGGGGAGGCGTCATCGGCTTCAGCGCGCGTCATCCATTTCCGTATTTAAGGCTGGCCTATGCAGCGGCTCTATCGTAAACGCATCGTTCTGGGCGTCGGTGGCGGTATCGCCGCCTACAAGAGCGCCGAACTGGTCCGCCGGTTGCGCGACCAGGGCGCCGAGGTGCGTGTCGTGATGACCCAGGGCGGCCGCGAGTTCATCACCCCGCTCACCCTCCAGGCCCTGTCCGGGCACCCGGTGCACCTGGACCTGCTCGACCCCGCCGCCGAAGCAGCCATGGGGCATATCGAGCTGGCCCGCTGGGCCGATCTGGTGCTGATCGCCCCCGCCACCGCCGACCTCATGGCGCGTCTGGCCCAGGGCGTGGCCAACGACCTGCTGACCACCCTGGTGCTCGCCACCGACGCGCAGGTCGCACTGGCGCCGGCGATGAACCAGGCCATGTGGCGCGACCCGGCCACCCAGGTGAATGCCGAGCTGCTGCGCTCGCGCGGCCTGCACTTCTTCGGCCCCGCCGCCGGCAGCCAGGCCTGCGGCGACGTCGGTCCGGGACGCATGCTCGAGGCCGAAGAGCTGGCGCAACTGGCCGCCGACTGCTTCGAGTTCAAGGCCCTGACCGGCCAGCACATCCTGATCACCGCAGGGCCGACCCAGGAAAACATCGACCCGGTGCGTTACATCACCAACCACAGCTCCGGGAAGATGGGCTTCGCCCTGGCCGAAGCGGCCGCCGAAGCCGGCGCCCGCGTGACCCTGGTGACCGGCCCGGTGCACCTGCCGACCCCGGACCGCGTGAGCCGCGTCGACGTGGTCAGCGCCCGCGACATGCTCGCCGCCTGCGAAGCCGCGATGCCGGCGGACATCCTGATCGCCTCCGCCGCCGTGGCCGACTACCGCCCGGAACTGGTCGCCACGCAGAAACTCAAGAAAGACCCCACCACCGGTGACGGCCTGCTCTTGCAGCTGGTGCGCAATCCCGACATTCTCGCCACCCTCTCGCTGCGCGAGGACCGGCCCTTCAGCGTCGGTTTCGCCGCGGAGACCGAGAACCTGCTCGAGTACGCCTCGCGCAAGCTCAAGGACAAGAATCTCGACCTGATCGTCGCCAATGACGTCGCAAATCCGTCCATCGGCTTCAATAGTGAAGAGAACGCCATCACGGTCATCGACCGCGAACTGCACAAGACTGCGTTCGCCCAGACCAGCAAGGGCAAGATCGCCCGCCAGCTGATCGCCTTCATCGCCGAACGCATCAATCAACACTGAGAACTCAATGCATTCCCTGCAAGCCAAGATCCTCGATCCCCGCCTGGGCAGCGACTTCCCGCTGCCGCAGTACGCAACTCCCGGTTCCGCCGGCCTCGACCTGCGCGCCATGCTCAAGGAGGACTGCGTCCTCGAACCGGGCCAGACCGTACTGATCCCCACCGGCCTGTCCATTTACGTCGCCGATCCGGGCCTGGCTGCGCTGATCCTTCCGCGCTCGGGCCTGGGCCACAAGCACGGCATCGTGCTGGGCAACCTGGTCGGCCTGATCGACTCGGATTACCAGGGCGAGCTGATGGTCTCCTGCTGGAACCGCGGCCAGACGGCTTTCAAGATCGCCATTGGCGAACGCATCGCCCAGCTGGTGCTGGTGCCGGTGGTGCAGGCGCACTTCGAGCTGGTCGAGTCCTTCGACGAGAGCCAGCGCGGCGCCGGCGGCTTCGGTCACTCCGGCAGCCATTGACCCCTTTCCCTTTCAGGATGAATCGCCGAGGAGACGTTGCATGAAACTTTTCCAACGCACTGCCAAGGACAGCGCCGAACTGCCGGAACTCGTGCCGGCGGAGAAGCCCGTCAAGGGGCCGGCGGCCAAGGTCGACCTCAAACCGCTGCTGCCCTCCCTGGTCCTTACCGTCGGCGGTATAGCGGCGGCCGGCGCGTTGCTCTGGTTCAGCCTGTTCGGCCAGGCGGACAAGGCCCACGTCGCGCAGGTCAGCAGCGCCTGGTCGGAAAGCCAGGCCGGCGCGCTGCGCCAGTCACTCAGCCTGCTGGCCGCGGACAGCCGCGCCATGGCGAGCGACTCGCAGTTGCTGCCGACCCTGCAGAGCAATGACCCGGCGCGCATCGCCGCGCTGGAAAAGGCACTCACCCAGGGGCATCTTGATGGGCTGGTGGATGTCCACCTGAACGCCAGCGGGCAGGCCGTGCAGGACACCTCCCGCCCCGGCCCGCTCAACTATGCCGCGCTGGACATGCTGCACCGCGTCGAGAGCGGCCAGGCCGTGGCACCGGAAGCCTACAAGGTCGGCACCCGCTGGCTGGTCTACAGCCCCACCGCGCTGCGCGGTGCGGACAACTCGATCCAGGGTTCGCTGCTGCTGGTCGTCGACCTGCAGCGCCTGCTCGGCAGCCTGCCGCCGATGTCCGCCGATATCGGCCAGTTGCAGCTTTCCCAGCAGTTCGGCAACTCGCCGGCGCAGGTACTGCTGCAGCGCGGCCAAGCCAGTGAAGTTGCGCCGCTCAGCATCGCCAGCGGCAACCCGAACTGGAAGCTGAGCTTCACCCCCGGCCCGACCCTCACCAATCCGCTGTACTCGCCGACCCTGCTGGGCATCGCTGCGCTGCTCGCGCTGGTGGGCGGCCTGCTCGGCCTCTATCTTGCGCAAAGTGCGATGCAGCGCCGGGTCAGCAAAGATGCCCAGGGCCTGGGGCAGTTCATTCAGGAACTCGCCGGCCAACGCACTGCCAAAGCTCCTGAGCTGAGCCTGCCGAGCCTGCAGGCGCTGGCTCAGGCGCTGGCCCGCCAGCCGCGTCGCAAGACCGAAACACCCAGTGCCAGCGCTCCCGCCGCGCCTGCAGCCGCCGCCCAGCCGGTTCCGGCTGTCGCCGCTGCCAGCGCCCCGGCCGCTGCCACTGAAACGCCATTGGTCGATCCGCTGTTCCAGAACACCGACATTCTGGACATCGACATTCTTGATGAAGACCAGGATCTCCTGGGATTGGAGCAAACACCCGCTATGAGCACGCCTAAAGCCCCGCAGCTGCCCGCCAGCATCTTCCGCGCCTACGACATCCGTGGCGTGGTCGGCGACACCCTGACCACCGAGACCGCCTACTGGGTCGGCCGTGCGATCGGTTCCGAAAGCCTTGCGCGCGGCGAGCCGTGCGTCTCCGTGGGCCGTGACGGCCGCCTGTCCGGCCCCGAACTGGTCCAGCACCTCATCCAGGGTCTGCTCGACTGCGGCTGCCAGGTCACCGACGTCGGCATGGTGCCGACTCCGGTCCTGTACTACGCGGCCAACGTCCTGGAAGGCAAGTCGGGCGTGATGCTCACTGGCAGCCACAACCCGCCGGACTACAACGGCTTCAAGATCGTCGTCGCCGGCGAGACCCTGGCCAACGAGCAGATCCAGGCACTGCGCGAACGCATCCAGAATGGCGACCTCGCCTCCGGCGTGGGCAGCGTGCAGCAGGTCGACATCCTGCCGCGTTACTTCCAGCAGATCCGCGACGACATCGCCCTGGCCAAGCCGCTGAAAGTGGTGGTGGACTGTGGCAACGGCGTGGCCGGCGTAATCGCCCCGCAGCTGATCGAAGCCCTGGGCTGCACCGTGATTCCGCTGTATTGCGATGTCGACGGCACCTTCCCCAACCACCACCCGGACCCGGGCAAGCCCGAGAACCTGGAAGACCTGATCGCCAAGGTGAAAGAGACCGGCGCCGACCTGGGCCTGGCCTTCGACGGCGACGGCGACCGCGTGGGCGTGGTGACCAACGAAGGCACCATCATCTACCCCGACCGCCTGCTGATGCTGTTCGCCAAGGACGTGGTATCGCGCAACCCGGGCGCCGACATCATCTTCGACGTCAAATGCACCCGTCGCCTGATCTCGCTGATCAGCGGCTACGGCGGTCGCCCGGTGATGTGGAAGACCGGCCACTCACTGATCAAGAAGAAGATGAAGGAAACCGGCGCCCTGCTCGCCGGCGAGATGAGCGGCCACATCTTCTTCAAGGAACGCTGGTACGGCTTCGACGACGGCATCTACAGCGCCGCGCGCCTGCTGGAAATCATCAGCCTGGACAAGCGCGATGCCGAACGCGTGTTCTCCGCGTTCCCGATGGACATCTCCACCCCGGAAATCAACATCACCGTCACCGACGAGGGCAAGTTCGCCCTGATCGAGGCGCTGCAGGCCCGTGGCCAGTGGGGTGAAGCCAACCTCACCACCCTCGACGGCGTGCGTGTGGATTACCCCAAAGGCTGGGGCCTGGTTCGCGCGTCCAACACCACTCCGGTGCTGGTCCTGCGCTTCGAGGCGGATTCCCAGGAAGAACTGGAACGCATCAAGGAAGTGTTCCGCACCCAGCTGAAAGCGGTCGATCCCGCCCTCAGCCTGCCCTTTTGACCTCTATGCCGGAGCCCACCATGACCCAGAGCCGCGATGACGCCGCCCAGGTTGCCCGCGTCCTTGCCGAAGCCCTGCCCTACATCCGCCGTTTCGTCGGCAAGACGCTGGTGATCAAGTACGGCGGCAACGCCATGGAAACGGACGAGCTGAAGAACAGCTTCGCCCGCGACGTGGTGCTGATGAAAGCCGTCGGCATCAACCCGGTGGTGGTCCATGGTGGTGGTCCGCAGATCGGCGACCTGCTCAGCCGTCTGTCGATCGAGAGCCACTTCATCGATGGCATGCGCGTCACCGACGCGCAGACCATGGACGTGGTGGAGATGGTCCTCGGCGGCCAGGTCAACAAGGACATCGTCAACCTGATCAACCGTCATGGCGGCAGCGCCATCGGCCTGACCGGGAAGGACGCCGAGCTGATCCGCGCGAAGAAGCTCACCGTCACCCGCCAGACGCCGGAGATGACCAAGCCGGAAATCATCGACATCGGTCACGTGGGCGAAGTCACCGGGGTCAACGTCGACCTGCTTAACATGCTGGTGCAGGGTGACTTCATCCCGGTCATCGCACCGATCGGGGTGGGCGCCAACGGCGAGTCCTACAACATCAACGCCGATCTCGTGGCCGGCAAGGTGGCCGAGGCGCTGAAGGCCGAGAAGCTGATGCTGCTCACCAACATCGCCGGCCTGATGGACAAACAGGGCCAGGTCCTCACCGGCCTGACCACCGAGCAGGTCAACGAGCTGATCGCCGACGGCACCATCTACGGCGGCATGCTGCCGAAGATCCGCTGCGCCCTCGAAGCGGTGCAGGGCGGCGTGACCAGCGCGCACATCATCGATGGCCGCGTGCCCAACGCCGTGCTGCTGGAGATCTTCACCGACAGCGGTGTCGGCACCCTGATCACCAATCGCAAGCAGCGCTGATCGAGAATGACACCCGCCTGGAGCGATCCACGCGGGTGTCTTTCCGTCTGGAGTCTGGAATGACCGCATCCCCCGTTTCCCGCAACGACTTCAGCTTCTTCCATGGCCTGCGCGTGCGCTGGTCGGAGGTGGACCCGCAGGGAATCGTCTTCAACGGCAACTACCTGACCTACGCCGATGTCGCCACCACCGAGTACTACCGCCACCTGGGCGTAAGCTACCCGGCGGACCTGCTGCGCGGCGGCGGCGATCTGTTCGCGGTGAAGACCACCCTGGAATACCTGGCGCCCGCGCGCTTCGACGACTGGCTGGAAATGGGCGTGCGCGTCAGTCGGCTGGGCCGCAGCAGCCTGACCTTCCAGGTGTCGATCTGGTGTGATGAAACCCTGCTGACGCTGGGGGAGCTGATCTACGCCTATGCCGGCGAAGACCGGACAAGCCAGCCCTTGCCGGACTGGCTGCGCGGGAAGATCAACGAATTCGAGCGCGTCTCGCCGCAACAGTAAGCGCGGCGAGCGTCTGCCTCAGTTACCGCCGGAAATCTGGGCGAATCGCGCCCGGTCGGAGGCGAAGCTGCTCTGCGCCTGGGTGCGCAGCTGCTGATAGCGGGCGATGTCCTGCTGCAGGCGTTGCTCATCGCTGCGCAGGTTACTCAGTTGCGCGACCAGGTCATCCGGCACTGGGCGCCCGGCACGTTCCTGATCGGCAGCGCGGGCCTGCAGGTTGGCCTGCTGCGTTTTCAGCGACTGCAGGTTGCCCTTGGCCACGCTGGCCAGCCCGTCGAGCTCAGCCAGCTTGCGGTCGCGGGCACGGTCGACGTCCTCCACGCTGGTGTACATGCGCATCAGTTGCTGGTCGGAACTGGCACGCGCGGCGTCCGCCTTGCGCTGCTCGATCTCGGCGGCGGTCGGTGCCGGCGGCACCTCACGGATCACCCGGCCCTGGTCGTTAAGCACCTGGTAGCCCTTGCCGATGTACTGCGGCGGGACGCCCAGGCGGTCGATGACGGTGATGCCCTTGTCATTGACGTAGCGGTACAGCTCGACCTGGCTGGTCGGTTGGCCGGCAGCTGCCGCCTGGCCTGCGAGCATGGCCCCCAGAAGCCCCATCAACACCCTGTAGCGGTAAGCACCCTGCTTGGCCATGCCCGACACCCTTGTTCCGGTTAGATACCGTACTGCGCCCGATAGGCCTCGACGGCCGCGAGATGCTGCTTGAGCTGCCCGTCACCGGCCAGATACTCCAGCACCTGCTCCAGCGAGACAATGCTTACGACCGGGATCGAGAAGTCCCGTTCAACTTCCTGGATCGCTGACAGCTCACCCTTGCCGCGTTCCTGGCGGTTCAGCGCGATCAGTACGCCGGCGGCCTGGGCCCCCTGCGCGTCGATGATCTGCATGACTTCGCGGATCGCGGTGCCGGCGGTGATCACGTCATCGATGATCAGCGCGCGACCGGCCAGCGGTGCGCCGACCAGCGTGCCACCTTCGCCGTGGTCCTTGGCTTCCTTGCGGTTGAAGCACCAGGGCAGGTCGAGGCCGTGCTGTTCCGCCAGCGCAATGGCTGTAGCGGCCGCCAGCGGAATTCCTTTATAGGCCGGGCCGAACAACACGTCGAAAGGTATGCCGCTGTCGACCACCGCGCTGGCGTAGAAACGACCCAGCTGGGACAGCGCAACGCCTGAGTTGAACAGGCCCGCATTGAAGAAGTACGGACTGGTGCGCCCGGACTTGAGGGTGAATTCGCCGAAACGAAGAACGCCGCGCTCGATGGCGAAGCGGATGAAATCGCGCTGATATGGCTGCATGGGTAAGAACCGGCCGGTATGAATTTAGCTAAACCGTTTGAGCTCGGGTATCATACACACACGTGATTTTGGGGGCCATTTATGCGGATCATCAGTGTGAACGTGAATGGTATTCAGGCTGCAGCCGAGCGTGGTTTGCTCAGTTGGCTGCAAGCCCAGAATGCCGACGTGATCTGCTTGCAGGATACCCGCGCCTCCGCTTTCGATCTGGATGACCCGTCCTACCAACTGGATGGCTACTTCCTGTACGCCTGCGATGCCGAAGTGCCCAGTCAGGGCGGCGTCGCAATCTATAGTCGTCTGCAACCCAAGGCTGTCATAAGCGGCCTGGGTTTCGAGATGGCCGATCGTTACGGGCGCTACCTGCAAGCCGATTTCGATAAGGTGAGTATCGCCACTCTCCTGCTGCCTACCGGGCAGGAAGGGGATGAGAACCTGAACCACAAGTTCAAGTTCATGGACGATTTCGCCCAGTACATGAACAAGCAGCGCCGCAAGCGCCGCGAATACATCTATTGCGGCTCGCTGTACGTCGCGCACCAGAAGCTGGACGTGAAGAACTGGCGCGAATGCCAGCAATCGCCGGGCTTCATGGCGCCGGAGCGTGGCTGGATGGATGAGATCTTCGGCACCATGGGCTACGTCGACGCCCTGCGCGAGGTCAATCGCGAAGGCGACCAGTACAGCTGGTGGCCGGACAGCGAACAGGCCGAGCTGCTCAACCTGGGCTGGCGCTTCGACTATCAGATCCTCACGCCGGGTCTGCGCCGCTTCGTGCGCAGCGCCAAGCTGCCGCGCCAGCCGCGCTTCTCCCAGCATGCGCCGCTGATCGTCGATTACGACTGGACCCTGAGCATCTGAGTCCTGTCGCACCGCCGCGAGGCGGACAGAAAAAAGCCGGCTTCGAGCCGGCTTTTTCGCATCTGGAGCGCGCTTACTTGAGCGGACGCCAGGTGAAGGGATAGCGGTAATCCAGCCCTTCATTGGCCTTGATCCCGGCAATGATGGTCAGCACCAGTGCGCCGATGCTCACCAGGCCCAGCAGGAAGAAGCCGATCACCACCAGCATCAGCAGACAGCTGACCACCACCGCGAGGCTCACGGTGATCTGGAAGTTCAGCGCTTCCTTGCCCTGACGGTCCACGAACGGGGCCGATTCACGCTTGATCTGCCAGACGATCAGCGGCCCGAGCAGGTTGCCGAAGGGGAAAATGAAGCCAAGGAAGGCGGCAAAGTGGCAGAACATCGCCCACTGACGGGCTTCCTGGCTCGGCTGAACCTGCTGTACCGGTACTTCGTCGCTCATCCTTTCGCTCCTTGCACTTGAAGATCGGGCGGGCTGGCCGCCCGCCGGGTCAGTCTGCCAGCGCGGCGCGCTGCAGTTCGAACAGCTCGCGCAGGCCCTGCTGCGCCAGTTCCAGCATGGCATTGAGCTCGGCCGGCTGGAAGGGGGCGCCCTCGGCAGTGCCCTGGACTTCGATGAAGCCACCGGCATCGGTCATGACCACGTTCAGGTCGGTCTCGGCCGCGGAGTCTTCCAGGTAGTCCAGGTCCAGCACCGGCTCGCCCTGGTACATGCCCACGGAAACCGCGGCGACCATCTGCTTGAGCGGGTTGCCCTTGAGTGCGCCACGCTTCTTCAGCACGGCCAGGGCGTCGATCAGCGCCACGGTGGCGCCGGTGATCGAAGCGGTGCGGGTGCCGCCGTCGGCCTGGATCACATCGCAGTCGATGTACAGGGTGTTCTCGCCGAGCTTGGACAGGTCCAGCGCGGCACGCAGGGAGCGGCCGATCAGGCGCTGGATTTCCAGGGTGCGACCACCCTGCTTGCCGCGCGCGGCTTCACGCTGGTTACGCTCGCCGGTGGAGCGCGGCAGCATGCCGTATTCGGCGGTCAGCCAGCCCTGGCCCTGGCCCTTGAGGAAGCGCGGCACACCGGATTCGGCGCTGACGGTGCAGATCACCTTGGTGTCGCCGAACTCGACCAGCACGGAGCCCTCAGCGTGCTTGGTGTAATGGCGGGTGATACGGATCGGGCGCAGTTGGTCGGCGGCGCGGCCACTGGGACGGTTCATGGAGGCATCCTGTACAGATTGCTGGCGGGGGAATGTCCGCCATTATAGAGGCCAGCGGACGGGCGCAACCACCGCCGGCGTGCTGCGGCGCGCTACGCTGGGGTACAATTACCGGTTTCCGACGACCTGTCGGCCGTTTTCCCAGCCCATTCAGAGAGGTGACTCCATGGTCCACAGCATGACCGCCTTCGCCCGCGTCGAGCGCGCCAGCACCCATGGAACCCTGAGCTGGGAGCTGCGCTCGGTCAACCACCGCTACCTCGAGCCCAACCTGCGCCTGCCCGAAGCCTTCCGCGACCTCGAAGGCGCGGTGCGCGAGGCGCTGCGCCAGGGCCTGTCGCGCGGCAAGGTGGAATGCACCCTGCGCTTCAACGAGGAAAACGCCGGCAAGGCGCTGCAGGTCGACCGCGAGCGCGCCGCGCAACTGGTCGCCGCCGCCGAGACCGTCGCCGACCTGATCAAGAACCCCGCCCCGCTCGATCCGCTGGCCGTGCTGGCCTGGCCCGGCGTCCTGGTGGGCGATGCCGCCGATCCGCAGGCGCTCAACGCCAGCGCGCTGGCTGCTTTCACCCAGGCCCTGGATGAACTCAAGGCCGGCCGCGCCCGCGAAGGTGCCGAGCTTTCGAAGATTATCGACGAGCGCCTGACAGCCATGCAGGAAGACGTGGCCAACCTGCGCCAGCTGGTCCCGGAAATGCTCGCCAACCAGCGCCAGAAGGTGCTCGACCGCTTCACCGAGATGAAAGCCGAGCTCGACCCGCAGCGCCTGGAACAGGAAATGGTCCTGCTGGCGCAGAAGAGCGACGTTGCCGAGGAGCTGGATCGCCTCACCACCCACGTCACCGAAGTACGCCGCGTGCTCAAGGCGGGCGGCGCCGCCGGCCGGCGCCTGGACTTCCTGATGCAGGAACTCAACCGCGAGGCCAACACGCTGGGCTCGAAGGCTTTCGACCCGCGCTCCACCCAGGCCGCGGTCAACCTCAAGGTCCTGATCGAGCAGATGCGCGAACAGGTCCAGAATATCGAGTAAGCCGGACGCATCCGGCTTCAACCACAGTCAACCGCAACTCCAGGAAAGCGCCATGTCCGGCACCCTCTACATCGTTTCCGCCCCGTCCGGCGCCGGCAAGACCAGCCTGGTCAAAGCCCTGCTCGACGCCATGCCCAGCGTGCGCGTCTCCGTCTCCCACACCACCCGCGGCATGCGCCCGGGCGAAGTGGACGGGGTGAACTACCACTTCGTCGGCCACGACACCTTCCGCGCCATGCTCGAGCGCAACGAATTCCTCGAGCACGCGCAGGTCTTCGACAACCTCTACGGCACCTCCCAGCGCTGGGTCGAGAAGACCCTCGCCGAAGGCAACGACCTGATCCTGGAGATCGACTGGCAGGGCGCGCAGCAGGTACGCCGGCTGATGCCCCAGGCGCAGTCGATCTTCATCCTGCCGCCGACCCAGGAAGCCCTGCGCCAGCGCCTGACCAACCGCGGCCAGGACAGCGACGAGGTGATCGAGCGGCGCATGCAGGAAGCCGTCAGCGAAATGAGCCACTATGTGGAATACGATCACCTGGTGATCAACGACGATTTCGCCCACGCGCTGGAAGACCTCAAGGCGATCTTCCGCGCCCGCCAGCTCCGTCAGGATGCCCAGCAGCAGCGTCACACCGAGCTGCTGCAACGCCTGTTGGCCTGAAGTCGCCGAGAGAAGGCACTTCCATAAAGATTGGCGATTTTTTAGACTATCCAGTCCGCCCGGCATTTTCCGGGCCTACATTTCAGTACGAGGAACACCATGGCCCGCGTCACCGTTGAAGACTGCCTGGACAACGTCGATAACCGTTTCGAGCTGGTCATGCTCGCCACCAAGCGTTCGCGTCAGCTGGCCACCGGCGGCAAAGAGCCGAAGGTACCGTGGGAAAACGACAAGCCCACCGTCGTCGCCCTGCGCGAAATCGCTTCCGGCCTGATCGACAACGAAATCGTTCTGCTGGAGGACGTGGTTGAAGAAGAACCGCTGTTCGCTGCCTTCGAAGACGAGGCCAACAACGAGGCCCTGTAAGTCTATGTCCGGCCGACGAATCGGTGCACTGCGACGTACCGCTCGGCAGGGGGTGAACCCATGCCGAGCATAGATGCCTTCGCCGATCGTCTGTCGAGCTATCTGGGCCCGGACCAGGTCAACCTGGTCCGCCGCGCCTACTACTACGCCGAGCAGGCCCACGACGGGCAGCGCCGCCGCAGCGGCGAGGCTTACGTCACCCATCCGCTCGCCGTCGCCAATATCCTCGCCGACATGCACATGGACCATCAGAGCCTGATGGCGGCCATGCTGCACGACGTGATCGAGGACACCGGCATCGCCAAGGAAGCGCTCACCGCGCAGTTCGGCGAAACCGTCTCGGAACTCGTGGACGGGGTCAGCAAGCTGACCCAGATGAACTTCGAGTCCAAGGCCGAGGCGCAGGCCGAGAACTTCCAGAAGATGGCCATGGCCATGGCGCGCGACATCCGCGTGATCCTGGTGAAGCTGGCCGACCGCCTGCACAACATGCGCACCCTGGAAGTGCTGTCCGGCGAGAAGCGCCGGCGCATCGCCAAGGAAACCCTGGAAATCTACGCCCCCATCGCCAACCGGCTGGGCATGCACAGCATGCGCGTGGAATTCGAGGACCTGGGCTTCAAGGCCATGCACCCGATGCGCTCCGAGCGCATCCGCCAGGCGGTGAAGAAGGCCCGTGGCAACCGCCGCGAGATCGTCGGCAAGATCCAGGAATCGCTGGTCAACTGCCTCGCCCGCGAAAGCATGGAAGGCCAGGTCCTGGGCCGCGAGAAGCACCTGTTCAGCATCTACAAGAAGATGCGCGGCAAGCGCAAGGCGTTCAACGAGATCATGGACGTCTACGCCTTCCGCATCGTGGTCGACAAGGTCGACACCTGCTACCGCGTGCTCGGCGCCGTGCACAACCTGTACAAGCCGTTCCCCGGTCGCTTCAAGGACTACATCGCGATTCCCAAGGCCAACGGCTACCAGTCGTTGCACACCACGCTGTTCGGCATGCACGGCGTGCCCATCGAGATCCAGATCCGCACCCGTGAGATGGAAGAGATGGCCAACCACGGCATCGCCGCGCACTGGCTGTACAAGTCCAGCGAAGAGGAAGCGCAGAAAGGCACCCATGCCCGCGCCCGCCAGTGGGTGAAGGGCATCCTCGAACTGCAGCAGCGCGCCGGCAACTCGCTGGAATTCATCGAGAACGTGAAGATCGACCTGTTCCCGGACGAGGTCTACGTCTTCACGCCCAAGGGCCGCATCATGGAGCTGCCCAAGGGCTCCACGGCCGTCGACTTCGCCTACGCGGTGCACACCGACGTCGGCAACAGCTGCATCGCCTGCCGCATCAACCGCCGCCTGGCGCCGCTGTCCGAGCCGCTGCAGAGCGGCGCGACGGTGGAAATCGTCACCGCACCGGGTACCCGGCCGAACCCGGCCTGGCTCAACTTCGTGGTCACCGGCAAGGCGCGCACGCACATCCGCCACGCGCTCAAGCTGCAGCGCCGCTCCGAGTCGATCAACCTCGGCGAGCGCCTGCTGAACAAGACGCTGGCCGGCTTCGACAGCCACCTGGAGAAGATCCCTCAGGAACGCATCCAGGGCGTGCTCAACGAATACCGCATGGAAGTCTTCGAGGACCTGCTCGAAGAGATCGGCCTGGGCAACCGCATGGCCTACGTGGTCGCGCGCCGCCTGCTGTCCAGCGAAGGCGAGCAGGCTCCCAGCGCCGAAGGGCCGCTGGCGATCCGCGGTACCGAAGGTCTGGTGCTCAGCTACGCCAAGTGCTGCACGCCGATCCCCGGCGACCCGATCGTCGGCCACCTGTCGGCCGGCAAGGGCATGGTCGTGCACCTGGAGAACTGCCGGAACATCAGCGAAATCCGCCACAATCCGGAAAAGTGCATCCAGCTCAGCTGGGCCAAGGATGTCACCGGCGAATTCAACGTCGAACTGCGCGTCGAGCTGGAACACCAGCGCGGCCTGATCGCCCTGCTGGCGACCAGCGTCAACGCCGCCGACGGCAACATCGAGAAGATCAGCATGGACGAGCGCGACGGTCGCATCAGCGTGGTCCAGCTCGTCGTCAGCGTGCATGACCGTGTGCACCTGGCCCGCGTCATCAAGAAGCTGCGCGCGCTCAAGGGCGTGATCCGCATCACCCGCATGCGCAGCTGATCCCACCCCGTTAGGAGTCGACATGACCAAGACCGTTATCCACACCGACAAAGCCCCGGCCGCCATCGGCACTTACTCCCAGGCGATCAAGGCTGGCAACACCGTCTATGTCTCCGGCCAGATCCCGCTGGACCCGAAAACCATGGAACTGGTCGAGGGCTTCGAAGAGCAGACCGTCCAGGTGTTCGAGAACCTGAAAGCCGTCATCGAGGCTTCCGGCGGCTACCTGCACGACGTCGCCAAGCTGAACATCTTCCTCACTGACCTGTCGCACTTCGCCAAGGTCAACGAGATCATGGGCAAGTACTTCGTCCAGCCCTACCCGGCCCGCGCCGCCATCGGCGTTGCCGCCCTGCCCAAGGGCGCCCAGGTCGAGATGGACGCCATCGTCGTCCTGGAATAAGCCGCACCTCCCGAACGGGGCCTTCAGGGCCCCGTTCTTTTGTCTGCAAGGAGCAAACATGCGTCGCGCCCTGATCCTGAGCGCCCTGATCGGCCTGCTCACCGGCTGCGCCGGCACCCCGTCCGACCCTTCCGGCGTCTGGGTCAACCAGGCCGCCATCGATGCCGCCGGCAAGGGCGGCAAGCTGCGCGAGGCGCTGCTGGCCTACGGCCCGAACCTGGAATGGAAGCTGGACACCAAGGCCAGCCAGGCCACCTTCAGCAACGGCTTCGAGCTCGGCGAAGGCCAGCTGAGCGCCGAAGATCCCAAGCACTACCGCGTCGACTTCTACGGCAGCAACCAGGAATCCCTGGAGCTGGACGGCAAGGAGCTGGTGCAGGTGGGCAGCGACAACTGGCCCGAGCAGCGCTTCCTGCGTCCCAAGGAGCAGCCCGCCGCGCAGAGCCCGGCCGGCAGCACCTTCGAGAACGCCCTCTACGCCGCCTACCTGAACGGCACCTGGATCATCCAGGAAGGCGAAGGCAAGGGCAGCAAGGTCAAGTTCGCCGCCAACGGCAGCCTCGAAGGCATGCCCGGCTTCGATCGCTACGCGCTGTGCCTGGCCGGCGACTGCGCGGCCATGAGCGGCGACAACGACAGCATCTGGCTGCAACAGGGCCAGCAGGGCCGCGAATTCCTCTTCGAGCGCGACGGCGACAAGCTGGAGCTGTTCGAAGCGGTGAACCGCGCCCAGTCCGACGAGATGCCGCAGTACGCGCCCGGCAACAAGGTCTGGACCCTGGAGCGCGACTGATCCGCGCGAGCGGGCGGGCGCGAATGACAGCCGTCAGCGCAGCCCGCTCCACAGCAGCCAGCCACCCAGCGCCAGCAACAGGCCGCCGCAAAGTCGGTCCAGCGCTGTGACCCGGCGCTTCAGCCAGCCGCGCCAGCGCGGGCGATCCAGCAGGCGCACCAGCGCCATGTCCCACAGCAGCACCACCGCGCCCATCCACAGCACGCAGACGCCCAGTGCCCAGCCCGGCAGGTGGAACTGCCCGAGCACGCCGAACAGCCCGGTGTAGAAGATCGGCAGCTTGGGGTTCAGGCTGCTGGCCAGCAGGCCCTCGCGCATCCCGCGCAGAAATCCTCCGCTGCGCTGCAGCCCCAGATCAGTGGGAATCTCCAGCTCGCGCCGCGCCAGCAGCGCCTGCGCGCCGAGCCAGACGAAGTAGACGCCACCCAGCAACTGCACCACCCGCAGCCCGTGGCTGGCCACTTCCGGCAACAGACCGAGAACGAACAGCACCAGCAGCATGCTCGCCAGATTGGCCAGGGCGATGCCCGCCGCGCAGCCATCGGCATGGCGACGACCGCGCAGCAGCGCGGCGCGGATCAGCAGGAAGAAGTCCGGCCCCGGTGACAGCAGGGCGGCGAAGTGGGTGCTGGCGACCAGCGCGAAGGCGGCGAACATGGTGATCTCCCGGATAGCGGCGTCGCGCAGTCTGGAAGCGTCGGGGTTTGCCGGTCTTGGAAGAAAGTCAGGTGCGCGTGGCGCGCAGGAAGCGACCGGGCGTAACGCCGGTGAAGCGGCGGAAGGTGCCAGAGAAGTGCGCCTGGTCGTAGAACCCCAGGGTCAGCGCGACCTCCAGCGGCTTCTCGCCGGCCACCAGCAGGCGCTTGGCCTCGCGGATGCGCCGCTGCAGCAGGTAGGTGTGCGGCGGCACGCCGTAAGCGTTGCGGAAGGCTTCGATCAGGTGGCGCGGATGGCGCTGCAGCAGCTCAGCCAGCGCTTCGAGGCTGACCGCCTCGCGGTAATGCGCTTCCAGGTAGTCGCGCAGCTTGGCAGTGACGCTGCCGTCGCGCGAGGCCGAGGCAGTCGGGCGCATGCCGCCGTGGCGAACGAACACCAACTCCAGCAGCGCCAGCAGTTCGCTCTCCAGCGCCAGTGCGTCGTTGCGCTCGAACTCCGTGGCGACGCGCCGCAGCGCCTCCGCCACCTGCCCGTCATCGTGCGGATTGAGCGCCTGGAAGCCACGCGGCAACTGCTTGCGGCCCAGCAGCGGGAGCAGGCGCGATTCTTCGATGTAGAGCATGCGATAGACCAGCCGCTCGGACTCGGCATTGCCGGTGTGCGGCTCCTCCGGGTTCATCAGCGACAGGGTGCCGGCCGGCAGCACGTGGTGCGCGCCGCGGCACTGGTAGCCACCAGCGCCGTGCAGGATGGCGCCGATGGCAAAGGCATCGTGACTGTGCCGCCCGAACGGCTGGCCGGAGAAGTCCGCATGGAACAACTCCACCCCCGGTAACCAGGGGCGCGCCAGCAGTCGATTGGCGTCCATCAGACCCTTTTAGTCCTGCTTGCCGGCGAGGATCGCCGCGTAGCCTTCGCGGAAGCTCGGGTAGCGCGGCTCCCAGCCCAGCGCGCGGGCGCGGGCGTTGCTGCAGCGCTTGCTGCCGGCGCGGCGCACGGTCTGCTCGTCGGCCCAGTGGGTGACGCCCAGATGCGCGCGCAGCCAGCCGACTACGTCGTGCAGCGCCGCCGGGTCGTTGTCGACACCGATGTAGCAGTCTTCCAGCGCGACACCGCTGCGGTCGGCTTCCAGCAGTGCGGCGAGCAGGCCGGCGGCGTCCTCGGCGTGGATACGGTTGGCGTACAGCGGCGGCTCGCTGGCGACGCGGTAGCCCTCGCGCACCTGCTTGAGCAGCCACTCGCGGCCGGGGCCGTAGATACCGGTGAGACGCACGACACTGGCGGGAATACCGCTCTGCAGCGCCACCTGCTCGGCCTCGAGCATCACGCTGCCCGAATAACTCTGGGCTTCGGCGGGCGAGGTCTCGTCGATCCATTCGCCATCGCGCTGGGCATAGACGCCGCTGCTGGAGACGAACAGCAGGCGCTTGGGCAGCTGTCCACGCTGCTGCAACCAGCCCAGGGTGTTGCGCAGGCCTTCGACGTAGGCGGCGCGATAGCCGGCTTCATCGTGCTGGGTCGCGGCGGCGCAGAACACCAGGTAGTCCAGCTTGCCCACCGGCCAGGTGTCCGGGCATTCGAGCTGGCCCAGGTCGCCGGCCACCGGCAGCACTTCCAGCGGCAGCGCGGCCACGTTGCGGCGCAGGCCGTGGACGCGCCAGTCACGGGCGGCCAGTTGGCGTCCCAGGCGGCTGCCGACATCGCCGCAACCGACGATCATCAGGCTGGGGAAGGTGCTCTTGCTCATGCTTGGCTCCGCGAATCAAAGCTCGGCAGTTTAGCGCGGTTGGTTCGCGGCGGTGCAGCCGCTATGCTTGGGCCACCTCAACGGACTTAGTCGCCATGACCCTTACCGAACTGCGCTACATCGTCACGCTTGCCCAGGAGCAACACTTCGGCCGCGCCGCGGAGCGCTGCCATGTCAGCCAGCCGACCCTGTCGGTGGGCGTGAAGAAGCTGGAAGACGAGCTCGGCGTACTGATCTTCGAGCGCAGCAAGAGTGCAGTGCGCCTGACCCCGGTCGGCGAAGGCATCGTGGCGCAGGCGCAGAAGGTCCTCGAGCAGGCCCAGGGCATCCGTGAACTGGCCCAGGCCGGCAAGAACCAGCTGACTTCGCCGCTCAAGGTCGGTGCGATCTACACCATCGGCCCGTACCTGTTCCCGCACCTGATCCCGCAGCTGCACCGGGTCGCCCCGCAGATGCCGCTGTACATCGAGGAAAACTTCACCCACATCCTGCGCGACAAGCTGCGCACCGGCGAGCTGGACGCGATCATCATCGCGCTGCCGTTCCAGGAAGCCGACGTGCTGACCCTGCAGCTGTTCGACGAGCCCTTCTATGTGCTGATGCCGGCGGACCACCAATGGACCGCGAAAAAGACCATCGACCCGGAGCTGCTCAACGACAAGAGTCTGCTGCTGCTCGGCGAAGGCCACTGCTTCCGCGACCAGGTGCTCGAAGCCTGCCCGACCACCCACAAGGGCGGCGAAAACAGGCACACCACGGTGGAATCCAGCTCGCTGGAAACCATCCGCCACATGGTCGCCTCCGGCCTTGGCGTGTCGGTGCTGCCGTTCTCCGCCGTGGACAGCCACCACTACGCGCCGGGCGTGCTGGAAGTGCGCCCGTTCAGCGCGCCGGTCCCCTTCCGCACCGTCGCCATCGCCTGGCGCGCGAGCTTCCCGCGCCCGCGCGCCATCGAGGTGCTGGCCGACTCGATCCGCCTGTGCTCGGTCGCCAAGCCGACCGTCAAGGGTGAAGCCGAACCGGCATGACCGATCTGTCGAACGTCCCGGTCACCGCGCTCAAGGGCGTGGGCGCCGCGCTGGAAGAGAAGCTGGCGAAGGTCGGCCTGGAGAATCTCCAGGACATCCTCTTCCACCTGCCGCTGCGCTACCAGGACCGCACCCGCATCACCCCTATCGGCGCCCTGCGTCCGGGGCAGGATGCGGTCGTCGAAGGCGTGGTCTCCGGCTCCGACGTGGTAATGGGCAAGCGGCGCAGCCTGCTGGTGCGCCTGCAGGACGGTACCGGCACCCTGAGCCTGCGCTTCTACCACTTCAGCCAGGCGCAGAAGGAGAACCTCAAGCGTGGCACGCACCTGCGTTGCTACGGTGAGGCTCGCCCCGGCGCTTCGGGCCTGGAGATCTACCACCCCGAATATCGCTCGCTCACCGACGCCGCCGCGGCGCCGGTGGAGCAGACGCTGACGCCGATCTACCCGACCACCGAAGGCCTCACCCAGCAGCGCCTGCGCCAGCTCAGCGAGCAGACCCTGGCGCGCCTGGGCCCGTCGAGCCTGCCGGACTGGCTGCCGGCGGAACTGGCCCGCGACTACCGCCTGGGCCCGCTGGACGAAGCCATCCGCTACCTGCACCGGCCACCGCCGGACGCCGACCTGGAAGAGCTCGCCGAAGGCCGCCACTGGGCCCAGCACCGTCTCGCCTTCGAGGAACTGCTGACTCACCAGCTGTCGCTGCAACGCCTGCGCGAGAGCGTGCGTTCCCAGGCCGCGCCGCAGCTGCCGCCGGCCAAGCGCCTGCCGGCTCTGTACCTGAAGAACCTCGGCTTCAAGCCCACTGGCGCGCAGCAGCGTGTCGGCGCGGAGATCGCCTACGACCTCGCCCAGCCCGAACCCATGCTGCGCCTGGTGCAGGGCGACGTCGGCGCCGGCAAGACCGTGGTCGCCGCCCTCGCCGCCCTGCAGGCGCTGGAAGCCGGCTATCAGGTGGCGCTGATGGCGCCGACCGAGATTCTTGCCGAGCAGCACTTCCTCAACTTCACCAAGTGGCTGCAACCGCTGGGCATCGAAGTCGCCTGGCTGGCCGGCAAGCTCAAGGGCAAGGCCCGCGCCAGCGCGCTGGAACAGATCGCCGGCGGCGCGCCGATGATCGTCGGCACCCACGCGCTGTTTCAGGACGAAGTGAAGTTCAAGCGCCTGGCCCTGGTGATCATCGACGAGCAGCATCGCTTCGGCGTGCAGCAGCGCCTCGCCCTGCGCCAGAAAGGCGTCGACGGCCGGCTCTGCCCGCACCAGCTGATCATGACCGCCACGCCCATCCCGCGGACCCTGGCAATGAGCGCCTACGCCGACCTCGACACCTCGATCCTCGACGAACTGCCGCCCGGCCGCACCCCGGTAAACACCGTACTGGTGGCCGACAGCCGCCGAATCGAAGTGATCGAGCGGGTGCGCGCCGCCTGCGCCGAAGGCCGTCAGGCGTATTGGGTGTGCACGCTGATCGAGGAATCCGAAGAACTCACCTGCCAGGCTGCGGAAACCACTTACGAAGAACTCTCCTCGGCGCTGGGCGAACTGCGCGTCGGCCTGATCCACGGGCGCATGAAGCCGGCGGACAAGGCCGTGGTCATGGAAGCCTTCAAGGAAGGCATGCTGCAGTTGCTGGTCGCCACCACGGTGATCGAGGTCGGCGTGGACGTGCCCAACTCCAGCCTGATGATCATCGAGAACCCCGAGCGCCTGGGCCTGGCTCAGTTGCACCAGTTGCGCGGCCGCGTCGGCCGGGGCAGCGCGGCGAGCCACTGCGTGCTGCTCTACCACCCGCCGCTGTCGCAGATCGGCCGCGAGCGCCTGGGGATCATGCGCGAGACCTGCGACGGCTTCGTCATCGCCGAAAAGGACCTGGAGCTGCGCGGCCCCGGCGAAATGCTCGGCACCCGCCAGACGGGCCTGCTGCAATTCAAGGTGGCCGACCTGATGCGCGACGCCGACCTGCTGCCGGCGGTGCGCGATGCCGCCCAGGCCCTGCTGGCACACTGGCCGCAATCGGTCAGCCCGTTGCTGGCACGCTGGCTGAGACACGGGCAGCAATACGGACAAGTGTGATCTATTTCACTTTCATCGGTCAGTTGACTGCTCGGTCACGCTGACTGCGTGGTTATACTCCGACCCAGCCGTTGATAACCGGATCACATTCATGAGCGACGCCGCACGCGCCCCATCCGACTCCTCGCAGGCCCCAGAGGTCATCCTGCAGCTGCTCGCCAAGCTGGGCATACCGTCTCGCGAAGTCTGCGATGTCACTACGCTTGCGGCCTCGCGCCGGGTACAGGCCAGCCTGCTGGAAGATGCCGTCGGCACCCTGCTGGTGCTGTTCCCGCAAAGCCAGCTGCTGGACCTGAACCGCCTGGCCGAACTCACCGGCCGCAAGCTGGTGGCGGTCAAGCCCGATCGCCTGGAGCGCATGCTCGGCAAGCACCAGCTCGGCCGCCTGCCGGCGCTGCCGCCGCTGACCAGCTCGCCGTGCCTGTATGACGAGCGCCTGCTGCAGGAACCCCAGCTGCTGATCGAGTCCGGCGCAGCCGGCACGTTGCTGGAGATTCCCACCGCGTCCTTCCGCAGCCTGCTGGAGAAAGCCAGCGCGGCGCGCTTCGGCGTGGCGCTGGAATCGATCCGGCCGAACCTCGACCGCCCGGACGACGACCGCAAGGAAATCACCCAGGCCGTGCAGGCGTTCACCGCCCGCCGCATCCAGCAGCGCCTCGAGGAAACCATCGAGATTCCGCCGCTGCCGGAAACCGCACAGAAGATCATCAAGCTGCGCGTCGACCCCAACGCCACCGTGGACGACATCACCGGCGTGGTGGAGACCGACCCGGCGCTGGCCGCGCAGGTCGTCAGCTGGGCGGCCTCGCCCTACTACGCCGCGCCCGGCAAGATCCGCTCGGTGGAGGACGCCATCGTCCGCGTACTGGGCTTCGACCTGGTGATCAACCTCGCCCTGGGCCTGGCCCTGGGCAAGACCCTGAGCCTGCCCAAGGACCAGCCGCAGCACGCCACGCCCTACTGGCACCAGGCGATCTACACCGCCGCGGTGATCGAGGGCCTGACCCGTGCCGTGCCGCGCGCCGAGCGCCCGGAAGCCGGCCTGACCTATCTCGGCGGCCTGCTGCACAGCATTGGCTACCTGGTCCTGGCACACATCTTCCCGCCGCATTTCTCGCTGATCTGCCGGCATCTGGAGGTGAACCCGCACGTCGAGCACAACCTCGTCGAGCAGCACCTGCTGGGCATCACCCGTGAGCAGATCGGCGCCTGGCTGATGCGCACCTGGGACATGCCGGAAGAGATCTACACCGCGCTGCGCTTCCAGCACGACCCGTCCTACGCCGGTGACTGCTCGGCCTACGCCAACCTGGTCTGTCTGGCGACCCGCCTGCTGCGCAACCACGGCATCGGTAGCGGCCCGGAGACCGACATTCCACAGGACCTGCTGGATCGCCTGGACATCCCCCGCGAGAAGGCCGAAGACGCCGTGCGCAAGGTGCTCGACGCCGAAGCGGTGCTGCGCGAGCTGGCCAGCCAGTTCAATCCCGCGCATTGAATGTACCAACGCTGAAGCCGTCGCGATGCAGACATGAAAAAGGCCCCTCGAAGGGGCCTTTTTTCTGTTCGTCGAAAGGGCCTCAGGCGGCTTTCTTGTCGCTGCCCGGCGCGGCTTTCTTCTTCGGCTTGAGGTACTTCACCAGGCCCTGGAACCAGATCACCAGGCCGGGGTTGCCCTGGATCTGGATGTCCTTGTTCTGGATACCCTGCATGAAGGCCAGCTGCGGGTTCTTCGAGGTCATGGTGGCGAAGCCGTAGGCGCCGTCCTTGAAGCCCAGCGCGAAGGCCGGCTGCGGATGGGTGCCGCGACGGGCGCTGACCTTGAGGTCCTTGACGATGTAGTGGCGGGCGACCTTGCCGTCGAGCGTGTGGAGCTGGAACACCAGGTCCTTGCCTTCGAGCTGCTTCTGGAACGCCGGGTTTTCGCGGCTGGCCTTGGCCATCAGGCGACCGAGCATCCACAGGAGTAGACGGAATTTCATGCACAAACCTCGACGTTCGAGACAATAGTCTGCGCATTGTAGCCAGTTTGAAAACGGACTACATCCGGTCTTTTGGAGGGATTATGTAACTGGAGGAGGCAACCCGGAGCCGCTCTGGCTCCGGGTCAGACGCGATCAGTTGACGGCGTCTTTCAGCGCCTTGCCCGGTTTGAAGGCAACGGTATTGCTGGCTTTGATCTTGACCGGCTGGCCGGTTTGCGGGTTCTTGCCGGTACGGGCGCCACGGTGGCGCTGAACGAAGGTACCGAAACCGACAAGGGTAACGCTGTCCTTGCGGTTGAGCGCGCCAGTGATTTCATCCAGCAGCGCGTTCAGCACCTTGTTGGCTTGTTCTTTGGTGAGGTCGGCCTTCTCGGCGATCGCGGCGGCGAGTTCTGGTTTACGCATAAATGCCTCTTTGACGGTTTGTTGTTGTTGTGTCCGTGCTGTCTTCCCAACAGCGCCCAAGGCACCGCAGGCTTGCCGTACAGGCTCTAGGCTGCGGCAGACGGGGGGAGAATGGCACGCCGAAAGCTGGTACGCCAGTATCGTCTGACAATTTGCGGGCACTTTCCCAAGGCAAAAACGCCATTGGCGACGCCTGTCACGCCAGTAGTGCCGGCAACTCCTTGTTCAGGGAGAGTTTTTCGCTCACGGCGGCCCCGGTCAGGGCATAGCCGAGCAATCGACCGGCGGTATCCCGGCAAAGCACCTTGAGGTCCGGGCCAGAGCCTTCCACCCGCCATTCGCCCTCGCTGCCACGCGGCGGCGGCGATACCACCAGCGGGCACACCGGCGTCTTCACGGTCACCGGCATGGCGCCGTAGGCCACCGGCGTCGGTTTGCCGGCCAGGGTCTGCGCGAGCGCGCGGGCACAGGACATCAGCGGCATCACATAGAGCAGGTTGAGGCCGTCGACCTCGGCGCAGTCGCCCAGGGCATAGATGTTGGCGTGGGAGGTGCGCAGTTCGCGGTTCACCATCACGCCGCGATTGATATCCAGGCCGGCGGCGGCGGCCAGGTCGATGCGCGGGCGCAGGCCGACCGCGGAGACGACCAGGTCGCAGGGGATCACCTGGCCATCGGAGAGGTGCGCTTCCAGGGCGTCGCCAGCGCGCACCAGGCTGTTCAGCACCGGGCCGAGGTGGAAGCGCACGCCGAGGCCTTCCAGCCCCTGCTGCACCGCCTGGGCGGCGGCCGGATGGAGCAGGCCGGGCATGACCTGCTCGCAGGGCGCCACCACGTCGAGCTGGTAGCCGCCGCTGGAGAGGTCGTTGGCGAACTCGCAGCCGATCAGGCCGGCGCCCAGCAGCAGCACGCGGCGCTTGCCGGCGGCGGCACTGCGGAAGCGCGCGTAGTCTTCCAGGTCGTTGATCGGGAAGATCAGGTCCTGGGCGTCGCCCTCGACCGGCACTCGAATGGTTTCGGCGCCCCAGGCCAGCACGAGGTCGCGGTAGTGGATCTCTTCCTCGCCGATCCAGATGCGCCGGTGGCCCGGATCGATGCCGGTGACACGGGTATGGGTGAGGATGCGCGCCTTGAGCTGGTCGGCCATGGCGCCCGCCTCGGCCATGGCCAGGCCGTCGGCGTCCTTGTCCTTGGAGAAGCCGGTGGAGAGCATCGGCTTGGAGTAGGAGCGTCCGTCGTCGGCGGTGATCAGCAGCAGCGGCGTCTCGCTGTCCAGCTTGCGCCACTCGCGGGCGAGGTTGTAGCCGGCGAGGCCGGTTCCGATGATCACCAGCGGTGCGTTGTCGCTCATTGCTCTCTCACCTCAAAACACGCCATTTCGTAAAGACGGCACGGCGGCCGTGGGGCCGCCGCATAAATTCGTTCGGGCAGGGGCTCAGGAGATTTCGATCATCTCGAAATCGATCTTGCCCACGCCGCAATCCGGGCACACCCAGTCCGCCGGGATGTCCTCCCAGCGCGTGCCGGGGGCGATGCCCTCGTCCGGCAGGCCCAGTGCCTCGTCGTAGATGAAGCCACAGACCACGCATTGCCATTTGCGCATCAGCCAAGCCCTCCTGCGATTGCCCGGTGAAGCTAACGTATCGGCGCGCACCGGCCAACGGCGGGCGCGACGCCGGGCTCCGTCAGCAGGGTCAACCCGGCGCGCCTCCAGTCTACCGCGTCAGGCGCGGGCTTGCGGGGTGCGCAAACGCAGACGGCGGCCCGAAGGCCGCCGTCGCGGGAATCGATCCGGGCAAGGATCAGCCGATCTCGATCATCTCGAAATCCAGCTTGCCGACGCCGCAATCGGGGCACAGCCAGTCTTCCGGCACGTCTTCCCAGCGGGTACCGGCGGCGATGCCCTCTTCCGGCCAGCCCTTGGTCTCGTCATAGATCAGGCCACAAACCACGCACTGCCACTTCTTCATCAGCTATCACCCTCATGTTCTTGTCGCTTGGACGTCGGTGCATCCAATGTCCGGCTTTGTACTGGCGATGGGCTTGCGGCGCAAGCCCCATGGAAAACGCCGGGCGGCTGGCCAAACCTTTGGTGGGGTCTGGCGTAATGCACTCTTGCGGACAACGCAATCGGCCGCGCAAAGGCGCCATGTTAAGCTGCCGCGTCCCTGGCCAACCGCAGTCCAAGCCGTGCCCGAAGCCGCCCTGATCCATCCGCCCCGCTGGCTCACTTCCGCCCAGTTGCACCCCGCTCCCGCCGCCCAGGTCGTGGACTGGCTGTTCGACGAAGGCTCGCTGACGCGCCGGCTGACGGCTCTCTCCGCCGATAACTTCGCCGTGCAGCCGCTGGCCGAGGGCTGGCACCGCCTGCGTACCGACGAGTGCGCCGCGCTGGGTGTGCCGGACGGCAGCCAGGGCTGGGTTCGCGAGGTCTACCTGAAAGGCCACGGCACACCCTGGGTATTTGCCCGCAGCGTCGCCGCACGCTCGGCGCTGGAAGGCTCGGGCTTCGACCTGCGCCTGCTCGGCACGCGCTCCCTGGGTGAGTTGCTGTTCAGCGACCGCGCCTTCCAGCGCGGCCCCATCGAGGTCTGCCGCTACCCAGCGGCGAGCCTGCCGGCGGAGGTGCGCGCCGAGCGCCTGTGGGGCCGTCGCTCCTGCTTCAGTCGCGACGGCCTGGGCGTGCTGGTCGCCGAGGTTTTCCTGCCATCGCTGTGGCACCGCGTGGAACAACAGCCCGTATAATTCCCGGATCGTTTTCCGGAGGCCGCCATGTTCGTCGCCCTGATCAAACCCCTCGCCCGCCTGCATCCCCGCGCCTGGGACTTCATCCAGCTGACGCGCATGGACAAGCCGATCGGCATCTACCTGCTGCTCTGGCCGACACTGTGGGCGCTGTGGATGGCCAGCGGCGGCGTGCCGAGCGTGAAGAACCTGGTGATCTTCATCCTCGGCACCGTGTTGATGCGCATGGCTGGCTGCGTGATCAACGACTTCGCCGACCGCAAGCTCGACGGCCATGTCGAACGCACCAAGGCGCGCCCGCTGGCGACCGGCAAGATCACCGTGCGCGAGGCCTGGATTGCCTTCTTCACGCTGCTGGGGCTGAGTTTCCTGCTGGTGCTGTGCACCAATGAGCAGACCATCTGGCTGTCCTTCGGCGGCGCAGCGGTAGCGGCGCTCTACCCCTTCATGAAGCGCTACACCTACTACCCGCAGGTGGTGCTGGGCGCGGCGTTCTCCTGGGGTATCCCGATGGCCTTCACCGCGGCCAGCGGCACGCTGCCGGCGGTGGCCTGGCTGCTGTTCTTCGCCAACGTGCTGTGGACAGTCGCGTACGACACCTACTACGCGATGACCGACCGCGAGGACGACCTGAAGATGGGCATGAAGTCCACGGCGATCCTCTTCGGCGACGCCGACCGGGTGATCAACCTGAGCCTGCAGGGCCTGATGCTCCTGCTGCTGATCCTGGCCGGCAACAAGCTGGCGATGCACCTGACTTACTACCTGGGTCTGGCCGTGGCGGCGGGCTGCTTCGCCTGGCAGTTCCACTCGACCCGCGACCGCGAGCCGATGAAGTGCTTCAAGGCCTTCCTGCACAACCACTGGGCGGGGCTGGCGATCTTCCTCGGCACCGTGCTGGACTTCGCCCTGCGCTGATCGGGGCCCCTGCAGGAGCGCACCATGCGCGCGATCGCGGGCGTGGCCCGCTCCTGCAGGGAAATGCGGATCACATCAGGGCTTGGCCATGTGCCAGACGCCCATCTTGCCCTCGCCGGCCATGTCGCCGGCCTTCTTGTCCTGCACGAAGGTGTACAGCGGCTTGCCCTTGTAGGCCCACTGCACGGTGCCGTCTTCGCGCTTGATCATGGTCCAGTCGCCCATCGCCTTGGCGTCAGCTGAGGCCATCAGGGGCGGCCAGTTCTGCGCGCAGCCGCCATTGCACATCGACTTGCCGCCACTGTCCTTGTCGAAGGTGTAGAGCGTCATGCCCTTGGCATCGACCAGCATGCCGTTCTTCTCCATGCCGGGCGCCGCGGCCAGGGCGGACATCGCCGGCAGCATCAGGCCCAGTGCCAGGGCCGGGAATAGCAGTTTCATAAACACTTCTCCTCTGGTGAGGTGGAAACGGCGCGAGCACCGGCGCAAAGGCGGGCGGAAATGCAGGCAGGGCCGGCCAGGGGACGTCGACAACGCACTCACTACCGTCATCGCAAAACTCCGGCAGGCTCTCTGCCGGGCACACCGCCGACCAGGCCGGTGGGTTCCGCTTGTGCCGCGTGGTAAGCGCGCGGCGACCCCATGAGCATAGACGAGCGCTCTGGCACGAGGCTCAGCTACCATCGCGGTGTCACATTCATGAAATATTTCCGTTATCTAATGCGGCGCATTACAGAAATTCTGAGGCCTCAGCATGGTTGGCAAGACAATCCTCATCGTCGATGACGAAGCTCCGATCCGGGAAATGATCGCCGTGGCCCTGGAGATGGCCGGCTACGAATGTCTGGAGGCCGACAGCGCCCAGACGGCTCACGCGGTGATCGTCGACCGCAAGCCGGACCTGATCCTGCTCGACTGGATGCTCCCGGGCACCTCCGGCATCGAACTGGCCCGCCGCCTCAAGCGCGACGAGCTGACCTCGGCGATCCCGATCATCATGCTCACCGCCAAGGGCGAAGAGGACAACAAGATCCAGGGTCTGGAAGTCGGCGCGGATGACTACATCACCAAGCCCTTCTCCCCGCGCGAACTAGTTGCCCGCCTGAAGGCCGTGCTGCGCCGCACCGGCGCCGGCGACAGCGAAACGCCGATCGAAGTCGGCGGCCTGATGCTCGATCCGATCAG
Organism: Pseudomonas sp. PDM19; assembly: GCF_014852215.1. Classification (NCBI taxonomy): domain Bacteria; kingdom Pseudomonadati; phylum Pseudomonadota; class Gammaproteobacteria; order Pseudomonadales; family Pseudomonadaceae; genus Pseudomonas; species Pseudomonas sp. PDM19. The sequence continues at coordinate 12,701 of NZ_JACVBG010000004.1, read as the reverse complement.
CCACCGCGTGACCATCGACGGCAAGCCCGCCGAGATGGGCCCGACCGAATACCGCCTGCTGCAGTTCTTCATGACCCACCAGGAGCGCGCCTACACCCGCGGCCAGCTGCTGGACCAGGTCTGGGGCGGCAACGTCTACGTCGAGGAGCGCACCGTCGACGTGCACATCCGCCGTCTGCGCAAGGCCCTGGGCGAGGTATACGAAAATCTGGTTCAGACCGTGCGCGGCACCGGGTATCGTTTCTCGACCAAAAGCTGACCCGGCTTCTCATCTGGCGGGCACAAGGAACGGAATTTCGTGACCCAGAACTGGAGTGGCGTGCTGATACGCCACCTGCTGCTAGTCGTAGCCGCCGGCGCGCTGCTCGGCCTGATCACCGGCCAGTACGGCTGGGCCATCGCCGTGGCGCTGGCGGGCTATCTCGGCTGGTCGACCTGGCAGCTGCTGCGCCTGCACAAGTGGCTGAAGAACCACCAGCCCGATGAAGCCCCGCCCGATGGCTACGGCCTGTGGGGCGAGGTGTTCGACAGCATCTACCACCTGCAGCGACGCAACCAGCGCGCCCGCGGGCGCCTGCAGGCGGTGATCGACCGCATGCAGGAATCCACCGCGGCGCTGCGCGACGGCATGATCCTGCTCGACCGCGACGGCAACCTGGAATGGTGGAACCAGTCCGCCGAGCGCCTGCTGGGCCTGAAGAGCCCACAGGACGGCGGCCAGCCGGTGACCAACCTGGTGCGCCATCCGCGCTTCAAGGAATATTTCGAGGGCGAGGACTACCGCGAACCGCTGGAGCTCTCCTCGCCGATCAACGACAACCTGCGCCTGCAGTTCCACATCACCCTCTATGGCGCCGGCGAGCACCTGATGCTGGTGCGCGACGTGACCCGCGTCCATCAACTGGAGCAGATGCGCAAGGACTTCGTCGCCAACGTCTCCCACGAACTGCGCACGCCATTGACGGTGATCGCCGGCTACCTGGAGACGCTGCTGGATAACGTCGAGGACGTGAACCCGCGCTGGACCCGCGCGCTGCAGCAGATGCAGCAGCAGGCCGGGCGCATGCAGAACCTGCTCAACGACCTGCTCCTGCTGGCCAAGCTGGAAGCCACCGACTACCCGGCGGACAACAAGCCGGTGGCGGTGGACCTGATGCTGCTGTCGATCCGCAACGACGCCCAGGCGCTGTCCGGCGCGCGCAGCCATCGCATCAGCCTGGAGGCGGATTCGAAGGTCAAGCTCAAGGGCAGCGAGGCCGAACTGCGCAGCGCCTTCTCCAACCTGGTGTTCAACGCCGTGAAGTACACCCCCGAGGAAGGCGAGATCCGCATTCGCTGGTGGGCCGACGAGCAAGGCGCGCACCTCGCCGTGCAGGACAGCGGTATCGGCATCGATCCCAAGCACCTGCCACGCCTGACCGAGCGCTTCTATCGCGTCGACTCCAGCCGCAATGCCAGCACCGGCGGCACCGGCCTGGGCCTGGCAATCGTCAAGCACGTGCTGCTGCGCCACCGCGGCACCCTGGACATCAGCAGCGTGCCGGGCAAGGGCAGCAGCTTCACCTGCCATTTCCCGCCGCAGCAGATCGAGAGCCGCGCATAACGGTGTCCGACTTCGACTCTGGTATAGACGGGCTTGCCAGCCAGGCCCCGCGAACCGCATTCTTGTCCGTCCATTCTTGAACCAACAGAACCATGGACCCTTCCCCTAGTAGCAACTTCCTCACCTATTTCGCCGATTTCGGCCTGATCCTGTTCGCCCTGTTCCTCGTCGTGCTCAACGGTTTCTTCGTCGCCGCCGAGTTCGCCATGGTCAAGCTGCGCTCGACCCGCGTGGAGACCATCGCCAACCAGCACGGCTGGCGCGGCACCATCCTGCGCAAGGTGCACAACCAGCTCGACGCCTACCTCTCCGCCTGCCAGCTGGGCATCACCCTCGCCTCACTGGGCCTGGGCTGGGTCGGCGAGCCGGCCTTCGCCGAGCTGCTGGAGCCCTTGCTGGCCGCGGTCGGCGTGCACTCCGAGGAAGTCATCCGCGGCGTGTCGTTCTTCACTGCGTTCTTCATCATCTCCTACCTGCACATCGTGGTCGGCGAGCTGGCGCCCAAGTCCTGGGCAATCCGCAAGCCGGAGCTGCTGTCGCTGTGGACGGCGGTGCCGCTGTACCTGTTCTACTGGGCGATGTACCCGGCGATCTGGCTGCTCAACGCCAGCGCCAACACCATCCTGAAGATTGCCGGGCAAGGCGAGCCGGGCCCTCACCACGAGCACCACTACAGCCGTGACGAGCTCAAGCTGATCCTGCACTCCAGCCGCGCCCACGACCCCAGCGACCAGGGCATGCGCGTGCTGGCCTCGGCAGTGGAGCTGGGCGAGCTGGAAGTGGTGGACTGGGCCAACTCCCGCGAGGACCTGGTCTTCCTGGAGCGCAGCGCCCCGCTGGACGACATCCTCGCCACCATTCGCCGCCACAAGTACAGCCGCTACCCGGTGTACGACAGCGAGAATGGCGAGTTCATCGGCCTGCTGCACATCAAGGACCTGCTGCTGGCCCTGGCCACGCTGGACAGCCTGCCGGAGTCCTTCGACCTCGACGAGCTGACCCACCCGCTGGAAATGGTCACCAAGCACCTGCCGCTGGCCCGCCTGCTGGAGCAGTTCCGCCAGGGCGGCTCGCACTTCGCGCTGGTGGAGGAAGCCGACCACAAGGTCGTCGGCTACCTGACCATGGAAGACGTGCTGGAAGTGCTGGTCGGTGACATCCAGGACGAACACCGCAAGGCCGAGCGCGGCATCGTCGCCTACCAGCCCGGCAAGCTGCTGGTGCGCGGCGACACGCCACTGTTCAAGCTGGAACGCCTGCTGGGCCTGGACCTGGACCACGTCGAGGCGGACACCCTCGCCGGCCTGGTCTACGACACCCTCAAGCGAGTGCCGGAAGAAGAGGAAGTGCTGGATACCGAAGGTCTGCGCATCATCGTGAAGAAGATGAAAGGCCCGAAGATTGTCCTCGCCAAGGTGGTGAAGCTCGACTGAGTCTTTTGCCCTGAATGAAAAAGGCTGCCCCCGGGCAGCCTTTTTCGTTGGCAAATGCTCGACTGCAGGAGCGCGCCATGCGCGCGATCGCGGGCATGGCCCGCTCCTACAGGTCTGCGCCATGCGTCATGGGCATGCAGTAAAGCGTGCCCACGCGGACGCGAAAGAAGCGAATCAGTTGCCCTTCACCACCGCGAAATTCGGCAGCGTATCCACCGGCTGGGAGAAGTCGTAGGGAATCGACTCCAGCGCCAGGCCGACGTTGCGCTGCACCACGAAGTGCAGGTGCGGGCCGCTGCTATTGCCGGTGTTGCCCGACTGCGCCAGCGGCGTGCCGGTACCAACGCGCTGGCCCTCGCGCACCAGCACCGAGCCGCGCATCAGGTGCAGGTACACACCCATGGTGCCGTCGTCATGCAGTATCCGCACGAAGTTGCCGGAGGGGTTCTTGCCGCGCCCGCTCTGGCCGTTCTCGACCTTCACCACGGTACCGCCGCGCGCCGCGATGATCGGCGTGCCTACCGGCATGGCGATATCCATGGCATAGCGGCCCTTGGGCGTGAAGTGGCTGTAGCGGCCATTGGCGCCCTGGGTCAGGCGGAACGGCCCGCCGGTCCATGGCAGCGCGTACTGGTAGGACAACGGCGTCAGTCGCGGATCGCCCAGCGCATAGCGCAGCTTGGGCTTGTAGCGCAGCGGCCTGGCGGGATCGAGCGGCGCCAGGGTGGCGAGGCGAATCGAGCTGCGCGGCGGCAGCACCCAGCGGATCGGCCGCTCCGGCGCGCCCACGGCGTTCTGCACACCGGTCACGCTCAGCTCGACTTCCACCGGTGCGTACAGGTCGTTGCGCACCTGCAGGGTCTCGCCGCCGGCGTGCTTCTTCGTCTCCAGCTTCACCTGTTCTTCCAGGTGCTCGACCATGCGATCGCGGAAAACGAAGACAGCCGCACCCGCCACGGCCTTGTCCGTGTAGGTGACCACGCCATTGGCGTCGGTGTACTTGTAGATGGTCACGGCCGAAGCCGTCCCGGATGCGGCCAGAAGACCGCACAGGAGGATACTGCGCCCTAGCATGTCGACTCTGGTTATAGGTATGGCGACGCTGGCAAGACTAGCAGCGTCGCCCGTGTGTCGCGACCTGCCGCCGGTCGGCCTGTGAAACAGTCCCGGTTGCCGGCGGGCGGATTTGTAACCGGATCAGGCGCCGGGCACGTAGTGCTTCTGCGAGCTGCCGCGGGCGATCAGGCGGGACAGGTAGTCGAGCTTCTGCGGGTCGCGGTCGACGAAGCGGAAGGTCAGTTGCAGCCACTCGCTGTCCGGCTTGGGCTCCAGCGCTGCCACGGCATGCAGGTAGCCGTTGAGGCGGGCGACGTCGCTGTCTTCTTCCAGGTCCAGCACGGCGCTTTCCAGCACCTGGGGCAGCGGCGTACCGCGCTTCACCACCAGCAGCGCTTCCTTGAGGCTGAGCGCCTTGATCACACAGGGCAGGCTCGCCGAGGGCAGGCGCAGCTGGCCTTGCTGACCCTTGGCGCCACTGCGGGCGGCCGGAGCGGCGGCAGCCGGTGCCGGAGCCGCCGGGCGCGGCGCAGCGGGCGCGGCCGCCGGGCGTACTACCTCGGCCTTGCCGCCGGTGAGAGCAGCCAGGGAGTCATTGGGCATGGAGCCGACCAGGCTGCGCTGCGGCGCCTGGGCCGCGAGGGCTTCCAGCTTGCCGGCGCGCGACAGCGCCTTCTTCACCTTGCTCACCAGCTGGTCGTTGGAGAACGGCTTGCCGATGAAGTCGGAGACGCCGGCCTGGATGGCCTGCACCACGTTGTCCTTGTCGCCGCGGCTGGTGACCATGATGAAGGGCGTGGTCTTCAGGTGGTCCTGCTCGCGGCACCAGGTAAGCAGCTCGATACCCGACAGCTCAGGCATCTCCCAGTCGCAGAGGATCAGGTCCACGGCCTGGCGCGCGAGGAACTGCTGCGCCTTGCGGCCGTTGACCGCTTCTTCGATCTGCAGACCGGGGAAATGGTCCCGCAGTCCCTTCTTCACCAGGTCACGGATGAACGGAGCGTCATCCACGACCAGCACACTGACCTTGCCCATCGGCATCTCCCGAAAACGATAGGGCGAAGGATAGCCTTGCCGGGTGGCTACATGCCATTGGTGAGGGACCGCTCGGCCATAAAATGACGAACCCGGCGCGATGGCCGGGTCCGTTCTGGTACGGGCGTCTGGCTTATTCGGCCTTGTCGGCCTTGCCAGCGGTGCCCTGCACCTCTTCCTTCATGCGAGTCAGGCCGATGTGGCGGACGTCGGTGCCGCGCACCAGGTAGATCACCAGTTCGGCGATGTTGCGCGCGTGGTCGCCGATGCGCTCCAGCGAACGCAGCGCCCAGATGACGTTGAGCACGCGGGAGATGGCACGCGGGTCTTCCATCATGTAGGTGACCAGCTCGCGCAGGGCGGTCTTGTATTCGCGGTCGACGGTCTTGTCGTACTGCGCAACCGACAGTGCGAGGTCGGCGTCGAAACGGGCGAAGGCGTCCAGCGCCTCCTGCACCATCTTGCGCACCTGGTTGCCGATGTGGCGCACCTCGACGTAGCCGCGCGGCGACTCGCCTTCCTCGCACAGCTGAATGGCGCGGCGGGCGATCTTCGAGGCTTCGTCGCCGATGCGCTCGAGGTCGATCACCGACTTGGAGATGCTGATGATCAGGCGCAGGTCGGAGGCAGCCGGCTGGCGGCGGGCGAGGATGCGCAGGCATTCCTCGTCGATGTTGCGCTCCATCTGGTTGATCTGGTCGTCGATCTCGCGCACCTGCTGGGCCAGGCCCGAGTCGGCGTCGATCAGCGCGTTGACCGCGTCGTTGACCTGCTTCTCCACCAGGCCGCCCATGGCCAGCAGGTGGCTGCGCACATCTTCCAGTTCGGCGTTGAACTGCTGCGAGATGTGGTGGGTGAGGCTTTCTTTGTTGATCATGTTCGCTCCGCGAAAGCCGCAGGCGCCGGGCCGCTGGCTTGTGATGTTCTCCGGGAAGTTCTACCGCGCACGCAATACCGCGAGACTAGCCGTAGCGACCGGTGATGTAGTCTTCGGTCTGCTTCTTGGCCGGGTTGGTGAACAGGGTATCGGTATCGCCGAACTCGATCAGCTTGCCCATGTACATGAACGCCGTGTAGTCGGAGACACGTGCGGCCTGCTGCATGTTGTGGGTCACGATGACGATGGTGAACTTGGATTTCAGCTCGTAGATCAGCTCTTCGATCTTCAGGGTGGAGATCGGGTCCAGTGCCGAGCAGGGTTCGTCGAGCAGCAGGACTTCCGGCTCCACGGCGATGGTGCGGGCAATGACCAGACGCTGCTGCTGGCCACCGGAGAGGCCGAGGGCGGATTCGTGCAGGCGATCCTTCACTTCATCCCACAGGGCAGCGCCCTTGAGCGCCCACTCGACGGCTTCGTCGAGAACGCGCTTCTTGTTGATGCCCTGGATGCGCAGGCCGTACACCACGTTCTCGTAGATGCTCTTGGGGAACGGGTTGGGCTTCTGGAACACCATGCCGACGCGGCGACGCAGTTCGGCGACGTCGACGTTCTTGGCGAAGATGTTGTGGCTGTCCAGGAGGATCTCGCCCTTCACGTTGCAGCCATCGACCAGGTCGTTCATGCGGTTGAAGCAACGCAGCAGGGTCGACTTGCCGCAGCCGGACGGGCCGATGAAGGCGGTCACGCGCTGCTTGGGAATGTTCATGCTGACGTCGAACAGCGCCTGCTTTTCGCCGTAGAACAGGCTCAGGCCGGGCACTTCGAGGGCGACGGTCTCGCTTTCCAGGTTCATGCCATGGCGGTCGCCGCGGCCGAGCGCGCCGATATCGATGCCGTGGGATGCGGTGTCATGTTGCATGTTCAGTCTCCTTGGGAGGCCAGGCGGCGGGCACGGCCCGCCGCCTGCAGAATCAGTTTTCCAGCGCCTTGTACTTTTCGCGCAGGCGGTTACGAATGGCGATGGCCGAGAAGTTCAGCAGGGCGATCACCATCACCAGCAGCAGCGCGGTGGCGTACACCAGCGGGCGCGCGGCCTCGACGTTCGGGCTCTGGAAGCCGACGTCATAGATGTGGAAGCCCAGGTGCATGATCTTCTGGTCCAGGTGCACGTACGGGTAGTTGCCGTCCACCGGCAGCGCCGGAGCCAGCTTCACCACGCCCACCAGCATCAGCGGCGCCACTTCACCGGCGGCACGGGCCACGGCGAGGATCAGGCCGGTCATCATCGCCGGGCTGGCCATCGGCAGGACCACTTTCCACAGGGTCTCGGCCTTGGTTGCGCCCAGGGCGAGGGAGCCTTCTCGGGTGGCCCGCGGGATGCGCGCCAGGCCTTCTTCGGTGGCCACGATCACCACCGGCACCGCGAGGATGGCGAGGGTCAGCGAGGCCCAGAACAGCCCCGGCGTGCCGAAGGTCGGCGCCGGCAGGGCTTCGGGGAAGAACATCCGGTCGAGCGAGCCGCCCAGCACGTAGACGAAGAAGCCCAGGCCGAACACGCCGTAGACGATCGCCGGAACACCCGCGAGGTTGTTCACCGCGATGCGGATGATGCGGGTCAGCAGGCCCTGGCGGGCGTACTCGCGCAGGTAGACGGCAGCGATCACACCGAACGGGGTGACGATCACGGCCATCACCAGGGTCATCATCACGGTGCCGAAGATGGCCGGGAAGATACCGCCCTCGGTGTTGGCTTCACGCGGGTCATCGCTGAGGAATTCCCACAGCTTCTTGAAGTAGAAGCTCAGTTTGGTGGCCACGCCCATCTGGTTCGGCTGGTAGGCATGCACCAGCTTGCCGACGCTGATTTCGGTCTGCTGGCCGGTGGCGTCGCGCATGACGATGCTGTCGCGGTTGAACTCCTGGTGCAGGCCGTTGAGCTGTTCTTCCAGCACCTTGTACTGGGCGTTCAGCTCGGCGCGGCCGGCGGCGATGTCGGCCTCGGCGGTGGCATCCAGCTTGTTGTTCAGCTGCAGGCCACGTTCCTTGAGGCGCAGGCGCTCCAGACCATGGTTGATGCCGCCAATGTCCTTCTTCTCCAGCCGGTACAGCTTGCTGTAGAGCTCATCAACGCGCTTGAGACGGGTCTGCAGCTCGGCCATGGCGCCCGGACCTTCGGCAACCACCTTGCCGTTTTCCTTCACGCTCAGCAGGTAGCCATAGAAGTTGCCCCACTCGCGGCGCTCCAGGGTGACCAGGTCTGCCGGGTGACGACGGTCGGTCAGCCACTCGCCGATCACCCAGGAGAAGTCGCTGCCGTAGAGGTCACGGTTGCCCAGCTTGAGCAGTTCGCGGGTCATGAACTCCGGACCATTGTCCGGCACCGGCAGACCGGCGCCGCGCAGACGTTCGCGCGGCACCTGCTCGACCTGGACTTCTTCGCCGATCAGGGTCTTGGGCGCTTCACCGGGGACGGTGTAGGTCGCTTCGATCACATCCGCCGGCCAGAAGTGGCCGAGACCGCGCACGGCGATCACGGCGAGCAGGCCGATGGTCATGATCACGGCGATGGACACCGCACCCGCGTTCATCCACACCCAGGGAGAACCGCTGGCAAACCACGCTTTGACGGATTCCTGTTTCTGTTTCACGGAACGTAGCCTCGTCGGGCGTCGCTTAGAGCGACGCGTATTTCTTGCGCAGGCGCTGACGGATCAGCTCTGCCAGGGTGTTCATCACGAAGGTGAAGGACAGCAGGACCAGTGCCGAGAGGAACAGCACGCGGTAGTGAGTGCCGCCCACCTCCGACTCGGGCATTTCCACCGCGACGTTCGCCGCGAGGGTGCGCATGCCCTGGAAGATGTTCACGTCCATGACCGGGGTGTTGCCGGTGGCCATCAGCACGATCATGGTCTCGCCCACGGCGCGGCCCATGCCGATCATCAGCGCGGAGAAGATGCCCGGGCTGGCGGTCAGGATCACCACGCGGGTCAGCGTCTGCCAGGGCGTGGCGCCCAGGGCCAGGGAGCCGTAGGTCAGGCTGCGCGGCACGCTGAAGATGGCGTCTTCGGCGATGGAGAAGATGTTCGGGATCACCGCGAAGCCCATGGCCAGGCCCACTACCAGAGCGTTGCGCTGGTCGTAGGTGATGCCCAGGTCATGGCTGATCCACAGGCGCATGTCGCCGCCGAAGAACATGGTCTCCAGGTGCGGGCTCATCCACAGGGCGAAGGCGCCGGTGGCGAGGACCACGGGGATCAGGATCGCCGCTTCCCAGCCGGCCGGCAGGCTCAGGCGGATGCGCTCAGGCAGACGGCTCCAGATCAGGCCGGCAGCGAGGATACCCAGCGGGGTAAGCAGTAGCAGGCTGAAGATGCCCGGCAGGTGGCCTTCGACGTACGGCGCCAGGAACAGGCCGGCGAAGAAGCCGAGGATCACGGTCGGCAGCGCTTCCATCAGCTCGATCACCGGCTTCACCTTGCGGCGCATGCCCGGAGCCATGAAGTAGGCGGTGTAGACGGCGGCGGCGATGGCCAGAGGAGCAGCGAGGATCATCGCGTAGAACGCGGCCTTCAGGGTACCGAAGGTCAGCGGCGACAGGCTCAGCTTGGGCTCGAAGTCGGTGGTCGCGGCGGTGGACTGCCAAACGTAGGACGGCTTGTCGTAGCTCTCGTACCAGACCTTGCCCCACAGCGCGCTGAATGACACTTCCGGGTGCGGGTTGCTCAGGCTGAAGCGACGCAGCTCACCGCCCTGCTCGAGGATCAGTCGGTTGGCGCGCGGCGACAGGGCCATCGGGCCGGCGGAGGGCGCGACGTTCTCCACCAGCAGCGTACGGTGCGCGGTGCTGTGGAAAATGCCCAGGTTGCCCTGCTTGTCGATGGCCAGGAAGCCCTTGCGGCGCTGCTCCGGCGCGATGCTGGAGATCGGCTGGTCGCCCAGCTTGAAATCACGCACGTGGGACAGGCGCGGTTCGCCGTCTTCGCCACGGGCCATGAACCACTGGCTGATGCCGCCCTTGGAGTCGCCGACCATCAGCGAGATGCCACCCAGCAGCTGGCTGCTGGCAGTCACTTCGGCGGACGCGTCATCCAGCAGCTTGTAGCGGCCGTTGAGCTGGTGGGAGTTCAGGTCGAACACGTCGGCCTGGGCGCGGCCATTGAGCACATAGAGCCACTGCTTGCGCGGGTCCATGTAGATGGCCTTCACCGGATCGGCGATCTGCGGCAGGTTGATGCGTTCTTCCTGCAGGGTGCTCTCGCCGGTCAGCATGTTTTCCTGCTGAGTCAGGCCGAGCAGGAGCATCTCGCTGCCGGTGGACGCGGCCAGCAACAGGCTGTCGTCACCCGAGACGATCGCCACGTGCTCCAGCGGACGGCCCTGGGGATCCAGGTTCATCGGCGCTTCGCCGTAGGGATAGTCGATGTGCGGGGTGATGGTCTTCTTGTTGTCCGGGTAGGTGACCTTGTAGTTGTGCTTGAACACCAGCACCTGGCCGTTGGACAGGCCCAGCGCGACGGTCGGATGACCCGGCTGGTCCTCGGCGATGGAGGTGACGCTGGTGCCGGCGGGCAGCTTCAGCGCAACGCGGTCCATCTCGTCGCCTTTCTTGGCGTCGAAGAACACCACTTCGCCGTTGGCGGCGACGCGCATGCCCACCATGTTCTGCTCTTCGATGCTCAGCAGCAGCGGCGCCTGGGCCGTTTTCAGCCAGGTCGGAGCGAGGGGGTCACGCGCCTCCAGTTCGGCGCCGCGGAACAGCGGCAGCACGACGTAGGCGAGGTAGAAGAAGATCAGGGTAATGGCAGCCAGCACGGCGAGCCCGCCGACCAGGACGTACCAACGGGTCAGTCGATCCTTGAGCGCCCGGATACGGCGCTTGCGCTGCAGGGCAGGCGTATTGAAATCGATCCGCTCGGGGAGAGAAGAAGTCATCGGGGAGTTGGCCATGTCGTTCATGGAGTGACACCCTAGCGGCCCTATATGACAGAAAGATGACATGGAGGTGACGCGACAAAGCCCGCCAGCAGAGCCATGCTGGCGGGCTCGGTCGAGTAAGCGTCAGCCCATGCCGGGCGGAGATCTCCGCCCGGTTGAAGGGCTGATTACAGACCCAGGTCCTTGATCGCTTTTTCGGCGACTTTGGACGGCAGCGGGATGTAGCCGTCTTTCACGACAACCTGCTGGCCGGTCTTGGAGAGCACCATCTTCAGGAACTGGGCTTCCAGCGGGTTCAGCGGCTTGTTTGGCGCCTTGTTGACGTAGACGTAGAGGAAACGCGACAGCGGGTAGGTGCCGTTCAGGGCATTCGCCTCGTTGTCTTCGATGAACTCGCCGCCTTCCTTCTTGGCCAGGGCAACGGTCTTCACGCTAGCGGTCTTGTAACCGATACCGGAGTAGCCAACGCCGTTCAGGGACTGGCTGACCGACTGAACCACGGAAGCCGAACCCGGCTGCTCGTTCACGTTCGGCTTGTAGTCGCCTTTGCACAGGGCTTCTTCCTTGAAGTAGCCGTAGGTGCCGGAGACGGAGTTGCGACCGAACAGCTGGACGGGCTTGTTGGCCCAGTCGCCGGTCAGGCCCAGGTCACCCCAGGTCTTCACTTCCGACTTGCCGCCGCACAGGCGGGTGGAGGAGAAGATGGCGTCGACCTGTTGCATGGTCAGACCCTTGATGGGGTTGTCCTTGTGCACGAAGATCGCCAGGGCATCCACGGCAACCGGAACAGCGGTCGGCTTGTAGCCGTACTTCTGTTCGAAGGCCTGCAGCTCGACGTCCTTCATCTTGCGGCTCATGGGACCTAAGTTGGCGGTGCCTTCGGTCAGAGCCGGCGGCGCGGTGGAGGAACCGGCGGCCTGGATCTGCACGTTAACGTTCGGGTACAGGCGCTTGTACTCTTCCGCCCACATGGTCATCAGGTTGGCCAGAGTGTCGGAACCGACGCTCGACAGGTTGCCCGACACACCGCTGGCTTTCTGGTAGTCCGGCAGGGCCGGATCGATCGCGGCTACCGCACTGGCGGTGCCTACGCCTGCAGCGACAAAAGTCAGGGCCGCCATCAAACGCTTGAGTTTCATGCCTTGCTCCTTAAGGAGAATGGGGTTGGATGGAACGGGGGCCAGTATCGGCAGGCCGCATGAAGACTCTATGACTGGAATGTGACAGTTGGATGAAATGCCATCAGTGTGGCAGCAGAGGCTTTGTAACAGGAACACCGCTACCCGCAGGAAAGGGAGAATAACGCTGAAATGGCTGTTCTAGAGGGCTATGAGCCCTGCTCTCAGCTAAGGCGGCAAGTATTTGCAGGCGCTCATCCGGCCATGATCATGGCGACGAGGAAGCAGCCCATGCACACCAGGTAAGGCAGCAGAAGCCATTTATAGATACCGTGCCGGCGCCCTAGAAAGAAGCCGAAACCCGGGATGATCAGGGCGAGAATCGCAGCTGGCCCTGCCCGCGCCACGAGCAGGCAGAAGGCGAGCAGCTGACCGACGCTCAGGCTCAGAACACCCAGCAGGATGAAGGTAGAAATCAACGTTTCCATGTCGAACGGCGTCCTTTTTCGCGCCACAAAAGCAAAACCCCCGGCCAGCGATGCTGACCAGGGGTCTTGGGATAGGAGCTTGACGATGACCTACTCTCACATGGAGAAACTCCACACTACCATCGGCGATGCGTCGTTTCACTACTGAGTTCG